>CBFGOJ010000028.1:0-62234 GCA_965650365.1 uncultured Fluviicola sp. | reverse complement strand
ATCCGTCAGCTACAATTGCATTCTCAGATGCTGTTGTCAACTGCAATTCTCTTCCGCCGTTTCCTACTCCGTCTAAACGTGTAATACGCGGTGTTACACCGTAAGAAGCCAGATGCATTGTACCCATTGCTTCCGGAGCCGGATCGTGCGGAATCAACTCCAATACTTTCACTTCACCGATCGCTGCTTTTCTACTTCCCAGGAAAGGTTTCTTTTGTCCGTCCAAAGCACCTGCATCTGTAGGATCATAGCTTTTGTAATTGTTGTAGGCGTATGAAATCGCCATGAAATAGTAGCGCTTGAAATTCACCAAACGACGATCTCCTTTTGAAAACAAATCTTCTGTTACACGGAACGTATGTTTGATTCCTTCGTCTGCACCTTTTACTTTTTCCACAGGAAATGAAGCCTGAAGGTTCTCGTCAAATTCGAAATTAACCAAACGCTTGATTCCGTCTTTTTTATCTACCTGGGCCACCAAACGAGCCTTTGTAGGATCTTCCAGGTCAGAAACACTGACATTCGATTTATTCAACTGGTAAATCATATACCCCTGGAAACGGTAATTCTTATCTACATTCGGATCAGCACTTACTATGAAAGGATCAAATTCCACATAATCTTCTTTCTTATTGTTGGATGCCGGACCGTTAGTCAAATAGAGGATTACTTCATTCTTTAATTCCTGTCCGGTAAGTTCAGGAGCATGAGGTCCTTCCAGAACACGGAAACAATTTTCAAAAAGGGCTTGCGCCTTATCGTCGGCCAAACGCAGGGAGCGGACAGATTCAAAGGGAGTTCCCCCGTTAGCTCTTGCCCAAACCATTCCGACGGTAATATTATTTACAGCACCCGGTTTCAATACAAATGGCCCGGCAGATTGTAAAAAACGACGATCATACGGTAAATTATTTGCTGTTTGTTCTGTCCAGACAGGTTGTGGAATTCCATCCGTTCCCCATCCCAGGGGATCGGTATCATCCGGGAACATGAAATCACAAGTTACATTTGGATTGACTGTTGGATCTGAGATATGGCCGTTTCCACCGTAATAGAAAGGAGTATTGTCTTTCCACCTGCCTCTCAGGAAATTGTAATAATCGGCGGCATTCGTAGGATCTGTCTGATTTGGGTTCGCACCACCACCTGAATTGATGTAGTACAAAAAGCGTCTCATTCCGTACCGCTCATTATCCACTATTCCATCTCCGTAACCGATTCCGTTCAGGGCTTCTCCCGCTCCAATTCCAAAGGCATTATCTATTGAATCATTGTCCTGGTAAGGTCCTTCGAAGAAGTCGACTCCGGCAGCAGGAGGATTTGTACCATAACCATAAAATCCCTGATTGTCTCCGTCAACACCATCTCCGTTGTAAAAATATCCCAATCCGCGACTTACATCACAACCTACGTAATCATCGAAGGGATCACCCAAAGCTCCATCCACAAAAACTCCGAAATAGGTATCGTACAAGGTCTGAGTTCCTCGATTGATTAATTCATAATTGTAGAAGGTCATGTTATTCACCTCATCATTGGTAGCAAAAGCAAAAGCCTGCGCACGTATTTCCATTCCAATTGGCTCCCCACCGGATTCGGTGTGGATATTCCCTTTGTCATTCATGACCCACCACATGTTGAAATCTCCGTAAAGAGAAACCCGGCGGTCGGTTTTACAGTCCTTAGTCCCGTTGATATCAAACCAGGGATAATCGCCTTCTTCCCATTCATATTCTCCGTCGTTATCCCGGTCAAAGAAAGGCGCCAAATGATAATCCTGTCCTTTGGTTACATCTCCGTGAGCCGGCCATGTTTTGATAAAAGCCGGAACCTGGTAGTTCGGGAAATTAGCTGTTTGCAGACTAGTACCGTTTTGCTGGTCCAATACTCCGGCATTGTACCAGGCATCAAATTGTTTCACCAAATCTTTACTGGAAGTAAAATGATTGTCGTATTTCATGCATTCGCTCGGATCAATTTCAGCAGTATTATTTGTAAGCGGGCCTGTCCAATAATCCTGTCCTTGCCGATAGCGCAGCGCAGCTAATTTCAATTGTCCGTTCACATCTGTTCCACCCAGCCAAAGTGCGGAAGTGAAAAAACACATGATTTTTGAGTTCTTAGGAATTTCATATTGCGAGAAATTTTGACCCGGGACCTGCCATAAATTTCCGGCAGTATGCACCATTGCACGCACATTATTGTATTCCAGGTAAGTAGTTTTATTTGCCGGAGCACAAGCCGCCGCTTTTGTCTGAATGGGTTTGTGAATCTTCTCTGTGCCTTTGTATGCCTGAGAAAAGAGTGCTTTTGAGCCCATTAAAAAACCAATGATCAGGATTAATCGCATATTCTTAATAACTAGTTGCGAGTGAATATAGGCAAAATTGGAGCGAAATAAAAAAGCAAGGAGACGGAGAAGTGTCTTTGATTTCATTCCTTCGGAAAGTCTGCCATTTGTTTTTGAAACTGTTCGGATTGCTTACCACCATGAATCACCGCCCATTCTGCCATTGCAAGCAATACCGGCCTTAATGCCTTTCCTTGTCTGGAAAGCTCATAAGTTACGTGGGGTGGAATAACGGGTTTCGATTTTCTGATTATGAGTCCATCCGATTCCAGTTGTTTTAAATGCTGTATCAACATTTTTTCAGTGATGGCAGGAATCGATTTTTTTAATTCGCTATATCGCTTTGTTCCTATCAATAAATTAAACAAGATTATTGGCTTCCAATAACCCCCAATCTTTTCCATTACAAATGTTACGGGGCAAACTGCAAAGGCATTGCTTTTATTTTCCTGTATTACAGAAGTTTCTTTTATAGCTGTCATTCTATACTTACTATAAGGTATGTACTTGTATAAAAGTAAGTATAAATATAGTTTTACAAAAAATTAAAACAACTAAAATGAAAGTAACAGTAACAGGATCTTTGGGAAACATAAGCCGTATCCTTATTGAAAAATTAGTATCAAACGGACATGAAGTAAAAGTAATAACCTCCAATATTGAGAGGATAAAAGAGATTGAGCGGCTTAGGGCAATCCCTTTGGTCGGAAAAGTAGATGATCCGGAGTTTGTAATCCACGCATTTCGAGACTCAGACGCGGTTTACACGATGGTGCCTCCAAGTTATGGAACAACTGAACTGATAAAAAAAGTAGGTGACACTTATGCTAAGGCTATTGAAGTCAATAAAATTCCGTTGGTTGTCAACCTAAGTGGAATCGGGGCGCACTTACCTAAAGGCCCTGGCCCGTCGGAAGCTAATTTTTACATTGAAAACTTATACAATTCCATCATTGGCACGACAGTGTTACACCTACGTCCCGGAATGTTCTTTTCCAATTTTTATGGTGCGATAGAGTTGATCAAGCATCAAAATATAATCGGAAACAACTTTGATGAGAACACCTTGTTAGCGCTGTCTCACCCGCTTGATATTGCCGAGGTCGCTTTCGATGCAATCCAACATAAAAAGTTTGGAGAAAAGCCCTATAAGTATGTGGTAAGCGATGAAATAACCGGAAAAGAAATTGCCGAAAAAATAGGGAATGCAATTGGTAAAACGGACTTGAAATGGGTGCAATTTCCGGACAATGAACTATTTCAAAATCTTTTGCAACAAGGAATGACAGAACAAATGGCAACTACCTACATTATTGATATGGGAATTGCATTGCGAAATGGAACATTGCTTGAAACCTACCTGAATGAAAGAACGGAATTACTTGGGAAAATCCGGTTTGATGAATTTGCCAAAGCGTTCGCAATCGCCTATAAAGCTAACTGATCATGAAAAAAATGCAAAGATCAGATTCCTGGGTTGATCGAACCGAATATCCATTCCAATCTAAATTCATTCAATCCAAACACGGCAAAATTCATTACCTGGATGAAGGAACCGGACAAGTACTTTTGTTTGTTCACGGAAACCCAAATTGGTCTTTCGGATATCGAAAACTCATTCAGCATTTAAGTAAAAAATACAGGTGCATTGCTCTTGACCATCTTGGTTTCGGTTTGTCGGACAAGCCATTTGAACTATCGTACTTGCCGCAATTTCATGCTGAAAATCTGGAATGGTTCATACGGGAATTGGATCTGAAAGATGTCATTATTTTTATGCATGACTGGGGCTGCCCGATAAGTATCAGTTATGCGGAACGCTATCCGGCAAACGTGAAAGGGATTGTGGCTTTTAACGGTTGGTTTTGGTCTGTGAAGGAAAATAAGACATTGAAGCTGTTCAGTCAATTTATGGGTTCAGCTCTGGGGAGAAACTTATGCAAATACTTCAATTTCTTTCCAAAAGTATTATTGAAAGCCGACGTTGGCGACAAAAAACGCTTCTCCAAATCAATTCACGAACAGTACATGAAACCATTTCCAAAACCTCAAACCCGGAAAGGAACCTGGATCTTCCCCAAATCCTTTTTGAGCGAGGACAAGTGGCTTTCGGATCTGTGGGAAAAACGAAGCGTACTGAATCAGATTCCCTCCTTGTTTTTGTGGGGATTGAAAGACAAAGCTTTTCCCGAATATTTTCTTGAAAATTGGAAAACAACATTTCCGGAGAACACTGTTGAAAAGTTTGATTACAGCGGACATAATTCACCCGAAGAAATTGGTGAGGAAGCGATTACACCTGTTGAGGTATTTCTTGGGAAAATTTAAATGCTTGCTTGTTTCCCAACTCTTTATACAAAAAAGCAATGAGACGAGGAGATGTAGTTCCTTGTCTCATTACTTATCTAACCACTATGGGTAGTATATTGCGTAGCAGCAACTTCGGAAGGAAACGAAAACTAACTTACCTAAAACTAACCTATTATGAAACAACTCCTTCCGGAAGTAATGGGTTGTTTTGAATACCAGAACAACTGATATTCTGATAAAGCAAAAGTAGCTCCCGAAATGTTGGATTGAAATACCTGAAAAGGTTGTTTTTAAGTACTTGTTGGAAGTGAGTTGATATCCCTTAAAAATTATTTTGAGCTGACAGGATATGGAAAATTACCTCTTCCAGCAAACGACTTTTTCGAAATCGATCAAAAGCTGGTAAATCATATTGAACTTATTGAAGCTTAATTCTTCATAGGTATCGTATACATCGTGGTAATGCTTGTTTGGGCCCATGGTGTACATGAAGAACGCTGGAACTCCTTTCTTGGTGAAGAAATAATGATCCGAGTTTGCTGCCTCGCCTCTTGAAGCAATTTTTGGAAGTAGCTGCTGCTTATCGTTGATGGATTTCAGCATTCCAAACTGTTCCGGAAATAGCGTTGCATTGACAACAGTTACTCCTTCTTCCCCGCTTCCCATAATATCCAGGTTGAATAGGAATTGGATCTCTTTTAGTGGAAAAATCGGGTTTTCCGTGTAATACCGACTTCCCAGCAAACCAACTTCTTCGCCGGCAAATGCCAGGAAAACAATATTTACTTCTCCCGGATTGCTTACGTAGTAACGTGCCATTTCCAACAAAAGTGCCGTACCGGATGCATTGTCATTTCCACCCGGGAAATACGCATCGGGACCCATTTGACCAAGATGATCGTAATGAGCGGAGAACACAAAATAATTCTTCGATTTCTTTTTGGCCGGAACATACGCAATCACATTTCTTGCAGTATGATTGATCAGTTTTGCATCGATTTTCAGTTTGAAATACCATTCATCAACAGAAAGGTCCATCGCGGAAGCCTGCACCTGGATTAGCGGCAAACGACTTTGTTCCTGGCTCACACTCCATGTGAATTTGGTATCCAGTATCTCAATAACCGGCACAGCCGATTCCAATCCTTTTGCTACCTCTTGTGCTTGTTTAAGCGTATCGCCTTTCCACAAACCAAACTGAAAAGCAAAACCCACACCGCCTTTCGAGCCTGATCCCTGACTGATTTTGTTCTTTAAGTTTTTCGGGTTGAAAAGATCTTCTGTTTTTACGCGGTAAATCTTCAAACTATCTTTGTAAACCATCGGACAGGAAGGATCTACTACAAATTCTTTTCCCGGAACAAGCTCTTTTCCATTGACGGAAACGAACATATTATGGGCAAATCGGTTGACTTTAAATTCAAAAGACTGAAAAGGAGAATTGTTAAAGAACTTACACCCCATTTTTTCAAACTCACCGGCAATGAAACTTGCGGCGATGGAATCTCCCCCGTTTACATATCCACGTCCGTGAAAAGCCGGTGAACATAATTTTTCAACAGTCTTGCGACCTTGTTCTACCTGACCAAAACCCAGCAACGGGAGGAAAACGAGAAGAAATCCGAATTTATGCATACTTGCGTTCTACTTTTTGAACGAGTTCAATCGCTAATTGACTTTCCACGTCCCAATGATACTTATTTGCATAACTGCTTACCAAAGACCTTGCCTCTTCTTTTGAAGGAATGCTTTCCAATTGGTCGATCAGGTGATTGAATTCATCATTCGACCCGTTGAACAACTCCTGGATGATCTGTAAACGCTCGTTAAATCCAAAAGCCCCTTTCAAGGTTTCCAGGCGAACCGACATCAATCGCGCTGCCAGAGTTCCATCATTGGAGTTTAATTTTCCGTAGATCGGGTGCAAACCTTGTGTATTTTCGATCGGAGCTGCAAAAGCCGGTTCGGGAGTCTGAACTTCTTTTACCTCTTCCATTTCCTGAACGGGTTCAACAAACGCGGCAATTGGTTCTTCCTCGATTATTGGATCTGCATGCTCTTCCACCATTTCAAAAGGAATTTCCTCATCCTCTTCTTCAACTTCAGATACCACCTCATTTGTTGGAAGCGGTTCTTCTTCTAATTCATTATCTATTCCGAATAAGTCAAAAGACGGTTCTTCCTGAGCTTCAATGATCGGAGCAATCTCTTCCACCGTCAAAGCAGGTGATTCTGAGATAACTTCAGGAGCAGGTGTCCCATAAACTTTCGCTTCAATGGCTTTGTAACGCAAAATAATTGCGCGCTCATTCAGTTGGCCGGTTGCAGCCGTAAAAGCTTCCAATTCATCAAGAGCAGCTTCCCCCGACTTTATCTTTGCCCATAAAGCTGTAATTTCTTCGATCAATGTGTGCATTTCCATATTTCCTGTATTTCGAAATTTTTCAACATTTGTCAAAACTTGTAAACCTCATCCGAAATCAATCAGAAGAAATGACAATTTTTGCAGTATAAAATTACAATTCAGGGAATCGCATTTTGTTTCAAAAGCGAATAGTTGTTTATATTGGATTGTTGATAACCTTGAAAAATGATGTTTTTAGAACAAATTCCTTCTGAGGCAAGACAAAACGGCTGGATCGAAGTGATCTGCGGGTCGATGTTTTCCGGAAAAACCGAAGAACTGATCCGTCGTTTGAAACGCGTGGAATTTGCACAACAAAAACTGCTGCTTTTCAAACCTGCCATTGATAATCGTTATCACGAAGAACAGGTGGTTAGCCACAAAGGTTCTTCCCTGGTGGCAATCCCGGTAAGCAGTTCGGCAGAAATTCTCAAACATTGGAAAAAAGAACGCATTGTAGCTATTGACGAAGCTCAGTTTTTCGACCCCGGGTTGGTAACTGTTTGCGCTGATTTGGCGAAACACGGAGTTCGTGTCATTATTGCCGGATTAGATATGGATTATCTGGGAAAACCATTCGGGCCGATGCCATCACTGCTTTGCATGGCAGAATATGTTACCAAAGTACATGCAATTTGCGTTTCATGTGGTAACTTAGCACAGTACTCGCACCGAACTACCAAAGACGAAGGGCAGGTATTGGTTGGAGCAGTTGAGAAATACGAACCGCTTTGCCGCAGTTGTTACAATAAAATTGAGCATTGAGATTACATTATTCCATTGAGGCGTGTGCGGAAATTTTTGAAGCGGAAGTCGTTGGTTCCAGCCCGGACTCGATTGGGCATGTTTACTTTGATTCCCGCAAAATTCAACAAGCCAAAAGAGCACTTTTCTTTGCGCTTTCCGGTCATTCCCGCTCTGGAAATGAGTTTATTGAAGACGCTTACCAACAGGGAGTACGATTTTTTGTAATTGCGAAAAGCGCTTCTGTCACAATTCAAACTGATGCTGTTTATTTCAAAGTGGATGATGTGCTGAAGGCTTTGCAAAAACTGGCAAAATACCACCGCAGGCAATTTACATATCCCGTTGTTGCCATCACCGGAAGTACCGGAAAAACAACTTTCAAAGAATGGATCTTCCACTGCATTTCAGATAAATTCAAAGTTGTTCGAAGTCCTAAGAGTTTCAACTCACAATTGGGTGTTGCCCTTTCTCTTTTGGAAATGCATGAAAGCGCTTCAATTGCTTTTATTGAGGCAGGTATTTCAAAACCCGGGGAGATGAAAATCCTGCAGGATATGATCCAGCCGGATTATGGAATTTTTACTGCTTTTGGGCAAGCTCACCGGGAAAACTTTGCGAATAACGAAGAACATTTGCTGGAGAAATGGGTGCTGTTCCGCGATTGTAGATTGGCATTTATTCCAAACACCTTTGCAAACCTGGAAAATCGCTTACCAGCAAACTTCCAGGTTTGTTCCAATTATGAAAACCATCGATTTCCTTCCGGGTTTAACGGAATGCTTGGTGTATTGAAAACCTTCCTGACTTATCTTCAGTTAGATCCGCTGGAAATTAAAGAACGCATGGATTCTCTCCCTACACTTGCTCTTCGCATGGAAGTTTTTGAAGGGATCAATGGGAATACCATTATCAACGATACTTATAACCTGGATCTGGATGCTTTGAGCGAAGCATTGATCTACCAAAGACAATTGGCTCCCGGAAAAAAACGCATGGTGGTAATCGGTTTATCCGAAAAACATCAACATGAAAGACTGGAGATCGAACAACTGATCCGCTCTTTTAACCCGGATGAGTTTCATTTCATTCCCGAAGGGAAATCCATTCCCTGGGAAAACTTCAAAGATTCTGTGGTTTTGGTTAAGGCACACAGAGATCGTGCTTTCGAATACGAAGTGGCAAGAGGAAAAGCATTGAAACACCGCACGATTGTAGAAATCAATTTAAGTGCGGTCAAACACAATGTAGCATTCTATCAATCCCGTTTACCGAAAGAAGTGAAAATTTTAGCCATGGTAAAAGCTTCTTCCTATGGCTCGGGTGCAGAAAAGGTTGCTCCTTATTTACAGCATTCCGGAATTACCAATTTTAGTGTTGCATTTGCTGATGAAGGCGTGGAATTGCGTAAAGCGGGAATTACTTCATCTATTGTAGTTATGAACCCGGATCCGGAACACAGCGATCTGATTATTGCCCACCAATTAGAACCTGCCATTTATTCCTTCGAACAATTGGATGAATTCATAACGGCACTGATCCACCGGAATATTTCTGCTTATCCCATTCATTTGAAATTTGATACCGGGATGCACCGCTTAGGGTTTTCTCCGGCTGATAAAGAACGTGTTTTGGCGGTCATCAATTCTCAACCGGAAGTTCGCATTCAGGGAGTTTATTCGCACTTAGCAGACGCTGACAACCCGAATCACAGTTCGTTTACACAAAAACAGCTGGCTTCCTTCGATGAGATCGTTTCTTATTTCCGTGAAAACAATTCGGATACATTCCTTGCCCACATTCTGAATTCGGAAGGTTCACTGCGTTATACGGAACAATGCTACGACATGATCCGTTTGGGAATTTCCATGTATGGTTATACCGAGAATCAGGACTTAAAAACTTCGCTGGAAGCAAGTGTTTCCTGGTACAGTTCTATCTCGCAGATCAAAGCTGTTCCGAAAGGAGATTTCATCGGTTATGGAATTTCATTCGAAGCACCGGAAGATATGACCATTGCAATTGTTCCTGTTGGCTATGCAGATGGGTTCAGACGCAGTTTAAGCAATGGGAAAGGGTGTGTTTACATTCATGGAATCAAATGTCCGGTTGTGGGACGTGTTTGCATGGACATGATCATGGTGGATGTTACTTCTGTGTCTGCTAAAGTCAACGACACGGTGGAGATCATTGGCATAAATCAACCCATGGACGTTTTTGCGAAAGCAATGGACACGATTCCGTATGAGGTGATGACGGGGTTGTCGAGACGGATGCACCGGGTTTACGTGGAAAACTAAGGTAAATCCTGGTTGTATTTCCCGCTGAGGTCCGCAGAAAATTATGCCATGCTTTCTTTTGAGGAGAGCGAACTAAACTCGAGCAAAAATGATTCAAAATTTTACTTTCAAGAAGTTTTTAACTTCAAGCGTTTTTGTAATTTCTGTTGATAGTAATAAAGCATATTCAACGTAATATTCCACAGAAACCATACGAACAGTTAAAATATGAATATATCTATTTGATAACTTCAACAAAACCATTTTTTGTGAATTTGGAATCGTTGAACAAGACGAATTCAATTACATAAAAGTAAGTACCGTTCGTTATTTCATCTCCATTACCTGTCTTTCCATCCCACAAATTGAAAGTGCTCCAATTAAAGATCGATGATTGTTGAACAGTAATTTCACCTCTATACATGAGGTTTCCCCAACGATTGATTATAGAATAGGTGAAAGACTTGGCATTTTTCACCTTTATGCTAAACAAATCGTTTGTTTGGTCATTGTTGATTGTAATTATGTTAGGAATCTCCGTGAGAACAGTGCAATCATCTCCTTTAAAGACTTCAATTGAATAGTTGTTGACACCACACACACTTGTTGTTTGCAAAGTATATATTCCTTCGTCTTCAATAGTAATGGCAGCAATTGTGTCTCCTGTACTCCATAAATAGTCAGATGTACAAGTGTTTAAAGCATTCACTTCAAATGGAACTGGTGAATCACATACATTTACTTTTTCGGGCAATGTGATGCTGTTTACACCACACACATTGACGCACTGTGTGCTACTTGTTGCAATACCATTTATGTAAACGGTGCAGGTAACTTGCCAGTCTCCTGAACTCGGAAATGTATAAGATGAGTTAACTGAAGTGACTTCATATCCCGTGTCGTGAAAAATCCAATGGACTGAGTCAGGAACTAAACTGCTATTTGCAAGTGAAAATTGAAACGATTCTCCAACACAGGTTCCGGTATAATTGAACTCGCTTACAGGGTGATTGAAATAAAATGAGGGGAAGTTGGGTAAGGCAATGCTCAATGAAGGTGTTTGAACATTCGCTACCAAATAATTGGGAGTATATAAGCAAGATGAACCCATTGAATTCGGACTTTGAATGGCAACTAAATCGTTGGTGTTATCCGGAACTCCAAGCATATAAGCCTCAGCCCAATTATATTGAGACCAGGCATAAGGGGGGAGTGTGGTATAAAAACCTCCTCCCTGATCAGTTAGTCTTATGGAATAAATTTTATCATCCAGTCCTCTTTGAAGTTGTGCTGTGTAATCAGGATCATTTAATTGTGTTAAAGTATTGGAAGCAATGTGATATTGTGATTGATTGATATAAATAATGGAATCATTAGGAGAATATTCTATTCCATAACCGCTTTTTAATGGTATTGCCCGTTCCGCTTTTAATGAAACGGTTCCTGAAGATTTGTCGAAAGCAAGCAATGTTAGATAACCTGCATGTGCAAAGGCGAGTTCATCTCCTTTATTGTTGAACTTCATTTGTCCAAATCTAACACAACGTGTTTTTAATACCGATTTTACAGGAGAACTTTGAACACCATTCTCCGTCAATAAATAACTCTGAAATTCTGTCAAATACTCAGTCGGAATACCATCTTGCAATTTGGTTGCAATACATTTTACAACCACAATCCAAAAATCCCGCCCATTACAATGTTGGGTAGCAGTCATTTTTTCTGCAAGTGTATCCTGACAAAGTTGATTGTATCTGGATACCACTTCTCCAATGCCTCCATTTAAATTTTTATCGATAATTGAATAACTGAAGAGAGTCCTGTCAAACTGATAATCATTGTAAAATCCAAGAGAAAACAAATAATATAAATTGGTCGAATTGGGTTTCTTTATAAAAAGTGATCCTTGCGTGGTACTTTTTATACTGGATGCCGAAACAAACGAAACATCATCTCCATTGGGCAACACGCTTCCGTCTGCTCCTCTAACAGTATCACCTTCCGAATAGAAAAGTAAATTCCCATTTGCATCGGAAATACTCGAGGAAGATTCTACTGTTGTAAAATGCAAAGCAGGCGTGTAATTATAAGTAGATGGTATATTATTGAAATTCAGCAGCGAATTGGGATTTAAAACCCAATTCGCTGCTTCTTTTTGACAAAACAAATAAGAACTGCTAACAATCAAAACAAATGCTGTTAAAAAAATTCTCATAGTGATTTCTTTCTCTTTAATAACGGATAACCTGCTAATATAGTACATTTACCCATGAAGCCCATCCACTAATTCTCTCGACACAAAAGCCAAATATTTTTCTGACACACGGATTGCTTTCTGAATTAGTAAGTTGCACACGTTGGAAATTACTGTTACCACAATATTTGACTTCTAAAGTATAGACATATGTTCCAAACTGAACCAATCCATTATTATCTGTTCCATCCCAAGAAATATCTCCTTGGCGAACATTTTCATGAGGTTGTCTTCCTACATCAGCTTTAGTAATTGTTTTAAAGTTTTCTCCCCAACGATTATAAATTCTTAAAATAAAATCTTCAATCCCATAAGCTGGCTCATCGCCAATATTTGGAGGGGCACTTGGACCAAATTCTAAGATTCTGAATTTAGTATTCTGGCTTATACTAGGAGTAAAAGAGTTCGGCTGAATAAACTCATGACCACCTGGTCTGTAATGTGTCGCAATAGAAGCAGAAACAGGGGTGGTGGCACATTGACTGGAAATTGTAGCCGTTAAAGTCCCATCTAAATTTGGTGCTTTAATGCTCCCACCAAATCCAATCAATTGATTCGTCCCACCAGGAATTTTAAAATACCATTGAATAAATGAGTCATCCGGATAACCAAACTGATTCAAAAACTGTTGATCTAAAGCAGGACAACCATTATACAATAAATGAGCCGTTACAAGTGGTTGGTAGTCACAAAGGTTATACTTTGATGTTAAAGACAAAGTATAACTTGGCGGTAAGAATCTTACAACAACTGTATCTCTTCCAACACATCCATTTGGCTGTGTCATTGAAACCAAATATGCAGTTGTATTAGAGGGATTTACTGTGGGTTGTGCAGATGTACTATTGAAACCCGCAGGAACAGAGGTCCAGCTGTAAGTATGTCCTGCAAGTGGATTAGATCCTATTTGGTATCCATCTGTCGGAATAACTTCTCCGGAACAACATTGAGTAATATCGGGTCCGGCATTTACTGGCGGACAAACAATATCAAACCACATACTTTTCTCATTCCAAGGCGCGCAATGATTTGTAACCGCAATCTTGACTTTGTATTTTTTTCCACATTTTAATTTAGCGCCTTTCGAATTTAAAAAGTTGGTCACATTGAAGTTTGAAGGGGCTTGCTCTGCCGGAAACCAACTACTAACAACCATAGCACCGCTTCCGCTGGGAAGATAATTTCCATTGGCATCAACTTCAGCAACTTCCACAAAATAACTGTCTTCACCTTCTGATGCAGACGCATTTAAAGTAATTGATTGTTCCAAACAAAATGACGAACCGTTCAATGTTCCTTGGGCAATAGCAGGCCAGGCATCGCATAAACCGTCAATATACATGTATCCGAAGTGCCCTCCTTGCGTACAATCTTTGGCAATTGCAATGAAAGATACTGTTTGACCAACGTAAGCAGACAAATCGTATTCAATACATTCCCAGTCTTTGTAAATAACATCTGCCTGAACAGGTGAACGTTTATAAAAGGGATCTGTTAAATCGACTTTAAAAGATTTCTTCGTTGTATGATATAAAAGAGAACTATTGAATACCGGCATATGTGTATTGCCTCTGCACATATAAAAAGAACCGGCTGGATTGTCTCCAATACCATGTGAACCATCCTGAAGAACGATTGCATAGCGAAGCTTGAAATTTTTATTCTGGGATGTTACAGTAAAGGAATATCTCATCATTGCAGCGTTTCCTCCAGTTCTATTTGCGTTCAAATTAAAACAATACGTTCCTTGACTCGGAATTTGGATCCCGGTATACTGGTCAACTCCACCAGTAACCATTATTGGAGGCGTAATTGGATAGGTAGACGTGCTACTTTGAATCCCGAAACGATTAGCATCAAAGGCAGGGCTGAATCCATTCAAATTTTGTGGATTCTCGGCGATAGAAGTGTAAGTAACCCAATTGCCAAAATTATTATTTTCAGCATTTCCATTGGGACATTGTGCTTTCAATTCTGAAACTGTGAGAAGTAAAAGCATTATTAGATATAAATTTTTCATATTTATTGAATGATTAGGTTTGTTGAAAAGAATTGACCCTGAAAGAGGACACTTACAATGTAATTTCCTGCAGGAAAATCTTTGATCGGCACGGTAACACTATTTGCGCCGTGTAACAAATTTCCTGAATAAACTACTCGATTAAATGTGGATAATTGATTGGAAATACTTACAACGGTGTATCCATCATTCCATAAATCAAAGTTTGCCTGAATTTGAGTTTGATTACTGGATGGGTTAGGATTCAGAATCAAATGAATAGTATTGTTTTGATGATCATCTTCAATATTATACGAAATCCCATTATAGAATTGACCCAATCCTAAATCATCTTCAAAAGTCTGCTGTTTTGTAAATACTTCAAATATCAAAACATCTCTATCAAAGTAAGAATAATAGGTGTTTGTATAAGAAGCAATAGCAGTTCCATTATAGATTAACTGATACTCTTCTTTAAACTCAATCCTTTTTGTCTGATAGGTATTATGTCCTAAAACAATTTTTTGGTCTTTTACCGAAATTGGAGTTGTTTTCCCTTCAAGGGTGACTGTTTCACCGTCAATATCAATAATAGATACTGGAATTTCTTCAAGTGTATTCCAAGATAATGAAATTCCGGCTTGAAGTTTTGCTAGTGGAGTCATTCGACTAAAGTCAAATTCAGTAGTGTTCGGATAATTACTCCATGTAACTGAATTAAAATCAACAACGTTGGCATTACTTGTATTTTTTGCCAACACGATTAAGGGGGAATCTGCCCTTGGAGTAGGTGGTGTCTCAACTTGTGCTTTTGCTAAAAAGCTACTACACCCCAAAAGAATGAAAATTAGATTTTTTTTCATGAATAGATTATATTAGTTATGTTGCCTACTCTACATTTCATAAGCTTTCACATCGGCATTTTTCGGCACTCCCTACCAATGTAAAGTTTCGCTTTCCGATAGCCTGTAATCCATCGAAATGCAGAACAACGAGATAGTACAGGTATCTCATTCTCCCTTATCTTAAATTATATTTTGCTGAATTTTTAATTCAGTGAATAAAGTCATACTAAGAGGTATGACATTTAGTGGGTATTCTTTTTACAAACAGTATAATGGTTCTTTTATCCTCTCGTTACATTATTGCAAAGTAGATTTTCAGGCACAATTCTTTAGTTACATAATTAATTTCTACAAAGGTAATATCACAGTTCGTAACCTTTTTACGTGCTGATTAAACCAGATTAAAAAATCATCAATAAATAGGAAGTTTTTGTGATTAATGAACTTAATACCATGGACGATAAGACCATTTAATTTAATCAGTATTTGTTCGCGCCTACCATTTGAGCTAGATTGCTTTCAATGATTCAGAATCCTTCGAACAATTAGCAACCGAAATCAATAATTTGTTTATTTCTAACTACCCACTTGAGCATGATGGCAGTTGTTGCTTTGATAACTTAAGAAGAACTAACTCGAACTAATCAACTCCATAAGTTTAATCCGCTTGGATATTTTGCAACCCCTCATTTATGACTTATACTCTTATTTGATCATTACCGCTACCTGGTAGAAGTTATTCACTGCTCCGAGAGTCTTGTACTCCACGTAGAATGAACGACAGAACTCATCGAATGCCAAATATTCGTGGGTGGGGCAGTTGAACTCATCGAAGAATAAAATATCACCTTTATTTAAGTACGGGTAAAGAGTAGCCAGCACGAACCAGGTGGAAGTATATAAATCTGCGTCCAGGTGGATTACTTTTTTACGACTGCTTAGTTTTCCTTCGGCTAAGAATTTACCCAATGTTTGCTGGAATAATCCCTGGTAGAATTGACAGCGCGTGTCGTTAAAGTCCGGGATGGCGTTATTGGCCGACATGTCTCCTTTTTTGAACGGCCCCCAATCTTCCGGCAAACCGGTGAAAGTATCAAATCCATAAAAAACGGTCTCCGGGTGTTTGTTACGGTTTACCCACCATTGCATCGAAGTTCCTTTCGACACTCCGAATTCCAGGTAATCAATTGCCTCATCCAATTGCTGATCTTTGATCACTACTTCGTACAACTCGAAACGTTTCGTGTATTCAAATTTGGACGTGTAGCAGTCGTTAATCAATAAATTATCCTGTTGACGAATCCATTTGGAAAGACGGGAAATGTTCCCGATCCAAATATAAAGATGTGCGAACGGGTGAAACAAAACATGTAGTCTCAACCCGAAAAAAGCGCCTTTTACAAGGCCTGGAAGTCGTTTCTTGAAAGTCATCGCTGCGAAGATAATGCAGGAATTTCAATTAGCATGATTTTCCGATGCAAAAGGAACTATTCTTTCCGATAGAAAATCGCTTCAACCCTTCTGTTAATAGACATATTCGTTTGCGAATTATCCGGAACAAGCAGCCTGGTATTGCTAAATCCTTCCGCTGTAATCCGACTTGCAGAGATTCCATTCCTTTTCAGAAAATTAACTACCGCATTTGCGCGCTTAACGGATAATTCATAATCCGCAGCGCAACATACGTGTCCGTGAAGCTTCACATTTAAGGTAGAATCCCCGGTAAGTATTTCAAGCAATTGGTCCAGCCTTTGATAAGATTCTTCCCGAAATACATCTTGTCCACCAACAAAATTGATATTCAGATTGACTACTTTATTCAGTTCGAAAACCAGCTTTGACTTGGAGGAACCGGTATTTTCAGAGTAAATTAAAATATCCACTCTTCGGTTCAACTCATCCGGAACGATCCTGGAACCCGCAAGTTCGTTCGCATTTACGGTTTCCACTTTTACCCTGCTTAAACCCGAACTTTTCAACACCGATTCTACAGATCGAATTCTATCGGCAGCCAGCTCTTTATTCCTTTCCAAAGTTCCGGTAGAATCCGTGTAACCGATTACTTTTATGACTGTCAGCGATGAAGGGTCGATTTTATCCAGGTATTTCAGCAAACTTTCCGGATCCAGGATTTCAGCCTGATTATAGGCAAACGAAGCACTAATGGAATCTTTTTGCGGGTTGTTTTGTGCAAATCCGGGTAAAACGGAACAAAATAACAGGGAGAAAAGTAGGTTTAACTTCATAAGTCTGGTTTTAAAAAGAAAAACGATTCTTATCTTCTTTTGTTACACGTTCAAAGCTGATCGATCCATTTTTTCGCATCTGAAAAATTGGAAAACGTCTTCCGTTCCGATTCTCCAATGCATGGAGTTTGGATCAATTCGTCTAAATTCATCATTCTATTTTTCTATTGCCAACAACAATCGTTTACGCCAGCTTCCCCATCGAAAGTTTCCAATTTTCCCGGTATTATTGATCACCCGGTGGCAAGGAATCAGCAGTGCAATCGGGTTTGCACCCACAGCTGTTCCAACTGCTCTAGAAGCATTCGGATCACCCAATTTCTGCGCCAATTCTCCGTAAGTTGCCAATTCTGATTTTGGCAATTCCTGCAACTGATTCCAAACCTGAACCTGAAATGGTGTTGCTTTCACTGCAACAGGAATCACAGGAATATCCGCTGCCTGAGAAAAATAACTCATCAAGGCCTCATAAGCAAGTTCCTGTAATTCCGTTCGCTCTTCCCGGATGGTACTTTTCGGGAAAGATCTTCTTAAACGGATCGAACCCACTTCCGTATCTTCAAAAGTGAGCTGGCAAATCCCTGATTCATGACTTGCAATAAAGACATTACCCAGAAAATAGGGAAAGATGGAATAGTAAACTTCTGCCGGAGACTCCTCCACGATCTGAATATCCAAATCTATCCGGACAGACAAATCTTCGTGCTCGTCAAAAGAATCAAAAATGGACAGCTGTGCCTGCTCTTTGTGAACTTGTGCCAAAGAAGGCGAGAACCCATCCTGCACAAAACGAATGGGGTCTTTTCCGAGATACTCCTGGAACAGGTGCTGCGTTTCCCATTCTCCCAGTTCGACCTGTTTTGCCAATTCGTCGATCGTAATTCCAATCTGTTGTGAATCAAGCATCCATTTCAGGGTCCTGAAAAGCAACTCCATGCGAGCCGATTGGTATGAAAAATCAACATTCATTACGAGTGGAAAGGTAGGCAAAAGAAGTGAGTAGTTGATATTTTAGATAGTAAACGATTAATTTCTTGTCAACAGGATTTTCAACAATTATCTTTTGGTAAATCCAACCTTTTAAAGACAAGCGGATCAGTACAATGAATCCAACTCACATTGTTATGAAAAGCACCCTTTTACCAGCCGCATTACTTTGTCTTACAAGCACCTGGGGGCAAATGGTCTACCGCCCGATTCCTGAAACAGATGCTGTTTGGATTCAGACGGAATTATTTACCGGAGGTTCTCATGAATATGAAACTACTATTTCAGCTGTTTATACTTTAGGAGATACGGTCATAAATGGTCAGACTTACATTCAATTTGGCAGTCATGGCATTTATAAATGGGTTGATGGTTGGGGTTCTCAACAAAATTATACGGAAGGAGGAGGTCCTGTTGGTTATCCAACCGGTTACTTCCGTCAAGATATCCTGCAAAAAAAAGTATTTATTTGGAATTCCACGAATCAAACAGATGAACTGCTTTACGATTTCGGAAGTTTAGTTGTTGGTCAGCCCTACCCGGAAACAGTTACGAACCAGTATTACCCGAATCTCCTGGTGATGGGGCAGGATTCAGTGCAGCTTATTGATGGGAATTACTACAAACGCTGGGCTCTTGGTACAAATTCATCCGATTCCGCCAATGTTTCGGTGATTGAAGGAGTTGGTGGAACCAATGGATTCACTACTCCAATCTACGGGTATTTTGAACAATTCTCCCGTTTACTTTGTCACAAATCAGGAACTCAGTCTATCTATGAAGATTGGCAGCCTTACCCGGTTTCACCGGAATATACCGAGGATTGCTCCCGGACACTTTCTGTAGAAGAACAACAGGAAATGAACCTGATTATTTTTCCAAATCCATCCAGCTCAACCTTTATTATTCAGTCAAACGGGTTGATCAGTTCTGTTGAAATCTACGCTTTGAATGGCCAATTGCTTCTTGGTAAGGAAAACAGCACTGGAAACGAAATGAATCTTGATCCGGGTATTTTAAAAGACGGTGTTTATTTCGCAAGAATCATATCTGCGGATGGCAATTCCATCATGCGGCAGATCCAGTTGATTCGTTAGACGGAACCAGACATTGATTGGAGTATCCGGAACGTGAAACACATTGTATTTATCGCACGCACATAGCATATTTACCAATCTCACCTTTGGTAAGATTACAAATTGATATAGAACAGAAAAGGGATATCCACAGTAGCAGATATCCCCATTATTCGTTTGTTTTCTATTCCGGTTTAGCCGGACCTTGTTTTGGTTTGGCTTCCGGTTTGGTGATTTTTTGAGGAATTTCCAAAGTCTTTTTCTCCGGATCCATCATTTCCATCAGTTTTAATCCTAAGAGGCCGTCCATTGCTGATCCGCCTTGTGATCCATTTCCACCGATCAATACATCCGGGATCAGTTTGATATTTCCTTTGGAAAGCTCTTCTGTGATCTTGTAACGGGTAAAGTTTTCACCACCAAGTGCTTTTACGGCCAGTTCGTATGCTTCCGCAGTAGATTTACCAATTGCCAGAATTTTACTTGCTTCCGCAGAACCGGTTTTTGAAATTCGCTCAGCTTCTGCATCTGCTCTCAACTTAACGGCTTCTGAATCTGCTTTTGCACGAGCCCGGGTAGCGTCTGCCTCTGCCAATGCTCGCAATTTTGTTGCTTCAGCTTCCGCACCAACGGCCAATTTCACCCCGGATGCGTCTCCTTCCGCTTTCTTCACCGTTGCGTTTGCCGTGCGTTCGGCGATCTCAACACTTTGCTGTGCTTTTACGATGTCTTTCTGCATGTCGGCAATAGCAGTTTCCTTTTCCATTCCCTGGCGCGTTTCCTGGGCTTGTTTTTGGGTTTCGTAAGTTACTTTCTGCTCTTCCGCAATCTTACGATCGGTCAAAGTCTTCATCAACGATTCCGGCGGAACAATATCTCCAATCAGGGTATCAACCGCGTTTACGTTGTATTCATCCAACACTTTTTTAATGTGTTCTTTTGCAGATTCCTGGCGCTCTTTACGTGTCGACAAGAAAGCAATCACATCGCTGTCCTGTGCCGAGTTCCGGAAGTAGTTACCAATCGTAGGTTCCAATACCTGCGTTACCAGGTTCACCATGTTCCCGAAACGCGCAATTACTTTCGGCGCTTCATTGGTTGGAACGTGAATGATCTGGGAAACATCCAGGTTGAACGGGAAACCGTCTTTCGAACGAACGGTAATCGTAGACAGGTTCTTATCCAAATTATGCGATTCGCTGCGAGCCTGTGCCCAGTTTAGTACGAGGTTTGTTGTTGGAACCAGTTCCACTTTCATAGTGTATTTGTTTACCGGATATTTACCCGGACCAAATGGTTCCGACCAAACACCTTTGTTCCCTTTCTCCACGATATTTCCGTGTTTGAAATCCGTTCCTGTAATATCTTTCCCGTCACCACCTATGTAAGAGATTACAACTCCCACATACCCGATCGGAATCTCAGTCATTGGAGTTTCTTCTACCTGCAAAGCCCAGGGATTTAAGTTGTAAGATCCGGCCAGGATCACAGAAGGCTGCAAACCACGATTTCCACCATGCTCCAGGAAAGTATCGAAATCCTGGAAGTTGTTGTGGCCTGAGACTGCTTTTCCGGCAATTTCACCTGTATCAATCGGCATACCGTCTAAAGTTGTAACGATTCCCACCATACTTTCGTGGATTCGTACCATTTCTGTAATGGAAACCTGGAACAACATGGTATTGATACGGTAAGAACCCGCAGTGATGTAATTCGTTTGTCGACCACGCTGTCCGTTATTCGCCAGGAACATATTTGCATCCTGGAAATTGTCGCATTCTACTTTGCGGCCAAGAATATTTCCTGTTGGAATTTCGGCACCATCTTTTGACAGGACTAATCCGATCTTTCCTTCCGGAATAACGGTAAACTGCTCCATTGTGATTTCGTACTGCCACACCCACATTCCGAAATATAATCCCGGAGCAAGCGTTTTAGCCTGGAAACCTGCTTCGCCCAATGTTGCAACGATGCGGCCATCCGGAAGCTCTTTATTTGCTCCGAACAAAACGAATTTTTTGGTCACTAATCCGATCCTGTCTTCCGGAACGATGACCATTCCGAACAGGAAGCGTAAAATAAATTTGTAAAGGATGAGACAGATTACGATTAATCCGACCCACCAATAGCTAAGTAGCATTTCTTTCATTTGTTTTATTGTTTAAGTTTAAAATGTGTGGTACGTGCTTAAAGCATTCAAATTTAGAAGAAACTCCGGTCAAAACTCCCGGTCGGACTAAATTTCTTCCTGCAATCCAAACTCTTACGAAAGTTCATGCATTCGAATTTGGTCAAACTGCTTTGACTTTATTTCTCAAAAAAATGATGCACTTCAATACCGTCCCATCCGTTAATTACGAATGAACGTTTCTATTCCGATTGAAAGCTTGAGGGAGTGGCCTGATTCCGGTGGGCTGTAGTCGCGAATGTGACATTCACGGGGTAAATGTATGTAACGTGCAGAATCCGCGAAAATATTTAGGATATTTTTACTTAAAATCTGTTATTTACCGGATGAATTTTAACTGCTTTTTCAAGCCGTTTTCCGAGGAAACATGAGCCACATAACAGCCTTTTGGAAACGTGGAAATATCTAAGGTCTGTGAACCTTCCAAACGGTATTTTTGGATTATTTGTCCGGACAGGGAGTAAAACTCCGCATTCCAAACAGTGGTTTCATCCGTTTTTACGAAAAGCGTATTTTCACCGTTCAGCCACATGGAAAGATCATTGGTGATCTCAGGCAGATCAAGCGGATTTTCCGGAGCAGGCGGATCCAGGAATTTTATACGAAAGAAATAAGTGTGTTCCTTCCGAATCTTAATAAAGCAGGAATTTCGGATGACCCCGTCCTGGTAAACATCATATACTAAAGGATTGTAATCTCCTCCATAGGTTATTTGAAAAGGTTCTCCTTCCAAAACAGTCAGTATGTGATTAACCACAGCAGTATCTATTCCGTAACACATTCCATCTGCCATCCAACCTCCGTGATATAAAAGTGAATCTCCAAAAGGAAGTGTTATTTCATAGGTTATAGAATCAGATGTATTCGTTATATCCATGAAAGAGCCTGAATACAACGGATTCGCGAAAAAGAACCCATTTAAATAGAAGAAATCGTTTGGAATGGTATCATTCTCCGACTCGTGAAATAGCTGAACACTTGCAGTACAGATTCCCTTATTCTCAGGTTCCTGAGCAAACCCGTTAAAGGAAAAACAAATAAAGGCGGTATAAAGTAGTTGTTTCATGGAGCTAGAACGATAAAAAGCTCCAAATCGTATAATCGATTGAAATAAGTATAACAAAAAAAGGCTTCTCCGCCGCAGCGGAAAAGCCTTTTGGTATGCTCATTCTTTATTCTTAGCCGTTCAATGCTTCCGCACCACCCACGATCTCTAGGATCTCGTTTGTGATGGCAGCCTGGCGGGCTTTGTTGTAGCTTAATTTTAAACTACGCTGTAACTCCTTGGCATTATCCGTTGCTTTGTGCATAGCGGTCATACGCGCTCCGTGCTCGGATGCGTTTGAGTCCAACAATGCTTTGAACAACTGGATCTTTAACGTTTTGGGGATCAAGTCTTCTACGATCTCTTCTTTGGAAGGTTCGAAGATGTAATCTCCGGCTTGCTTATCGCTTGCTTGTTCCGTTGGAACGATCGGCAATAATTGTTCTTCTTTCACCTGCTGGGAAGCTGCATTGATAAAGCTGTTGTAAATAACTACTACTTTATCAAATTTATTTTCAAGGAATGCTTTTGTAGCGAAATCGGCAACGATTCCCACATTCTCGAATGTTAAAGCTGCAAACATGTCTACCGGAATATTCGTTCCCGTAGTATCAAAATACATGTCTGAACGCTTGAACGCATCTTTTGCCTTCTTTCCTAAAGTAAGCAAGCTCACATTTGCATTGGCATACTCTTCAGTAATTGCCAGGTTCACACGTTTGATGATGTTATTATTGAAACCACCACACAATCCACGATTGGAAGTAATGGCGATGATCAATACTTTATTTACCGGGCGTGAAGCAGCCAATGCATTCTCTGAAATATCTAACGAAGCTGTCAAATTACCCAGGATCTCCTGCAATTTCTCAGCATACGGACGCATTTGTGTAATTGCATCCTGCGCACGCTTCAATTTCGCAGCAGAAACCATCTTCATTGCAGAGGTAATCTGCATCGTAGATCCTACTGAAGTAATTCGATTTCGTATTTCCTTTAAATTCGGCATAACTTTAATTTAGAATTGAAAAAGGTGACTGAGCGGAGTCGAAGTCCCTTTTTCAATTTTCAATTCTATTAATATTTTCCAGCGATCTCTTTCGCTACTTTTCCTAGAACGTCTGTATCAGCGTCATCGTATTTTCCAGCTTTCAAGCGAACCAAAACATCTGAATGTTTCGCCTCTAAGAAATCCAAGTATTCCTTTTCGAATTCTTTTACCTTGTTTACAGGAACATTCTGCATCAATCCTTTTGTACCAACGTAGATGATAGCAATTTGCTTCTCTACCGGGTATGGATCTCCTTCGCGTTGTTTCAAGATCTCTAAGTTACGAGCTCCTTTGTCCAAAACAGACTTAGTAGCCGCATCCAAATCAGAACCGAACTTAGCGAACGCTTCCAACTCACGGTATTGTGCCTGGTCTAATTTCAAAGTACCGGCAACTTTCTTCATCGATTTGATTTGCGCGTTACCTCCTACACGAGATACCGAGATACCTACGTTAATTGCAGGACGGATACCAGCGTTGAACAAGTCACCTTCTAAGAAGATCTGACCGTCTGTAATCGAAATTACGTTTGTAGGAATGTATGCAGAAACGTCACCCGCTTGTGTTTCGATAATTGGAAGTGCAGTTAATGAACCACCACCTTTTACGATTCCTTTCAAAGATTCAGGAAGGTCGTTCATTTGTTTTGCGATGTTATCATCAGCGATGATTTTCGCAGCACGCTCCAATAAACGGGAGTGAAGGTAGAATACGTCACCCGGGTAAGCCTCACGGCCCGGAGGACGACGCAGTAACAAAGAAACTTCACGGTAAGCTACCGCTTGTTTGGATAAATCATCAAATACGATCAAAGCAGGACGTCCTGAATCACGGAAGAACTCACCGATAGCAGCACCAGTCATTGGAGCATAGAACTGCATTGGAGCCGGATCAGAAGCATTTGCAGCAACGATTACCGTGTAAGCCATTGCACCTGCATCTTCTAATTTCTTAACGATCCCAGCTACTGTTGAACCTTTTTGTCCGATAGCAACATAGATACAGAAAACAGGTTCTCCTCTGTCGAAGAATTCTTTTTGGTTGATGATCGCATCAATTGCAACAGTTGTTTTTCCTGTTTGACGGTCACCAATGATCAACTCACGTTGTCCACGTCCGATTGGAATCATCGCATCAATTGCTTTGATACCTGTTTGAAGAGGCTCAGTTACCGGCTGACGGAAGATAACTCCCGGAGCTTTACGCTCGATCGGCATTTCGTACAATTGACCTGTGATTGGTCCTTTACCGTCGATTGGTTCACCGATTGTGTTTACAACACGACCAACCATTCCTTCACCAACATTTACAGAAGCAATACGATTCAAGCGTTTCACTGTATCACCTTCCTTAACTCCGGAAGAACGACCTAATAATACAACTCCTACGTTATCTTCTTCCAGGTTCAAAGCGATTCCCTGAAGAGCTCCTTCGAACTCAACAAGTTCACCGTACTGAACACCTTTCAATCCGTAAACGCGAGCGATACCATCACCGATCTGTAATACTGTACCTACTTCCTGCAATTCAGCTTCCGAACGGAACCCTGATAATTGCTCTCTTAAAATCGCAGAAACTTCTGCTGGTTTAACATCTGCCATGTTTTCCTTTTTTATTTTGAAGAGTTACCTCTTACTAACTTGTTAAACGTTGTTTTAACTTATTAATTTGTGATTCTACCGAAGCATCAATTTGAGTATCACCCATACGAACGATAAAACCTCCGATCAAATCTGCATCTATTTTCTCAGTCAACTCTACAGTACCTGTAATAGAAGCCTGAACTTTAGAAATGATTTCTTTCTTCACTTTATCATCCAATTTTTGAGCGCTTATCAATGTCACCGGAACAATTCCCTGATGCGCTTTCAAAAGTACATCAAACGAACTTGCTATTTGAGATAAATATGCCTCACGACCATTTTTAACGATTAACTCCACAAACAGGTTCGTTAATTTGTCAAACTGATCAAATATTGCATTCAATACCGTTAGCTTTTTATCTGCTTTCACAACCGGGCTTTGAAGCATATTCTCCAGGTCCGGATTTTCAGCACATACTGTTGCCATGTATTTCATATCCGCCGCAACTGCATCCACTTTGTTTTGTTCGATCGCAAGATCCAACAAAGCCTGTGCGTAACGGGAAGCTGATTTAGAACTCTTCATTTCTATCGATTAGTTCATGTTAATATCACCTGCCATTTTCTCAGCCAGCGCTTTTTGTTTCTCATCGGAAGATAATTCTCCGCGAATGATTTTCTCAGCGATTTCCAAAGAGATTGCAGCAACCTGATTTTTCAATTCTGCAATAGCAGCTGTTTTTTCCGTATTGATTGTTGCACGAGCTGACTCAACGATTTTGTTTGCCTCTGACTTAGCAGCATTCTTAGCATCCTCAACCATTTTCACAGCCGTTTCTTTTGCATCTTTCACAATTGCATCACGTTCAGCACGAGCTTCTTTCAACAAATTCTCATTGGATGCCTGTAATGCAACCATCTCAGCTTTTGTTCTTTCAGCCAATTCCAATGCATCTGAGATCTTTTGCTCACGTGCATTTACGGAAGACAAGATTGGCTTCCAAATGAATTTTGTAAGAATAACCAACAATAGAACAAACACTAAGCCCGTCCAAAAAAGCAATCCTAAATCCGGTGTAATTAAATTCATTTTATATTGTTTTAATTTTTCAATTGTTGTAAAAAAGGCTTGCCGCAACCAACCGTTGCAGCAAGCTTTTTCAATTACTTCGCTCCTGTCTCAAGACCTAGTAGACCAACTACTACTCCAAATAGAGCAACACCTTCGATCAACGCTGCTGCGATAATCATAGCTGTTTGAATTTTTCCTGAAGCCTCAGGCTGACGTGCGATTGCGTCCATTGCTGAACCACCAATTTTACCAATCCCAAGTCCTGCTCCTAGAACTGCAATACCAGCTCCAATTGCCGCGATACTTCCTACCATAGCTATATATGTATTAAAAAATTACTAATTAATGATGCGCTTCTTCTACAGCTGCACCGATAAACAACGCTGATAACATACAGAACAGGAATGCCTGTAAGAATGCCACCAACAACTCCAACACGGAGATAAACAAAGCCATAGGAACGGATAAACCTCCCCAGGATGCATTCTGATTAATAAAGATGATTGAGATCAATGCCAATACGATGATGTGACCTGCAGTCATGTTTGCAAACAAACGAACCATCAAGGCGAAAGGCTTCGTTAAAATCCCCACCAATTCGATAGGAATCATAATAATCAACAAAGGCTTAGGAACACCCGGCATTGCAAAAATATGTAACCAGTAATTTTTATTCCCTGAAAAGACAGTAACTAATAAGGTACAAACTGCTAAAAACAATGTCACTGTTAAGTTCCCTGTTAAATTTGCTCCTCCCGGAAGGAATGGGACTAAGCCCAATAAGTTATTAATAAAAATAAAGAAGAAGATTGTCAATAAATAAGGAACATATTTATTGTACTTATGCCCGATGTTTGCTTTAGCAATGTCATCACGAACCATGACGATCAAAACTTCTAAATATTTTGCCAATCCTTTCGGAGCAACAGGACCGTTCTTTTTGTAGAAACGAGCCACATTACTTAAGATTAACAAAATTAAGACTGCACCCATGAACAAAGACAAAACGTTTTTGGTAATGGAGAAATCAAACGGAGTAGCATTCACCGGTGTTTCGCTGTAAACCAACTTCTCTACTTTGGTGTCCTTATCCTTAACCAATTTTGAAAATTTCAATTCACCGTTTTCCAACTTGTAAATTTCTTCTTCGTACATTCCGTAACCAGCAGCCGGGCCAGAACCCAAAACATACTCAACTGTCTTGCCTGTAGAATCTACAACAGCTGTTTTGGTAGATCCATGGTAAAAATGCTTGGAAGAAAAAGTCTTCATTCCTCCATCAACCAAAATAATAGGAAGATAAACAGAAACTGCGTCGTGGTGACCACCCCACAAGTGCCATTCATGCGCATCAGAGATGTGGTGCATGATCATTTCTCCAACGTTAAACTCCTTTTTTTCCTCAGAACCGTGGTCTGAAGCAAATGAAGTTGAAAAAACCAGTATTCCTACCAGGATTGAGAAAAATCGTTTTGCACTGAAAATTAATGACATCGCTTATTAATATTTAGATAATAACCCTAAATTTTGGCGCAAAGGTAGTGAATCTTTCAGAAAGACCAAGAAAAAATTGCAAACAAATCGGATAAAAAAATGTCTCACGCAGATTACGCAGATTGCGCAAATTTTTATTTGAAGACTTGAACGGGCTCTTGTCAAATAAAGCGTAGGTACTTCTCTTAAAAAAAGAGGGGTTAAAGAATCAAGATATCAGGGCGATTGCGCGATGTGTCAACGCTGAACTTGCTCTACCAGAGCGGTACGCAAAAGGTAAAGAATTAGTCGTAAGTGTTATGGGAGCACAAAAATTAGCTCTTTCTGACTTTTAGCAGCATCCAAACAGCCTGTGTAAAAAGCATGGCTACGAAAAAGCTCATGAAATACCAGACGAATTCCCTGAAGGAATCTTTCCAGGCGTATTTAACGATAAGAACGAAAAATAAAACGAGGATCATTTGAAGAGATGTTCCAAGGATAAATCGCTGTGCTTTTGATTCGGCAGTTGCTTTGGAGCCGGACATCATAATTGCCGTACTTGAGAAAAAGATGACCAATAACCCAATTATCCCTGCAATATGGCTTTTTGGAATTTCCCATTGCCTGTTTATACCTATCAGCACCAAATAAGCGGCTGCAATTACGATTAAACTTAAATAGGCTCCAAGACTTTTACTCATTCTCTTTTTCTTTAGACATATTGATTACTTCCTTGATGATAATGTACATGGAAACGATCACTCCGGTCAATGTGCAGATCAGTGTCCACATATTTCCTCCGTGATTAAATTTCTTGTCCAGCC
This sequence comes from uncultured Fluviicola sp., assembly GCA_965650365.1. GTDB lineage: Bacteria > Bacteroidota > Bacteroidia > Flavobacteriales_D > Crocinitomicaceae > Fluviicola. The sequence goes on along the minus strand of CBFGOJ010000028.1, from coordinate 33,501 downwards.
ATACGCCAAGGAAAGCTGTTGCTACGATTGTTCCGGCCATTTGAAATGCTGCACCGGTAAATCGAACGTATGGTTTTATTTGTTTTTTCGGATTATTCTCTGGCTTTTCTTCCATAATTCAATTATTTGATCAATAGTTCTCGTCGAAGAACAACTGGTATTCTTCCAGCTTGTTTGTATCAAATAAGGTAAGTAAATTTTTCTCGGAAATGAATAAAATTTTCATTTTTTGCATATCCAGCAAGTGGTTGCGTGTGCGTTTGTAGAATGAAACATAGGATGCTGCTTCTACATCATCTTTGAATTGTTTCATCAGTATTACGTTGTCGCCCTTGAAGACTTTTGACGTAACACTTAAACGTAATTTACTGTAATACTCTTTGTTGAAGTCTACCACGCGCGTTTTTGCCACTACATTGTTAATCTTGTCCGTCAGGAAGATCAATACAAACATCGGTTCACCTTCTTTGTATTCGTAAATGCTTTTCTTAGTGAAATCAACCGCTTCATTCGTAGAATATCCGCTATTGATGATCTTTTTCAATTCCAATGCCTTGTCAGCTTCCGGTGTTTTAGGGTAAAGTGCGATCAATGTATCTAAGGTAGGCAGAATGATTTTTTTATCTTCTGTCATTTTAGCCTGCGCCATTGCTTTCAACAACAAGTATTTGCTGCGGTACGGATTGTCTTTTTCTTCAGCCAATACTTTGTCTGCTTTTGCAACCACCGGATAGTACAAGCCTCTTTCGTAGCGGTCCAAATCCGTCAGGTATGCTTCCAAAGTCAACTTCTCACGCTCTTTCTTCTTCAGGAAATAATCCGGATCACGCAAATAACCTGCATAATCGGAAGTCGGATAATTGATCAGGATGTAATCTTTTTGTTCAACCGCTGCGGCATCTTCCGGACTGTGTAAACGATAAATCTGGTAAGCTGCCAGGAGTTTCATTTTATGTTCAAAATCCTGACCCAACATGGCCCGGTATTGATTTTCAGCAAGTCCCGGCTCATTCAATTGTTCGTTATAAATAGCTCCTGCATCAAAATAAGCATTCATCATTCTATCACGAGATTCCGTCAAGGCAGAATCAGACAATGGAAGTTTTGCAACCAACATTTCAGCTGTTAATGAATCCAGCGCTGTTTCGGTAGAAGCTACCGGTTTATCCGAAGAAGCAGTGGAATCAGAAGGATCTGTGAAGCTGGCAAATACTACTTTGTCAGAACGTCTCCAATCATCTTCATTGTTGCGTTGTCCCCATTGCTTTCTAAATTCTTCCAGGCCTTCACCTTTCGCTTTATCATTGTTCCAATAGAATTTATTTCCGCTTCCATCTGCCGTTTTCTTGCTTTGAATTTCCTGTAAAGCGGCTAAACGAATGGCATCTTGTCTTTTGCGCTCTTCGTCATCTTTCTTCATTTTTTTGATCACGCCTTCAGCAAAAGCCAGCTGATCAGAACCGGAAAGTTTCGCAATACGCTGAACACTGTCTTCATACTGAGCAATTTCCAAGGCATTTACCAAACTTTGCAGCTTCGAAGCTTTGTTTTGAATCCCTTCATAATTCGGATATGTTTCCGGAATTACTTTGGCACAGCTATCGTAATATTTCTGTGCACTCAAATAATCTTTTTTGGAAAAGCTCATATCTCCCAAACGCTCATAGGCCATCCCTTTCTGGCGATTGTTGGAAGTCGAATAAAACGCAGAACGTGTATAGTTGTCTTTAGCAGCTTGTTCATTGGATTCAATCTGATCCATTTTCCCCAAAGTGTAATAGATCTGATCCTTAAATTCTGCATTCTTTGTATCCCGAAGCATTTTCTTCAGGCTCTTGCGTACTTTTTCTCCTCCGGCATTCAGGGCGTTTTTCAAATTGGCATTGAAACTCATTTCGTAACCGGCGTTGTATTTCTTCACCCGGTTGTAATGATAAGCTGCTTTGGCCCTGTCGCCTGCATTTTCATACAACTGGCCCAGGATGAAATTGACACGTGCTTTGTCTTTCGACTTCTTAGCGTACTCCAGTGCTTTTGTAAGCGCTTTGATTTCTCCTTCCGGATCTTTTCTTTTCTCTGCAAATATGGCTCTTGTAATTGCCAGGTCATACCGGAGCTTTTTAGGGAAAGGTGGAATTTCTTTCTTCTTCTTATCCTTGCTTTTCTTCTTTTTAGATTTGGATGATTTGGAGTTTTTGTCGCCTTTCGATCCTTTCGAGTCCCCATTTTCCATGGATTCCTGTGCTTTCTCCAGGTTGGTAATTGCGTAATTTGCCTCCGTGAACTTACCTTGTTCCATGTAGGTTCTGGCCATCCACATCTCTGCAACATAGGCCGATTTATCGGTAGAGAAAAACTTCTTGGTGTATTCAAAATTCTTGAAAGCTACGTCGTAATCGCGTCTGTAGAAATTCGCAATCCCAATCGTAATCCAGTTTTCATCGATCCAGCGGTTGTGCTCTTCCTTTTTGGAAGCCGGTTTCTCCATCGACGGCATGGCGTGGCGCTGAATGACTTTGGTACATTTTGCAATGGCAGTATCGATAGGGGAATACATGTTCTTCACCTCTTCTTCGCTTGGTAATTGAAGAACGGGAAGGACGCTGTAGTAATCTTCTTTTTGATTTTCACGGTACGTTTTCATTGCTTCTTCCAGCAAGTCATTCGCATTAAAGTATCCATTATAATGTGCGGTAGTTCCATGATATGCCCTGCTGAGCATCGTGTTCTTTTCAGTAGAACATGACCATGCCAGGGAAAGGATTCCTAAATAAACCAAAAAATATATTCTCTTCATTCGAATGAAAAATCTGCGCCGATTGTGATTAACGATTAACTAAGAAAAGGCAAATATATTGTTTTGTTTATCAAAATCCTCTAAATAAACCGTGTTATCATTTGACAACCGGCTCTTTATCGCCATATTTCTGATGAACCTCCAGGATTTCCTTCGCATCATTGGCATCAATGCCCAAACTATCGGCTATTTCTTTTGCTCGAAGAACCTGGTCAACCGTCAATCCGGTACTGTCGGTTTCATTGTGCAGCGCATTTTCCAGGAAGATGGTACTTGCGCCAAGAGCAGGGACCGTTTTGGTCGAAACTGCTTTCACCGGTTCATACAAAAGAGAAGAAGTTTTCGTTTTTGCAGGGAAAAACTTGCTTTTCTCATCGTAAGATTCAAACAAAACGAGTACTACACTGACAATATAGAGCGATTTAATGGTAGCGAATAAAACACCCAAAAATTTATTAAGTGGAGACAATTGGACGACTTTGATCATCTTTTCCACCATTTTTCCGGCAAAAAAGATCATGGCCCCAACAGCCAGGAAAGTAAAGGTGAATGCTATTACCGGCAAATATTCCGAATCAATTTCGAGTGAACCTTTCAGCCAATTCGCCACATAATCAGAGAAATTTATCCCAACGTAAATTCCTACCAGGATTGCCAGCAAAGTAAACAATTCGATGACAAAACCGTGTTTGAATCCTTTGTAGGCTCCATAACCGATTGGAATAAGAATGAGAATGTCCAGGAAATTCATGTGCCAAAATTGGGGAAAACCTCGGAGAGATTTTGTTGTGGTTCCAAAAGATACAAACGAACCTTTGTTAAACAATATGGAACACGATAAATCAGGCATTACTATCCTGCGTCCGCCGCGGCGGACACAGCGTTTTCTTTTTTACCGCAAATGCACGAATTTTGAGAGGCGCCTACCGGTCGCCTTCTTCTGCTGGATAAATCATGGGCAATTGAATTACCAATAAGACAAGCGAGACCGGTAGGCTCGCCTTTTTATTGTGTATTTGTGGTAAAAGAAAAAAGGGCGCTTCGGCTAACCGGCGCGTCCCTACCATTATTTTACATTAAAACGGATCACCCCATATTGGTAAAGATCTGCTGGATGTCATCGTCGTCATCGAATTTATCCATCATTTTTTCGATGTCTGCCAATTGTTCCTCGGTAAATTCAACAGGAGTTGTTGGGAAACGTTCCAGGGTTGATTTCAAAATTGGAATTCCTTTTTCCTCCAATGCAGTTGAAATTGTTCCGAAAGCGGTGTATTCTCCATAAATGAAAACGCGATCGTCTGTTACCTCAATCTCTTCACATCCGGCATCGATCAATTCCAATTCCAGTTCTTCCGGGTCGAAGGATCCTGTATTTTCCAATTCAAAAACGGATTTGCGGTTAAACATGAATTCCAATTGTCCGTTTGGAACCACTCCACCACCCGCTCTGTTGAAATAGGATTTCACATTTGCAACGGTACGTGTTGGATTGTCTGTTGCACATTCCACGTAAACCAAAACGCCATGAGGTCCTTTTCCTTCGTAATCAATTTGAGCAAAGGATGCGATATCTTTTTGATTGGCCCTTTTTATAGCCGCTTCAATATTGTCTTTCGGCATATTCTCTGCCTTAGCATTCTGAATTGCAGTGCGCAGCTTGGCATTGGTAGCAGGATCCTGTCCGCCTTCTTTTGCTGCCATCGTGATGGCTTTACCAAGTTTCGGGAACAATTTTGACATTTTTCCCCAACGTTTTTCTTTAGCTGCTCTACGATATTCGAATGCTCTTCCCATTTCAATGATTTTATTTGAGGCAAAAATAATTAAAATGTTCAAAGAGGTCAATTGGTTCAAACAAAGTTCAAGGGAGAAAATTTAAATAAATCATTTTGAACTTTTGAACCTATTAAACCCTTTGAACTAAACTTGAAAAGTTAATATATTTACAAAATGAAGGTCCTGGTGGTAATTTTTGCGTTTTTCAGCTTGAGCATTCTTTCCGTATGTGGTCAGAATGAAGTTGTCCGCAGGCCGCAGTTCCAAACAAAAACGAGTTTAATCTATTATTATTTCTGGGAAGAAAATCAGGACGGGTCGATCACCAATTCGCGAACTTATGCCCCATTTAGTCTGAACCGTGTTGTTTTGATTGACACCCTCAAATCCAAACAAAAACAGGTCATTAGCGATACTTCTTTCATGCAGCAGGTGCTTGAAATAGGCAGAAACTACGAGTTGAAAAAGAAGTTTACCAAAAAAACCGATAAGAACAAGCTGGTTTTCAATTGCACGTATCCCTCCGAACCACAAACGGTTATTTATATCAAACGAAAAGGAAGATGGAGCAGCTATAACGGTGGATTGGTACTGAACTTCTTTTCATTTGAAGACAAACTTGCCTTCAGATCTTCCGGGGGAAACCTGTCACTTTTCAATCACAAGCCTATTGCAATCAAAAACAACACCTACCGGCTTGTTTCTTATTACCTGGCCGACAATTCGGGCGGTGAACGGGAAAACCCGGCTTTCCAGCATGTCTTTGGATATACCGGAGAAGAACTGAGAGAGGAAATTATCCGAAATCAACAGCCAAAGCCAAGCCGCTACCTGGTTTTTGTCAACGGATACCGCGGGCCCAAATACGATAAGCATGAAAGTCGGAACGAGATTTATATGAACGACCGCACCAATTATTGGTTCAAAATAGATGACCGCTTTATCAAGCGTTTGGATCCGGACACCAGTTTTTATTTAGACGGCAGTTTTCCGGTAAGAACTTCGAACCATCATTCCAAACTGGGTTTCGGATGGAGTTATATCCGTTCGGTGAATAAACGGCCTTCGAATAAAAAATACAATCGCCTGAACCTGATTTCAAATCCGGAAGGCTTTGATTATCGCTATTCCCGTGGAATTCTTGTTGGAAAAGCTTTTTTGAACCAGATCCGCAATACCCCGAACAGTTATTTGGTAAAGGATACGATTGATATCGTTTGTCACAGCATGGGATATGCATACACATTAGGAATGATAGAAGCTTTGAAAGACCAGGTTGTTCTTGGAAAATTCTATCTGCTTGCACCGGAAAATGCCGGATACAAAGGGTTGGACTGGAATAACTTTGAAGAAGTGTGGCAATACGGTTCAAACCTGGGAATGAAAGATTCTGATCCGCTTTGTTACCAGGACGGAGTTGCGCCGCAAGCCGGTCTGTGGGGGCTTGACACCATGCAGTCAAATCACGTGGGACGGATTTGTTCTCCTTATAACTGGCCGAACAAGCATTTTGTGCATTCGCACATGATTTATAGTTATGACTGGATTTTTGACCGGATCCGAAAAGGAGAACCAGGATATATTCATTAATCCTGATCTTATCCCTACTTTTTGCCAAGGCAGAAAAAGTAGGCAAAACTGCCTTTCTACCCCAATTACTGCCTTCGAGCAGTCTTCCCTTTCGGACTTATGTACGAAAAGAAGGGATCAGGATCCCAAATGACAAGCACTTTTCGGCCTAAGTAACCGAAACGGAAGCCTTTTTCTTTCATCGAACAATAAAAAGGACGGGTAACGATTTGAAGTGAATCTTTCGATTTCACGGTCGTGTAATTGGGGTTGTTGTCCGCGGCATCAGATATTTAGGAAGAACAAATTTCTTTTACGAAAAGTAAGACCCACTTTTTTCAATTCGAGTTGATTCAAGAGAATATTAGTGGTTGGAACGCTAAAATCACTTTTTATAGACAGCTACGATATCGAATTAAGAATGGAATGTGGAATAACCTTTTCAAATCATTAATTTTGTACTATTATGGATTATGCATTGGAATTACGTTATCAAAACCTTGCGAAACAATTGGAACCGACCTTTGGTCCGGGTATTGACCTTCAGGCAATGCTTTTCCTGATTGGTGTAGAGGAATTGGGCGTTGGATATAAGATATTTAAAAAGCACGAGAAGACAGATTTGATGCACGTTGCCATCTGTACCTTGCTGGAACCTTACGGATATTACGAATTCAAAGGAAGGGATACCGAAAACTGGCCGCATTTTGAATTCCTGAAAGAACTTCCTCCTTTGAGCGAAGAAGAGCAGCAGGCTTTTATGAAAGAAGCTATTTTGGAATACTTTGAACACCATGGATTTTCCACGAAAGACGTACAACCTTAAATGAGGCATCGGGCAATAGTGATTAGCCATTAGTCAGATCCACCAGACTAATGGCCATTGCCTCTTTACTATTGCCTTTTCCTAAATTACTTCCGCTCTGACGTTTGTCGTAATTTAGTCTTCAAAAGCTTCGCTTTTTCTTATATTTGTCCCACATTAAATAAAAACTATGGATTTTTGGGTTCGCGCAGCTCAGCTGATTTTATCACTTTCTTTCCTAATCGTTGTACACGAATTCGGTCATTATTTACCTGCAAAATGGTTCAATACGAGAGTTGAGAAATTCTATTTGTTCTTCAATCCTTACTTTTCTGTTTTCAAGAAAAAGATTGGTGAAACAGAATGGGGATTGGGATGGATTCCACTGGGAGGTTATGTAAAAATTGCCGGAATGGTGGATGAATCCATGGATAAGGAACAATTGGCCCAACCGCCGCAACCGTGGGAGTTTCGTTCGAAACCGGCCTGGCAGCGTTTGATCATTATGCTGGGTGGAATTATCGTGAACATCATCGTTGGATTTGTGATCTACATCATGGTTTTGTTTGTTTGGGGAGAAGAAAAGGTAGATCACCAAAAACTAACCAGCGGAATTTCAGTTCATCCTTATTTTGAGCAATTCGGGTTCCGATCCGGAGATAAAATCCTGAGCGTTGACGGACAAAAAGCAGACGAGCTTTCTAAACTTGGAATGGAGATCATGATCTTCGGTAAAACACATTTCAAAGTACAGCATACAGACGGGAAAATTGAAACCATCCATTTGCCGGAAGATATTGGTGACAAAATGTGGGAGAACAATGCTGAATCTGCATTTGGTTTCCGCCTCTTCCCAGGCCCATTAGATACGGTAATCGCAGGATCTGCTGCAGAGAGAATCGGATTGAAAAAAGGAAATAAAATCCTCACTATTAATGGAAAGGATTTTGTTTACTACGATGAATTGGTAACCGAGTTATATCACAACAGAGGAAAGAAATGCAAGTTGGAAATCAAAGCCGGCAACTCTGTTGTTACCAAAGAGGTTAAGGTTGGCAAAGACGGGAAGATTGGATTTCTTCCTGAGTTGAAAGTCAATACCGATACTAGTGCCATTTACACACAATATTATTCTTTTGGTGAGAGTTTCGGCTCGGGTTTCAGCAAAGGGTATAAAAGTATTTACGCCAATATTGTTCAATTTAAATATGTTGCCACTAAAAAAGGAGCTGGTTCTATCGGTGGTGTAGGTTCTATTGGAAAATTATTCCCTGCAACCTGGAACTGGCAGGCTTTCTGGACATTGACGGCTTTCCTTTCCATGATGCTTGCAATTATGAACTTATTGCCAATTCCGGCACTGGACGGTGGACACGTCATGTTCTTATTGTATGAAATGATCACAGGTCGTGCTCCGGGACAGAAATTTATGGAATATGCACAATACGTAGGGTTCTTCTTATTGCTTGGTTTGATTCTTTATGCAAACGGAAAAGATATTGTTCAGGCAATTACCGGGTAACTCAGACTCCGCTTCAGTTACTTTGGGGCGCCGGGGTTAACGCGGCCGTCTTTTTTAACTCTTTAACAACTAAAATTCACGAAATACACAAAAGGTGGCATAAGTCGAAAGATTTATGCCATTTTTGTAAATAAGAAACACCCTGATCCTGCACGTGCGGGACAGGATCAAAAATAACAACATGAAACATTTACTAGTATCAATTCTATTTCTTGCTGTAGTTGGAAATTCTATAGCACAAACTAAAACCGGACAAATCTCTTATACCATGGATTTTTCCAGCGACAATCCTGACATGGCTATGGCCCTTCCTATGATGCAGGGATCAACCATGGAATTGTACTTCGTGCCGAACAAGTCCAAAATCGATATGACAATGGGCTCAATCATGAAAATGAACACCACTTCTGACACTAAGGCAAATAAAGGATTGATGCTAATGGAAGTAATGGGTAATAAAACTGCTACTGAACTGGATCTTTCCAAAGCAGACAAAGATGCTAAGCCGAGTGATACGAAAGTTGAAGTGACATCTGAAACAAAAGAAATCATTGGTTACAAGTGTACAAAGACTATCATTCGTGATTCAGAAGGAAACGAAGTAATTATGTGGGTAGCTGCTGATTTGCAGGCATCTTTAAAAGGACAGCAGCAATTCGGAAACAGCCAGATCAACGGAATTCCATTGGAGTTCTCAACTGTAAAGAACGGTATGACTATTCACTTCATTGCTACAAAATTCACTGACAAAGTAAACAAGAAAGGATTTAGCCTGGCTATTCCTGAAGGTTATACGAAAGTATCCGAAGAAGATTTGAAAAATATGGGTGGAGGAATGTAATTCTTTCACTTAAGGAAATAAAACCCCGTAGCAGATTTAGCAATCACTACGGGGTTTTTTAGTATCAGATATTTTTCAGTTTGATGAACTTCTTGGTAAACGTTCCGGAGTTCTTGTGTACTGTAACAATGTAATTTCCGGATGGTGTACCGTCCATATCAATTGGTACCAAATGTTCTCCCGGTTGGAATTCTTTCGAACACACTTCACTGATTAATGTTCCTGCCGTATCGTAAACACGGATAGTCACTTTTTCACCGGAACACTTAAACTTCAATGTTGTTTGATCCACACACGGATTCGGGAATACCAATACATCGTTTTTGATGGAATTTTCATCCAAACCAAGGTTACACGAATCCAGAACAGGGATAAAGTTGATCGTTTGTTCAAACATTCCCTGGATTTCTGCTGTATCAGCTTCGAACCAATCTCTTAAAATCGACGCGTAAACATCTCTGAAGTCAATTTGCATTGCAACACCAGCCTGATCGACAATCGTATTAGAAATAAGCGGATTCGGACCAACAATACCACTGCTGATACACGAACCAAATAAGAACAATGGCGCAGCATCACCGTGATCGGTTCCATCACTCGCATTGGAAGCAATTTGTCTTCCGAATTCCGAGAATGTCATTCCTGCTACCCGGTTTTCCAAACCAAGCAAGTTCATATCGTCCTGGAAAGCAGCAACTGCTTTTGAAACACGGGAAAGTAAATTTGCGTGATCACCTGTTGCCGGAGCTCCGTCAACCACCTGTGCATTGTGTGTATCAAAACCATTCACATTGACAATGTAAATCTTCGTTTTCAAGCCCCCGGAAATCATCTGCGCGATGTATTTCATGTTTTTCGAAACTTCGTCAGCCGGATCGTACATGGTTGAAAGTGAATTCCCCGCATTCGCAGCAGCATTCACCTGCGCTCCATAAGCATTTGCCTGTACGATCAATGTAGACAAGTATTCCATGTGAGCACCGTAATACGTTCCGTCGTTTACCTGCCCGGTTTCTACCAGGTTGTAACTGTCGAACGGATTATTGACCGCCACGGAAAAGTTTGCTTCCAGTCCCTGGCAGGTTGCAGATACTTCGTAACCCATACTGATCGCGAAAGGATCCGGATTGGCCGTATCCGGATAATCATCCGGGAAATTCGGGAACTCCTGATCCAGGTATCTTCCCAGCCAGCCGCGTGTTGCGTTTTGGTCCAGCATTCCGGAAGTCCAGATATCCATGGAACGAAAGTGTGAGCGATTTTGCTCCGGGTAACCCACATTTTGAAGAATGGATAAACGTCCGCTATCGAATAGGTCTCTCATTCCGGGCATAGAAGGATGCAAAGCGTTCGTTGGGGTAATCTGCAGTAATTGGTTCTGCGGAATCAAAATATTCGGTCGTTGAATGGCTAAATTAGCATATTGGTCCAAAGGAACCAGGGTGTTTAATCCATCATTTCCTCCGTTCAAACGAATGATTACTAAAACCCGGTCTTCAGCAGCTCTGGAAGTCTTAAATAAATCTTCCGTAACAGCTCCGAATTTAAAGTTCTTTAAAACAAGCGGTGCTCCAATAGATGAAAGTGCGACCGACTGTACAAAATTTCTTCTTTTCATAGTTTCTGATTTTGGTCTACACTTAAATTACTTGTGACTGAGGTAATTGGAACAATCTGTAAAGCACCAATTCTACCCGTTGACGAACCGGACCGCTAAGGGTTGTATTTCCCGGATCGGCCAAATAATCATTGTATTGGATCGTCCACTCAAAATCAGGTTGTCCGTTAGTTAAAATAGACTTCAGAACAGTTTTCTCTATTACGGAAACTCCTTTGCAGGTAAAGACCGTCAAAATATCGTCGATGACCTGTGGCGCACTCGATGGTATACTCAGGTTATTTACAAGGTTTAAAGCATTTAGTTTGAACGCATTTCCATTTACCACAATTCCATTTGTCACAGTCATTAATGCTCCTAAATCAAAGCGGAGTTTCAACAAACTGGAATTGGCCCATAAACGGGAAAAAGCCGGAGTTTGGTAATAAGCTGTCCAGCCGCCCACACTCGGAGCACGCAGGTATTCCATTCCCATTACCTGGCTCAGGTAATAGAGGTTCAAATAAATCTCATAATTTACAGCTACTGAATAAGCCGGTACGGAACCGGAAGCGTTCAACATCTGGAATAATAATTCCAAAGGATTCTTTATGATGGCACCACGAACGGAAATATCATAGAAATGCTCACTTTTCAGCAATTCTTCGATCACCGGAAGCACTTCAAAATTATTGGAGCTTAGTGTTGCCGCCATATCTGCGATCACGGTACTTTCAACAGATGGAGTCAAATCATAATTGACAAACCACCGGTAAATTTTCCGGCACAGGTACTTGGCCATATCCGGCTGACTGAAAATAATATCGACGTAGTTCGCATATTCGGCATTTCCGGCATCCGGAACTACTGCAGATCCGAAATAAGAACTCAAAGTTTTACCGGATGTATCGTGCAATACCGAATAAAATACGCTCGACGGCTGACTTGCCGTGGTACTGTACAAATCAGCAACCGTCCACCCTGTTAGAATCTTAGCTCCGGCAGCAACGTCTGCTTCGGTATAATTGGTATAATCTCCTACTCCGATCTGCGGTCCCTTACCAACGGTAAATAGCTCCAAAATTTCGCGGGAATAATTCTCATTCGGTGAGAACAGGTTATTCGTTGCACCATTCAGGAACAAAAGCATCATCGGATCGATCGTCATGTCTTTTACCAGCTGTTTGAAGTTCCCGAGGCAATTCAAACGGTATTTTTCATGCATTCCATAAACCGCTTTGGCTTCATTTGTTCCGTCCACTCCAAAGTGGTTGTCCCAAAACAAACACATTTTTTCCTGGATACTAACGGTTGGCTGATTAATGCGCTGCATGAACCAGGCGCCCAGTGAATACAAACGCGCGTTATTGGTTGGTCCGGGACTTGCCGGATACACATCATTAATCCACGTTGATCCTACAGCAGTAACTGCTTCATCGGGATGGAAAGCCAATGGTGGTGAAACACTCGGAAGTGTCACTAGTTGTGCAACAGTTGCATTCATTCCATTCGATACGGCTTGCGTAATCTGGGTGAAAGTTGCACCAAACATCGTTCTGCGCAACAAATGAGCAGCTTCTGCCTTTGTCCAGGCACCCGAATATGGTGTTAAACTCAATGAAATGGGCTCCTGTACGTTTTCTTCAGGAATCATAATAGTATGTTTTAGCGGTGGTAAAATAGTATAAAAAGCCGGAATGGACAAACTAAATTGTTCATCTTACGATTATCAACCAGTAGGTACATTCCGGATTCCTAAACTCCGCGGTTCAGATCAGTACCTGATCAGCTGGATTGTTCTGGAATTTCCCTCCGGATGCATAATACGCACCAGGTAATTCCCTGACTGCCATTCCTGAGCAGGCAATACCGTTAGTTCATTTTCCAATACACCTTCCGTTATATTCCGGCCTGATAAATCATAAACCACATAAGTTCCTTTTACAGCACTTTGAATGGTAAAAGAACCGTGGGTCGGATTCGGATAAACCAGTATGGAAGACATTGCTGTCTCATCCAATCCCAGAGCACAATTATTCAACGCATCAAAGGTCGGTCCGGCAAATGTAAATGTACCTCCGTCCGGACATCTTGCATAAGAAACATCCAGTGTCTGCTGACCAAAGTCAACCTGATCAACTATATTTGTGCCATCCGAAAGGATTACCGATTCTCCCGAAGCACTCAATTTAAAACCGGCATGCAATCCACTTTGCTCCGAGTCATTATCTGTCCAGACAATCAGCACATCATTTGCATTAACAGCTGTCCCAAGGGGAATCTGCCATTTAGTCAAATTCGTTGGATCATCCGAAAGGTACAATCCGGAAAGGTCCTTCGCTGTTGAAGTATGGTTGTATAATTCCACCCAATCATCATTTTCACCGTTTGAATCGGTTGATGTTGAACCGTTATCGGCCATTACCTCGTTGATAAGAATATCACCCACTGCAGGCAGATCAATTGCAATGTTCAGGGAATGGAATTCGTGCTCAGCACGGGCCGGACTAAAAATTCCTGCATTGGCATTTTCAGCGTAAATGTAATATTCCAGTACAATGCCGTTTAAGACGATATCTGTTCCATACACGTGATCACCTGACGCTCCGTCGTTATGCAGTCCGTCATCGTACATCTGAACACGGTTGAAACGAAGCGGATGCTCTAAACGGTATCCGAGAAATACATTGGTCTCATTCGTACAAGTAGCTGTGATGGTAATTGTTTCTCCGTAATTGGGAGTAGTATTACTTGCTGCATAAGCTGTAATCGCCGGAGCTGCTAACAAGTAGTTCGCATTCGACTGAAAATAGCTTACTCTTGCAGCCATCAACTGTTGAATTCCAGGAATCGATCCTCCAGGTCCACCACTCGTTACAGTAGTTGTCATCCCGTTTTGAAATTGTGTGTAAGTATAAAACTTATAGGGATCAGCCTGAACAGAAGCATCGATCGTAGTGCGCAATGCATTGGCTGTTGTAACATAATCTCCCGAAGCAAAAATTTCCTGTACGATGGTTCTCAGGTGCGCCATATACATGCGTTTATACATGGGGTCTGCCAACATTTTCTTAATAAGCGGATGATCGGCGGATGTACTGTTTGAAAACGGATCCAGTGTTGCTGCTGTATAGGACTGACCCTGCACAGGCCCTCCGGGAAAACCGCCAAAACTCATGTTGAGGTCCCAAACTGTTGGAACAAACCGGTTATTCAAATCCTTGTAGAGGTAATAATTTTGCCGGAAAGCTCCGGAATAAGAATCCAGGTTAACCAGCACATTATTGAATGCAAGCATCCATATCGCACGATCGATATCCAATTTCGTTTCAATGGCTGAAAAGTTATTATTCAGTGTATTTGTCAAATCCACCAGGTCATTCCAGCCTTTATCCGATTTCAATTCATACCCGGTAAAATAAAGTGAACTGTCCGAACCCAAATATTTCAAATCCGGACTGCCACTTGATCCCGGACCAGCTCCACCAACCGGATTACATTTAAAGAACCGGCCATCAGATGTATAATAATGATCTCCGTTAAACTTCGAATTGATAGATTCGGCATTGGAATATACTCCGCGCAAAGTACCGTTAATGTAAACATTTGCAAAATTTGCCTTCGGACAGTCCATGTATTGCTCGAGGATGGCATAAGAAAGTACCTCCCGAATGACAGATGGGTCCTGATAGCCATTTTGTAACTTAACATCTGTATATCCCTGATAATCATAATTTCCATGTACATAATCCAGTTCGATATGAATCGGGTTCTTGTTATTGTTCTGATTATAGGAACTATTGCCCTTGTACTTCACGCCAACGCTATCAAAGCTCGTCCCATTGATCCGAACGGAATCTGCCAATAAATAATCCTCCGTTGAAGCTGCAAGAGCATCCAGTTGGGAATCCCAATTCGAAGCGCTGAAGAAAATCTCGATTTTCTGGACAGTTGATCTGTCATAAAATCCCTGTGCATGGGACAAGTTAGTGAGAGAGGCGCACGCTAGCAGCACCCATAGGAAAGTCTGTTTCATGTTGTAGTTTTTCCTATGATGCAATTTATTATCAAAGGTTTAACAAAGTATTAAAATAAAATGAAACAACTCAATTATTTTCAGTAGAATCAACCGTTCCTGAAGCGGAATTTACGAAAAGAATGTTTCTTTTCAGGCCTGAAAACTTGGTTCGTTTTACGGCACTTCCTTTAAAAATATCCCGAAATGCAAGCTCATCTAAATCCAGCCATTCTTCTTTTGAAAACGATAAGATTGCCTCTTTTGGCAAAAATTCGGATTCCGTATGAGGTTTCGAAAAGCGGTTCCACGGACATACATCCTGGCAAATATCACAGCCGTAAACCCAGTTATGCATATTGCCACGAAACAATTCCGGTAAATCGGCATCTTTCAGCTCGATGGTTGCGTAAGAAATACATTTGGATCCGTTTACAATGTAGGGCGCTTCAATAGCATCTGTGGGACACGCATCTATGCATTTGGTACACGAACCGCAATAATCACGAATTGGTCCGTCGTCTTCGAGTTCCAGGTCACAAATAATCTCCGCCAAAAAGAAAAAGGAACCGGTTTTGGGTTGGATTAAATTTCCATTCTTACCTACCCAGCCAACACCGCTTTTTTCGGCCCATGCTTTTTCAAGGATCGGCGCACTATCCACAAAAACACGGCCTTCAATGTTACCAATCTCAGTTTGCAGTTCGGAAACAAGTTGTTGGAGCTTCATCCGCACCACATCGTGATAATCTTTGCCGTAAGCGTATTTGGAAATTTGGAAAGTATCTGTTCGTTGTGTTGTATTCGGAAAGTAATTATAGGCCAGTGAGATGACTGTTTTTGCTCCGGGAACCAATAACCGCGGATCAAGCCGCATATCAAAATGATTTTCCATGTACCCCATCTTACCGTGTTTTTCAGCTTTTAACCAATTAACCAGCCGGGGTTCTTCTGAAGCAAGAAAATCTGCTTTCGAAAAACCTACATGAAGGAAGCCGATTTCCTCCGCTTTCGTCCGGATGAGTTTCTTGATGTGATCCTTTTGCATGATTTGTAATACACCACACAAAGTTAGCAATACTGTACGAGTATTTAACGGATACTGCTGTTGTTAAAATTATCCAACTAATTTTTGCGGGGCACACCTATCCCATACCTTTGAAAAAACAATTAAACAGTTCTATGAAAAAGCTTCTTTTAATTATACTTCCGCTATTGATGGTTTCTTCCTTATTTGCTCAAAAATCCGAATATACTTATGTAGACGGATTACTGACAATTGACGGAGCAGATATAGCAAAAATCACTAAAATCAAAGATTCCGAAAACCTCGGGCTTACCAGTACTTTTGAAGTAAGCTCAATGGATGGGGAAAAACTGATCATTGCCGCTTATGCCGGAGAATTTGAACAAGATCCAAATAACAACATGGACCATTTTTACCGGGTTACTTTTTTAACGGCTAATCAAATTGGGATTTTCACCGTTTCTAAAATGGGAGCAGAAAAGTCATTTGCCAAATTAATCGGGAAGAGCGGCATTTTTGTGGATGGAAAACCGGACGAGCAAAAAGTGCAGGAATTTATTGCAAAAAAAGGAAAAGCACCGAAGATCGCGATGGATTACACACTTGTTGGGCGCAATAAAAGCTGGCCTCTCAACCTGAAGACGGACAAAACCATTGAGCAGGATTCCAAGATCATCGGAAGCTTTAAAGATATCAGTGTTAATAATACCGGAAACGATACTTATGAATTCAAATTGCCTTCGGGAGTTACTATTGCTAAAGCAACGTTTACCGGCGGGAACAATGCACAAAATTGCATCATGCATACGATGAAAGATAATTTGAAACGCACGGTTCCTATGGCATCAGCAGATAACGTGAAGTTCAGTGCTTCTGCTATTGACCGCAATCAATTGGTATTGGAACGTATTGTGAAGTGGCTGGTGGCAAATCAGTATTTGTAACAGCATTCAACTCTATTGGAATAAAAGTAGGGGCGAATCCCGTACATACGTGATGCCCCCTACTTTTTTATATCTATTTAAAACAATCCACCCTGCTGCCAACCCATTTCAAAACCCAGGTGCTTAAACGCCTTTTCGGTTGCCTTTCTCCCTCGTGGTGTCCGCATCAAAAATCCTTCCTGGATTAAAAAGGGTTCGTAAACCTCTTCCAAAGTTCCGGCATTCTCTCCGATAGCAGTAGCAATGGTTGTCAATCCAACAGGACCGCCTTTAAACTTATCGATGATTGCTTTCAGGATACGGTTGTCCATTTCGTCCAGGCCATATTTATCAACATTCAACGCATCTAAAGCGTGTTGGGTGATTGCCAGAGTGATTGTTCCGTCTCCTTTTATCTGGGCAAAATCACGCACCCGGCGTAAAATAGCATTAGCAATACGCGGAGTACCGCGGCTTCTTCGGGAAATTTCGTAAGCGGCCTGATCCTGGATAGGAATATCCAATAATTCTGCAGATCGTTCCACAATTGAAGCCAGTGTTTCCACATTGTAATACTCCAAACGGGAATTGATCCCAAAACGTGCTCTTAAAGGCGCAGTAAGCAATCCTGAACGCGTTGTAGCACCAATTAGTGTAAATGGATTCAAACTAATCTGAACAGTGCGGGCATTGGCCCCTGAATCAATTAGAATATCGATGCAGTAATCTTCCATTGCAGAGTACAGGTATTCTTCCACAACCGGACTCAAACGATGGATCTCATCGATGAAAAGAACATCGCCTTTACTGAGATTGGTCAATAGTCCTGCAAGATCTCCCGGTTTATCCAAAACAGGGCCGCTGGTGACTTTAAATCCAACATTCAATTCATTCGCAATGATATTGGCCAAAGTAGTCTTCCCAAGTCCGGGAGGACCATGCAACAAAACGTGATCCAATGGTTCGCCGCGCTTCACAGCTGCCTGAACAAAGATCTCCAGGTTCTCAACGACTTGTGGCTGCCCCGCAAAATCATTTAATAATTTCGGGCGCAATACCTTATCGTATTCCTTTTCAGGATTCGATGACTCTGATCTATAGTCGAATGATTCTTCTTCCATGTGCTGATGACAAAAATACAAAATAGGAGTCATCTTTGAACCAGATAACCAGATAACATTGATCTATGTATTCAAACAAAAAATCCCCGCTCGTTTCCAAGCAGGGATTTTCAATTTTATATCCGAATTCTAGTGATCTCCTTCTTCTCCTTCAGCTAAAGGAACGATCTGAGAAATGAAGTCTTCCTCTGCTCCTGGCTTAGAGTAATCATAAGGCCAACGGTGAACTTCAGGAATCGCTCCCGGCCAGTTTCCGTGAACATGTACAACCGGAGTTGTCCATTCAAGCGTATTTGATCTCCAAGGGTTTTGAACCGCTCTTGGACCTCTGAAAATACTATAGAAGAAATTGAATAAGAAAATCAACTGACCAAATGCTGCGATGATTGCAAACACAGTCACGATGACATTCAAGTCCATGATCATATCTAATGTAGGTTTATCAAAATCATTGTACACGGAGTAATCGTAATAACGACGAGGAGCTCCTGCTAATCCAACAAAGTGCATTGGGAAGAATACTCCGTATGCTCCAACGATAGTTACCCAGAAGTGAGCGTAACCCAAACGGGTATTCAACATACGTCCGTACATTTTAGGGAACCAGTGGTAAACACCTGCAAACATTCCGAATACTGCCGACATACCCATTACAATGTGGAAGTGAGCTACAACGAAATACGTATCATGCACTGCGATATCCAACGCTGAATCCGCAAGGATAATTCCGGTAACACCACCTGTGATGAACGTAGAAACCAATCCGATTGAGAACAACATTGCCGGAGTGTAGATATTCGATCCTCTCCAGATTGTAGTAATGTAGTTAAACACTTTTACCGCGGAAGGGATTGCAATCAATAAGGTTGTAAATACGAAGACAGATCCGATGAAAGGATTCATCCCGGTAATAAACATGTGGTGACCCCAAACGATAAACGATAAGAAACCAATTGCTAAGATCGAACCGATCATCGCACGATAACCAAATATCGGTTTACGCGAGTTGGTAGAGATAATCTCGGATGTAAGACCCAATGCAGGCAATAATACGATATATACTTCCGGGTGACCTAAGAACCAGAATAAATGCTGGTACAATAATGGTGATCCACCGTGATTCTCCAACATTTCAGAACCAACTATGATATCGGAAAGGTAGAAAGACGTTCCAGCCAAACGGTCCATCATCAATAGCAAAGCAGCAGATAATAAAACCGGGAATGATAATACCCCTAAGATTGCAGTAATGAAGAATGCCCAAATTGTCAATGGCAAACGAGTCATTTTCATTCCTTTTGTACGCAAGTTGAAGATCGTTACGATGTAGTTCAATGAACCCAACAAAGACGAAGCGATGAAGATAGTCATTGAAACCAACCATAAAGTCATTCCTAATCCTGAACCTTCAATAGCCTGAGGCAATGCAGATAATGGAGGATAGATCGTCCAACCTGAAGATGCCGGTCCTGTTTCAATGAACAAAGAGAACAACATGATCAATGAAGAGATCAGGAACATCCAGTACGACAACATATTCAGGAAACCTGAAGCCATATCACGCGCACCAATTTGCAACGGAATAAGTAAGTTCGAGAAAGTACCGGACAATCCACCTGTCAACAAGAAGAATACCATGATCGTACCGTGAATTGTTACCAATCCTAAGTACATACTTTCCTTCATTACTCCTCCCGGAGCCCAGGTTTCACCTAAGAAAAATGATAAGAAGTCTGATTCTTCACCTGGCCAAGCCAATTGGATACGGAACAAGATGGACAATAACATTGCCACTACTCCCATAAATACAGCAGTCATTAAGAACTGCTTTCCAATCATTTTATGGTCCTGACTAAAAATATATTTAGAAATAAAACCTTCTTCATGATGGTGGTGTCCATGAGCGTCGTGGTGTGCGTGTGCTTCGTGAGCTGCCATGATTTTATCTATTATGCTGTTTTTACTTAATTAACTATTTTTTCACCTATAACTCTGCCGGTGTTGCAGCCATTGCCGGTACTCCAGCAGGAACAACAGAAACCGAATCTTTTGGTGCCATCGCCGCTTTTGCTTTCTCCAACTCTTTCAATTCGCTACCGATCGGGTAAACATACTTGAAGATTTTTGATTTCATTGCTTTGTCCACAATTGCCTGCGGAGTCTTCACTGTTAATTTCTCCGGGTGGTTAAATCTTACCACATCGTACCATTTCTTGTAGCTCTTCTTATCCAATACCACAACCATCAATTTCATTTTGTAGTGCGAAGATCCACAGATCTTATTACACATCAATACATAATTGAATCTGGGATTGTTCATCTTCACACGCATTTCAGCTGTTGTAATGCAAGGCTGGAACTTGAAACGTGTTGTTTGCCCGGGAACCGTATTCATCTGAGAACGGAAGTGAGGCATATAAGCTGAGTGAATAACGTCTTTAGAACGGAAGTTGAATTCGTAATCGGTATCAACACACAAGTACAAAGTATCATTCGAGTTGAACATCAAATCATCTTTCACACGTGCATCCAAAGCACTGCTGTGACGAGCTTTCAACTGGTACAACATACGAACCATGCGTTCTTTTCTTGCCAAATCCTTCACCATCAAAGCATGATCTTCCGGATTAAAGATTTTCTTAGGATCATTTAATTGAGTTTCCAATGAATGGATCCCGGTTGCGCTGTTTTCCATACTGTCAATCGCATCCTGGATTGTTACAGTGGTCAACATTGCTAACGGATTGTTCTCGTTAGTCAATTTGTAATCGAAATAACCCAATGTATTATCGTCACCCGACATACGAACCGTCCAGTCAAATTGCTTAGAGAATAACTCCAGTCTGATAGCTTCTTTCGGAGACTCATCCGTTTGCTCATTCCAGGATTTCAATCCCAGGATGATGATTACAGCCAAAACGATTGCCGGAACTACTGTCCAGGCCAACTCCAAACGATTATCGTGTGGGAACCAGTATGCTTTTACTCCCGGTTTACGTACATACTTGAACGCGAATCCGAAAAGCAATCCGTTTGTTAAGAAGAATACTGCAATAATGATCCACAAGTTCAGGTCCATCAACCAGTCAGTTCCTCTACCGTGAACAGAAGCTGCTTCTCCACGACCAGTAAATCCGTACTCACAGAATAAGTACAATACTCCCGCAAAAAACGCGAACATAAACACCAATAATAAGGCTGCGTTCAGACGGTTATCGCGATTCGGGATATCTTCCTCACGACGATTTCTTAATTTAGAAGAAAGCTCATACATACGCACCAACTGTGCTATGGCGATAACTCCTAAAATGATAACTATTAATACGATTAGCTTTGTCATGTTTTTTATTTTATCGGATCAACAAGTGCCTTATTAAATTTCGTGGTGAATACTTTCGTCCAGGAACGGGTGATTTACCGGCATCAATGGAGCTTTAGTCAGGTTCGTTAAGATAATTCGGATGAAGAATCCTAAGAACAATAACGCCATTCCAATTTCCAATGCACCGATGTAAGCATTTTTACCCATTGAACCTCCCATTACCATCAGGTATGCATCTACCCAGTGACCTGCGAAAATGATTACTCCAACTGCTGTAAGAACACCTGCGTGTCTTTTAGCATCACGAGACATTAACAACAACATTGGGAATGCAAAGTTGATGAAGAACATACCGAAGTATAATAATTTGAAATCTTCAATACGTGTTAAGTGGTAAGTTACCTCTTCCGGAATGTTTGCATACCAGATCAACATGAATTGAGAGAACCAAAGGTATGACCACAAGAAAGAAGTTGCAAATGTCCATTTCCCTAAATCGTGGATGTGGTTTTCATTTACTTTACTCAAATATCCTTGTTTTTTCAAGTATAAAGTCAATGTTACCAAAACAACCATTGTAGAACACCACATTCCTGCGAATACGTACCATCCGAACAATGTTGAGAACCAGTGTGCATCAATTGACATGATCCAGTCCCAGGCAGAAGTTGAGGAGAATACCGCAAAGAATACAAGGAACAAAGCTGCTTTCTTGTAGTTTTTGAAGTGAATGGCAGATCCACCAATTTTATCTTCTTCCAATGAACGCATTTTGAAACCTCTCCAGAAAATGAAGTAAACTCCCATGTAAGCTGCAGTTCTGATCCAGAAGAAAGTCTGGTTCAAGTACGCTGATTTCTTGATTAAGATCGGATCGTGCTTCACGTGCTCCGGATCCATCCAGGCGTAGATTCCACCACCTTTCGTTAATGAAAGAGTCAATAGTGTAATCAACATCAATGCGATACCGTAAGGCAAATACCCCGCTACTCCTTCAATGATTCTTTTTACAGATGCATACCAACCTGTTTCAGTTGCATATTGCAAAGCTAAGAAGTACAATGCTCCCAAACCGATTGCGAAGAAGAAGAAACTATCTACCAACAAGTTTCCTAAGAAACGCTGCTGGAAATGCTCTCCATTATTATGAGACTCTGTAAATTCTATCCAAACACCTAAACAGATGCCGATAATTCCCAACAACATCAGGACTACCGTAAGGGATTTTGCTTTTGATGAAACTTTGAATTCCATTTCTATTCGTTTTCTTTCTTAGTAAATATTACATTGGTGCATTAGCTGTTGCCGGTGCCACTACTGCTGGTGTGGCAGTTGGGGCAGCACCCCATAAAGGAGCTCCGTTTGCGTCAAATGTACCGTATTTAGCATCCTGGAACTTTCTTACATAATGTACCAAAGTCCAAATCTCTTTCTTATTCAACAAAGATGCGTGAGATCCCATCATTCCTTTACCGTAGTAAATAGAATAGAACATTTGTCCTTCAGTGATTGCAAGACCTGATAACACAGCTGCTCCTGTATAAGCTCCGGATTTAACCATTGGTCCTTCTCCGTCACCTTTTTCACCATGACAGTGATTACAGTTTATTGCATACAATGCTTTTCCATCTGCGAACATCTTATCAGCAACTTCCTTGGAAGTTAACTTCAATGGATTCACATCTTGTGCAGACATGTTGTACTCATAATTTTCATCTGCATTAGATGATAAATCGTACTGGTACAATCCGTGTGATTCTGCAAACAATCTACCTGGCATACGGTGGTATGGAAGTAAGGTATGAACAGTTGCCGAATCTGTACCCACATAAGGAATTGCATAACGCGGTGGAACCATTGCGGAACGACGCATTTTAAATTCGTCATTGATCTGACCGCGGACTTCACCATAATCAACATATGGTTCAACCGCAGGAGAACGATACATATCAGGCATGTATTCTAAACCTGCACTATCAGGATCAGAAGTACACGCTGCTGCAAGCAACGCTACTACTGAAAACTGTGCAAATGCCTTGAATTTTACTTTCATCTGTATTGGTCTTTAAACGCTGTAAGACTTAAGATCTACAGTTAATTAATGAATATCTTTTTGATCTACTTCTATCACTCCTGTCTCATTCAACATAGCCATCAATTCTCCTTCAGAGAACTGACCGTTGTCTGACAAACGCAATTCCATTACGAACTTATCGTCTGTGGTACGAGGATCAGGATTCGTTGCAGGCATTCCCGGCAAAGTCTTGTTCAATAACAAATAAGTGATTGCCATTCCGTGAGCAGCACACAATACTGTGAACTCAAACGTAATTGGAATGAAAGCTAAAACGTTATCTAAATAACTCATACTTGGTTTACCACCGATGTTCATGTTCCAGTCCTGGATCATGAAATAGTTCATTCCAAGTGTTGCCAGTGTAGTACCAGTCAAACCATATAAGAATGCCATAATACCCAAACGCGTTTGTTTCACCCCGATAATCGGATCAATTCCGTGAATCGGGAACGGAGAAAACACGTCAGCTACTTTAACTCCTTTAGCGACTAACTTCTTTGCGCCGTCTTTTAGCACATCGTCGTCGTCATACATTGCATAAATTACTTTCTCTGCCATGTTTCTCTATTAATGATTGTTAATATCGTTTGTACCTTCTGCGTTCGGATCAGCATGTCCTGTTCCTGAATCCGGTCCATGATCGTGTCCGTGACTACCATGACCGTTTTTTGCAAAATAAGGGTGAATCGGTGCGGTGTCGTTCTTGTAAGATTCTCCGGATGATTTCAGGATTGTTTTCAATTCGTTCAACGCCAATACCGGGAAGAAACGAGCAAACAATAAGAAGAATACGAAGAACAAACCGATCGTTCCGACATATACACCTAAGTCGATGTGACTTGGGTAGTGCATAGACCAGGAAGACGGAAGGTAATCGCGGTGAATGGAAGTAACGATAATTACATAACGCTCAAACCACATACCGATGTTTACAACGATTGAGATGACGAATGTAAACAATAAACTTCTTCTTAATTTCTTGAACCACATCAACTGCGGAGAAACCACGTTACAAGTCATCATAGCCCAATAAGCCCACCAATATGGTCCCACTGCTCTGTTGAAGAATGCGTATGCTTCGTATTCCACGCCTGAATACCAGGAAATGAATAACTCGGTAATATATGCCGTTCCTACGATTGAACCTGTAACCATGATTACAATGTTCATGTATTCTACGTGTCTTGTGTGAATGTAAGCTTCTAACTTCATGGCTTTACGCATCACCAAAAGAAGCGTTTGTACCATCGCGAATCCGGAGAATACCGCTCCCGCAACGAAATACGGAGGGAAGATCGTAGTATGCCATCCAGGGATAACGGATGTAGCAAAGTCAAAGGATACAATAGAGTGAACCGAGAATACCAATGGTGTAGCAACACCCGCAAGTACCAAGGATACTAATTCGAAACGATTCCAGTGCTTAGCGCGTCCTGACCATCCGAAAGAAAGAATAGAGTACATCTTCTTTGGAATTGGTTTTTTCACACGGTCACGGATTGTAGCGAAATCAGGAATCAAACCGATGTACCAGAATACTAAGGATACAGAAAGATACGTTGAGATCGCAAATACATCCCATAACAACGGGGAGTTGAAGTTAACCCAAAGAGAACCGAAGTGGTTTGGTAATGGAAGTGTCCAGTAACCTACCCACAAACGACCCATGTGAATTAGCGGGAACAAACCTGCCATGAATACCGCGAAAATTGTCATCGCTTCTGCAGAACGGTTAATCGCCATTCTCCATTTTTGACGGAACAATAATAATACTGCTGAGATCAGGGTTCCGGCGTGACCGATACCTACCCACCAAACGAAGTTGGTAATATCCCAAGCCCAACCAACGGTTTTGTTAAGACCCCAAACTCCAATACCTGTTCCTAACAAGTAAAAGATACATCCTACTCCGTATAATCCGATAACTAAAGCGATACCGAATAAAATGTACCACATGCGCGGTGCTTTATCCTCAATCGGTTTACATACGTCTTCAGTAATCTCATGATACGTCTTGTGACCTAATATGAGGGGTTCACGAATTGCAGCTTCCTTATGCATTAGACTTTAATTTTAAGCAATTAATGATTTGATTTATTTCCATGTCCATGTTCAGCATGATCACTATGTCCTCCTCCGTGTGCCGCGTGAGCAGCCTCGTCGAATTTTACAGCATTCGCTACAAGTGTATCCAATTCCGGATTCTCATTGTTGCGAACTTTCACTTTGTACCAAACATTTGGCTTAACTCCCACTTCTTCCAATGCCTGGTAAGCACGTTTGTCTTTAGAACTCTTACGAATTTCTGAATTCACGTCATTCCAGTCACCGAATACAATAGCTCCTGCCGGACATGCATCCGAACAAGCAGATTCGAAGTCGCTGTCCTGAACTGTTCTGTTCTGAACTTTAGCTTCTAATTTCACAGATTGGATCTTCTGAACACAGAATGAACATTTCTCCATCACACCACGAGTACGAACTGTAACGTCAGGGTTCAATACCATACGTCCTAAATCGTCCTGAGCAGGGTTGATCTCTGTAAATTTCTTATAAGATGGGTAGTTAAACCAGTTGAAACGACGAACCTTGTAAGGACAGTTGTTAGCACAGTAACGAGTACCGATACAACGGTTATAGGTCATTTGGTTTAATCCTTCATTTGAGTGCGTTGTCGCAGCAACCGGACAAACCGTTTCACACGGAGCATGGTTACACTGCTGACACATCATTGGCATGTGAACTACAGTAGGATTCGCAGTCGGGATTTCAGATGCTCTGTAATCCAACTCTCCTAAAACAGGATTTTTACGTGTTCCTACTACTACTTCTTCGCTGGATGCAAAGTAACGGTCGATACGCAACCAGTGCATTTCACGACCTCTTCTAACTTCGTCTTTACCAACTACCGGGATGTTGTTCTCAGCCTGACAAGCTACGATACAAACACCACAACCAAAACATTGGTTCAGGTCGATAGTCATTCCCCAACGGTGACCGATATTCTCTACCGGATGTGCATCCCACAAATCAAACTCTGAAATCGGAACTGCTTTACCATTCTCATGCAATACATGTTTGTGGTTGTAGTATTCTTCTTCTTCGTTTTGGTAAATCTCCAGTGTTGTTTCTCTAACAATAGAGTTACGGGACATTACCGTGTGGTGAATTTGTGTTGCTGCGATTGGATATAGTTCGCTTCCTGCTTTTGAAAGAGAAGCAGCTGTTTCATTTTGGTAAGTTCCATTTTCCCAGGTAAGCAAACGGAATGCATTTTTACCAACTGTTACACGATTCCCTTTTTCATCCATTTCGAAACCTCCGTACTGTTTCGTAACGAAAGCAGCATTTCCGATTTCTTCATTTCCTTCTCCACGTCCGTATCCTAAAGCGATACCGATTGTTCCCGGAGCTTGACCCGGTGAAGGGTAAACAGGAAGTGTGATTGATTCTCCGCCAACTTTTACAGTTGCCATATTCAATCCATGCTCCTGGTCGAAAGTAACAGCATAACCGTCTTTCTTCATTGCCTCAGGAGACATCGTGATGTAATTGTCCCAGGTTACTTTAGTAATTGGATCCGGCATTTCCTGCAACCATGGGTTACCAGCCATATCTCCGTTTCCGATACCTGCTTTTTGGTACAATACGACTTCCAAAGAACCTGCTTTCGGTAATTTACCGGCAACTTTCCCCATTGCTGCATCATTGAATGCAACTGGAGTCGCTGCTCCGGGCATTACCATATCTTCGTGACAGCTATTGTGAATAGCCATTTCGAAGTAAGTATTGAAGTCTGCGTATTTTGTTTGATAAGGGAATCCGTAGATCTCCCAATTTTTCTGAATGTACTCGTAAGCTACACGTGAATCTTTTCCTCCACGGTTTTTAGCACCCGCCCAAACCAACAATGATTCCATTGCAGGAGCCGTATCAAATAACGGACGAATAGTAGGCTGTGCGATTGAATAATGTCCTGCTTTCGGATTGTAATCCATCCATGATTCCAATGCATGGTGATCCGGAGCAATGTATGAACATTTTGTAGCTGTCTCGTCTCCGTAACCGGATAATGAAACGCTTAATTTTACTTTATCAAGAGCCGCTGCAAACGCTTTACCATTCGGTAAGTTGTAAACAGGGTTTGTTCCTAAGAAGAAAACTGCATCCGGTCCTTTTCCTGCGATTACATCAGAAACTAATTTCTGCATTTTCGCGTCTTCGGATTGGAACATTTGCAATTGCTTGTCGAAAAGAATTGTTTTTCCGTAAGCTCCTAATACACTGTTCAACTTATTCGTAAGAATCTGAACGGCTTTATTATTAGACCCGGAAACAACCACTGACATTCCTTTAGAAGCCTTTAATGCTTTTACTGCTGCATCTGCAACAGCTTTTGCTTCTTTCGGCAAATCTGACGGAACACCTGCGTTCACCCCGAATTTACCAAGAATGTAAGAAAGTACATTTGCCTGCTCACTTGGCTTGATCATTCCGCGGTAATCTGCGTTTGAACCGGTGATTGACATAGTTGACTCAAACTGGAAGTGTTTGTTCATCCATTCGCCTTTCGGGTCACGGCGTTTTCCGTAAGCAGCTGAGTATGCATTTCCAAGCAACCAGGTTGACAAAAAGTCTGCACCGATACTCACGATTGTTTTAGCCTGCATGAAATCGTAATCGGGAATAGCACGCATTCCGAAAGACTCCATGTTTGCTTCACGCATTCCAGCGTAAGAAACTGCATCGTATTGGATAAAGTTAAAGTTCGGGTGAACAGCTGCCATTCCATTTGCATCTTTCACTTCTCCGAAGATACTTGTAGACAAATCTACAATTGAACTCTGCATAGAAGGAGAAATAACCGAATTTGCAACGAATGCAACTTTACCGTTTGATTTCTTGATCTTAGCCAATTCTGCCTGAACAGCATCATCTAATTTGTCCCATGAAATATCTTTCCCTCCTTTAGCCTGTGCTGTTTTCAAACGAGCGCTATCGTAAAGTGAAAGAACGGATGATACGATTTGAGGAGTTAAAGCTCCCTGCGTAAATCCGAAATCACGGTTTCCTTTGATATAAATCGGTCGACCCTCACGTGTTTTCACCACAATACTTGCGTATGCGTTCCCATCGTAATAAGTGGAAGCATACCAGGTTGCAACACCCGGAGTTACGTTTTCCGGTTTAACAACGTAAGGAATAGCTTTTGTAACCGGAGCTTCACACGCTGCAACTGTAGCAGCTGCGACACTGAATCCTAAGAATTTCAAGAAGTCACGACGTGCCGTAGATGTTTCAGCAAGTTGATCATCACCTAAGAATTCGTCAACAGAAACAGACGGAGCAAACTCGCGATCTCTTGACTCAATGAATGCAGGTGTTTCATGCAATTCATCAAGACCTTTCCAATATTTTTTTGACATAGCCATAATCTTTGTTCTACTGTATGAGATTGATTAATAGTGACATTTAGCACATTCCCAACCACCTAATTCTTTAACCGTTATCTTTTTGTCCTCCAGGAACTTATTGTATAATTTTCTGTCTTTTAACAAACGGTTATGTATTTCATTGTAATAGTTGCTTCCTTCTGTATCCAGCGGCTTACCACCAAGAACTTCTTTCTCAGCGTGACACTCGATACACCATCCCATTGTCAAAGTTGCTTTTGTCAACGGAACGTTTCCTTCGATCTTGTTCAATTCAGCAACCGGCTGAACTTTCGCCACCTCGTTTTGTTTCGTCATATCACCGTGACACTGCTTACAATCAACTTGTCCTGCAACGATGTGTTGTTGGTGATTGAAGTAAACATGATCAGGTAATACGTGAACTTTGTTCCAGATAATTTCTTTTGTTTTCCCGGAGTAAGATTGTGTTGCAGGATTATATCCGGCAGCCGCATAAATCTTAGCGATTTTATCCTGTGCTTCCGGAGTAGTTCCGCCGATCTGCTTGTGACAGTTCATACAAACGTTTACAGTTGGGATTCCTGCAGTTTTACCATTGTCAGCAGAGTTGTGACAGTACTTACAGTCAATTTGATTCTTCCCTGTATGAATATCATGCGGGAACTCAATTGGCTGAGACGGCTGGTAATCTTCCAATATACCAATCGAATAAAGTGAAAGGAATAAGGAAACGATCAAAGACATGACGATCACCAATCCTCCAAGACCTACATAACGCTTGTATTTCCAAGCCCATGATTTAAACTCTTGTGAGAATGAAAGCTCATCGTTCACTGATTGGCCTTCGTGCTCTTTCGTTGCATTTCTCAATTGACGGCGAACACCACCAACTGCCATAATGATTACAACGAAGACAACTCCCATCAGGATCCAAACCCATGAAAGACCATCCTCCTCTACTTCATCAACACCTGTAGCTCCCGGAGTACTACCCGTTTCGGTACCACCTCCTGGAGTTGGAGGAGTCTGAGAATCAATGTAATTGAAAATCGCATCGATCTCTTCTGTTTTTCCTGCTAAATCCGGGAATGTATTCATCGCAGTTTTCTTCACATCGGAAACCTGCTTTGCATACGGATCTGCCGCTGCTGCTGCACTCCAGTTCGCTACCCATTGGTAGATAGAACCTTCCTTAGCACCACCTTCAGCCCATTTCTTACGGACTTCAAATAGCTTGGGACCTGTACCATCTTTAAAGGGGGAGTGACATGTAGCACACTTTGCTTTAAATAGCGCTCCTCCATCCGGAGCCGCAGCGAAACTATCAAATGCACCAACAACAAATACTGTTGAAAGAGCACCGATACACCATTGTTTTATACTTCTAAACATCTGATTATTAGATATTTTTGTTTCTAAAATTTATTGTCAACCCTATGTTAACACAGCAATTAACGATGGCAAATTTAGAAGAATAAGGGGTTTCTGTGACAGTTTTATGACAAAAACTGCCCCCGATTTTTTAATTTAAAATGATTCTAAATAACTCTCTTCTTTCACATTTCTTAACAATCCCCTAATTTGCTACCACTTACAACAATTCTACTCGCTTTGAGCGGTGTTTTTCGGCACGATTTTTTACAACAAATTCAGCAATTCTGCATAGCATGAATCGTATGCAGAATTTCAATTAACTTTGCGGAAAGATGCTTGCTATGGAAAAGGTAATTTTGATAACAATTCTGTCGGTCATTTCATATTTCGGAAATGCGCAGGTTACGATTGTAAAAGATGATAGAATTGATGAACTGGTGAAAGCTCAGGGGCAGGCAAACACACCTGAAATCAGTGGTTATCGACTGCAGTTGGCATTTGACTCGAATAAATCCTTCATTGATGATGCCCGCTCCAAATTTGCCGCTCAATTTCCAAAAGTGGACACTTACGTAGAATTTGTGGCACCGCATTATTTTTTGAAAGTCGGTGATTTCAGAACACAGCTCGAAGCAGAAAAAGTAAAAGCAGGTACTGCAGCGCAGTTCCCAACGGGGTTTGTGGTGAAAGAGAAGATCAATTTGCCTAGAATAGATCAGTGACTTCGACTCCGCTCAGCCACCTGGTCGGATTTTACTTCAACTAAGCCACATATTTCTTATGATTTGCCCCGAAAACACTCTGAAATTCAACCGTAATTTCACCTCGGTGACTGAGCGGAGTCGAAGGCACGAGAAATCGCTTTCCCCGAAACGTAGCCGCTTGAAACACACCCCTGGATCAAATATCCGCCTGTAGGCGCATCCCAATCGATCATTTCACCGGCAACATATACATTCGGGAATTTGTTCAATTCACCCGATTCGGAGATTTCCGTATCCGAAATACCTCCCGCACTGGAGATCACTTCTTCGATGGGCCGGAAACCTTTAATTCCAATCGGTAACTCTTTGATTGCCTTCGTCAACTCTTTCGGATTTAGAAAACGCTCTTTGGAAACAAAATTCTTGATCCAGTAAATAGCTACTTCTCCCAGTTTCAACTCTTTCAATCCCTGCGACGGATTCTTTGCCTTTTTGAGAATTTCGAAGATCTTCTCGGAGGTCATTTGGGGTTTTAAATCTACTTTGAAAACTGGTTTCTCCATTTTTCGCAAAGCACCATTGACCGCGTATGCAGGTTTTCCTTCCAGGCCATAACTTGTGCAGACCAAATCCCCGGCACAGCTTTGATTTCCGCAGGAAGTACGGATATTTTTCAGGATTTTTCCTTCCAGACCGGTCAGCCAGTTTTCGTATAATACCAAACCGGAATTACTGGGTTTGAAAGGATTTAATGCGATGTCTTTTTGTTCAAAAACTGAAGTCCAGGCTCCATCTGAGCCAGTAACCGGCCAGGATTTTCCGCCCAATGCCAAAACCAGGTAATCGAAATCGATTTTCTCTGTTTTCCCATCTCTTTCCACTTCCACCTGCTTTTCGTTAAAGTTCAGGAATCGGGCGTTCAGTACAAACTGCACTTTCGGCTCCAGATGCTGCTTCCAGGCATTCAAAACCTGGATCGGTTTGATTTCGTCCTCCGGGAAAATCTTTCCGGAAGAACCCACCTTCGTTTCGATCCCGATCTGCTTCAAAAATTTGATGAAGTCCTTATTTGGAAACGTTCGAACGGCTTGTTTCATCCAATCCGAATCGTATTTCTCCATCAATTCCAATTTATTCTCTGAATGTGTGAGGTTAAATCCCCCATCTCCGGCAACAAGGAATTTTCTTCCTACACTCGCCTTCTGATCCAGCAAAATAATCTCACAATCACTTTTCAATAATTGGGTTGCGGCCATTAGACCCGCAGGTCCGCCGCCAATAATTACTACTCGTTTCAAATTAACGGTAATTGATGGTGATTTTCTTCGCTAATTCCTTTGCCTTATCAGTAATCTGAGTCACTTCCTGGTCTCCGGAATACAAAACCACGGCCATTCTTCTGTAAGGTCTTGTGGTTGGTTTTCCGAAAATGCGAACGTCAGAACCTTCCACCTGCAGCACTTCTTCCAAACCTGAAAAAGTGGGTGCATTATCTGTTTCCTTATCTGCCAAAACAACCGCACTTGCACCATTCTTCAACGAAACGATGGATGGAATCGGCAATCCCAAAATAGCACGTGCATGTAATTCAAACTCACTAAAATTCTGTGTTCCGGCAAGTGTTACCATTCCGGTGTCGTGCGGACGTGGTGACAATTCTGAAAAATAAGCTCCGTCTTTCGTAATGAAGAATTCTACTCCCCACAAACCTGATCCGCCCAGTGCTGTGGTTACTTTCGCAGCCATTTCCTGAGCTTCTTTCAAATGTTCCGCGTTCATCGGCATGGGCTGCCAGCTTTCCTGGTAATCCCCACGTTCCTGTCTGTGACCGATTGGAGCACAGAACAAGGTTTCACCCTTATTTTGAGTGACTGTCAACAAAGTAATTTCGTAATCAAACGGGATGAATTCTTCCACGATCACTTCTTTCAAATCGCCACGTGAACCTTCAATGGCATATGTCCATGCTTTGGGAATTTCCTCTTTGGACCGAATTACGGATTGGCCTTTTCCGGAGCTCGACATCAGTGGTTTCACCACACATGGAATTCCAATTTCAAGAACTGCTTTTTCGAACTCTTCACCTGTTTTGGCATACAGGTAATTAGCCGTCTTTACTCCCAGGTCTTTGGCTGCCAAATCGCGGATTGCCTTTCTGTTCATGGTGAAATTGGCAGCTTTTGCAGAAGGAATTACCTGAATTCCCATTTTTTCGTACTCATAGAAACGCTCCGTACGAATCGCTTCAATTTCGGGAACTATCAAATCCGGGTGATGCTTTGCAACAATGGCATCCAGTGAAACAGCATCCAGCATATTGATCACTTCAAACGAATCTGCAACCTGCATAGCCGGTGCATTCTCATAACTGTCAACAGCAATAACCGTTTGTCCCAAACGCTGTAAAGCGATTACCAATTCTTTACCAAGTTCACCCGAACCCAGGAGTAAAATTTTCTTTTGCATGGCACAAAAATAGTGTAAAGAGTTCAAAATGTTCAATGGGTTCAAATCCAATTTGAACTCTTAAACCATTTAACCTTTGAACTTTTAAAGAGTACGCCGCATTTTTTTAACTTTTTACCGCAAAATTTAAATAACTTCTGCTGTAAAA
>CBFGOJ010000027.1:0-63277 GCA_965650365.1 uncultured Fluviicola sp. | reverse complement strand
CCCGCCTTGGGACAAGGATATGATGAGTGAAGAAGCAAAGCTTGAGCTTGGTTTTCTGTAAGAAAACCGTTCAATGGTTGAAAATGTTCAATAGTTCAAATTAAAATTTCTCTTGAACTTTTTGAACCCTTTGAACCTTTTTTGAACTTCTTAAACTAATTTTAATTAATCGAAACACATATATTATGACAAGAAGAGTTGTAATTACCGGTTTGGGAGCCCTTACACCAATCGGGAATAACGTTCCGGAATTTTGGAACAACATGAAAGCAGGTAAAAGCGGTGCCGGGCCGATTACCAAATTCGACACCTCAAAATTCAAAACAACTTTCGCTTGCGAAGTGAAAGGATACAATGCGGCAGATCATTTTGATGTCAAAGAGATCCGTAAATACGACCC
This sequence comes from uncultured Fluviicola sp., assembly GCA_965650365.1. Taxonomy (GTDB): domain Bacteria; phylum Bacteroidota; class Bacteroidia; order Flavobacteriales_D; family Crocinitomicaceae; genus Fluviicola. The sequence goes on along the minus strand of CBFGOJ010000027.1, from coordinate 62,877 downwards.
GTTCTCCCAGTATGCATTAGTAGCAGTTCGCGAAGCGGTTGCAGATGCGGGAATCAATTTCGAAGAATTGAACAGGGATCGTATCGGAGTAATTTGGGGATCCGGGAACGGGGGAATCCAAACATTCCAGGACCAGATGAAGGAATATTCTGCCGGTGACGGAACACCGCGTTTTACGCCGTTCTTTATTCCAAGAATCTTAGTAGATATTGCTTCCGGGATTATTTCCATGGAATACGGTTTACGCGGAATCAACTATTGTGCGGTTTCTGCCTGTGCAACTTCCAATACAGCTATGATCGATGCATTCAACTACATCAAGTGGGGAAAAGCAAACATGATCATCAGTGGTGGATCTGAAGCGGCGATTACCGAATCGGCAATGGGTGGATTCTCTTCTGCACAGGCTTTATCGAAACGCAATGATTCACCGGAAACTGCTTCACGTCCCTTTGACGTAACCCGCGACGGATTTGTGATGGGTGAAGGAGCTGCGGCGGTTATTTTGGAAGAATACGAACACGCCGTGGCGCGCGGAGCGAAAATTTACGCAGAAGTTGTTGGCGGCGGAATGGCTGCTGATGCTTATCATTTAACGGGAACTCACCCGGAAGGTGACGGAGCTGTGCTGGGAATGGAAGAAGCATTGCGCGATGCGGAAATTACTCCGGACCAGATTGATTACATCAATATGCACGCAACTTCTACTGCACAGGGAGATAACAGTGAACTGATCGCTTTGAAACGCGTTTTCGGGGACAGATCAACGCTAAGTGTTTCCGGAACAAAATCCATGACGGGTCACTTGCTTGGAGCAGCCGGAGCCGTGGAAGCAATTGCATGTATTATGGCAATCCGGGATTCGATAGTTCCTCCAACGATCAATACTACAGAGATCGAACCGGAATACAAAGACAAATATGATTTCCCCTTAGCAAAAGGAAAATCCAAAGAAATCACTTATGCGATGAGCAACACCTTTGGTTTCGGCGGGCATATTGCTACGGTAATTTTCAAGAAAATATAACAAATGGTGGGGACGCGATGCGTCAATGCTGGGGACGCGATGCGTCGCGTCCCTACACACCCATTTTTATATTTTCAATTTCATCCAATCAATAACCTGTCCGCAGAAAAACTGCAATTCTTGCGAATCGCGTTTCATGGGATGTGTGGTATTTAAGGTATGTCCGGCATTCGGAATGGGCAGAAAAGCATTTTGAAGATTGTTTTTATAAACCCAGGAGAAAATCGTACGGCCGTGTTCAAACGGAACAGCTTCATCATCTACCGCATGGGCTACAAAACAAGGAATGGTTACTGATTCTATGATTGGCTGCATATTCCAGGTGGTATCGCTTGCCAGGGTTTCTGCTAAAAATTCGGGACCTTGGGGCAATTCCTGCTTTGTGCGCATATTCGGACGGAAATATACACCGTTTGCTTGCCATTCCTCCATAATTTCAGGAGTTCGCGTATTTAGAGTTCGCAGTGAATTCAACAAAATGATCCCTGACAGTTCTATTCCGGCATTTTGAATGGATTTCGAAGCGAAAGCAGTTGAAAAACCTCCCATGCTGTGTCCAAATAGGAATAATTGCTTCGGTTTGTGAAAAAAGGTGTGCTCCGATAATTGTTTCGCCATAAAGGTCAGGTCTTCCACTTCCAATCGGCGGGAATTGTTTTTATAGCTTTCCAGGTCGTCAAAATAATCCCCGTCATCCGAAATTCCGCAATGCGTGTAATTGAATGCAATGGAAGAAATTCCGTTTTCAGCGAAATAGTTCTGCATGGTCGGGAACATTCCGAAATGATAAAACCCGTTGTGCCCGCAAGCCATCAATACGATGGGTGAATCTGCTCCGCAGGAAGCGAAATTCCCTCTTATCGTTCCATTCGGACTTTCAATCTGAAAAAGTTTATTCTCCATGTTTAATTAATTGTACAACGCCAACATTGGTCTGTACAAAGTAAACACCTTCTTCCAGATCTTTTGCATCCACTAAATAACCGGAAGCGCCCTTTTGCACGTTTACCGGTAATTCATGTCCGGATATATCGAATAAATGAATTTCAGTAAGTTCGTTTTCAGTTTCCAGGATAAACTCAGATTGAAACGGATTCGGGTAAACATTGAAGGAAGAGAATCCGCTTTCGTTCATTCCGTTCACTGCATTGCAATAAGCAATTCGCAGGTTGATGGTTGAATCGCATGGAAACTGGAAGCTTTCCATCGGTCGGGTAATATTTGGAACATCTGTCTGAAGAATTGATTTAAGTCCTGCCGGCATTGCTGTTTGAGCTGCAGAACCATTTCCGAGACACACATTTTTGGCGCTCGTATTTCCGTTCCATACATAATCTGCTATGGCATCCAGCAAGCGGTAAATTCCATAATAATCGTGTGCATTCAATGCAATAACGGAATTCGGCGTGTTATGATCTCCGGGATATATGTATCCTCCGACTGTGTCTCGCTGCAAAACCAGGAAATCTTTCTCTGCTCCCGGAATGGAAATATTCCTGAAAATATCTGCTGCCAAACGGTGATCATTCGTAGAATCGCTTTCATAAATTTCAGTGATCAATTTTACATCGGAAGGGAAATTTTGCAGTTGATTTTGAGTGATATTGAATGAATACCATTGTGCCGAAGCATAAATGAATCGACCATTGCTTCCCCAATTATCTTCAGTGAAACACTTAAATGCATTTCCAAAGGAAGCCCCGCCGCCAAAAGAATGACCCATAAATGCCGCACGAGTTGTATCAATAATATTCGGGAAATCACGAGCCGCTTTCCGGAAACCCTGGAGCAAATTTTCGTAACGCTCCAAAACCGTCACTCCCAAAGTCTGGTAAGGGACAAAAACCAGCGCATATCCTTTTTTGGCTACAAAATCGGTTAATCCTTTGATGTAAATCGGGTTATTCCCGCCATAACCATGGGAATAGAAAATGGTTGGGACCGGCGTTGTGATTTCCTGCGGGTGATAAATGACAATGTCTTCTCCGTTAAAATTTACATTATTAAAAGCTTCCGAAGCCACCGTGTAAGTTCCGTCAGAACCATAACCTGAACTTGGTTTTCCCACGTTCGGGTCTGAATATTGAGCAGTTGTAAGAAATGGTAAAGCCAAAAACAGTGCGTAAAGTATTTTCATGGTGTGTTCGTTTTATGATGATTAGATAGTTTCGAAATACCAAGGTTTAATTCATTGCCTTAAATGTATCTAAAACATCCCGAAATAACAGACTCCGTTTCTCCAAAACACTGCCGGGAAGGGAATTTTAATCGCATTCAGTGGTTTCAGCACCTTTTTCAGCCACGGTTTTTTTATCGGAAGCTGCGACCAGTCGATATCCAGCGAAACAGCATATTCGGAGTGGGCGAAATAAGTTCTGCCGGTATTTACATCGGTGTATGTATTTGAATCCCCTTTCAGCTTGGCATCTGCGCTGTAGCCAAAACCGATTTGAATCCATTTCGGAAATTTCGATTCCTTGAAAAAAGTTCCGGGAGCCACGCACAGCCAATAACTTTGTGCATTGTAGTCCTTCAAAAGTCTTTCCGGGAAATTGGATCCTAAAGTATTTGGCCGGACTGCCGCGTATGGCGAAGGTTTATATCCGAATTTGAGTTGAAAACGCTGTTCGTCCCAACCCAATTGCTGACCAACGAACAAACCTGCTCCAACGGTATTTGCGGTCAGATCCGACCAGGAAAATCCCCACTGGGCACTGAATCCATCCAATATCTCAACTGAAAGCTGGTAAGTCCAGGCAATTCCACCGGAAAGAAAGACCGCTTTTTTCTTCGGCATCCGGGCCCAGCGCCAGGCTGCATAGTTTACAGCCGATAATTTATAGGCGGTGTAAGTATGTCCCAATTTGTCCATATACAGCCATTCATTAGAATCATTGAAGGCGTGAAATTTCGATTTTGGATAATCCTGGTACCAAACGGCGGAAAGCAAAGCGATACTTCCTCCGCCCAAGGCCAGGTTGCTTCCTCCAACCAGCCAAGATCGCTTATTCCAGGTCGTATCTGCCTGTTGGGCAGAAACACCGAAAGCCACAAAAAAAAGACAGAAAAGGAGCACTTTCACACTGGAAAAATACAACTTTCTGTCTTTAAAAAGGTGTTCAAATGTTCAAATTAGCATTCTTTTGAACCTTCGAAGCCCAAAGTAGCGAAGAAGATTTGAACTTTACGTGTTAACGGACAACGGCTACTTCAAATGTCACATCCACCTGGTCGCCGATCTTAGCATCGGAAGTCATGTTGTGCTTCGTTCTGTCCACAGCGGTTTTACCCACAAAGACCAACACTTCATTTCCGTCTTTCTCCACTTTCGATACGAAACGCAAATGCAGGATCGTTTCTGTTTTCACGCCTACAAATTCCAGGTCGCCGGCAATTCGGTAGTCCTCTCCTATTTTCTCTATTTTTTTCGACCGGAAAGTAATTTTCGGATGTTTCTCACTTTGAATAAATTCATCTCCCAATACGGATTCATCCCGCATATCGTTGAAAGTGGTAAGGCTGCTGCTTTCCATGTCTACATTCACATATTTCAAAACGCCGGCTTTATCCAATTGTAATTCCACCCGGAAATCTTTGATCGCTCCGGATGTTCTGCTGGCAGAAGGACCAACTTCAAATTCAAGCTTCGAATTTGCAGCCACACTTTTCCAGGCTCCTGCATCTCCGTCAGTAAGAGCTATTGCAGGAATATCCATCACGTTTTCCTTATCGGTGGAATTATTCGTGGTTTCGTCCGAATGCTCCAAAAGGGTTTTTATTTTTAGTTTTTCGCGCTGCAGACAGGTATCTGCCGAATTTGTAAAGCCGATCAAAATAAGCGGTAAAAGCATTCCCTGGAAAGGTTTCGAGTCTTCCGGCTGTTCTATCAATGCCAGCGCCAAGGAAGAACCGATGATTGCTCCCAAATAGGTAGGCATTCCGCCAAAGTTTTCGTTCAACAAACCAAAACTGACCAAAATTCCAATGATTAAAAGTGGAATGAATAAGCTCAGGAAGACTTTTAATTTCTCTCGTTTAATGGATTTACAAGCCCAAAGTGATCCCAAACCGGCCAAAATTCCCATCCACAGGTTTCCTTTTAACATGGAATCTGAAATTCCATCCAGCGAATTTAAGGAGAAGAAGATCCAGGCAACAGCGAAGAGCAAAATTCCCAATTGTAAACCGCTGTTTGAACGCAAAGCCAGGTTCGTCGAAAAATATCCGGTTGCAAGCAGAATCACTCCGAAAGTCGACGCCATGAAGGAAGCTGCAAAAACAAAAATCCCCAGGAAAACTAATGAAACTGCGGTATTAAATTCAGCACCATCAGCTCCAAACCAGCGGACGGCAAACCAATTTTTAATTTTGGCGAAAAGCGGGACAAGCGAACCGATAATTGCAAAAAAACTGACTTTGATTGTCCAGTCTACATCAAATCCCTGGTAATTTGCCTTTGCTCCAATTGGAATCAGGGCCAGCAATCCAACAAAATAAGGGGCGATTTTCCGGATTTTTTCAGGAAGAAGGGAAATAAAATAACCCAATGCAACCATTCCGATTAATGTAAAGCAGATCATATCCAATGAAGGATCTTCTTTAAATCCATTGGTCAAAGCCACAATCAGACAAATGATAGCGATGCTCAATGACGTTTTAAAAAGAAAGGGGGATCGAATTAAAAAAGCGCTTAAAATGGCAATGATCCCAACGCCCATTCCGAGGTAATTTTCCATAACTGTAGTTTTTTAAACAACTGTTTCTGAGGCAGTAATTTTTGGAATTACCGGAGAAATTAGCTCAAAAAAATGAACTTTCCAAAGAAATTTTAACAGCTCACTCAAAAAGACGTGTTCTTTTCTTTCCCGCAAATACGCAAATTTTAAAGGTCGCCTACCGGTCGACCTAACACGCTTGAACGAATGAATTTTAGTGGGATTTTTAGGATCTTTTTTGATGATTAACAGCATGGGGACACTCCGGAATTTTTAGTAAAGGCATCACTCTTTCCTATCAGCAACAGCGAGACCGGTAGGCTCGCTTTTTTATTTGCGCATTTGCGGAAAATCAATCAGGGATATGAATTTGAGGTCTAGAGAAACTGCTGGTTTTTGACTTTTGCTTCCAGAAGTTGGTGGAAAACAGCCTGGTTTAAAGAACTTTCCAACAGTTCGAGGTGTTGAAGCCGGTGGCAGTCGCTTCCCAAAATATCGATCAAACCAGCTTTTAGCAAACGGATCGCCTGGTTTTTGACATCTGGTCCGTAATGTCCGGTAAACGAATTTAAATTCACCTGGATGTAGCAGCCGCGTTCGCGTAAGGATCTGGCAACTTCAATGGACGGATGAAAATACATGTAGCGCTCAAAATGTGCCAAAACCGGCTGGTATCCGGCAGATTTCAACCCAAAAACAAGGTCTTCCACCTGGGAAGGCTGGTTTCTGAATGAGAACTCAAACAAAATGTGGTTTCCATGAAAGGGAAGTAAATCTTTCTTGCGGACACGCTCAAACAGCGTTTCATCAAAATAATATTCGGCAGAAGCTTCCAGGATCAATTTTAATCCTAATTCCTGGCTTACTGTTCTGACTTCATCGAGTTTTTTCAAAATGATCTCAGAAGTGTTGTCATACACTCCCGACATGATGTGCGGAGTCAGGATTAATTTTTGGTATCCCAGTTCTTCGAATTTACGCAGCATCCCGATGGTATGGTCCATGGTTGGTGCTCCGTCGTCGATCCCCGGAAGTAAATGACTGTGGATATCCACCAACAAGTTTCCACCCAAATTGGCAGTTTCTTTCTTTTGTCGGTTGAACATGCCAAAAATGCCCATTCTAACGTTGGTTGTACATATTTTTATAATAATCCTGGTATGCTCCGGAAGTCACTTCTTTCACCCAATCCTGGTTATTCAAATACCAAATCACGGTGTTTCTGAGTCCTTCTTCAAAGGTAATACTTGGTTTCCAGCCTAATTCATCGAACAATTTGGTGGCGTCGATTGCGTAACGTAAATCATGACCCGCACGGTCTTTTACGTAAGTAATCAGTTGGGCACTTTCACCTGCTTCACGGCCCAATTCCTGGTCCATGATTTTGCACAGTTCGTGGATCAAATCAATGTTTCGCCACTCATTCCAGCCGCCAACATTGTAATTGCAGCCAATTTCGCCGTGGTGAAAAATCACATCAATGGCACGGGCGTGATCTTCTACCCACAACCAATCTCTCACGTTGATTCCTTCTCCATAAACGGGTAAAGGCTTCTTGTTTAGAATGTTATTGATCATTAATGGGATCAGCTTTTCGGGGTGGTGATTGCTTCCGTAGTTATTGGAGCAGTTTGATCGTTTTACCGGGAATCCGTAAGTGTGATAATAAGCAGAAACAAAGTGGTCCGAAGCTGCTTTCGATGCAGAATAAGGACTTCTCGGATCGTATGAAGTAGTTTCCGTAAAGAATCCTTCTATTCCAAGCGAACCAAACACTTCGTCTGTTGAAACGTGGTAAAAAATATGACCTTCCAACGTTTTCCAGAATGTTCTCGCCTGGTTCATCAGGTTCACCGTTCCAACCACATTCGTATGCACAAATTCCATCGGACCTTCAATGGAACGATCTACATGAGATTCGGCCGCCAAATGAATGACATCTGTGATCTGGTGTTTCTCAAATGCTTCTTTCACATCTTGTTCAGAAGTAATATCTCCTTTGAAAAAAGTGTGATTTTTTGCATCCACGATGTCTTTCAAATTCGCCAGGTTCCCTGCATAGGTCAGCGAATCAAACGTTACAATTTGATAAGACGGATATTTATTTACCAATAGGCGCACCAAATGAGATCCAATAAATCCCGCACCACCCGTAACCAGTATATTTTTCTGTGCTGTCATACGGGGAGTAAAGGTAGTTAAAAACAGAATGGGAAACGGAATGAGAAACAGAATGAGCAGGAAGAATTAAATCCTCATTCTCACTATCATTCCCATTCTGACCTATTAGGATTCCAATTTTAAAGTCTCAATCATTTTCTTCTCACCCCAATCAAGCGATTGATTTAACTAACTTTACTGCAAAAATACGCTCACTATGAAAACCGGAACATTTCTGGCAGTACTATTCGCACTATTCATTCCTGCAACCTTTACCAGTGCGCAGAAAATTGAACAAATAGAAAAACTCAGAAAGAAAGAATATCCCAAAAAGATCGAACAAAGCAGCGGTGATCAAAAAATCGCTTACGAGTTCATTTACTACCGACTTCTGGACACTCATTTTAAGAAAGAACTTCCCGCATTTCAGAAAAAAATCGCTGCGAAAAAGGACGAAAAGCATGTGAAACTTCTTGAATTATTCGAGATTACTCAAAAAGAGAACACTCCGGAAAAATTGGAAGAAATCCGGCAATTTTCAGAAGACAACCGCTCAATTACATTGGTTTATGCTTTCGGGAAGTTTTTTGAAATGAAAGTTTTGGACAAACTCAACATGGAATCAGAAGTTATTGCCTGTGGAGAAAAGAACCTTTGGCTTTTTAAAAAGTATGAACACTTTCCACTTTCCGAAGTTTACAGCATGATGGGAATCAGCAGTTACATGCAGGGGAATACCCAAAAAGCCATTTATAACTTTGAAAAATCGGTAGATTATACGGATCCAAGAGATAGTGCAGGAATTGCAGGAATGATGATGAACGTCGGTGTTATCAGCTACCGTACGGGAAGCAACGCAAAGGCAATTGAAGCTTACAAAAGAGCAGACCGAATGAATGGGAATATCGATCTTCCATTAAAAGGGATGATCAATGAAAACCTGGCACTCTCCTATTCTTCTTACGGAAAGCCGAAGCTGGCCATGGCATACTATGACAAAGCAGCAACTATTTATCTACAGGCAAAAGACACGGTAAAATACAATGCTTTGATCCAGAATAAGATCGGTGAATACATCACTATGAACGATTTTGAATCTGCCATTCAATGTGCAAAAACGAGTATGGCCTTCTTTAAACGAACGAAAAACTATGCAATGCTTCCGTCTGCGCACGATAAACTGGCAAGTATTTACATTCAGTTGAAAGATACCACTCATGCGATCAAAGAAATCAATGAGGCCATCCGTTTGTCGCGTGGAAAACACATGTTCACCTATGTTTCTGCTGTTTTTGATAAGTCATCCATGGTTCGACGGGAAAAGGGACTACAGATTCTACTGGATTTAGAAAAAGAATTGATTGCCAAGAAGTATGATGGTGAAAATTCGACACTGTACTGTAAAATTGGGGTTTGTTACAAAGAAATGAATCAACTCGACCCCGCAGAAAAATATTTCCGGAAAGCGATAGAAGCAGAATTGAAAAAAACGCCTCCGAATCCGGAAGCAATGGTTGGATACAACCAAAACCTGGGTGTCGTTTATTTCGACAGGAAGGATTATGCCAAAGCACTAAAAGCTTACCAGGAAGCGGACAAATACCAGGATTTAAGCAATGTAACCGGCCAGCATCTTGCAGACAGGCATGAACTTTATGCAAATGTTTACGGAAAACTGGGGCAATACAAACCAGCTTACGAGAACCTGGAATCCTTCCGTAAACTCAAAGACTCTATCGACAACCTGAAACTGAGTGATAAGATCCTTTCTCTCAAACAGGAATTTCAAACACAGCAAATCGAAGATTCCCTAAGCATCAATAAAAAAGAACTGGGCTTGTCCAATGCAACCAATCAACGAAATGCATCCATTATCTCCGGAATGCTGATTGTTTTGGTGCTTATTATCGGTTTGGTAGTCATTGTTGCCAGAAGTAACAAACAGCGAAAATCGGCCAACCTGGCACTTACTGAGAAGAATGCTGAAATTGAATCACAGCAATTGGTATTGCAGCAAAAAAATGATGAGATCATTGACAGTATCAATTATGCAAAGCGTCTTCAAAATACCATCCTTCCCCCACAGGCAAAAATTGACGATCTGTTTCCCAAAAATTTCGTGCTTTACAAACCAAAAGATATTGTAGCGGGTGATTTCTATGTCTGTGAAACCATTGAAATGGCCGGACGCAAAATTGGCATTGTAGCTGTTGCAGATTGTACCGGACATGGTGTACCGGGAGCTTTGGTTTCCATGGTTTGTTCCTCTGCAATCAAACGTTCGGTAACGGAATTCAACCTGACAGATCCCGGGAGAATTTTGGATAAATCGGCACAGTTGGTAGTAGAATCGTTCGAATCTGCACATGAAAATGTAAAAGACGGAATGGATATTTCCCTGGCTTGTATCGATTTCGGAGCTAAAACCATGCGCTGGGCAGGAGCTCACAACCCTTTGTGGATCATTCGTAATAACGAACTGATCGAAATAAAGGCAGACAAACAGCCGGTTGGACACTTTGAAAATTTCAAAGCGTTCACCAGCCATGAACTGACACTGGAACCAAACGATCGTCTGTATTTTATTTCAGATGGTTTTGCAGATCAATTCGGCGGACCGATCGGGAAAAAACTGAAGACAAAGAACCTGAAGGATTTGCTGTTAAGCACTTCAAATCTGTCGATTGCACAACAAGGTTCAAACCTGGAGAACTATTTTACGGAATGGAAAGCAAGCTTCGAACAGGTGGATGATGTTTGTATTATGGCGATTGAGGTTTAATTACGAACTATTGAATATCCTTTTAAAAACAAATTAGCATCGTCAATTCTATTGTGATACTGAGTCATAAATATCCAGGTTTATTCATCTGAGTAATTAAATAAACCTGGAATTATTGACTTTTAAAAATTCAATTCGGTATTGAATTCCTCCATCTTTACAACCTCTAGTTCTTCATTTTGGAGAAAGTGCTCAATCAGCATAACTTTATTTCTATCTGATTTAGACAATTTAAACGTAATGATGCCATAAGTAAGTTTTGAAAATTCGTTCCTTAATTTTTCAATTTCAAATTTATCAGTTTCTGCATCACTTTTTAAATAGTGGTTAAGAACAAGTAACTTTTGACAACAATAATAAAGTTGATCTTTTGTCAGGAAAGATGTTCTCTTATTCCGAAATAACAGACTTTTCAACTTATCCCCAAAAGACAGCTTATCAATAAAATATCGATTCTGAAGCTTATCAGAATTTAAATCAACCTTTTGCAATAGGTAATTGATAACCCTTTCGGGCTCTATTTGTGTTTTATAGTATTCTCTTAAGTTGTCTATAGGCTGCCATCGACTTCTATCGAGCGATAAATCGATTTGACGCAGATAAGCGTACAAAAACACTAAAAATTTATATTCAAGTTTAATAATTTTCATTTAGCAAAAATGGAATAAATTCATATACCGCCCCATGTCCTTGACGTAATAACGTGCAACATGCTAATGATAACTGGTTTCGCAGAGAACCGCCCCGTTGGAGCTCATGGTAATGTGGGTACTGCCTAGCCAGTCCTTCACATGGAAATAATAATTGGCTAATTGCGAGACATTCCAAAAAAGACAAATCAATCCTTCATATACTGTCTTATCAACAGCTCAAGGTTTGATTCAATAATTGGTGTTGAGATAAATACCCAATTGAATTTCTTTCCTTTATTGAGGGTCTTACAAAGAGTTATCATTTGCTTTAATTCTTCTGAGGAATAGCTGGCGAATTGATTAAAGACCGTGTAATCCAAAAATTCAGCAAAGCTGATTTTCTTTTTATATGTTGCAATTTTTTCTTTGGTTAATCCTTTTTCTTCTCCCAGAAAGTCAATTCTATCAGAGCAATATTCCTTGAAATAAGCTTCAAACTTACTTTCGACCATTAATTCAATAATTAATGGTTTGTTTTCGGGGCTTGCCTCCATTGGTCCTTCGATTCCCTGGCCGAAAACAGAATGATTAAATAATAAAAAGATGATTACTATTAGTTTGTTCACTTGTCTGTTTTTTAAATTGTTTAAATTCAAAGATAAAGATTTGTCCCAGTGTCTTATTAACTATTTCAAAACCTGTCTATCAATTATACGATTGAAGAACGGAGTCACATTCGAATATTCGACCTTTATACAATTTATCTTTTCAAGGCTATCAAAAGATTGATCTATGATTTTTGATGAACTTTCATTACCTCTGTATTTTTTACTGTTAACTTCAAATTCATACAATAAATAATTAGCTCCTTTAGTCTGTCCTTGACCTGTAAACTTAGCACAAGCGACGGAAGAATTAATATAGACCAAATGGTTTAAACTTACGTAGATTAGAAAAATCACTAGGAGAGTGATAAAAATTCCTTTTTTCCAATTCATTTTAGTAATTGTTAAGGTTTTGGAGGATCAATTTGATTGTTAGTAACTGTATTAATAACATTAGTTGGGACGCCTGTTACTGTTGAGCCAATTGTTTCAAAAAGAGGTGGGTTTTTTCCGAAGGAAGCAGCGCCCGAGTTACCAATACTGTTCCATAAGAAGTCATTTCCAACAACTCCCCAATTTTTATTTCCAATGTAATTAAATCCCGAACTTTGAGTATAATCAACTGAAGCATCTAGAGCCGCCGCACCAATTCCTACTGCAAATGGATTCTTACTAAGAAAACCACTTCCAAAAGCGAACCCGACACCTGCAAAGTCAACTTTACTATTATCAAAATCATTCGCTATCATTTGCCCGGTGTAGTTAGTACCTCCATTAATTACTGCTGATGTTAAACCAGCACGTACTAACCCGATTTCAGCACCAACGCCTCCTGTTCCGATAAATATAAAGGTTTCTTTGAATAAATTTGCAAGATTATCAGTTCCTTTATACCCAGCTATCATTGCAGGAGTGCGCCAAGCAGGGTCAAAATATCGTTCTGAAGGGTTTGTGGTAGTCAATCCATCTCCAAAGAAATCAAGATTAACTGATGATAGCCACTTGTCAGGACTACCTTTTAAACCAACACTGCTCGATGTACTCCAAGCAATATCTGTTTGACTTTGATTACCCATATCAGCGACTTCAAATGTCTCACCATTTTTTGTATATTGTCCATTTTGACCTAAAACAATTTTGGCGCCTTCGTTTGTTTCATATTTATGTCCCGGAGCAGCATATGCAGCACCACTTCCATAACGATCCGTTGCCGTTTTTTGATCGGTTACTTTACTGTCGTACAGAACCTGTCCATTTATGGAAACCCAATCCGTTGGGCCTTTACCTGTTGGATCTACTAAACGAATAGGATTTCCCATCACGTAATTATAAGATGACCAGGCATGAAATTGCATTGCTAACGGATCTACACTCATATACCTTGCCAAGTCCTCATCATAATATCGTGCCCCGTGGTATTGGTAACTGGTTTCTCCGTCATTTTCATGCCCGGTAAACTGGTAGCGGTAACCTTCCTGGTTTGTGGTATACGAATTACGGGCCGGCATCGCTTTTCCATAAGAGTAATAATCAATACCATTTCGCATCACCCCGTTGGAACTCAGGGTAATGTGCGGGCTTCCCAGCCAGTCCTTTACCTGGAAGAAATAATCGGCGTATGTCCCACTCGGAGTGGCATAGCCCGCTGCTGTCTGGTAGCTTTTCACCGTTCCGTTTTGATCTAAGATAACCATATCGATGTAATATTCCCGGTCTGTATCAGAAATTTCTTTAACAGAACGTTTTCCGCCAAAGTAACGGTATCGGTGCTCACCGCTGGAATTAGTTATCGAAACCGGCAGTTCGTCATAGAACGAATATCCGATCCCTGAAACGCTGTTCTTCGGATCTGTTAACAGGTTCCCGTTCGCATCGTAGGTGTAATTGTACACATCCGGTGTTCCGGTGGTGAACTGGAAACTGGCCTGTGTTAAACGGTTGGTTCCGCTTTGATAGCTATATGACTGCTGCATGCGCTGTCCTGTATTGTTATTCCGGTTCAGCGTATAGAAATTCCCGTTTTCCTGGTACCAGAAAGCTTCATCGTAATACTTCTTGTTTTCCGGGGCAACAGGTGTTGGAAAATTCTGCAAATACCCGTAAGCAGTTGCACCTGGGTTCGGCATACAGTTTACCGGCGGAGTCCACGGCATCGTTCCAAAAATCACCTTCATGTATTTGAAAGATTGGGACTGAATGGGATTATTTTTTAAGTAATCAATGTGCACCTGGTCATGCGCTTTTTCTGCTTCGTAATATTCAAAGTCAAGAGGATTTAAATGATTGAGAGAGCAGCTGCTAATATATCCTGTAAAGAAATCATCGATTTGAGCAGCATTCATATCTGCATACTGCACATTGTTTTGCAGGTAATTACTTTGCAATTGATTGAGTGCATCAATTGAATTCTGGGAACGGTCTACATCTATCCTGTTAGCAATGTTATTGCCAAATTCCGTAAAATAAGGATTAAGAGCAATAGCAGCTACATGACCATCTATAGTACAGGCAAAATCACTTGGGATCGCTGCATTCAGGGTTGAATAATATGCAAACGGATTGCTCGTCATAGTGCTTTGTTTGTAATCTGCACCTATCAAACGGTTCATTTTATCATACGTATAAGCGTATTGGTTAATCTTTGTAGCATTTGTCGTTGCAGGTTCAAAATACTCATTACTCCAATACTGGTTGCTAATGTTTCCGGCAGCGTCATAGGTTAATCCCACGCGGTAATTTTTACTCATCTGGCTGATCAGCTGTTCGCGGATGTTCTTTTTAATGGATATATAGTCCCTGTGCGGATCGGACGTGTTCCCGGTTGTACCAAAACCAACCAGTAATAAATTTCCAAGCGGATCATAGTAGTTTTTGGAAACCTGCATATCCGTTGAATTGTAAGTATTGCTGTTTGTTAAAGCTCTTCCGTAGATATCGATTGTGTTCCGCCATTTGAAATTGGAACCGCTGTTCACGGAATTCGCATAATCTTTCCCTACCGGTAGGTTCATATCGTTGAAAACTGCTTTTAATTCATGCGTTCCCGCTAATCCATCATAATTATAGGTTGTTTTTGCAACCTGCCCATCGGCCATATAACTTATGGTAATTGCGTCTGTTTTCCCCGGAGTATACAAATAGGTACTCGTACTCAGTACATGCTGACTGTAAGCCGTTTGACCGGTTGTTGCCGCACTGTTATAGAATTTTCGCGTTCCTGCATAGGTGTTTTTCACATGAACCTGTACAAATTTGTCTGTTGCCAGCGGATAGTTCTGATCGTTTATTTTTGCATAATCATTGAAAAAATCGCCTGTCGGGAATGGTGGGTTTGCAGTACTCACACCCAAACTGTTCGGTGCAACGGTAACTACTCCGCTTTCCAGGGTTTGTCCCCATTTATCGTACTTGGTATATTTGAATTGAGAAGTATTGTAACTGTTCCCGGTTACAGCTTCCAGATCTTTTTGATTGCGTACAAAACGCACTTGTCCGTATTTATCATAACGCAATTCGGAAGTTCCTTTGTCCGGGGAAATGGTTTTGATCATTACCCCTAAACTGTTGTAGAAATAAGAGCTTCGTTTATTTTCCGGATCGTAGGTTTCAACAATCCTTCCCGCACCATCATAATAGAACCATGTTTGAGCAAAGCCAAGATCGTAAGTATTGAATGAAATGGAACCGTCGGTGTTTTGGACGTGGTCCATTCCTATCTGGTGTTCTTCCATAATTACCTGCCCCAATCGGTTCAAATATGTTCTTGTTATTTTACCTACCGGGTTCACTGTTTCATTTACCAATAAAGTTCCTGCAGGATAAGTATTCATTCCAAAAACAACACTGACATGGCTCAACGCAGCAGCATTCATATATTCGGTCTGTGAACTTATAATATCACTTTCGGAATTGGCACGTGGAGCTTTGACACTTGAAACAACATCCTGAGGTTTCGGTTCGAACGCAACTTCTGTAAATGCGTAATTTGATCCGTAGAGTGTTTGTGTTTTTGCAGCGTAACTCGGATCGTATTTTGGATCCAGGCCATATTGGCTCAAGTAATAAGGCTTGTAAGACTGAACAATTTGTCCTTTGTTATTGTAAATATTGGTTTCGGAAACCGCACGCATGTTTCGAACATGATCTGAAATTTGTACCTGTTTGGTGCGCGCGAATCCGTCCATGAAATAGCGCGTGGTATTGAATAAACCATTAGCTACCCATTTTACTTCCGTCACATAATTATGAGAACTGGTCCAGTTTGCCTGGTCATAATAGGTTAGTTCCTGTGCAACTTTTCCGTATGCATTTCTTGTAGATGCAGTGCGCCCTTTTGCATCGAACGTAGTCTGAACAAATACATCGTTGTTGTTGACTTTGAAGGTTGGATTTCCGCGGCTATCCGTTATGGAATATTCGTATTTTGCTTCTTTCGGAGCAACAATAATGTCATCCACAAAAGCTGCTTTGTAGTTCATGATTGGAGTACCAATCTGGTTGATCGTGTTCTCTACATAAACTTCTACCCATTGCTCAGGTCCTTTATATACCGAAAAATCCACTGCGTATTGTTTCCAGGCTGTATTCAGATCTTGTGGATAGAACGTGAATTGTTGAACCACAGTTGTTCTGGAACTGTTCCAAACCTTACAAACGATTCGTATGCCCGGGTCTGTAATAGCATTTACGATACCTCTTCTATAAATAGCATCCGCAGCGGCGTCATCACTAGCTGGTGTTGATGGAACGGTTGGAGGTGTTAATGGTGGAATATCCGAATCGTATTTAAGCCACAAACTTGCTGTATAATTCCAATAACAATTCGGATTTCCTTCCGGTAAATTACACTCCGGAGCAATCGTTAGAGGTGCTATTCTAACAGGTCTTACAGCAGTTTTCTTCGTTTGCTCACCACTGGTTCGGATACTTGCAACCTTATAACTGTATTTTCCAGTACGGGCGTAACTACTTGATAACCGTGGCAGCGCTTTTTGGTAAGAGACTTTTGTATTGGTAAATATCGCTGCGACATTGGGAACAGGAGAGGTTTGAAAGCAAAGCACATGGCTTAGGGCACTTGCATCGTCCAGGATAATGTTTGGATAATCACTGGTAAGAAAAGTATTGGAAATGATTGCCGGAACGGTTGCTGTATTACCATTCGCTGTGTAAGTAAAAGTAACTGCGTCATTTGGTTTCAGGTTGGTAATATCGTTTGTAGTAACTGCAAAATAATAGGTCATATTAGGGTCAGTAATACTAGTATTATTGGCACATGGAGGAAGATTATCCGTTACTGTAACCTTCACAGGCACATCCATATATTGCGCTTCTGTAGTAAACCAATCTTCTTTCAGATAACTTTGATTGTTCCATTTCCCTATCAATTTCAAATCTGTGAAATCTTCGAACCCTGAGTAAGTTGCGTCAAAAGGCCGCTCTGTTCCCAAAATAGTTGCTTTTACTGAGTTTAAGCCGTTTCCGGTAACAGCTTTCGAATAGACCTGATTAGAGCGTATTGAAACAGGCATGGCAGCTGGATTATACTCATAAATATCGGATTCCGAAATACGCCAGTTTGGATCTGAAGTACTGAAAGCAGTTGGAGTAAAAGTTCCTGTTGCAGAATTGGCAGGAACGGTTTCGTAAGCATAACTATCTATTTTTCTAGGCACTGAAGGGGTATAATCATAAGTTATCACCTGCGCATTTAATGTGTTCGCTGGTACCGCACTATTCAAATAGGTTGTGGTTTTATAAGGAAGTGAAATTAGATTCAAATCCCTGAACTTTGTTGTCCAAGGGGAATAATTCTCAATGGCATATTCCGTTCTCGAAATGTAGCTTAAAGGTTCATTTACAGTCGTCTTTTTGGTTTGTCTCAAGATAAATGCCCCATACGCCGGGTTACCACCGTATGCTGCAATACTTTCATCAAGTTCTTCATAAGTGTATTCGGTTTCGGAAACAATTCCCTTGTAATTCGTTATCTCTTTGGAAAGTACCGTTTTGGATTGCCCCCACTTGATATAGGAATGTAAAGCAGGCGTGTTAATTCCGATGGTATATGTGTTATAAACAACCAGGTTATTAACTGGCTTATATGTATTGAACCCATTGGTTGCATCCGGTTTATAGACCTCAAAATCCAAATTCCATAAATTCACCGTGTTATTCGCTGTAGGGCTCAAATCATATTTAAACTTGATTTCCTGAGTAGATGAACTTAGTTGAGTATATCGATACTCAATTTTCTGATAAGGAGTACTTGCACCTGTTTCAAAATATTCTTCGCTTTTCAAAGAGATAGGTGTACGGTTGATATTATCACCTCCTAACAAAAGCCCAGCCTGCCAGGAAATACCTGGTATACGGTAACAAAACAAATTATAAACCGGAAAATCAACAGAGGTTCCATAACTTGGACCATAAGTTCGTTTAGTGTAAGAATTATCTGCTTGAATGGTTTTAATCGTTGTGTAAAAACTAGTCGCACTGTAATCATCTAAAGCAATATTTGTCTGCGAAATATGGCTCATGCGCTCTCCAAAATCATAAGTATAGGAAGAATTGAAATAATGGAAATTTTCTACCTGGTGGCGGTAATTCTCACGTGAAATAAATTGGTTAAATCCTGAAATCAATGATTGAACATATTCTGCCGGAAGCGCTGTAAAAGTTCCGTTCTCATACTCATAATTGATTGCGACAGACGGGTTGATTTTATCATTACTTGTTTTCTTTTTTAGCCTGATTCCATAATTGGTATATAAAGGCACTTCATAGGTTGCAGTGAGCCTTTTCGGACTTAACCCTAGAGAAGTATAGAGACCACTATTGGCTACATTGTGCGCGTCCTGAATAAAAGAACGATGTTTTGCAACCGCATTGTATTCAGAAACAACCGGAAAGTTTTCCTGTTTTAGATTCCATTCGGTAGATGGCGTAAACGATGCCGGTTCGTATTCGAAAGTCACCTCACCACCTGTTGGGTAAGTAATTTTTGTTAATGACCAGGCGCTCGCACTTGGGGCGTATCCCGGAATGTAAAAGAACCCATAAACGTCTTGTATTGGAAGAATGGCAGGAATTGCTACCACTGGAGACGAGATGAGCGTATTGCTTCCCAGTTGCAGATCCCCGGCATTTGCAAATGCTGTTTTTTGTGTTGGGGTAGCATTCAATTTGTAATAGTTTTCCTGGTAAGGGAAGTTAATCGTAAAATCATATGCTGAAACACCTGTATGATTTGAACTTCCTTGTAGGCCACTTGAATTATAAGTGACTTGCGGGTAGTTATTTTGCATTGGAGTTTCTGCTTTTGAAATCGTATTCGGCTGATTTACCACCGATGATCCTTGTCTCACTGAAGGAAAATAATATGCCCTAATAATTTCCCTTTTGTGGAATTCATCAAATGAAGGATTGTAACCGTATTCGAATTTATATTCATTTTTTTCACCGGCAGACACTGTCGCACCGTAAAATTCCAAACCTAGAAGGGTTGTTTTACCGCGTTTGTCAGTACCATTTGTATAATTTGCCATGTCGAAAGAAGAATACGTAGGAGATCCCACTAATTTTCCATTGCTGACAGCTATTTTTTCCTGTTTGTTATTATTTCTGATCAGATAATTGGAAACTGCCAATTCTTGTGCACTTCCTTTAGCAGCGTAATTGAATTTAATGGTTCCAACCGCAAGGTTTTCATTTGGATATAATTCCGGATTAATTAACCTGCTTTTGATTGAGATCTGATCATATTTCATGGTTTCAACAGGGTACTCAATGTCAAAATCGGTAATATTTCCACCACTTGCACAATATTTCCGATTTTCAAAGTAATAATCATTTCCTACACGGTTTGCTGGTTTCGTGTAGTAATCATGGTTGACATCATATCTTTCAGAAATGGTGAAATCAATTTCCTGCGTTGGAGTTATGATCTTTGTCAAATAAGCCAATTCTCGCATTAAAGACGAAGCGCGGTCTGTTTGCGAAAAAGAAGACCATTCACGGTATTTTGGCACTCTTTGGTCTTGCTTAATAGAACAAAGTCCTGCTAAATAACTAGCTTCAGTTTTTTCTGCATCCGTATATTCAAATCTAATCCAGTCTCCTGCATCTTCATCATCAGCAATTCCGTTTCCATTAGAATCCACATAATCTACAGAATGGATTTCAGTAAGTAACCATTCAGCGATGTAATCAATCTTCCAAAAATTTCCTTCTGCAGGGTCGTCTACATTTTGTGAATGCTTGTTACTCCAGAAAGGATCATCACTATATACATATCGCTGACCACGTAAAGCACGCCCGAATACATATACTGTTCCGTTATCATCTGTAATTGAAAATTGTTCAAAGTCTTCATAGCGTACATACCTTTCGGCTTCATCCGGAACAAACGCATCCTCAGAAAAACCATTTGGTATTTTTGCAAAACCATTTTTTACATAAGGAAGCACACCAATAGCTGCGGCATAACTGGTAGACTTGATCATATTGTTGTTTACATCACGTTGAAGGTTTACCTCATTGATCCGCGAAAATTCCTGTGATATTTGGTACGTTTTCACGGTATGTGCAATTTTCCAATTCTCCATTTCAGTCAGAGACCAGTTATGAGCATTATTCGGATTAGTTGGAGTACTAAGTAGTCCAGCATTATAAAAAGAGTTGGATAATTTGCCTGGAACAGAAATATGGTAAAGATCACTCAGAGGTGCTGCCCTGGTATTATCATTTTCGATTGCATTGAATCCCAAATACTGATGATTGGCAAATGGATTCACGATCGATCCATTCATTGTTGCAAACTTTCCCTTCAAAGATTGCCCTCCATTTTCATTCACGGTATTGTACATATCTGCTTCATGATAGGTAGAAGAGTAATCCGGGAAAAACGCCCCATAATCCCGCTTGATACTTCCAACAGGCAAAACCCACCCTAGACCAACCGGACCACTTTGCTGATCTGTTTTGATCCCGGCAGCATAACTCAACTGCAATGGGAAGGTCATCGTTCTGGAAGAGACTGTAACCAAAGGAACAGAAGTATTCATTGCTCCAGACTGACCAATCGATGAATTATCAGTGGATGCATTCTTGGTCAATTCTTTTTTGGAAGCAGTGATACCTTCCAATTTTTCGGTGAAGGATTTGGTTGGCTGTGCAATTGATAAGAGAGGTGTCAAAATTACAGCTAATAAGGTGGTTTTTTTCATAAATGATTAGTGATAAGTTGCTTTTTAAGTGATAATTATAAGTTCAGTTTTTTTGAATAGTTACGTTATCTAAAAGAATTTATTGCAAAAATAAGTGTTGAATTCGTAAACTATTTACGTGGATCTCTATTTAACGCCGCTAATTTACACATTTATGTGAAATCCGATTCCACTAATTATAAAACAGTTGTACTTTTTTGAAAATCAAATTATACCCTTGTTAAAATCAAAAAGGGTGGTCTGCCAATGCAAACCACCCTTTTAACTGAGATTATACCTAAAAAATTACCGAACAATTACTACATAATTCGATAATTGCGTTCAATCTTATTCTACCACCAATTTAATGATGCTTGTTTTCTCTTCACTTGAAATGTGCAGGAAGTAAACTCCCGGTGTCAAATCACTAACAGAAACTTCTGTTTTAGCTGAGAAATTGTCAATTGTTTTCACCAAAGATCCTGTTGTGTTGAATACAGACCCGGAAGCTTGTGCAGCAGTTGGCAATGCAACAACTACATAATCATTCGCCGGATTCGGATATACACTTAATCCTTCAATGGTATTTTCTGAAACTGCAGCAGTACTTGTTACTACAATCGTTGTTACAACTGTTTCAGTTCCACACGCATTAGTCAGGGTAACAGATACTTGTCTTGGACCAGCTGTCAAATAAGTATGTGAAACTGTTCCCGGTGCATTCGCAATAGTTGATCCGTCACCGAAATCCCAAGAGTATTGGTTTGCATTCTGCGGATTCAAAATCGTGAATGTGTATGTCGGCATGTTGTTTTGTACAAAGATTGTTCCTGCAGTTGGATCTCCCAATACATCTACGTTGATCGAACCAACACCCACACATCCGTTTGCAGCTGTAACGTTTACTACGTAAGGACCAGCCTGGGATACTGCACGTGTTTGAGTAGTAATTTGAGAGTTGCTCCAAACATAAGATGCTCCTGCATTTCCTGCATCCAAAGTCAATACTTCTCCTTCACAGATCGTTGTATCGTTTCCTAAAAGGACCAATGGGTTTGTATTCAGAATCTC
This sequence comes from uncultured Fluviicola sp., assembly GCA_965650365.1. Classification (GTDB taxonomy): domain Bacteria; phylum Bacteroidota; class Bacteroidia; order Flavobacteriales_D; family Crocinitomicaceae; genus Fluviicola. The sequence goes on along the minus strand of CBFGOJ010000027.1, from coordinate 40,679 downwards.
TACTGTTTCGATTTTCTTAGCACAAGATGCTGATCCGTTGCTGCTGATCCATACATCGTATGTTCCGGGCTGAATGTTCGTAAATGCACTTGTTGATCCCCATGTTGGAGTTGTATTCCCGGGAACCAATGAATACTGTACAGACGGAGCTGTAATTACTACATCTTTAATCGCTTGTCTCATTGCATCACCACCGGTAGCTGCACCAAATACGTGTTTCCAACCTGTTGTGTTTGCAGTCAAATAAGCAGCCGGCATTTGAACATTTTCAAATACTGTTGTTCCATCAACTGTAAGGCTTGCTTTTCCAAGTGTGCTGATTGTAAGAACAACCGGTACATCCTGCTTGATTTTCCACAAAGCAATATTTCCTACATGAACCAATGTTCCTGCACCAGCTGGTGAAAGTGTACCCGTTACGTTATAACCCAGGTAAATTCCTGCAATATTCGGACTGTTATCATTCGCATCGAAAGAAAGTCTCAGTTTAGAACCTGATCCGTTTTGGTTACCTGTTGCAGTTACGTCATTTCCGAATGAATACGAAACTCCGTCAGCTCCTCCTGTACCAAAAGTGTTGATTGGTTGGTCAGCAGTCATTTTAAAGGAAACAGTCATTGCATTGTTCAATCCGGTATGGAAAGCAGGATCATTAATTGTCAATGAACCGTTGACACCTGTTTGAGATGGAGTTAAAACGGCTCTTCCGCCTGTGATTGCAGCACTTCCGCTTAAAGTAGTAATGCTTGTCAAATCTGTTGTATTTGCCAATGGATTGGTATACAATGTCTCAAGAGTCGGTTGTCCGAAAACGTTACTCAAAGTAACAGAACCTCCCAGGTTGATACAATCGTAATCTACTACTGCAACATCAGCCCCGAATCCAACAATAACAGAAGTTAAGATCGAATCGATTGCATCCGGACAAGTATTGGATCTGAAATCCGTGTATACTTTATAAACGCTGTCAGCTGCAGGGGTGAAGTTATACGTATTGGAAGTACTCCAATCCTGTAAAATAGCACCGTTCGCACCGATAAATTTGTATTCGTAAGCTCCACCACCGTTAATTACAGCAGGTGCAGCAGCAGCAGTAACCGTTACAGCTGTTCCCGGAGTACAAAGTGTAGCCGGAGTGTAAGCTGCAGATTTTTGAATTTTGTTAATCGGTGTCACCGTTACAACAGCTGTATCTTTACAACCCATTAGATCTGTACCAACTACCGAATAAATCGTGGAGTTTGTTGGACTCGCCAATACCGTATCATTGTTTGCAACGTTCAATCCTGTTACAGGTGTCCATGCATAAGTACTTGCACCGGTTGAGATCAATTGAACAGGTGCTCCCGCACAATAGGCAATATTGGATTGATTAATCACAACAGTTGGAGCCGGATTAACGACAACAGAAGCTTCTTCTGAGAAATCCTGGTCACCTGTAGCAACACAAGTAGTTACCAGGCGAACGTTTACAGTTGCGTTTAAAGTAGTCGAAAATGCTTCAGTTGTTCCTGTCGGAAAATTCACCCAACCTGATCCGTCATTGGATTGCCATTGGTAAGTTAAACCCGTTACAAATGAACCTCCTGTAGCAGAAAAATCAACCGGAGTTCCTGCATTGGAACAAACATTAGAAACAGAAGAAATTGCTGTTGCATGATTCGGAGCTCCTGCGCATGCTCCTGTAGGAGTGTGAACAAACTGTGTTTGAGCCACGTAAGCATATCTGGACGATGCTGTCGGCGGAGAAGCCGGATCAGGGTTGGTATTGTCATTGCGGTACAACATAGAACGGTTAGATCCCGCTCCTGTTGAATGCTGGCGCCATGTTACGGTGGAGAAGCTTGGTGTATTCTCATCGATGGCAAGGACTACATTACTTACTCCATCCCATAAGAAAGGAGTAGATAGCGTAATTTCCATCCAAGAACCACCAGCAGGAGCCGTTACGTTACCACTAAAAACAGGAGTCATACTTGCCACTGGAATCCAGGATGTAGTTGTCGCAAAACTAGTTTGTGCTGTTGTTCCCATGAACATATTCCATGCAGTGGAAAGTGTCAGGTTTCCTGAAACATAAAAAAAGCGGACTTTAGTAATCATACTTGGAGTTCCCTGCATTGCAGGTGCAAAATCGGATGCCAGGTAAATTTGCTGAGAATAGCTATAACCGAAGTTACCGTAAATCGGCATTTCCCCGGTTGTGGTAGTTCCTGTTGCAAGACTTGTTGTTGCAGTCTGCGCAAAAGAAAGCAAAGAACCCATTGACATCAGGATTCCCAAAGCGAGATTCCTGGAGGTCGTTCGATTCCTCATTTTTAAAGTTGTAAGTTTCTTCATAAGATTATGATAAGTTTAATTTTGGGCTAACTTATGAAGAACGCATTGTTTTTACTAAATGATTAGTGAGACAAAAAGGGGACAAACAACATTCTGTGAAATGCTTAACGGCAGCTGCTTTTAACAGGGTGAAATTGAACTAAATTCCCTTGATAAAGCGAGTTAGATCATCCAACGATTCAATGTTCAGTTTTTTGCGAAGTCTTAAATTGGTCTTGCGAACAGAGTCGGGAGAAATTGCAAGGGTCCTGGCCATCTCCAAATTCGACAAATTAAGTTTAATTAATGCTGCCAAACGAATTTCAGCTGCCGTAATCTCGGGAAAATTTTCCTGGAAGAAATCAAAGAAGCCAGGATTCAGTTTTTCAAAGAGACGTTTGAACTCGATCCAGTCATTTTCCGTCAGTAATGAGAATGACTGCAGATCATTCAACATGATTTCCTTTTCGGAATCTGTCCTTGAATGCTGATTTTTCTCGAAAGATTCTACTTGTTCCTGCAATTCGAAAATGACTTTATTCTTATCAAACATGGTGGAGAGCAAAGCGCGCATTTCCCGTTCTGTAGCATGCAGTTCATCTTCCATTTTCTGAGCACGAAGCGTCAACAATTCTTTATCTTGTCTGCGTTTGCGCTGAATTTGTTTGATAATGATGAAACTCGTAAGCCCCAGAATGAGACAAATCACAAAAAGCCCCAGGATGATGAGATCGTCCGTTTTCTTTTTTTCCTTGTAAATGGTATTCTCACCTTGTTTCCGTTCAAATTCGATCTGGAATTCGGCATTCTGAATATTCAGGAATTGTCTTTTCTCATCATTGATCTGCTTATACGAGATAAACTTCCGGAAGCTTTTCAAAGCCATTTCGTATTGACCCAATTTTTCGTAGTAGTTAATCTTGGTTCGATAGAAAAGTCCCCACAACTGCGGATTTGTCTCGTCCTGCATCAAACTGTCGAATACGGTCATTTTTAAAGTCGATTGCGGCAGTTTATTTTCCATCAGATCCAGCTCAATCAATAAAGCCAGGGCATTGATCTGACTGCTTGTCTGGTGGCTTTTGGTACTGACTTCATAATCAAACTGGATAAGTTTCCGTGCGTTTTGGTGATCCTTTTTGCTCAATGCAATGTAACCGAGATTCCCCGACAAAATTCCTGTCCAGGCTTCATTTTTCAACTTTACAGCCTGATTGTACGCTTTTTGAAGGTAAAATTCAGATGTTTTATTATCGGCTTTGTCCCGGTAAATCAAACTAAGCGTATTGTAAAGTTTAATCTTGTCTTCTTCCGAAATATTCGGATGATGCAGGGAAATTTTGAGGTGTTTTTCCGAAAGATCAAAGCGTCTAAAAAAATAGTACACCTGACCTAGTGTTTCGTGAAAAAGAGCGAGGTATGGCTTTTTGGAAGTGTACACCTCTTTTTCTTCCCGCAAAGTGATGTATAAGAAATAATAGGCTTCCCGATGCTTTTGTCCTTCACTTAATCTGCGGCCAATTGCAAAACACAATTCCGGATATTCATCCGTTTCGGCCACTTGATCTGCCTTGCATAATCTTTTCAGGAAACGGGCCCATTCATCATTGCCGGAAAAATCCGAGCTCTGAAACTCATCAAAGAGTTTTACATAGGAAGTTCCTTTTGAATTATGCTCAGAGATAATCTTAATAACGCCCTGATCTGCAGTCAACTTCGCCCCAAAGGAGTTTGAAGCCAGAACGCAAAAGAAGAGCACGATAAGACTATAGCAAATTTGTTTCAATGTGTTTAAGTATCTAGGGTAATCTTGCAAATGTAAACTATTTCCTGCTTCTCTAAACAGGAAAATTACTTTCTAAGATCAGTAGACGAATAACACGGATGATTGGTTGTATAAAACCAAAACAAATCTTATTTACGACTGCACTGCTCCCGGACATCCGGAATCTGTTTCAAATCGAAAGCGGTGAAAAACTTGTTTTACGACTGCACTGCTCCGCCGCGGCGGATCTGTATCGAATCGTCAGCTGCCGCTGACTCCTACTTCATCAAATTCACATGGCCCGACATTTCATGTTTTTCGTCGTTGTCGTCGTCCTTAAAACGGATCACCCAGGTGTAGATTCCAACCTGCGACATGCCGCCGGAATAAGTTCCGTCCCAACCAGTGTGAATATCACGCGATTCGAAAACCAATTCGCCCCAGCGGTTGTAAACATAGAACTCATAAGATTCTGCTGAAAAGCCAGCTGTCATGATCGGAAGGAAAATATTGTTGTGCTCATCTCCATCCGGTGTAAAGGTGTTCGGAACGTAATACAACAATTGGTCTTTCACAATTACAATTCGATAAGCGGTATCTCTACAGCCCTGATCTGAGATTACGATCAATTCCACGTTGTAATTTCCAACTTGTCCGATCGGGAATTGATGGGTAGGACTTATCTCCTCTGAAGTAGTTCCGTCATCAAAATTCCAGAAATTCTCCTGATTCAGCATGGATGAATTATCAAAAGAGGCCGTTGGATCGAAAGAGAAAACTTGTTGTGGATTGGCACTGAAACTCGCAACCGGCAAAGGATCCACACAAATCATATCTGTGAGCGTTTTAGTAGTTGTACACAAATTATCTGCTGTGATTGTAAGCGTTACATCAAAACAGTCAATTCCGGTGTATTCGTGATTGACGATAGCCACATTCGAAGATCCGGTTCCGTCTCCCAAATCCCAGGTTACAACAGATCCGGGATTTGCCGAACTCTCATTGATGAATTCTACTTTCAATGGAAAACATCCTTTGATCACATCTGATGAAAAGGCAATGATCGGGTTTTCTGTGATCTGAACGGTGACTTTGACCGTATCGTTCACACACATCGAATCGGCTGGCAGCACGTATGCAAACTGGTAATTCCCGTTTGCCAAAAGCGATAAGTCGAGAACACCTGTTGGTGCATCAAACTGGTTGCTTGGGAACGCAGAAGTTTCCGTCCAGAAAGGGGTCAATGTCTGAGCAGCTCCTGTTGTGTATTGATCCAAATCAACCGTTGTTCCGGTGGTGTTACATAAATGTAAACCGGTTGGATTTACTCCGATCGGCTGGCCGTTTACCCGAACCTGGAAACTGCTGGTATCATTCGCACAAAAAGTTCCGTAAACCACGTATTCCAATTGATTGGAACCAATTGCTCCACTTATGGTTAACTGTCCTGCCGGTGTTAAACTTCCCGCAAGTCCGCCATTGACATCAAACCAGGTGCCGCCGGCTGTACTTCCTGCTGAAAGCAAATCCGTGAGATCCACTACTCCGTTTGTTTCGCACCAAACCGCCAGGCTGTCGTTTCCTGCGTGTTTCTGGTTTTCGAAAGAAATGGTAATTGCATCCACTTTGGCACATTGCGCCGCATTTTTCACCGTTACCTGGTATGTTCCGGCAGTTGTGACATTTAAGGTCTGAGCCGTCGATCCGCCCGTCCACAAATAAGTACAACCCGGATTTTGCGCATCCAAAACGATAGCTGATCCTTCGCAAAGCGTGGTATCCGGTCCTAAATTCACGACCGGGAAAGTGCTGTAAGCAACCACTACCGTATCGTAGGAATAACAAATCGGTTTAAAGGTAATATCATCCAAAACGAAATCATTTCCGCCCGGATTGATGTTTTGATTGGCGATACAGATTTGAGCAGAAGTATTTAATCCCGAATTCCAAACCTGGAAAAATTGCTGCCAGGAACATCCGATGGTAGGGGTTGAGAAAACCGGTCCCACTAAATTTCCGTTGATCGTGAATTGCAACTGGGCAACATTTACTTCGTTCAATGCGTTGGAAACCCAGGACCCGAATTGGTAATCGGTGTTGGACTGAACCGGAACGTTCTGGCACCAAACATTGATTCCCGCTGTTCCGGAGCCGTTTACAACCATCATTTGAGTTCCCGGAGCTACGGTATGGTCTGCACAAGGTGTAAAATTGCTGTGTGCCGAAAAAGGAGAAGTTGTGATGGCATACGTTCCAGGATTGGAAACGAGCCCCCATGTTCCTCCTGTTCCAACGGTATAACCGGTTGTAAAGCCTGTATTCCCGGACTCAAAATCACCGTTCACGATTTGATTGCTTCCCAATTTTCCCACTTTTACGCTGTACGTTCCCGCACTTGTAATGAACCTGGTAGGAGTTGTAGCATTATTATTCCATTTGTAAGAATCATAAGGACCTGAAGTTGCTGCATTCAACGTAATTGTTTGTCCGGGACACAAGGTAGTATCCGGACCTAAATTAACGGACGGAATGTTCCCGATCGTAATCGTGAAGTTTGCAGCATCATTTGCACATCCTCCTGATCCGGTTGCAGTGTACGTAAAAGTATAGCTTCCCGGATTCAAGCCATTTGTGCTGAATACAGATGTTCCTGTATTGAAATTCCCGGAAGCCGGAGTGGTTGTTTCCGTCCAGGTTCCCGCAGTAGATCCTGCAGATAAAAAAGAAGACATGGTAATTGCAGGACCCGCTCCACAGTAATAAGCTCCGTTATCAAATCCGGCAGAAGGCGGTTGTGAAATAGTAATGGTAAACTGCTCCTGGTCGGAACAAGCTGTTATTCCGCCATAAGCGTAAAGTGTCTGAGAAGTGGTAATGATCTGCCCGGCATTGAAAGCCGTTCCTGTTCCCCCGGGACCCGTGTAGTATTTTTCATTGCCTGCGAGCGTTGTTCCTGTGATTACAGGTAGTACGTATGATTGACATGCCTGTACATTCGTAATGGGATTTAAGTTTGGCGTATTCACATAAGAAACCGTGACCTGTGCGCTGGAATCCGCACAACCGGCTGCACCATCAATGGTGTAAGTATATAAACCGCTCGTGTTCGTTCCGGGTGTGTAGGTTCCCAAATAACCATTCGTCAAAGCTGAAGGACCTGCCCAGATTCCTGCCGGAGACAAAGTTCCTGAAAAGATGGAGTACAAATCGATTCCGGCAGAACCAATGCATGCACTGTGTGTGAAAACAAGTGGAAGCGGCTGACATTGCGATAATCTCAGGTCGTCAAATCCGATATCATTTCCGGGACCACCGGGAATATTGGTAAAGATCTCGAAGTAAACGGTGGATGTAGGAGCAGTAAACGCGGTCATTGTGATATCGTTCCAGGTGCTTCCGTTGATTACATTTTGTGTTACAATAACATTTCCAACGGCATCCTTTACCATAATTGTGAGGTTATTGGTACTCACGAAAGCATCTCTTGTGGAAAAGCTGAAGCGGTAACTCTGCCCTACACACATATCTGTGAAAGGCTGTAAATAAATCGCTCCGAAAAATCCATCGGTTACATTCAGGTACATTCCCTGGGAACCTGTTCTTACACAACCAGCAAAAGTTTGTGGCGTGTTTTGGTATGTTGCCCCGGGAATGAGGTGCGGAATAATAGTCGAATATTCAAAAGAGTCATAAAAAACGGAAGTCCAGTTGCACTGAGAAAAGCTGTTAAAACTTATTCCCACACTCAGCAAGGCCCACAGTTTAAAAGATTGAAAGAGACTTTTGAATATCATCGGTATGTACTTTTAGAATGATAAACTCCAAAAGTAGGTGAACGTTGCCTTAAGTTTGTGGGACAAATGCGGGACAAAATGCAAAAAACGGACAAGTCGTTTTAAATTTCACAGAAGAAAATAAGATTTCAATTCTTTTTCACCGCAAAGAATGAACGCTTACGCCGTAGCTTGTGCCATCGCTAAAGCTATTGGCGGCATGCGATCAGCGAAGGAGCAAAGGAAAACTTTTTACCCTTTGCGTCTCCGCGCTCTTTGCGGTTAAATAAAATTCCCTGATTCTTAGTGTTAATTACAGGCTCCAATATTCCAGGTCGGCAATTTTTCCTTTAAAGGTTCCTTTGATGTCTACGAAAACGCCTTTGTTGTCCTTCATCAAAGACTTGAAATAGGTTTCATCCAGGTTTTTGTATGCCTTATGGTTAACTGCTACAATGATTGCATCGTAGTTTTTCCCGATTTCCACCAAATTCACTCCGTATTCGTGCTCCATTTCTTCGGAAGATGCATGCGGATCCACCAAATCCACTTTTACCTGGAATGATTTCAATTCGTTCACTACATCGATCACTTTGGAATTGCGGATATCGGAAACGTCTTCTTTGAAGGTTGCTCCCATTACCAAAACTTTCGCTTCCTGGATATGTTTCCCCTGTGCGATCATTTTCTTCACGGTTTGCTTCCCGATGTAAAAGCCCATTGAATCGTTTACGTAACGACCGCTGTTGATGATCTTGGCGTGATAACCGGCTTGCTGTGCTTTGTGCGTCAAATAATACGGATCCACACCGATGCAGTGTCCGCCAACCAATCCCGGTGAAAAGCGCAAAAAGTTCCACTTTGTTCCGGCAGCTTCCAATACGTCATAAGTATTGATGCCTAACCGGTTAAAAATGATCGACAATTCGTTGATCAATGCAATATTTACGTCGCGTTGTGTATTCTCAATTATTTTCGCTGCTTCCGCAACTTTGATCGAAGCGGCACGGTGAACCCCGGCAGTAACAACCAATTCATAGGTCTTTGCAATTTCTTCCAGTGATTCGGCACAGCATCCTGAAACCACTTTCACTACATTTTGCAAAGTATGTTCTTTATCTCCCGGATTAATGCGCTCCGGTGAATATCCTACTTTGAAATCTTCTTTGAATTTCAAGCCGGAAAGTTCTTCCAATACGGGAATACAATCTTCTTCGGTACAACCCGGATATACAGTCGATTCGAAAACCACATAATCGCCTTTTTTCAGCACCTGGGCAACTGTTCTGGAAGCACCCAAAAGCGGACGAAGATCCGGCAGGTTTGCATCATCAATCGGAGTTGGAACAGCAACCACATAGAACTGAACGTCTTTCAGATCGTTGATATCTGCCGAAAAGTGAATATCACAGCCTTCAAAATCGGAAGCAGCAAGTTCATTACTCGGATCTTTTTGGTTACGCATCATATCGACACGTGCCTGGTTGATATCAAATCCAACAACTTTGATCTTTTTAGCGAATTCCAATGCAATCGGAAGTCCAACATATCCCAAACCGATCACTGCCAGTTTGGCTTCTTTCGCTACTAATTTATTGTAAATTGAGCTGCTCATTTCTTACCTTATAAATGCGTTCAATAATTTCTACCACTTTCAATCCTTCCAAAGCATTTGTAGTTGCGGAAGTTCTGCCTTTCAACGTATCAATGACGTTTGTGATCACAAAATGGTGATTGGCAGCGGAACCTTTATATGCTCCGTAATCGTTCCCCGGATTCGTTGGCTCCAGGTCCGGCATTTCATAACCCGGAATATTACACACTTCCACTTCATTCATGTATTGTCCGCCGATTTTCACACTTCCGTTTCTGCCCACAATGGTCATGGAGCTTTCCAGGTTCTTATCTGCAACGGCCGTAGAATAATTGATACAGCCCATTCCGCCATTGATGAAATCAAAGCTCACAAAACCGGAATCTTCAAAATCCGTGGAGTCTTTGTGCGTGAAATCCGCAAATTTGCCCTGGATATTGTCGATATCACCGAATAACCAGTACATGATATCAATGAAATGCGAGAACTGCGTAAACAGCGTTCCGCCATCCAGGTCGCTTGTCCCCTTCCAGCCCCCGGCCTTGTAATAACGTTCGTCGCGATTCCAGTAGCAATTCAACTGCACCATGAAAATATCACCCAAAACTTTACTCTCGATCAAATTTTTAATCCACTCGCTTGGCGGCGAATAACGGTTCTGCATTACGCAAAAAACCTGCCTGGATTGCTGCAGCGACTTGAAAATCACTTTCTCACACTGATCTTTGGTCAAACCCATCGGTTTTTCCACCACCACGTGCTTTTTGTTTTCCAATCCTGCAAGCGCCTGTTCAGCATGCAAACCATTCGGTGTACACACATTCAGCACATCAAACTCAATACCTGAAGCCAATAATTCTTCCACCGATTGAAAGAAAGGAACATTGAAATCAACGACTCCGCATTCTTCTGCAGAACGGACATCGATCATTGCAACCAATTCTCCTTCCGCATCTCTTCGAACCATTTCAGCATGTCTCTTGCCGATATGTCCGGCTCCGAGAACGGCGAATTTCACTTTTTGGTTTTCTGGTATCATTTTCTTGTTTGAGTGGCAAAAGTAATTAAAATTTGGGCGAGACTGACAAACGGCAGCGCAGTCGTTCATTTGTTCCGAAAACAGGATGGATCGTAAAAAGATTACGAGGTTAGAGCATATCTTTGTATCTATTTTGTAAATAAAATTACTCAAAACAGCGCAATTTTTATTTTCAAGGTTATATTTGTAACGATTATTTGAGAATGTAACAATTTGACACTGTTTCATTATTGCTATTGAAACTGAAACTAAAAGTCATGGTCAGGGATGCCGAAAATTGCCATGCAAAAATTAAACAGAGTAGGCATTAAACTATTATTCACTATCATGAAAAAAATCACTTATTTGCTGTCATTGGCAGCTTTGCTTTTTAGCAATCAATTATTCTCACAAGAAAATGTTATTTCCGAAAATGGAAATGTGGGATTGGGAACGGGATCAACCGTACCCACAGCACGTTTAACAGTTGCAGGTTCCACGCGCATTGATTCCACACTTGTTGTGGGCGATTCTGTATTGATGTCTTCTAGTGCACGTGTGGGAGCAGATTTGAAGGTAGACGGAGATTTGTATCTTCCAAATATTGCACAATTAGATGGACTTCATGGAGAAACAATTCTTGTAAGCGGTGAAAACGGAGTTACTAAAAAGTTGGCTATTGAAGCAATCAGGGATGCTATTTATTCTAGAAATTGTGATATCGTAACGGGTGGTTCTGTAACGAGTCCTTCATGGGCAAACGGGCCAAACAAATTATTTAGTGAATGTCCGCAGGTTCTGGTTGGGATTGGAACTGCCACACCTACCAGGCAGCTAGATGTTTTGGGGGCGGCAAAAGTAAGTTCCCATATTTGGGCTGGTGGATCAATTTCGATTGGATCAGACATGGGTACATTTTCAAAATTTAGCATTGTGAACACAAATCGTACTGCTATCATTTATGCAAGTGCAGTAGGTAATACGCTGCCTTACCAGCGTCTGATGAGATTCGAATACAATAATCCGGACACTAAGATTATGGAAGTCTATAATTCGACAACTAATCAACTAGCGTTCGAATTAAGAGCAGATGGTCAAATGGATTTACACAACGGTGTTACAAATATTTTTCACTTTGGGACAAATGGGATGTTTTCTGTGAGTAACAACACACAAAAAACTTTTGTGGTTGAAGCTAGTGGATTAACCCGAGCACGAAAAATCAAAGTAGATGCCGATGTTTGGGCAGATTATGTCTTTGAAGAAGATTACCGGTTGATGCCATTAGCCGAAGTAGAAAACTTTGTAAAAGAACACAAACATTTACCATCCATTCCATCCGAAAAAGCAATGATGGAAGAAGGAATTGATGTGGCTGAAATGAATGTCAAAATGATGGAAAAGATTGAAGAATTGACCCTGTATTTGATTGCCCAAAATAAGGAGTTGGAAAAACTAAAAGCAGAATTGGAAACCATCAAACAACAGAAACCATGAGAAAAGCACTATTAACCTTATTGGGAGTAATGGTCTTTACACTATTCACTCCAACAGAAAGTTTCGCTCAAATGCCAAACATGAACGGTTGGCATGCTAAATACTGGTTCTACCGCTGGCGTTTAAGAAATGATTTCATGGTGATGGGAGAAGGCCCCGGGCAAAGTTTGGTGGCAGAAAGTCGAAACCTCACACGAGGTCAATTTATGAAATGGGCGGATGCCACAATCATGCACGGATATTATTTAACCATGCTTGCTGTTGAACACAAAATCCTACAAGACAAAGGAAGATATGCAGATTTGAAAAACAACGAACGGGAATTATACTATGCCATTAAGGCGTTTGAGCGTTTGGATAATGTTGCTGAAACTTTTTACTCGTCAGAACCAGGATATGATGATGCATATCGACCAAGTGATGCAACTTTACAACCAGATGTCAACGGTTATTTTTTCAGGGATGATGTAGGTCCTGATTTCTTAAACACGAATCAATTCCCTGGTCCCCCTCCAAATTTTACTTCGAACTATTATTCATTGACGAATAATAAAACAGGAATAGATTACGGACAAATGAATTACAATCAAAGTGATTATTGTGGACTATGGGGTATAACAACTGCAGGTGATGGAAATTCAGCTCCCGATTTAGCTGTTCCTCAACACCCAATTGTAAACTACAAAAAAGGTTTCGATGAAGGGGCTTATGGTTACGGAGAAGAAAGCCAGGATCAGGTGATTCGATTACTCTTGGGCTTTTTTGCTATTGTAAAGAGTATTCCGGATATGCCGTACGGTATTGATAAAGACAAGGACGGAATTGATGATGCTATTATGAATTTCCACGAAGAAGCCAAACGGCATAGTACCAATATGATCGGAAGGATGGCAGGACAGTTCAGTGGGACAACAAATGTGCCCCCGAGTCAGAATGTGCCAATTCCTTATCCAACCTTGGGAATACCCGGATCTCCCTATTGGACTGTTATTAATCCACGATTTAAAGAAGTGGAAATTGGGCAGGCGCTCTACCAATATATGATTCCTATGCAAATGATCTCCGGTCCGTTGTTTACTACAGGTAATAATATAGGACTTGGTTCTTCCAGCTATGCCACCGCATTGAGTTATAATCCCATTGCACAAGCTTTATGGAATTCGGGAATCAATGGTTATGGTGACAATGTGAATGTAAAAATGGCATTGATTCTGAATGTCATTTCCAATAGTGGGTCAGGTTTTATACCTGTGCCTCGCTTTGTTGCCAATAAAAGTGCAGATGCAGACATTGATGGGCTATACGTCCCACTCTATGATTATTTCTGGGATTGGAACCCAACCGATAATGAGAATGATGTAGAACGAAAAGAGCATGCCTATAATTATGCCAACTTAATGTTGGAAGCAGCTCCTTGTGTTGGTCCACACAATTTTGGTTATACGAATATTAATAGACCGGGGCATACACAACCTGATGGACCCTATTCAGCAGTTCAAGACCCTGATGGGATTCCTTACTATTGGAATGTTCCATTTGTTTTTGATACAGATCATGACCGTTGGGACGATGGAAAAGTAGATATTGTAGAAACTCAAGAATATGGACCTCCACAAACAACTGGATATAAGATTGATGAAGGATGGTTTTCGGGAATGGATTACATGCTGTTGTATAACCTGATTTATGCCAATAACGAAGGAGATAAACCCCTGTACCACGATCTGATTAACCGGGTTGTAGATTATGACGTTAATACGGACCTTTACTCAACTTTATACGGATACTCTGCTATCGGATTAATGATTGGGGCATTTGAAAACCTGAAAGTGAGTGGTAATATATATGGAAATACTCCCGTCACTTTAAAAGCACTGGATTATGTGCAATTGGATGCCGGAATTTATGACCCAGGCAACATGCCCGAGGGAATTACCATTGAAGTTGGAAAGATTACCTGTGGAAATGATTTCACCTCTTCCAATACGCCTTATTCCATCGATCAATGCCAGACTTGTGGTTTGGAAAACCAAGTGGGAAGTTTTGTTGCTCCGGTAGCAAGTGGAAAAGACCGCAGCTTACCCATGAAAATGCCTACAATGGCTGAGTTCGAAGAACGGGCAAAATTAAGCCAAACCGCTACAGTTGAAAATGAAGTGGCAGTATTTCCAAATCCGACAACTGATTTCCTACAAATTACAACAGATAGAGAATTGCAACAAATCGTTGTTTTAGATCAGAACGGTGCAGAAGTGAAACAATTTGTCCCTTCGAATAATTTATACGATATTCGTGAACTGTCCTCCGGCGTCTACACCATTATTCTCAAATTCAATAATAATGAAACAAAACACATTAAAGTGGTTAAGTTGTAGCCTGATTCTACTGGTTGCTCTTTCTTGCAAAAAGAAGAAGGGGGCATTGGACGATTTTGATTCAGGACGATTTGATTTTGTCTGTATTTGGAATACAAACGGGATACAGGATACGGTTACCGGTGAGGTGTCCGGACCGTATTTACAATCTATGGAGTATTATTTTAGAGTCAAACAAGAATTAAATACAATCAATTCCTTGAAAGAGATTAGAGTTGGAACCTTTAATGGAATGACTAATACCTCTTTTCGTGCACAGGCATTAAATATTAGTGCTAAAATCTCATCTTCCGATCACGACTCAGATAATTTATTTGTAAGTTTTGAATCCGGAAGTATATTGAGTGGAACTTTTAAACTAACCAGAAAACAGTAGCTATGTTTAGAATCAGATTAATACCCATTTTTATTGTTTGTTTGTTATTTGCAGTTGCAGGATGCAAAAAGGAAAATGGAAAGCATACCTATGAAATGAAACTAATGTTTGATAATGGTGATGTTTTCAAGGACTATGGGATAATGTACGAAAAACCAATCCATGGAAAAAAATACAGGGATAAAATTCACGATGCGTTCAATTTAAATGAATCCCAGGGAAAAGCAGTATACATTGAAGTTTTTAATGGATATGTTCTCCTGAAAGTGGATGATAATAAATTCATCTGTTCAGACCAGCTCTTTTGGGAAGGTATGGTTGGAGACATCTACCTTGAGGGAAATTACACTCAAAAAGGAAGGGCTTATACTGTAAGTGACGGACGTTTTGAAGTCATTTGGCGTGATAACCTTGGCAACCCAGTTTCCAATTCTGTTTTGACCGGCAAGTGGACCTTGGAACGTTAATAAATTAATTAGAATGAAAAACTCTCTCTTGAACCAAGTTTAGGAGGGAGTTTTTGTTTAGCGGTATTGCCAATACATAATAATTGCGCAGTTATGTGTAATTATTGAGAAAAACATACTATATTTGAAGCTTACACTGAAATGCTATTCATTCAATGAAACCAATAAGTTATCTGCTTACACTAGTTACATTCTTTGTTTTAAGCGCTTTTTCTTCATTTAAATGAAACAGAACATATTCAAGTACTTAAGTTACAGTCTGGTTCTACTATTCCTACTTTCCTGTAAAAAGGAAAAGGGAGCCTTGGATGATTTTGATCCGGGAAAATTCGATTACATCTGTATCTGGAAAAAAAATAACAATGCGGACACACTAGTAGGTGAAGTATCTGGACCATATATTCAAGGTGGATCTTATATTTTTCGCGTAAAAAAAGAACTTATAAATACCAATAATTCTTTCAGTATTGGCAGGCCTTCAAAATCAAATCCTACCTTATTTTCAGCTCAAGCGTTACCTGAATCTGCTCCCGTTACTTTCTCTGAGCACGATTTAGATCACCTTTGGGTCAATTTCCAAAAAGGTGACTCTCTGATTGGGTCATTCGTATTAACCCGGAAAGAATAACCGATGCATCTAATTAGAATAATGCTGATTTTGCTTGCGGGTTTATTCTTCGCAGGATGTCACAAGGAGAATGGGAAATACGAGTATGAAATGAAGCTCCTATTTGATAACGGAGACGTATTGACAGATAGCGGGAAAATTTTCGAGAAATTCAGGAAAAGCAAAAAATACAAAGAGCAAATTCACGATGCTTTCAACATTAAAGCTTCCCAGGGAAAAGCGCTATATATTGAAGTTTTTAGTGGCTACATTTTTCTGAAAGTGAATGATAACAAGTTTGTGTGTTCTGACCAAATTTTTGCAGGAGCTGGTCCGGGGGAAACCGGAGACATTTATTTTGAAGGAAACTATACTCAAAAAGGCAGGGCATATACTGTAGAAAACGGTTATTTTGAAGTCATTTATAGAGATCAATTTGGAACTGCCGTAAGTGATGTCATGAAAGGCAAATGGACTTTGAAACGGAAATATGATTAAATCCCTGACAGTATGAAAACAACTACGTTCCAGTGTTTCGGTTTGAGTTTACTTTTTTTGCTGATTTTATCTTCCTGCAAAAAAGAACGGATGACCGATATGAAAAAAGGGAAGTATGAAATGATAAACATTCGAACCTTTGCCGATGGACAAAAAGACACTATTCATTGTATGGTTTATGGACCGAGAAAATTAAAATATCACTATTATTTTTCGCCTGAAATAGAAAATAAAGTTATCGATGAGATAGATGTAAATGTATCCAGAAGAAGAATGCTTGGACATTTAAAACGTGTTGAATTCGTGAGTGTTCGATTTTACTCAGGGAATTTTCCATTACCCGGATATTTTGGGGGCTCCGCAGAGTCATACGATATTCAGAAATCTCAATTAGTGATAAACTATAAGAGTACAACAACAAATTACTCTACATTACAACAGGAAACAGTATTTACAGCAGTGGTTCAATTTAACTGGTTGGAGCCATGAAAGCGATTTTAACCATAAGTATCCTGATTATATTATTAGCAAATATGGCAGGGTCGTGCACCAAAGAAAATGCTAAAAAAGAATACCTTTTTCGTTTGGAATTTGATTCCGGTGATGTATGGGAAAAAGAATGTTACCTGTTTGAAAAACACAAACGGAACAAACGGTATAAGAATAGTGGAGTTGAGGAAGTTGTAGACCTGAAACATTCAAAAGATCTTATTTACACAAACGCGTTAAAAGGAGAAACCATTCTATATAAAGTGGATGACAACATTTTAACGGGAGTTAGTAATGCGAATATGTGGGTTGCGAATTTTAGCATCCTAAACAACCAAAGCGGATTGATGCAAGGAATTATTGAATTGAAAGGAGAATACAGTCAAAATTCCAGGGAATATTCGGTAGAAAATGGAACTTTTAAATTTCAATTATCGGGGGCATTATATAATGTCCCGGATTCTGTCTATACCGGAAAATGGACTTTGAAACGAAAATAGAGTTATTTCTTCGTCACTTTCCCGTTTACCAAGACATATTCTTCCTCACTTTCCGGGCAGGCTGCGAAACCGTTTTCATCAAAAGTCAGGCGGTGGCCAAAAGCGCTCATCCAGCCAATTTGGCGTGCCGGATTTCCCACTACCAGGGCATACGCCGGAACTTCTTTCGTGACAACGGATCCCGCACCTATGAATGCGTATTCCCCGATGTCGTTCCCGCAAACGATCGTGGCATTTGCACCGATCGAAGCACCTTTGCGGACAACCGTTTTCGAATATTGATCTCTGCGGTTTACCGCCGAGCGCGGATTCATCACATTGGTAAAAACCATTGACGGGCCTAAGAATACATCGTCTTCGCAGATCACTCCGGTATAAATAGAAACGTTGTTCTGGATCTTCACATTGTTTCCCAAAATCACTTCCGGGGAAACAACCACGTTCTGACCGATATTGCATCGCTCACCGATGACACAATTGGGCATGATGTGCGAAAAGTGCCAGATCTTCGTTCCTTCACCGATCGTGCATCCGGCATCTACTACTGCTGTTTCGTGGGCAAAAAAATTCATCTTTTAAAATTGAAAATGACACTTCGACTCCACTCAGTGTCCTTCATTAACAGAAAAGGTGGCTGAGCGTAGTCGAAGTCCCTTTATCGAACAATGTACTTCTCAAAATCGATGTGATCCGATTGGTACAATTCCTCTTTGGTTAAACTCTTAAAATACGCATAAGTGCGTTTCAAACCTTCAGCACGGTCAATCTTCGGCTCCCAGCCCAAAAGCTGTCTTGCTTTGGCAATATCCGGCTGACGTTGTTTCGGGTCGTCTACCGGAAGATCTTTGTAAATGACTTTCTGCGTAGTTCCGGTCAATTTGATAATTTCTTCGGCAAACTGGCTGATGGTAATCTCATCCGGGTTCCCGATATTCACCGGATCCGCGCAATCGCTGTGCAGTAAACGCACAATTCCTTCCACCAAATCATCCACGTAACAAAACGAACGTGTTTGTGATCCGTCGCCAAAAACCGTAAGGTCTTCCCCACGCAGTGCCTGACCGATAAATGCCGGAAGTACGCGCCCGTCGTTCAAACGCATGCGCGGTCCGTAAGTATTGAAGATGCGCACAATTCGCGTCTCAATTCCGTGGAATGTATGATAAGCCATCGTGATTGCTTCCTGGAAACGTTTTGCTTCGTCGTAAACACCACGCGGACCAACCGGGTTTACATTTCCCCAATAATCTTCCGTTTGCGGATGAACGGTCGGGTCGCCGTAAATTTCTGAAGTACTTGCGATCAATACGCGCGCATTTTTCACACGGGCCAATCCCAAACAATTGTGAATTCCCAAAGATCCCACTTTCAGCGTTTGGATCGGGATTTTCAGGTAATCAATCGGGCTTGCCGGTGAGGCGAAATGCAGGATATAATCCAGGTTTCCGGAAACATGAATAAACTTGCTTACGTCGTGGTTATAGAACTCAAAGTTCTCTAAATGAAATAAGTGTTCGATGTTTTTCAGGCGTCCTGTAATGAGATTATCCATCGCAATGACGTGGAAATCGTCTTTCACAAAACGATCACACAAATGAGAGCCTAAAAATCCGGCAGCACCGGTAATCAATATGCGTTTTCTGCCTGTATTCATCTTATCTCGATACTACGGACCTACCAATCGAACTGTAGTAGAATCCATTTTTATTCATTTCGGAAATCTCAAACAAGTTTCTTCCATCGAAGATAACGGAATCTTTCATCAATGACTTCATTTTATCAAAGTCCGGATTGCGGAAAACTCCCCATTCGGTACAGATCAGCAAAGCATCGGCATCTTTCAGTGCTTCATACTCGTTTTCTGCAAATGTGATTTTATCTCCCACCAAGGCTTTCACGTTATCCATCGCTTCCGGATCGTAAGCCGTAACTTTTGCTCCGGCCTGCAGTAATTCATCGATCAGGTACAATGCCGGGGCTTCCCGAATATCGTCCGTATCCGGTTTGAAGGCCAATCCCCACATAGCGATTTTTTTCCCGGAAAGATCTCCGCGGAAGAAGTTCTTCATTTTCGGAAAAAGGATTGTTTTCTGAGTTTCATTGACTTCCATTACGGCTTTA
Organism: uncultured Fluviicola sp.; assembly: GCA_965650365.1. Lineage (GTDB taxonomy): Bacteria > Bacteroidota > Bacteroidia > Flavobacteriales_D > Crocinitomicaceae > Fluviicola. The sequence continues at coordinate 21,280 of CBFGOJ010000027.1, read as the reverse complement.
ATGATCTCGAAGGAGAAATTATTTTCCCGGCCGGAATTCACCAATGCCTGAACATCTTTTGGAAAACAAGAACCGCCGTACCCGATTCCCGGGAATAAAAAGCGTTTGCCAATGCGTTCATCGGAACCAATTCCAATGCGCACCTTATCCACATCTGCTCCTACCAATTCACAGAAATTCGCAATTTCATTCATGAAAGTGATCTTGGTAGCCAAAAATGCATTTGCCGCGTACTTGGTCAGCTCAGCAGATTTCTCGTCCATAAAAATGATCGGATTTCCCTGTCGTACGAATGGTTTGTACAACTGTTCCATGATCTGCTCAGCACGTTCGGAAGACATTCCCAAAACAACACGGTCGGGTTTCATGAAATCGTCTACCGCATAACCTTCACGCAAGAATTCAGGATTGGAAACCACGTCGAAATCAACGCTTGCATGTTTCGCAATTGCAGCATGTACTTTAGCAGCAGTTCCAACCGGAACCGTACTTTTATCTACAATTACCTTGTAGTCTTTCATCAATTTCCCCAACTCATCTGCAACGCCCAAAATGTACCTCAAATCAGCCGATCCGTCTTCTCCCGGAGGAGTTGGCAGGGCCAAAAAGATAATTTCCGCGTCTTTGATGCCTTCTTCCAGGTCTGTGGTAAATGACAAGCGGTTTGCTTTAATATTTCGTTCGAAAAGCACGTCCAAATGCGGTTCATAAATGGGAACTTCCCCATTCCGCATGCGTTCTACTTTTTGTTTATCAATGTCTACACAGATCACCTGGTTTCCTGTTTCGGCAAAACAAGTTCCTGTTACCAAACCCACATAACCTGTTCCAACAACTGCAATTTTTTTCATGATCTGCTTATGCGTTTACGAAGTTCAGGATTTCAGAGCAAATGAATGTTTGCTGCTCTTCTGTCATCTCTGTATGAATGGGAAAAGAAATCACGTGTTTCGTCAATTCCTCGGTTACCGGAAGGTCCAGTTCGCCTAAATTGAATGATTTGAACATTCCCTGCTTGTGAGCAGGAGCGGGATAATAAATCATCGAAGGAATGTCTTTTGAAGCCAAATGGGCCTGAAGCGCGTCTCTGTCAGCACCTTTCAACTGAACGGTGTATTGGTGGAAAACGTGTTTGGATTTCCCGTCTCTGTGCGGCGTTTCAATTTTATCAGAAACTCCAAGAACACGGTCGTAGAAATCTGCCACTTTGATTCGTGCAGCCACATATTCGTCCAATTTTGGAAGCTTTACGTTCAAAATTGCCGCCTGAATGGCATCCAGCCTTGAATTACATCCTACAACGTCGTGCTGGTATTTCACTTTCTGACCGTGATTTGCTACCATTCTCAATTGAACGGCCAATTCATCATTATTGGTAAAAATAGCACCGCCATCTCCGTAACAGCCTAAGTTTTTAGAAGGAAAAAAGCTCGTGCACCCGATATCACCGATCGTTCCCAGTTTTTGTGTTCCGTTTGTTTTAGAATAATAATCGGAACCAATTCCCTGGGCATTGTCTTCGATTACAAACAGCTTGTGTTTTTTGACGATCTCCATGATTGCGTCCATATCACACGCTTGTCCGTATAAATGCACCGGAACAATTGCCTTCGTTTTGGAAGTGATTGCTGCTTCAATTTTTGAAGCGTCCAGGCAAAACGTTTTTGGGTCGACATCCACGAAAACAGGTTTCAATCCCAATAATGCTATAACCTCCGTGGTAGCAATGTAGGTAAATGATGGTGTAATCACCTCATCACCGGGTTTCAAATCCAACGCCATCATGGCAATCTGCAAAGCATCCGTACCATTTGCACAAGGAATCACATGCTTCACATTCAAATACGATTCCAATGATTGTTGAAAACGCTGAACAACCGGTCCGCCAATATAAACCGACGAATCTAAAACTTCCCGGATTGCTGAATCTATTTCGGATTTTATTGCCTGGTACTGAGTCGCCAGGTCAACCATTTGAATTTTTTTCACGTATTGAATCTATGGAGATTACTTATTATAGCCTATTCCTACAAAATTAATAAAAGCGGTGAATTGGGGAAAAGCTATTCCAGATTTGTTCAACCTACTTTTTTCGACCCTATTTCCACCTCAGGGAGGAATTGTTCAGCACAACAGTGCTATCATTTCACATGTTATAGAGCAGATTATCTAATTTTTTGAAAATTAATCTTCTGAAACATTTATTTCATTGGAACACCGTAAGTTGAATACTCATTTTTTTACGTATTAAATTATTGATTTTTAAAGCCGGAAAAAGCTAATTGAAGATGAATTGCTAACGCTTTGATTTTTCAAAAAAGACCAAGCTAGCTTGTGCTAAATTGTATTAAAAAATACTAATATTTACTTTTTAAAGAATTATTCTTTACATTTAAGGTGTATTTTAATACCAAACATCTAATGTCGACAAATTATAATTTAATTAAGAAAGTACTTGAGCTTCTCGAACATTTTGAATCTAAAAACGAAGAAGAGTTTTATTCTTCAGATCTTGATGGATTTAAAAATTGGATCTTATATAACGATTTCATTGAAAAACAACAATCGGATGAGGTGTCCTGGGAATTCAAAGAGCAGGGTAGATCTCCGGAAAGTGTAATTAGTACAATGCTCACACATCTCAGTAAATATGCTAAGATGTATTCCAAGTCGGTAATTTTGAATTCTCCCTTTTCAACCCAGGAAGAGTTTATTTACTTGATCAATTTAAAGGCTTTCGGAACAATGAGTAAAATGGAGTTGATCCGCATGAATATTCAAGACAAACCAACCGGTATACAAATTATTAATCGATTAATAAAACAAGGGTGGGTCCTTCAGACTAATTCTGAAACAGATAAACGAAGTAAGTTGATTGAAATCACTCCCAAGGGGAAGGAACTTTTAGAAGAGCATATGTTCAAGATCAGACAAGCTACTAAAATTGTGTCCGGGGATTTGTCACTTCGTGAAAAATTGGAGCTTATCCGTTTATTAGCAAAGCTTACGAGTTTTCATAGTGAAATATATTCAATGAACTTTGACCAGGAGGAATTACTTTCTAAAGTAATCAGCGAGTATATTCCTTCTGCAAATTAAATAAAGTCAATATGAAAAAGCTTTATGATAAATTGTCGTTTGATGTAAGTATCTTGCTTACAGATATTATTTAACGCTATTCAAAAAAAGCTCCTTCGAATGTTATCGCGAATCAATGTATACCTATCTCAAGTGCGAAAAAAGTCATATTGACGATGAGTAGTTACAATCAATACAAAACATTTTTATTATGGGACTATTCGTTTTGATTTTTCTGTTTGGCGTCACAAAAGAAATACCTGCTTTGGATCTTGAGTACATTCGGAAGAATTATTCAAATGCTGTAAATGACAAGGATTTGTGTAGATCTTTCATCGATAAATTGAGCAAAAATGCTGAAACAAATGTTCACTTGGCATATTTGGGTGCTTTTCGAACAATCTGGGCAAATCATGTTTTTAATCCTGTATCAAAACTTAGCACCTTTAATAAAGGAAGATCCGTTATTGAAACTGCTTTGATGAAAGACCCGGATAACATTGAAATAAGGTTTATTCGTTTTTCGGTTCAAAAAAACTGCCCTTCTCTTTTAGGGTATACATCAAATATTGCTGCCGACAAAAAGTTTTTAACGGATAATTTAAAAAAAATAACTTCTGCTCAGTTAAAGAAAATGGTGAAAGCATTAATTGAATGAATCGAGAAATTTCCTGGTTTCTTCCACATGCGCTTGTTGCTTCGAATAATCAGTCACACCCTACTCCGACAAAACCATCGCGTTAAACACCTTCTCCATCTGTTCCACTGTATATTCGGAAGAACAATTGAAATTATTGATAATCAGTGAAAAACAGATCTTTTTCCCGGCCTTGGTTTCCGCATAACCGGAATAGGCTTTGATGCGTTTCATCGTTCCGCTTTTAGCATGAATCTTTCCTTCTCCGGGCTGATTCTTACACACCGAAGAAAGCGTTCCGGAAACTCCCGCAACCGGAAGCGTTGCATAGAAGGCCTCCCCTTCTTTGGCGGTCGACATGTATTTCAACATCTCACAAAAATGGGTGGCAGAAATGGCATTGCTGCGTGATAAACCCGAGCCGTCGCTGATGTAAAGTCCGATCGTATTGATCTTTCCCGACCAATAATTCATCATGCGCGCAATGCTGTTGTCAATGGACCCATTCCCGGAAGTTCCGTAACCTACCCAGCACAAAACTTCTTCTGCAAAGAGATTCACCGATTTCATATTCGTCCACCAGGCAATGGAATTCAAAGTCTTGCCTTTGTATGTAAAGAAGAGTTTCATGGCGGCATAGCGGGTAGTTGCCGATACCATACTTAGGTTCCGGGCAGAAAGCGCCTTTTCTTTCACTTCGATTCCTTTTGCTTTCAAAACGCGGGTAAATTCCTGTGAAAAGGTCAATTCGGGATCCGGCAAACTTCCTTTGACGGTAAATCTTCCCTGTCCGGCTCCTAAAGTTCCTGTTCCAAAACGGTCCATGGAATACGGCGCACCGTAGATGTATGAATTATCTCCCTGACCTCCGGATTTAATGTAATTGGAAAACTTCAATCCTTCCACTTGTGGAGTTGTTCCTGTTAATGTAGTGCCTGAACCACTTTTTGCGCCAACCTGGAAATGATAACGCAGCATATTGTCATAAATCGGAAGTCCGGATGCTCCGGCACCGTAATAATTTCCCATATCGCCCCAGTTCCAGCCGTCAGGTGCGCCTTCGTAACCAAATTCAGAAGCATCTGCTACAATGGCGCCATTGATCTTTTTGATTCCCAGTTTTACGAGCGTATCGACCCATTTTTCCATGAACTCGTCTTCTCTTCCGTCCCCGTTATAATACCGGCTGCCAAGTGCTACATCGCCGCCGCCACGGATCCACAAATTCCCATTCAAAACTCCGTCCTTTGTCAATTCTCCGTCCAGGTAAAGCCGTGTTAAGGGCGCATAGTTTTTTCCAAGCAATTGAAAGGCCGTTGCGGTGGCAAATAATTTGGTTGTTGATGCCGGCGGCAAAGCCAATGAGGGATTTTTCGAAGCCAGGATCTGCCCGGTGGAGCAATCCATTGCCATAAAACTAATGGACGCATTTGCGAAATAGGCATTGGAAGAAAATGCATCTATTGCCGTTTGGACCGAATTCTGGGAAAAACCAAAGTTTCGGGCAAAAAGAAGGATGAATCCGATCGTAAAAATGCGGATTGTCAGCTTGAAATGAATCATACTATAAAGTTCTGCTTTCTCGCAGTGCAAAATTTCTGCCACTTAAAAACTTTTGAACAGTTCAATTAGGAAAGTTTCCGTTTCGCGGGTTCCAATTAACATTTTACAGAAGGTTTTAGTTAGAATATGTGTAATTTTGAACCATACAGGTTCAAAAAGGTTCAACATAGTTCAAAGAGTTCCAATTTCAAAGAGCTCGAGCTATTTTCAACTTTTGAACTCTTTAAACTTTTGAACTCTCTTATATAATGCCAAAAGTGCTGAGAATCATTAATCGATTCAATATTGGTGGACCAACTTACAATGCTGCTTTCTTAACGAAATTCATTTCGGATGATTATGAAACGTTGTTGGTGGGTGGTTTGCCTGAAAAGGACGAATCGGATTCCCTGCACATTTTGGAAGATTACGGAGTAAAACCCCTGCTGATTCCTGAAATGAAACGCATTCCTAACTTCCGCTCGGATAGGGAAGCGTATCGCAAGATTAAACAGATTATTGAAGAATTTCAGCCGGATATCGTCCACACGCATGCCGCAAAAGCCGGGGCTTTGGGAAGAAAAGCTGCAAAAGCCTGCAATGTTCCTGTTATTGTGCACACTTTTCACGGACATGTTTTCCATTCTTATTTCGGGAAGGTGAAAACTTTCCTTTACAAGATCATTGAACGCCGGCTGGCCACCATTTCTACCGGAATTATCGCCATCAGCCCGATTCAGAAAGAAGAACTCAGCACCACTCATGGTATCTGTTCTGCGAATAAAATAAAAGTCATTCCACTTGGTTTCGACCTAGTGAAATTCCAGGACAAACTGGAAGAAAAAAGGCTCGAAACCCGATTGAAGTGGAAGCTGGATGAAGAAGAAGTTGCTGTAGCGATTGTCGGAAGACTGGCCCCAATCAAAAATCACGGACTGTTTTTGGATGTCATCGAAAACCTTGCAAAAAAAGGAGTTAAACCGCGCTTTTTCATCGTGGGCGACGGACAGGAAAGAGCTTCCATCGAACATCGCGCAAAAGAACTGGAAAGCAAATACGATTTGAAGATCGAATTGACCAGCTGGATCAAAGACATCGCCACTTTTAATTCCGGGATGGACATCATCTGCCTCAGCTCTGACAACGAAGGAACACCGGTTAGCCTGATCGAAGCGCAGGCAAGTGGAGTTCCGGTCATATCAACGGATGTAGGTGGTGTAAAAGACATCCTGCTGGAAGGTGAAACCGGTTTCGTGGTTCCCAAAAAAGACCCCGAAGCATTCAGTGAAAAATTACAGCTTTTGATCGAAAACAAAGAAATTCGCCTAAAAATGTCACAAAATGGCTGGAACTTCGTAAGAGATAGATTCCATTACACTACCTTGGTGAAAAACATGGAAGATTATTACGCTGAACTAATTGAAAAGACTAGAAAAAATGCAAAATAAAAGAGTCTTATTTTTTTCCTTTCTGCTTGGCTTGTTCCTGGTACAATCCTGTGGAATTAACAGCAATCTCATGTTCCGAACTCCCAAAGGAGTGAAAGAAATCACAGACAGCATTCCTTTAAAGCCTTCTGCCGAATACAAAATCTCCCGGGATGACAAATTCACATTTATGCTTTATACCAACCAGGGAGAACGCATTGTGAACGAAATGGCAGGAATGAACAAAGAAGCCGCTGCAAAAGCAGATATCGAATACGTGGTAAGACCCGACGGGAGAGCAGATCTTCCTATTCTTGGATCCACACTCGTTGCCGGATTCACCGTGAAGGAATGTGAAGATACACTGGCAAAATTATTCGAGCAGAAAAATGGTTACAACCAGCCTTTTGTGCAGGTGAAACTCACCAATCAGCGGGTGATCGTATTTCCCGGAAACGGAAGTGCGGCTAAGGTTATTCCACTGCAAAACAACAACACTACCCTCATGGAAGCAATTGCTCTTGCCGGCGGAATTGCCGAGCGCGGAAAAGCAAGCCGGGTGAAGATCATGCGGGTAGTCAATAATGTACGGACCATGTATGTGGTAGATCTGTCGAAAATTGAGAATCTTCCCTATACAGATATGATTATCCAGGCCAATGATTATATCTATATTGAGCCAAAAGAACAGGTAGGACAGGAAACATTAAAAGTTATAGCACCGGTAGTTTCGCTGGTTACAAGTGCACTGGTTATAATTACAGTATTTTCAACATTGAAATAACGTGAATAGTTCAAGCTCCTCCATATTTATCAATAAAGAGTACAATCCCATCATTGTGAGCGTAATCCTGCGCCGTTATTGGTGGTGGGTAATGTTGTTGATCCTGTTTTTTACAGGAATTGCATTTTTCTACCTCCGGTATACCAAACCGGTCTACAATTCAACAATGGTCATCCAGCTGGTTGAAAAAGACCAGGGAAAGGAATTGCTGGAACTGGAAAGTATTAATAAAGTAGACGATATTTCGTCTGAAATTGAATTGCTGCGCTCACAGCTTTTATTCGAAATGGCCATTTCAAAAATGAACATGAATGTTTCGATCTTTTCCGAAGGAAAAATCCTGACAGAAGAAAAATACCATCAAAGTACCTTTACGATCCTGCCTTACCTGCTTCGCGACAGCAGTTTGTGCGACGTTCCCATCGAGGTAGAAACAACAGATGATGGCCGCGTTAAACTCACTTATACCGCAAACGGCCGAACGTATTCGAAAGTTTCTGATGTCAATAAAACCATTCGTACCAGCCATTTTGATCTTGCATTCAAAGTAGAGAACTGGGAAATTTTGAAACAGGATGATGAAGCAAACCGGCTTTATTTCACCTTCAACAACCAAAAAACGCTTGCTTCAAGACTCATTGCAAACCTGGAAGTGAATCCGGTGGATGTCAATGCAAAAACGATTGAACTGAAGTACAACGGCAATAATCCCGACATGTGTAAAGACATTATTCAGTCTGTAGCCACTACTTTTTTCAATTACGATGAGGAGATGAAGCGAAAAAGTGCGGATAACATTCTTTCCTTCATTCAATTACAATTGGATTCAATCGCCGGTGAATTGAAATATTCGAAAGACAGTTTGACGGACTTTCAACGTAAAACCCGCTTGGCAGATCCGGAAAATATGAGTGGAAATTTATCCGAAAATATGGATAAGTTCCAGGATATGCTGTTCGAACTCCAAAGCGAATCGGCTACTTTGAAAATGGTACATTCCAAATTGAAATCCGAACCAAACAGAGTGGATATTTACCGCCTGATCCCGGAAATGATGGGGACAAGTTTCGAATTGTCAATGACCAAACAAATCACGGACCTCAATACCTTGCTGGAACGCAAAGAAGAGCTCCTGACAAACGTATCCGAAAACAATTCGGAACTTAAGAACCTGAACACACGGATTCAATCAAAAATTCAATCCATCCGGAGAAGTATTGAAGTGATCCAGGAGCGGAATCGTTCCCAGGTCAAAACAATCAACGGAAAAATCGGAACCATTGAAGGTGAATACTTAAAACTTCCGCAGAAAAAAATGGAATACAATCGCTTGAAATCCCTGCAGGATTTGAATGAGAAGTATTACACGCTTCTAACGGAGAAAAAAGTCATGTATTCCATTTCAAATGCCGGTTACACTTCAAGCAACCGCATTTTGAACGACGCCTCCTTAAATGGGATTCCTGTTAGTCCTAATCGCAAGCTGGTCTACGCAGGTTTTGTTTTTGTAGGATTTGTTTTTGGGTTTGCCTTACTGTTCTTCAAGTACATTACATTCAATGAGATCAATACGGTGGAAGACCTGAAACAATTGTTACCGGAAAAAATTACGATCCTGGGAAATATCCCGCAATTGAAAGAAAGCTCTGAATTCAGCCAGTTGATGGTCCATACGAATCCCAAATCCATTTTGGCGGAGTCCATGCGGAATATTCGTACAAATCTCAGCTTCGTGAATTCCAATGCCCGCGTTATTGCCATTTCTTCTTCCATTTCCGGTGAAGGGAAAACTTTTGTGGCATTAAATCTTGCCGGAATTATTGCGCTTTCAGGAAAGAAAACCATTGTAATTGACCTGGATTTAAGAAAGCCAAAAGTCCACCTGGGCTTGAACGTAGCTAATGAAAAAGGTATCAGCAACCTGATCATTAAACAGGCAGTGCTGGAAGAATGTATCCGGAATTCGGAAATTGAAAACCTGGATTTCATCAGTGCGGGGCCAATTCCACCAAATCCGTCTGAATTGATCCTCAGTGATTCGTTTTTCGAGATCCTGGAAGCTCTTAAATCCAGATACGACGTAGTGATTATTGATAATCCGCCGGTTGGTCTGGTGACTGACGGAGTTCAAATCCTTGCCAAAGCAGATGTTCCGATTTACATCTTCAAAGCACATTATTCCAAACGTATTTTTGCAGGAAGAGTGCGTGAATTATTTGAAATGAACCAGATTACGCATTTGAATATTATTTTGAACGGTACAAAAGCATTCAGGGGCAAATATGGCTATGGATACGGTTACGGCTATGGATACGGCTATTACGACGAAGAGGATAAAAAGAAAAAGAAGAAGTAGCGAAGCTACTGAAGACGGAATGCAGCTTTCACAAAAAGCTAAGCATTACGGAAAGCGAAGCTACTGAAGGAAATAGAAGAATTAAAAATTGAAGAAATAAATGGAATTTAAACGTACAGCAATTGCTGATGTAATATTGATACAACCCACTATTTTTGGAGATGACCGCGGCTATTTTTTTGAGTCTTTTCATCAACAAAGGTTCAACGAATTTATTGGTAAGGAAATCTCCTTCCTGCAGGACAATGAGTCGAAATCTTCCAAAGGTGTGCTGCGAGGCCTGCATTTTCAGGCGCCACCGCACGCACAGGGAAAATTAGTTCGTGTTGTTAAAGGAAGTGTTCTGGACGTTGCTTTGGATATTCGCAAAAACTCCCCCACTTACGGGCAGCATGTTTCATTTGTTCTGAGTGAAGAAAATAAAACACAAGCTTACATTCCCGAAGGGTTTGCACACGGCTTTGTTACATTGGAAGACAACACCGTTTTTCAATACAAATGTACCAATTGGTACAATCCTTCCAGCGAAGGAACGATCCTTTGGAACGATCCTGCGTTGAATATTCAATGGGAAGAAACAAACCCAGTTTTATCTGCAAAAGATAAGATTGGAGTACTTCTGGCAGATTTTAAAACTCCATTTGATTAGGCTGAGATGACGGTTGAAATAATTTTGGCATGTGTTGGGTTCCTGGTTATGGGAATCATTATGAGTTACGTCTCTAACGGAATACTTTTGCGCTTTTCCCAAAGTCTCGGAATTCGGAATAAGAATGATGTGACAGTTCGCTGGGCAAACGAATCAAAACCTTCTTTGGGTGGAATCGGCTTTTTTGTGGCCTTCTTTTTTGGAACGGTTGCCTACTCCATTATTTTCAGCAACGAGAACATCTTCCAAAACCGCCAGTTTGTAGGGTTAATGACTGCGGGAACCATTTCATTCATTATGGGCCTTGCAGACGATGCTTACAATACCAAACCTTTCATGAAACTGTTTGTACAGATCGGATGCGGAGTGATTTTCGTTTACACGAATAACGTCATCGAACTAACACAAATCAATTGGGTCAATGGCATGATTACCGTCATTTGGGTTGTAGCCATGATGAATTCCCTGAACATGCTGGATAATATGGATGGAATTACCGGGACAACAGCATTGTTTTTACTTGTTTCCTGTTTGGCCAGCAACATCATTCTTTTCGATTGGAACATGAATATCTGGACATTGACCATGCTGATCCAGATCGGAGCTATTATCGGGTTTTTAAGCTACAATATTTATCCGTCCAAATTATTCATGGGTGATGCGGGAAGCCAGTTTATCGGATTATTCGTAGCTTTCTTTTCCATTCATGAATTGTGGAATATCGGCAATGCCACGCAGCTGAATCCATTGGTTGGAGGTGCTGTTACGCTGATTGCATTTACTCCGGCCATTTCAGATACTTTGACGGTGGTGATCAACCGCCTGCGAAAAGGAAAATCCCCGATGGTTGGGGGAAAAGACCACACGACCCATCATTTGGTTTATTCCGGACTGAATGACCGCCAGGTTTGGATCGTCTTTTTGGGAATCGGACTGATGGCAACTTTGGTGACGATTCTTGCCGTGGTGTTCGCCAAAATGGGAAATCCATGGATGGCATTCTTCCTCACTATCTACTTTTTTGCCGTATTTTTTGTGCTTTACCGTAACACGATTATTCACAAGAAATAGCTTGAAGGACCAGGAATGGGAACCACATCCTGCACAATAGAACACATAGTTTCTTTGTTTTCCATTATTTAGTTTGGGTGAGGAATGTAAAATCACACCCTTTAAAATGTGACCTGTGCTTCTATGTGGTTAACTGAAAAAAGAGATATTCTTCCTGGCACCACAAATTTAAACGGATAAACCTGATCCTGAATACCAAACTAGCTTTAGATTATGTAATTTTGTAGTGCTTTAATCGCATTACATGAAACACATTTTCCTTTTCTTATCGCTGATTATATTGGCTTCCTGCCAAAGTGAAGCTGCCAAAGAGCAAAAAAAAGAGGAGAAGCACCAGCAAGTGCTTGCTTCATCCGCTGTAGTTTTCCCAGCTTTGCCGCAAAGCATGGAATTTGCCGGAACAACCATTGATCTGCGCGACGAAGATCTGCGCGAGCGTTTGGACCGGGAAGTACTCATGACAGCTTATTATCAAAGCGCATGGATTGGTGCAGTCAAAAGGGCCAACCGCTATTTCCCGGAAATTGAGCGCATCCTGAAAGAAGAAGGAATTCCTAACGATTTCAAATATTTAGCAATCATCGAAAGTAACCTGCAGCAAGCTGTTTCTCCGGTTGGAGCGCAAGGATTCTGGCAGTTTATGCCGGCCACCGCCAAATTATATGATTTGAAGATGGATGCGGAAATCGATGAGCGGCTGAACATCGAAAAAAGTACGCATGCCGCTTGCCGTTATTTGAAAGATGCGCACAGGACCCTAAACGATTGGGTGATGACCACAGCTTCCTACAACCGCGGAGTTGGAGGTGTAATTGATGATATGGAATGGCAGGAAACCGAGCATTATTTCGATACTTACCAAAACAGTGAAACCGGGAGATATGTTTTTCGTCTTCTGGCTACCAAGCTGATTTATGAAAACCCGGAAGCCTATGGCTTTTACCCGGATAAAATGGAATTGTACGAACCATTCCGCGTTCAAAAAACAGTAGTGGAAGAAACAATCCCGAACCTGGCACTTTGGGCGAATGAACAGGGCTTTAATATTAAAATTCTTCGTAAATTAAATCCCTGGTTGAAAACAACCAAACTGACGGTCAAAGGAGGACAAAAATTTACCCTTCTTTTGCCAACAGCATCCGAAAATCTGAAACCGTATAACGCATACAAGTAAGAAGTTCAAGCGTTCAAAAAGTTAAAAGGTTCAAGGGTGACTTCAGCCGTGGCTGACTCAGCGCCTTTCGTTCAAAGTATTTAAATACAATTTTGAACATTTGAACATTTGAACATTTGAACATTTGAACATTTGAACATTTGAACATTATTAAAATAGATTACACACATTCTGACATGAGTCTTGACAAAAAAACAAACAACATTGAAGTTTACGGAGCCAGAGAACACAATTTAAAGGACATCCAACTAGAAATTCCCCGGGACAAACTCGTTGTTTTTACCGGTTTAAGCGGAAGCGGGAAATCTTCTTTGGCATTTGATACCATTTTCGCAGAGGGCCAGCGCAGATACATCGAAACGTTTTCATCATACGCGCGCCAGTTCTTAGGCGGAATGGAGCGCCCGGATGTGGACAAGATCAATGGGTTGAGCCCGGTAATTTCTATCGAACAAAAAACAGTTTCAAGAAGTCCGCGGTCTACCGTGGGGACTATTACGGAGATTTATGACTTTATGCGCCTGCTTTATGCACGGATCGGAACGGCATATTCTTATGAAACGGGAGAACGCATGGTCAAATATTCCGACGACCAGATCACGGATTTGATCATAGAACAATTTGATGAGAAGAAGGTATTGATCCTCGCTCCAAAGATCAAAGGAAGGAAAGGTCATTACCGCGAATTGTTCGAGCAAATTGGAAAAATGGGCTATTCCAAAGTTCGCATCGATGGCGAAATTATGGAAATTACGAAAGGAATGCGTTTGGACCGTTATAAAATCCACGACATTGAAATCGTTGTTGACCGCATCCAGGTGAAAGCCAATGACCGCAAACGTTTATACGATGCTATCACCACTGCTATGAAACACGGCGGAAAAAGTATGATGATCCAGGATTTTGAAACAAACCAGGTTCGTCATTTCTCGCGTTTGCTCATGTGTCCCACAACCGGAATTTCTTACCCGGAACCGGAACCGAATTTATTTTCTTTCAACTCGCCATACGGAGCTTGCCCTACTTGTGTAGGATTGGGTGAAATTTCTGAGATCGACCGCGAAAAAGTGATCCCGGATCCAAAACTGAGCATCAAAAAAGGCGGATTAGCGCCGATTGGAGAATACAAACGCAACTGGTTTTTTGACCGCATTGAAGCTTTCCTGCAGCAGGAAGGTTATACTATCAATACGCCCATTGCAGATCTTCCGGACGATTTGGTCCACGTGATCCTGAACGGAAATGAAGGGTTGGAACAAAACAGCAAGGAAACAACCATTCAGTTTGAAGGATTGGGGAATTTCATGGCGCGCCATGCGGAAGAAAGTACTGCCGGAATTCAACGCTGGGCACAAAGTTTCATGAACAAGATCACGTGCCCGGAATGTCATGGAGCACGTTTGAAAAAAGAAGCACTTCATTTCAAAGTGAGTGGAAAAACACTGGGAGAAGTTGCCAACCTGGACATCCAGGACCTTGCAGCCTGGTTAGAGAACATTGAAGATTCATTAAATAACGAACAACAGGTCATCGGAACGGAAATTTTGAAAGAAATTCGTGCGCGCGTACGTTTCATCCTGGAAGTTGGACTGGAATATTTGACTTTACACCGCTCTGCAAGAAGTTTATCCGGTGGAGAAGCACAACGCATTCGTTTGGCAACCCAAATCGGTTCCGAATTAATGAATGTGCTCTACATTTTGGACGAACCGAGTATCGGTTTGCACCAAAGAGACAATACGCGTTTGATCAATTCATTGAAACGATTGCGCGACGGAGGAAACTCGGTGATTGTGGTGGAACACGACCGCGAAATGATGGAGGCTGCAGATTTTGTGGTGGATATCGGTCCGGGAGCAGGAGTTCATGGCGGTGAAATTGTGAATGCAGCACCGTTTAATGAATTGGTATCCAAAGATTCCATCACCACCAAATATTTGAGAGGCGAGCTGGAAATCGAAATTCCGAAAAAACGCCGAAAAGGAAACGGAAAGAAACTGGTGCTAAAAGGCGCCAGCGGAAACAATTTGCAAAACGTAGATCTGACAATTCCTTTAGGAACGCTGACTTGTGTAACCGGAGTTTCGGGAAGTGGAAAATCGACTCTGATCAATCACACGCTCTATCCTATTCTGAACGCACATATTTACAACGGTGTGAAGAAGCCGATGCCTTACAAGAAAATTGAAGGCCTGGAGCATTTAGATAAAGTCATTGAGATTGATCAAAGTCCGATTGGAAGAACACCACGAAGCAATCCGGCAACTTATACGAATGTATTTACAGAAATCCGCACCTTGTTTGCCGCTTTGCCGGAAGCACAGATCCGTGGTTACAAAGCGGGAAGATTCTCCTTCAACGTTGCCGGTGGAAGATGTGACACCTGTGGTGGTGGCGGATTAAAAGTAATTGAAATGAACTTCCTTCCGGATGTTTACGTGGAATGTGAAACCTGTAACGGGAAACGCTATAACCGCGAAACACTGGAGGTACGCTACAAAGGGAAATCCATCAACGACGTGTTGGAAATGACCATCGAAGATGCCGTAATTTTCTTTGAAAAAGTTCCGAAGATCCACCGTGTTTTAGAAACGCTGAACTCCGTTGGATTGGGTTATATCAAACTCGGACAGCCTTCTACAACCGTAAGTGGTGGTGAAGCGCAGCGCATCAAACTCGCAGGAGAATTAACCAAACGCGGAACCGGGAATACGATCTACATCCTCGACGAACCAAGTACCGGTTTGCATTTTGAAGACATACGCATGCTGATCGAAGTATTACAACGCTTAGTGGAAGACGGAAATACCGTTTTGGTGATCGAGCACAACCTCGACATTGTTAAAGTAGCGGACCACATCATTGATGTTGGACCTGAAGGTGGAAGAGGCGGTGGAAACATTGTCTGCACCGGAACACCGGAGGAAATCATTAAGAAATATACGGACGTTTCCCATACGGCCAAATACCTGAAAATGGAAATAGAGCACATGGAGAAATTGAGAAAGGAATTGAAGAAGAAATAATGGCACGCGATTAAAATAAAATGTAGGCACGCGACGCATCGCGTGCCTACATTTTTTGATATTAATCTTCACGACCAGGAATTCCGTTCTGCGGTTCGCCATTTGAAGCAAAATCGTTACTTTTACACCTTCAAAATCCACCTAATAAAAACGAAATGAAACAATTTCTTCTTACTCTTCTTTCCATCACCGTAATCGCATTCACCCAGTTTGCACAAGACGGATTTAAAAAACCGGTAGGAAACAACAACACGAATAAAACCATTGTTCACAGACCACATAAATCCCATAACTATACCTGGAGTGGATCTTCCTGGATATTTATTGACTCTTCAGACTATGTGTACAATGTACAGGGGCAAGCTACAAACAGCATCAGTCGAAACGGGAATTATTATACCGAACGTATCACTTCCAATTATGATAATTTGTTTCAACCGACACTTGAAATAAAGGATGATTACGATCATATCAATTCTACCTGGAAACCGGGAATCAAACACCAGATCGATTACAACGGGATGCAGGATATCATCCTGGATGAAAGATACGTGTTCGATAGCGGTAACTGGGAACTATGGCTAGGAACTAAGAACACTTATCAGTATGATAACAACAACCGGATTTCGGAGATCGTTGAATTTACGTACGATGAATTCGCTGAAGTTTACAGAGAAAATATCAAATTTTCTGACATCGTATACGACACTCAGAATAACATTCTGGAGCGAATCTTATCCTTCTGGAATACCAGTCAACAATTATTCGTATACGAAGAAAAGCAGGTTAACACATACAATCCCGATAACACTATTGCTGCACGTTATGCATATGAGTGGAATACAAACACCAGTTCCTGGGATAATTATTACCGGGTTACCTACACATACGGTGCAAATGGAAGTTATAGTTCTTTGATAGAATCTTACTCATCAAATGCATATCATCTTTCAGGAAGTCATGGCGAAGATTATGATTCTCACGGCAACCGCACCAGGTATTATTCGGAATCATGGGACGAGATGAATAGTCAATTGATTTTGATAGAGGATTACGTAGACAACTATCTGTATGATATGAATGATTATCTCATTCAACATATCCACAAGGAATTAAATAGTTTCACTTTGCAAGCTGAAAATATCTACCGCAAAGATTACTACGATTTTGAAACCTTTGATAGTCAGGTTGGAGTGAGTACTAATGAGGAAGAAATGATTTCCATTTATCCGAACCCGATGGAAACGACATCTGTTATTGATTTCAGCAAATTGCAGGAGAAAGTTCAATCCATTACGGTTTTCAATGCAGCAGGTTTGCAGATGCTATTCGTTCCTGTACTTGAAAATCACAAAGTCATTTTGACAAATGAGCAGCTTAAAAACGGTCTTTATCTAATCGTTATTGAAACGGATACACAAGTGATTCAATCGCGGATTATTGTTGAATAAACTAAAAAGGCGTCAATCGGCGCCTTTTTTATGCATTGTAGATTTTAACATCGAGTTCGAGAATTCTCGAATTCTAGTTTTAACGAACCGCTAAGTAGGTTCGCGAATTCAAGAGCTGGAAAGCTGATTTCGCAGAATTGCAGAATTCTAGTTTTAACGAACTTCAAGACACAAAAATTAAAGACGCGGCTCATCGCCTTTTCAATTCACGATAAATTTAAACCGCAAAGAGAAAGAGGACGCAAAGGTATAATTCATTTTTTGCGATCTTCTACCTTCGTGCAACGTCTTTCAGACTGCACTCCGTCTTCACCAGCAGTAGCTGGCTCTTCTTTGCAGTTCAATAAAAAAGCATCCGTCAATTGACAGATGCCTTCCTCTTTCTTCATAAAATTGGTAAAAGCTTAAATTTTCACCACCAGGAATTCCGTTCTGCGGTTCACCGCATGCTGTGCTTCCGTGTACTTCGGTTGTTTTTTCAGACCTTCACAGGTACAACCATTCAATATTTTCGATTCTCCATACCCTTTTCCGGAAATTCTCCACGGATCTTTGATACGGGATTTGATGTATTCTGCCGAAGCATCTGCCCGCTTCTGGGAAAGTTCTATGTTCTTCAGCGCTGTTCCTCTGCAATCGGTGTGTGAACCAAGTTCTACCACCATGGTCGGGAATTCATTCATGATCGCTACGATCTTATCCAGTTCCACTGCTGCATCCGGACGAATGTTGAATTTTGCCAAATCAAAGTAGATCGGTTTCAAATCGATTGCTTTCGCAAGATCTGTTCCTACTTCCATTTTTTCCAGTTTTAGGGAAATGTCTTTTGAAACATCATAAACACCGGGAGCAGTCAGCTCTTTGTTGTAAGTTGTTCCTCTTGGAAGGTATCCCTTTTTCTCCAGGCGAATGTTATAAGAAACACGGTCGTTCAGTTTCTTGTCGTAGATCGGACGCTTGATCTGACCGTCTTTATTAGTATAGAAAATGCCTTCTTCTTTTCCGGTCATGTTATTAATCAGCGTCACTTTTACACTATCCAGCACAGTACTTGATTTCTTGTCCAGTACCTGAACCAAAAGCATGAATCCCGGATCTTTTTCCAACACTAAATCTGCAGGAATATTTTCCGGGGATTCATCTGTGACGACCACTTTCTCAGCCGATTCAAAATAGTCTTTTTTGTTCCCTTCAATATTAAACGATCCGGTTTCTGAAGTTTCGTAAGTAGCTTCTGCATTTGCATCGGTCGTCAGTGTTGCCAGTTCTTTTCCGCTCGGATCTTTTACTTTGATCCAAACACCAGGAAGCCTGTTTCCTTTTTCATCTTTGGCTACTACACGAATATTACGCGCAAACATAAATGGCTTTTCCATCGTAAAGGTGTACAAGTCATCGTTTCCTTTTCCTCCGGGCCTGTTGGAAGAGATCATTCCGGTTGTTGCATCTTTGTTCATCCAAACCGAAAAATCATCTCCGGGAGAATTGAAAGGCGCACCTACATTCCGGATTTGTCTCAAATCGTCATCCTTGTAAACACATATAAATACATCCAATCCGCCGTAACCGGGATAACCTTCGGAAGAGAAAAAGAAAACTCCGGATTCGTGGAAGAAAGGAAACATTTCGTCACCACCTGTATTGATAGAGGACATATTTTCCGGCACCGACCAGTTTCCATTTTCCCAGCGGGAACGATAAATGTCTACACCGCCCTGTCCTCCGGGCATATCCGAAGCAAAGAACAAGGTTTTTCCATCCGGTGCGAATGTGGCATGACCCACACTGTAATCGTTGCTGTTAAATACAACCGGCTCCGGTTCAGTCCATGTCTCCCCTACCAGGTTGGAAACAAACAAAGAGAAATGGCGGGTTCCGTCAATGGCTTTTTCCTCGTAGTTATTTCGGGTGATATACGCCTGTTTTCCATCCGGAGAAAATGCTACCGGGCCTTCGTGGTATTTCTTGTTGACCTTTTTACTCGGAATTGGCTGAATATTCGTCACCTCGTTAGTTGACGGATTAATATCTGCTAAATACAAATCCAGGAATGACAAGCGGTTTCCCAACCATTTGCGGTTCACTACTTCACTATTTTTTCGCGAAGAAGTAAAAAGCAGTTTGTTGTTGTAGACTACCGGTCCAAAATCCTCCTGTTCCGTATTGAACGGCGCATTTACAATCTTGATCGTAGCCGCCTGAGCTGAATACTTCACCAATGATTCGTTCAGTAATTCAAAACGGTCCATCTCACTGTCTTTCGGATTCAACTTCGAATAGATCTTTAATTGAGCTTCCGCTTCTACATACTTCTGGCACTTCATCAAGATGCGGGCATATTCCAGGTGATCGTTCGGAATACGGTCTGCCCGTTTGCAAATAGTTGCATAGCAAGCTTCTGCATTCGGATAGTTCCCGATCATGTCATAACCTTCTGCCAGTTTCCGGAGTACGCCTGCATCTTTGTCTTTCACTTTTTCAAGCGAGTTCACGGATGCATAGTAATCGAACTCATTCAATTGCTTCGTCCCTATTATTTCGTTTTTCTCTTGTGCTGCCACCCAACCCATAAGCAGGCATGAAACAGCAAATAGTATTGTTTTTTTCATATTAGAAATATCTGGGTGATTTGATTTTACCATCGTTGTTAAAGAGCAGATCATAACGCAGCATGATCTCATGACTTCCTCCGTTTGTTTTACCTGTTCGCACTCCAGCCGACCAGTCATACGAATAACCGAAAAGGAATTGTTTGGAAATATGCACTCCAAGTAAGGCACCAACACCATCTCCGGTGCGGTACATGATTCCAAGATCGATCAGGTCACGCAGCATAAATGTTCCTGTGACATCCAATTGGAAAGGTGCATTTTGTACGAGTTTCCCCAATACAGTCGGCTTAAATTTCACGGAAGGCGAAATGGTAAACACCGCACCTGCAATCAGATAGTAATGACGTCTCTCTTTGGAAATGTCCATCGAGTTACTGTTCCCGTTTGCAAACAGGTTGTTTTCCAGGATAGACGGAACAGAAGCCCCTACGTAAAAATTGGGCATTTGAAAATAGATTCCTGCTCCCAAAGCCGGAAGCATTTTTCCTCTTCTGTTTGCCAAAAAAGCAGCATCTGTCGGATCAGCCAACGTCAGGTTATTCACTTCTGCCGAAAAACTGTTGAATCCTCCGTTGATCCCGAAGCACAAGCGTGCTTTATCCGAAAGCTTCAGGCGGTAAGCAAAATCTACGTCCACAGTCGTATTATTAGTTGGCCCAATCTTATCATTCACTAAACTCAATCCAAGCCCGATATTCTTTCGGGCAATCGGAGTGTGAACGGTAAAAGTCTGCGTAGTCGGTGCACCTTTAAATCCTACCCACTGGAATCTTCCCAATGCGGTAAATGTCAGTGCATCACGGCTCCCGGCATACGCCGGGTTTATGACCAGCGTATTGTACATGTAATGCGTATATGCTGCCTGTTGTTGCGCAAATGCCTGATTCAGTCCTAAAACAAGCAATGCTATTAATATGAATCTATTTCTCATGATTACCTTGTTATATAGATGTAACCTTTAACTATTTTATCGTCCATGCCTAAATCCAGGATGTAGAAGTAAGTACCCGCAGGCAATTCCTCTTTTCCAACGGCCATTTTCCCCTGGTTTGTTCCATTCCAGTCATTGTTGTAAGGACTTGCCTTGAACACCTCAACTCCCCAGCGATTGAAGACTTTGAGTTCATGGTCGGGATAGTCATCCAGGTTTGGAATGATGAGTGTTTCATTGGAACCGTCACCATTCGGTGAGAATCCTTCCGGAACATCTACGCTTTGCCCTCCACTGCCTCCTGACAAACATGCTGCAGAATTTGGAAGCGGATCACAAGGATCAAGCGGATCTGAAGTTCCTGTTGGAACATAAGGTGTGGAAGGATTATCCGTTCCGTACACTTCTTCTCCATCCAATACTCCGTCACCATCGGTATCCGGGTCATTTGGATTTGTTCCGTTTGCAGCTTCATCATCGTCTGAAACTCCGTCGCCATCTCCGTCACAGGCAATACTTGTTGGAAGCGGATCACAAGGATC
>CBFGOJ010000026.1:0-65982 GCA_965650365.1 uncultured Fluviicola sp. | reverse complement strand
CATGCCATCTTGAGGGGGTGGTGCCATTAGGTGTGCTGGTTCGAATCCAGTCGTGCGCACCAGAGAAAAAAGAGCAATTCGAGAGAGTTGCTCTTTTTTTTTTACACTAGTATTCGTTTGATTTTTTCTACAAACGAAAAATAACCTGTGTTCGACGAATAATAAATCCAAGTGGTGTTATAGGTATTCCTCTTTTATCTTTACTCTATGAAAAGCCTATCAATTATTTTTATAAGTTTAATATTAAACATTGTCTCTTGCAATGAACAGGTATGTATAGTAACTAATTCCGAATTGAGGAAAGTATTGGAAATGGGTAACGATGCAACAGACTTAAATATTCAGAATAGCAATATCAGCTGCTTACCTCCTGAAATTCGAAAGTTGAAAAATCTAAGATTAATTTTATTAAAAAGCAATCAACTGACAAATTTGCCTGTCGAAATCGGACAATTAGAGAAATTAAACTGGGTGAGTTTAATGGATAATAAATTAGAGGAATTACCTAGAGAAATTGGTAATCTAACAAATTTGGAGCATTTTGATTTGGACATGAATAGACTGACTACACTGCCGTCCGAAATCGGTAAATTGAAAAAGCTTAAATATCTAAATCTAGATGATAATAACATTCAGCAGTTACCTAAAGAAATTGGAAAAATGAAAAGTCTCGAGGATATATTCCTTTTAGGTAATAGAAATTTAGATGTTACAGACTTACTTGTCAAAATTCGGCATCTTCCTTCAATCAATAAATTGTATTTGTCTGAAATCAACATGAAAATACTGCCGAAAGAAATAGGGTCTGTGAAAGCTGTTAAAATGCTTTTTTTGTCCAGTAATAATCTGAAAGTAATTCCCGCATCTATTGCTAACCTGAAACAATTAAAGTACCTGAACTTAGGTAATAACCCGGAATTAGATTTTAACGCAACATTCAAACTATTATCACAATTACCCAATTTAAAGGAATTGTATATCGGCGACAATCAGCTCCATCACCTGCCTGAAAACATTACACTTCTGAAAAAGGTTGAAACAATTTACCTTGTCAACAATAGTGTTTCTGATAAAGAAATAGATGCTTTATATAAAATAATGCCAACTACTCATTTCGAACGTACCGGAAATATCCAGCGATAATTATAGTCTGTTACCGGTTCGAACTTTGAACTGACTTGCGCACAAAAGGAAGTCTGACACGCAGTGCCGGACTTTTTAAATTCTACACCATTCCAAGATTGCTTGAAGAATGGTTGGAATAAAAAAGTTCGGGGAAATGTGAAACATTTTCAGACTTCTATGCTTGGGTAAAAGCGCACATTGTTGGATATTTAATCCAGTCGTGCGCACAATAAATAGAAGAGCAATATCGAAAGTTATTGCTTTTGTGTTTCTACCTTGAGTCAAAAATACTTTTTCCACATTTTATATAGATATTTAGTCAATGAATCGATATGAATACAACGATCAGATAATTGAAGTCTTCAATGAAGAAGCTGATTCTCCAAACAATTACTCGCTAACTTATTTTAGCGGCGACGAAAACGACTACCAAGTTAGTCATCATGGCATACGCGTTTTTCAGAATGGAATTGAAAAAGTAAGTTGCCTGCTGATTGGTTCTGGAGGAGCTACCGGCATACAGGAAAATTCTTCGTTGATCCAAGAGAATCGGTTGGTTGTTTGCTGCTGTGACACCATTTTTTGTATCAAATTGCCCACACTACAACTGAACTGGAAACTAAAAGCGGATTTGGCTACTTGTTTTCAAATATTGCCCCTGAATGAAGATTTTATTGTACACGGAGAAGTAGAAATAAGTCGGATCGACAGGAATGGATCTGTAAAGTGGTCATTTTCTGGTCACGATATTTTTGTCAGCATGGATGAAAACATTTCATTCGAACTTCTTTCAGACCATATTCTGTTACACGATTTCATTGGAAACCGTTATATGTTGGACTTTAATGGAAAACCATTGACTTGACCGGTTCGAACTTTGAACTGACTTGCCCACCGAAAAAAATCCAGCATTTCTGTTGGATTTTTTTTTATTTAGTATCGTGAACTAACCTCTGTTATTAAGATTACTTTTTCATATGTTCTTTTTTGTACTGCAAATTTCTGACGATGATTATCTGGCATAGCAAAACAAATTCAGGATTCTTGTATACTCATCCACGTTTAATAATCGGTTTGTAAAGTTTGTTTTTTGTAACTTTGTCTAATGGAAAAAGAGAATATTCGTTCGGTCTCAGAGTTCAACAATGAATTAAAGTTAAAAGGCTTCAATGCTTTTCAGATTGAAACCGATGGAAATGCCACAAAGGTCTACAGCCGGAAAGATTTTTATAAGATTTGCCTCACTACTGGGAAAAGTAAAATTCATTATGCAGATAAAACTTTTGAGCAGGAAGGTACTATTCTCTTCTTCGGAAATCCACACATTCCATACTCCTGGGAGACAATATCCACAACTTACGTGGGGTATACCATTTTGTTTTCGGAAGAGTTCTTTCAGAAATCAGAACGTTCCGAAAGCCTTTTGCAATCGTCCTTTTTTAAAATTGGCGGCACTCCTGTGTTGAAAATAACAGAAGCACAAAGAGAGTTCCTCAATACAATTTTCCAAAAAATGATTGATGAACAAAAGAGCGATTATCAATTCAAAGATGAGCTCATACGCAATTACATCAGCCTGATCGTTCATGAATCGTTAAAGCTGGAACCGGCAGAAAACTACACCCGAAGCAACAATGCCGCTTCACGGATTACAAACGTTTTTCTCGAACTTCTGGAAAGACAATTCCCTATTGAGACCAGTGAAAAACCACTGGAATTAAAAACAGCGCAGGATTACGCCAGGGAACTCAATTTACATGTCAATTACCTGAACCGCGTAGTGAAAGAAGTCACCGGTAAATCGACAACCACACACATCACTGAACGCATTGTAGCCGAGGCCAAAGCAATGTTGCTCCACACCGATTGGAATGTATCAGAAATAGCCTACGCACTTGGGTTTGAATCACCATCCTATTTTAATAACTACTTCAAGAAAAATACGGGCACCAATCCAAAGAAGATCCGGTTAGACATAGTTTGAATTTCGTAATTATAGGTTTGATTGTTGCTACCAGTCAACCGGTGCTTCCCCGTAACTTTGTATTCGTAATTAAATGCAAAGAATATGGAGGACACAACTATTTTCACAAGAGATCGATCAGGAGAAACCATTCAGCTGGACGATACCGAATACCCTTTGCTATTCAAGATTATCCAAAAAGCCATTCGGACAACCTCAAAGTTGAATAATCTGGTAACAGATGATTTACAGGAGATCAACGCCGTCTTCAGTGAATTGATCGGCAAAAAAGTAGACGATTCATTCTTTATTATCCCGCCATTCTATTCAGATTTCGGCGAGAATATCAGCATCGGGAAAAATGTGTTTGTAAACCATGCCTGTACGTTTATGGATCGTGGTGGAATCACTTTGGAAGATAACGTGCTTATCGGTCCGAAAGTAAACCTGATCACCACCAATCATCCAGTCAATCCTTCTGAAAGGAGAGCAACTATTTCTCAACCAATAGTCATCAAGAAAGGCGCTTGGATTGGTGTTGGTGCAACCATATTACCAGGAGTAACCATTGGAGAGAATTCCATTGTGGCTGCCGGAGCGGTGGTTTCCAAAGATGTTCCGGATAATTCAATCGTAGGCGGAGTTCCTGCCAAACCCATCAAGTCTATATAATTAAAACAATTTTAATATGAAAAGTAAAATCATCGCAGCAATCAGTACAATCCTTTTGTTTTTTCAAGCATTCGGACAAACAAAATCAACACAAACAATGGAGACAAAAACAGAACAATACACTTTCCAATTGAGTGAAAAAGTAACCCGGCAAAAAGTAACCTTCAAAACCCGCTATGGAATTACATTATCTGGGGATTTATATGTTCCGAAAAATGTTGGAACCGGAAAATTGGCAGCACTCGCGATCAGCGGTCCTTTTGGAGCTGTAAAAGAACAGTCTTCAGGACTGTATGCGAACCAGATGGCAGAACGTGGCTTTATAGCAATTGCGTTTGATCCGTCGTACACAGGTGAAAGCAGTGGCGAACCCCGCAATGTGGCATCACCCGATATCAGCACCGAAGATTTCAGTGCAGCAGTTGACTTTTTGGGACTTCAAAAAAATGTGGATAGAAATAGAATTGGCATCATAGGGATTTGTGGCTTCGGCGGTTTCGCATTAAATGCAACAGTTGTAGATAAACGAGTGAAGGCTGTAGCTACCACCAGTATGTACGATATTTCGAGAGTAAACGCAAAAGGATACAATGATCAGATGACTCCGGAAGAACGGACAAAAGCGCTGGAGAAAATGAGTGCTCAAAGATGGGCGGATGCAGAAAATGGAAAACCGGCATATCCTGAAACGCATTTGCCGGAAAAATTAACCGGAAATGAACCACAGTTCATCAAAGATTACTTCGATTATTACAAAACACCGAGAGGTTACCACGAACGATCTTTGAATTCAACCACTGGATGGACAACAACCAATTCACTTTCATTTATGAATATGCCATTGTTGACCTATCTCAAAGAAATATCCCCACGGCCAATGTTATTGATCGCGGGAGCAAATGCGCATTCCCGCTACATGAGTGAAGATATTTACAAAGAAGCTTCCGAACCGAAAGAATTGATGATCATTCCAAATGCCGTTCACGTAGATCTGTATGACAAAGTGGATGTAATCCCGTTTGACAAACTGGAGTCCTTTTTTAATGAATACCTCAAATAAATGTAAGAGTTAAACTATGACAATCAAGTAAAAAGCTTTCAATAAGGAATGAATTTATCCTGGAAATGCTCTGCCAATGGTGGGGCATTTGCCTTTTTAGTACATTTCAAATTACATAAATCATCTATTTACACCCCGCTTATACGGGCAATTAACTTTTTATTTCTCGGAATTCTTAGGTTGAATGTCATAGAATTTAAGAAGTATATTTGAATATGGTTTCAGACATCATAAAATACGACTTTAAGCCAGGACTTCCCATTGAATTCGAAGTTGTGAGTCTTCGCGACTTATACAATGTCCATAAAGAATTAATGACCAGTCCTCATCGAACAGGTTTTTACCATGTACTTTGGTTTCAAAAAGGAATCACAAAACATTTGGTGGATTTCAAACAAGTAACTATTGAGCCGAATACCATTCTTTTTCTGAACAAAGACATCGTTCATCACTTTGATATTAAAGGAAACTTTGATGGAAAAGCCATTATGTTTACAGATAGCTTCTTCTGTAAAACTGAAGCTGATACAAAGTATTTACGGAATAGTATTTTATTCAACGATTTGTTTTCCGTCTCCAAAATCAAATTGAACCAGAATAAAGGGTTTGAAGATTTGTTTGCTTTAATAATCGACGAATCAATGAATGAAAATGATCCTTTCCATTCAGACATCTTACGGAATCTACTTCACAATCTTTTATTGAAATCCGAAAGAGTTCGTCGTGAACAAGATTTTACGGAAATAAAAAAAGATGCCCATTTGGATTATGTCATCATGTTTAAAGATTTACTTGAAAAAGAATTTAGAAACAGGAAGCAGGTAAGTAATTATACAGATGAATTGATTGTAAGCGCAAAACGTTTAAATCAGGCAACCAGTAAAGTATTGGGCAAATCACCTAAAGAACTGATTGATGAAAGAGTTATGCTTGAAGCTAAAAGGTTATTGGTTTACACTAACGAAAGCGTTAAGGAAATCGGCTTTGAATTAGGCTTTGAAGAACCAACTAACTTTATCAAATACTTTAGAAAGCATACTGATATTACTCCTGTGGAATTCCGTGAGCAATTCCGAATGGATTAAAAGTATCATTTAAAACCCCATTTATACCTTTTCGACGCTAGAGCATTGTCGCAACTTTGTACCATTAAAAAAGATGATATGAAAAAGATGACTTTGTACACAGCGATAATTTTAGGAGTTGGATTATCCCCTGCTTGTCAGGCACAAAACCGCTCAAATTCTAAAATAAAAAAAGAAAATAAAATGGAAAATTCAAACAAACAACAAGTAACAGAGCTGTTGAAGAGTATTCAAACAGGTGCTTCTGAGCCGATCGCATTTATTAATTCTGAAAAATACATTCAGCACAATTTAGGTGCAGCTGACGGACTTGCAGGATTTGGTGCATTGTTAGGTCAACTTCCTAAAAATTCTGCAAAAGTAAATACAGTACGTGTTTTCCAGGATGGCGATTATGTCTTTTCACATACGGATTACAACTTTTTTGGTCCGAAAATCGGTTTCGATATTTTCAGATATGAAAATGGTAAAATCGTTGAGCATTGGGACAACCTTCAGGAAACACCAAAACAAGCCAACCCTAGTGGTCACACAATGATTGACGGAACTACTGAACTCAAAGATTTGGATAAAACCGAATCAAATAAAGTGCTTGTAAAAAATTTCGTGGATGATATTCTCGTAAATGGAAAAATGGAGAAACTTGCGGGGTATTTTGATGGCGATAATTATATCCAACACAATCCACAAATTGCAGATCAATTATCAGGTCTTGGAAAAGCACTTGAATACCTTGCATCGATTGGTGTTACGATGAAATATGATACAATTCATAAAGTTTTGGGAGAAGGAAATTTCGTGCTAGTTGTAAGTGAAGGTACATTCGGTGGAAAACCAACAGCTTTCTACGATCTTTTCCGAGTTGAAAACGGAAAGATTGCTGAGCATTGGGATGTAATTGAAGAAATTCCAGCTAAAGTGAATTGGAAAAACAGTAACGGAAAGTTTGGTTTCTAAGTAACCTGTCATTTTCTATTGAATGATTTTGGTCTACTTTTAGACTGAAATTGCGCACAAAAAAGAATCGGGATTTTACAGTAGTAAGGTTCCGATTCTTTTTCACTCTTCTCAAGACTTTTCAATATCGGTTATTCTATTTGCTGCTCTTGACTTTGAGCACGATACATTTCCTCTGCATTTGAATACCATTGATATTTTGCTTCATCTGCGAACCAGTAAGGTGGTGGATACAAGCCAATCTCGTGTAAAAAGGGAATGTAATCATCCGCATCGAGACCATCTATTCGGAACATGGCAGATTCTTTGACGATTTCTCCGCCGCGAATGAAAACAAAGTATCCATCTGTAGGTATACTTGCAAAATCCGAATAATGCTCTAAAATAAAATTTTGAAGCCCCATTGTTCTGATCCAGTCAATCAGTGTTTTTAGAGAATGTCCGTATCCGTCCTCTTCTTCTGGATCAGTATAGTCTTCGATATTCCAGTCAGAACCATTTTTTAATTCCAAATCATCCAGCAGTTCGTCAATCCGGGAAAATTTTAAAGCCTGCCCGATGAAATGTTCCAAATGATAAGGATTAATGTTTATTGGAATAATAACGCATGCTCCTTCCTTAAAATGAACGATTCCTTTATCAATTTCAAGGGGCTGATTGGTGATAATAGCTGTGATTTCCTGTCCCATGTGGCTTATTTCTATCTAAAAATAATCAAAATAATTAACTCATTTCTGATCTATGTTGGTTCGAACTTTGAACTGACTTTCACACCGGGCAACAAAAAAATAACTGCACGCCAAAAGTGGGTAACCGTTCATGCAGCACCTAAATCTTTATATTTTCTTTACACCTGCGAAAGTACTTTTGACTGTTCATTCCCATCAAAGGGACAGTATAAACATTCATTTGCATCATCATGTCAAAAAGCCATCATCACGCCTTATCTTTTGCGGGATTGATTATCACGGTAGGAATTATCTTCGGGGATATAGGAACATCTCCTCTCTACGTATTAAAAGCCATTGCAGGAGACAGGAAACTGACCGAACAACTGATCCTCGGAGGGCTGTCCTGTATTTTCTGGACGCTGACCTTACAAACTACGATCAAGTATGTGATTATTACCCTGCGTGCTGACAATAAAGGGGAGGGTGGTGTTTTTTCATTGTACACTTTGGTAAGAAGACGAAAGCGCTGGCTGGTAATACCTGCCATGATAGGAGGTGCGGCCTTGCTTGCGGATGGAATTATCACTCCTCCCATATCGGTTTCTTCGGCAATTGAGGGATTAACATCTATTTATCCGCAGATTGAAACCCTCCCGATCATTATCGGAATTATTGTTGCGCTTTTTGTGATCCAGCAATTCGGGACTGCTTTTGTGGGTAAGGCATTCGGCCCGGTAATGATGATCTGGTTTCTTATGCTCGGAACACTCGGAATTTCCAAACTCCTCACAGATGTGAGCGTTCTAAGGGCATTGAATCCCTATTATGCCTATGATTTACTGGCAAATTATCCCGGGGGATTTTGGCTGCTGGGTGCTGTTTTTCTTTGCACAACCGGCGCTGAAGCTTTATATTCTGATTTGGGACACTGCGGCAAACAAAATATCCGGGTAAGCTGGATCTTTGTGAAAGTGATGCTGGTAATCAACTATTTTGGACAAGGAACCTATTTATTGCATCATCTCGGAAAGCCGATCCATGATGAAAATCCATTTTTCCTGATTGTCCCGGATTGGTTCCGCCTGACATCCATTATAATAGCTGCAGCTGCTGCCATTGTCGCTTCGCAGGCACTGATTTCCGGATCGTTTACGCTTATCAATGAAGCAATCCGGTTGAATTTGTGGCCAAGGGTCCGGGTTCGTTTTCCTTCAGATATTAAAGGTCAGATCTATATTCCATCAGTCAACTGGTTTATGATGCTTGGTTGTATTGCCATGGTATTGTACTTCCGAAAGTCAGAGAATATGGAAGCTGCCTACGGATTGTCTATTGTTTTGGCAATGGTCAGTACCACCATCCTGTTGTATTTTTACATGGTACGCAGGCACTGGAACCCGGTGATCCGGATTTTGCTAACCTCCGTCTTTCTGCTCGTGGAAACCGGTTTCCTGATTGCACAGATTGAAAAATTCCCACACGGAGGTTACATTACGCTGATGCTTGCAGTTGCTTTGATAAGTTTGATGTTTATCATTTTCAGAAGTAAGAAGATCCGAACAAGCTACCTGGAATACGTCAAGATCAAACATTATTTGCCTATTCTTCAAAAATTGTCGGCCGATGATCAGATTCCGGTTTATTCTACTCATTTGGTTTACCTGACAAGTGCTGAAAAAGTGGACGAGGTTGAATCGAAAGTGTTCTATTCCATCCTGGAACAGCAGCCCAAGCGTGCGGAACGTTACTGGTTTGTGCATGTAAAAACAGACGATGAACCCTATACCCTTGAATACAAAGCAACCAAGGTCATCACTCAGGGAACAAACGATATTATTCGCATCGACTTCAAACTGGGATTCCGGGTGCAGCCTAAATTGGATACGATGTTCCAGCAGGTAGTTTCCGAAATGGTAGCAAATAAAGAGATTGAAATTCAGAGTAGATTCGCCAACGAATATCATCGTTCGGACAATATCGGTGATTTCAGTTTTGTAATCATTCGTAAATTTCTTTCCAATGACAATGAATTGCCCTGGTTCCAGAAAATAGTCATGAATGGGTATTTTGTATTAAAAGGATTGGCCCTTACAGAAAGAAATGAGTTCGGACTCGATCCGAGCAGTTTGGTGGAAGAGCAATTTCCCTACGTGTTATCCAAATCAACTCCTCAACAGGTTAAACGTGTAGATTAAGCATTACATAGCTTATATTTGAACATTATGACAGGACTAAGTGAGATCCGTTTAAAACCTTTGTTGTGGCAGATCATTGTTTGCGTTCTGCTTATCGGTATTCCGGCGGGAATCTGTTTCATGTTTGCAGATTTGATTGGTTACCAGGTAGTAGCCTTCATTTTATTATTAATTGTTTCGCTTATTGCTGCCATTTTTGACAGGTGGCCGGTATTGATCTCGGCTACATTGAGTGCATTTATCTGGGATTTTTTCTTTATTCCACCCCGTTTCACCATTACCGTTTCTTCACGAGAAGATTTTTTCCTGCTGTTAATGTACTTCGTAATAGCTTTGTTAAATGTGGTAATTACCCGTAAGATCAAAGAAACGGACCAAAAGAAGCACGAACAGCATGAGCAGAAACGAACAATTGCACTTTATAACACCTTACTGCAAACACTTTCTCACGAACTTAGAACCCCGATAGCAACCATAATCGGTTCGGTAGATACACTCAATGAACAAAAGGACCGTCTTACGCCTGTGCAGGAAGATGCGCTAAAAGATGCCATTCACGATTCGGCACTGCGATTAAATGACCAGGTGGAAAAATTACTCCGGATGTCGCGGATCGAAGCCGGTGAATTCCCCCTGCTTAAAGATTGGTGCAGTATCCCGGAATGGGTTCACTCCTGTTTGCAGCGCAATGAAAATCTGCTGAGCGGTCATACCATTAAAGTGGAGGTCATGGAAAATTTACCGCTATTAAGCCTGGATACGGGTTTGATGGAGGTTGCATTGTTCAACCTACTGCAGAACGCGCATTTGTATACTCCCATTGGAACAACAATCACCATCCGTTGTGCCATTGAAAACACGCATTTTGTACTGGAGGTGATGGATGAAGGTCCCGGTTTCCCGGAAGAAAGCAGAACGGAGGTCTTTGAGAAGTTTTTCCGTCTGCCTCAATCAAGAGTTGGCGGAACGGGCCTGGGACTTTCCATCGTGAAGGGAATTGTTGAAGCACACGGGGGTACGATCATTCTGGAGAATCTCCCGGAATCGGGAGCTAAGTTTACCATCCGGATCCCTACGGAAATGTCTTACTTTAACACATTCGGACATGAGTAAAGCAGAAATTCTTATCATTGATGACGAGCCCCAAATTCGCAAATTGCTTGAAATTAACCTGGAAAGCAATGATTATAAAGTATACATGGCGGAAACCGGGAAAGAAGGCTTGCTGAAAGCTGCCAATCATCCGCCAAACCTGATTATACTTGATCTCGGACTTCCTGACAAAAGCGGACATGCGGTTTTAAAGGAACTCCGGGAATGGTACAATAAGCCGATTATTATACTTTCGGTTCAGGACGACGAAGAAAGCATTGTTAAAGCTTTGGATAACGGTGCGAACGACTATCTTACAAAACCATTTCGTTCACAGGAATTGCTTGCCCGGATCCGGTCGGGATTAAGGCATGCGGATAACCAGACAATCCAGAATGTACTTTCATTCGAAGAATTGGAATTGGATTTAATTGCCCGTGTGGTGCGCAGAAACGGACTGGAAATTAAGCTGACTTCAACGGAATATTCGTTGTTGATCCTGCTTGCAAAGTATGCAGGGAAAGTATTGACCCACCAATTCATTCTGAAAGAAGTTTGGGGTCCCGGTTACCAAATGGAAACGCAATATCTCCGGGTGTTTGTGGCTCAGTTACGAAAGAAGATTGAGGAAAATCCGAACCAGCCAAAGCATTTACTGACGGAAAGCCGCGTAGGTTACCGATTTATATGAATTCGATCTTTATAAATTCTTTATACGAAAGGGCCGTTCTTTTATTCGGGACTTATAGCTGAAACTCTTCCTTTGTGCCTATAAACACAAACGATGAAACCATTTCTTTTTCTTCTTTTTATTGTCCTTCCGGCATGTATCTTTTCGCAGGAAAATGCAACCGACAAAAAACCATTTGGGGATATTGATGCCACCTGGCAAAACGGTTCCGACCGCAGGGATTCGGTTATTTGGAACACAAAATATTTCACTCCTTCTATCATGATCGATGTGAACTATAATTACGGGTTCAACAACCCAATTGACAACACAGTTATTGGCTCAACAGCTTTGGCCCGGAGTAATGAAATTCAGGTATCTTCTGTAAATCTTGGCGGCGACTTTGTCTATAAAAACGCACATGCCCGGATAATGACCCAATTCGGTACCCGTTCCATCGTGGTTCCGCGAAATGACTACAGTGTTTATAAAGGACAGTATGAGCTGGCAAATGTGTACAGACACCTCAGTGAAGCCTATGCGGGTTATCACTTCAATAAATGGTATGGAATAAATGTGGACGCAGGTCTTTTCATGTCTTATATCGGTTTGAATTCGTATTACCAGTCGGAAAACTGGGAATATCAGGCATCCTTTACATCCGATAATACTCCCTGGTTTTTTAATGGACTCCGTGTTCAGATCCATCCCACAAAACACCTGAAAATTGAACCGTGGATCATTAATGGCTGGCAGAGCTATGGGAAATTCAATGCAATGCCCGGCTTTGGGGGGAATATCACCTGGATGCCGAATAGCCATTTAAAACTTCTGACCAATAATTACTATGGAACCGATGTTGCAGGGATTCCCGATAGAAAACGTTTTCATTCGGATAACAGCTTACTGGTCAGGTATTACAATAAGCCACAAGCTAAAAGTATTTCGCGAATGGCCTTCTCACTGACAGGCGATATCGGTTTTGAAAAAGGTGGAGGAGTCAATGGGTTTAAAGCTGATACGTCAGCTCCCAAACAATATTTTCTGAGTGCTATGTTTTATAACCGAATTTGGTTTGCAAAAAACAAAATGGCCTGGACAATCGGTGGTGGTGTGATGAGTAACCCCGGACGTTACCTTGTTTTGTATCCTACAGGTCAGGCAAGTCCGCTTCCTGATCCCCAAAACCCGACACAAACCGAAGGTGCATTTCCCTTTAGTGCCAATCCGGGAGATTTATTCAGTGGCTGGGACTGCTCCACAAATTTCGATTGGATGCCCAATCAAAGTATCACTATCCGGGTAGAATATGTTTACCGGCATTCAAGTATCCCCTATTTTGCAGGCAAGGGAGGTGTAACTTCTCCTTCCGGATATACTACAGCAACACTTGCCTCAGATTGGCGTCCCGATTTGGTGCGTTCAGAAAGTCGTATTATACTTGCCCTCTTATTTCGAATTTGAATAGTCAGAATCAAATAAATAAAAAAATCATAAGAGGAACTGATAGGATGGAAGAAAAAATTAAGTTTGAACATCAAACTATTTTTGGTTCTCCTTTTTAACCGAATTGCGCACAAAAAAATAATCGATCATGAATTACCAAACTGTTTTTGAAGTCACCGACAAGTCATTTTCATGGATGTGCCTGATTCCTCTTTTGGTATCAGCGGTCCTCTTTTTCTTTGCCTGGTATAATCGAAAATACCGCCATGGATTGCCTGGTGTCAAAATCGGCATCATCGTTCTAACCATTATTGGTGGAATTACCTTATTTATTTCTATTATTTTGATTCCAACGAGCTTATTGAATCAATTAGAGACCAAACAAAAATATACTTCCGGCCGATACCAATTAATCGAAGGAAAGATTGTCGATTTTCATCCAATGCCGGTAGAAGGTCATTCCAATGAAAGCTTTACATTAAATGGCGTTTACTTTGAATATTCCGATTTTCAACCGATGTATTCCTTTAACAATTCAGCTTCCCATGGTGGACCTATCCGGTTTGAAGGACAGCAAGTCAGGATTGGTTTCATCACAGATAAAGGTAAAAACCTTATTTTGAGGGTTGATGTAAAAAAATGAATCTGTTACTGATAGCGGGGTAACATGTTGTCTCCTTATTACATAGAGAACAAAGAAGTATTTATCTTTAGTACCTATGAACATCAACACACGATCGCGAATCATTATTTATTTGGTCGTAATTTATTTATTGGCCAATTTGCTATTCAAGGAATATACCTATGTGTGTCCGTATAAGGATTCCGGGATAGTGTATCCTTTTTCATCTTCCATTTTCATCTGGTGGTTTTTGATTATTTGCTCTATAATACTAAGCATTCCATTAGTGAGAAAGCAGAAGATTGGATTCTTAGGACTAATGCTTTTCTTAGCTGTATTAATCAAACCAATTATTCAACCCAAATTAAGAAAAGAAACCGCAACAGAGTTTTATACTGCACGTAAAGTCGTTTTGAAACAACTGGTGAAAAAATACCCAAATCAACCGGATCGAAAAATGATCACGCCCGCTATTGAAAAATTGGATTTTGAAGAACTCATTATTGTTGATGGGAATTATTTTTTCTTAGTTTGGGACGAAAACTATCCTTATCCCTATGGAATTTATTACAGTGAAAAGAGAGAGCTTCCTTCAAAAATATTAGATAGTTCCATTCGCTGTAAGAAACTCGAAAAGAACTGGTACGAATTCGAATATGTCTTTGAGTAAGCTGGTTCTGACAATTGTCTTCGAAGTCTGCTCATTCAATAATACTCATAAACAATCCTGCGTTTTCCTTCTGAAAAGGTCCGCAATCCATCGGGAGTGTATTCCGTATCGGAACTGCGTGTTTTTGCTGTCAGGTTGTCGGTATAAAAAAGGTGTGTGCGGTTTTCTTTTTCATCGTAGGTCCATTCCCAGGTATCGGTAATGCGGTCTTTTTCATGACGCATTTGTTTCAGGCATTTTCCCTTTTCGTTGTATTCGTAAGTAAAATAAAAGTACAGCGAGTTGTCGGGATTGAAACGTTTCATGAGCTGCAGCTGGTTGCCGGCATAATAGAAGGAATCAACAAAGAAGAAACCGTTTTTAAGAGAATCTCCAGACATGTTCCATTGCGTCCGAATCCTGTTTCCCAAACTGTCGTAGCTGTGTTTCCAGGTATCACCGAAAAGGGAATTCTTCTTTTTATAAGTGATCTTTTGCTGGTCGTTGCAGGTATATGAATAAGTGGTGATCAAGGGCGGGGAATTTTCAAGGACATAGGAAATTTCCTTCGATAGTTCACCGTTTTCATTGTATTCGTAAAAGACCTGGTAGTTTGTAGATGCGAAAAAGCTTAGTTTCAGATGCGACCAGCTTTCAATTTCCCTTCCCAGCGTATCCAGCCTGATGTAAGAGCTCAGCTTTCCCTTTCCAACTCTTTTTGCGGTGCGGTATTCATAGAAACGAATCGTTTTAACCTTGTTTTTCCGGTAAAGTGCTGCTTCGGCATTCTGCTCCTGGTTCAGCTGTGCCAATGGAAGATTGTACAGGGAGCACACGAATCCGAACAGTACGGTCAAACAAAGTTTCATGAAGGTATTTTTTAGCATGGGTAAAATCCCACAAATTTCGCGCCAGTGAGAAAAATCCTTATCCCAGACTTTCATTTTATATCTTTGAGCTCATTCAATGAACTGATGAAAACTCTGGCTTATATCCTACTTACACTCTTTCTGATTCTGGCAATCGGGTATTGCACCGTGATGAGTCAATTGAGTAAAACCACATGGGGCGGCTGGACACCTCCTGAAACTGAGTTTCCCGAAGAGAACCTTGAGAATGAAAAGCTAAAAGCAAATGATGCTGTTGAAAAACTTCAATCGACCCACAGTTTTACCGATGATTACCGGTCACATCCGACTTCTTTTTCTGTCAAAATTGAGAATCTCACAACCGATTCAACTTCCTATTATTACTTGAAAACGGTTTATAAGGACAGTAATAACAAAGAACAAACAATCTCAAACTACCGGGTAGATTCTAAATCCGGGATGATTGAAAAGAAATATGTAAAGTCCAGTGCCTGGATTTATTTGAATGAATGAGCTGATTTCATCCTTCTTGTCACAATCTCCGTGGCACTGCTTCCTTCTCAATCGTAAATACCAAATCATCTCGTTTGATCTTTATGATCATCGGCCCTTCTCCTTTGCCCAATGCTTTGGCCCATAAACGGAACTCGCAGAAATCAGCAAAAACAGGAAGTTTTTTGTTGTTGACCTCCACAATGGTGTCCGTTAACAAAAGTCCGGCTTGAGCTGCCGCAGAACCTTCATACAGGTTTGCTACGGTAAAGACTTTGCTTTTGGAATCGTAATGAATGTAGAAGCCGAATTCCTTTTCGTCGACCTTTTTCTTTTCAGTGGTATTTGATTTCAAATACAGATCATTCTTTTTGAAATCAAAAAACAGGTTGTAATCAGATAAAATTCCCATTCCCAAAAGTGAACTGTTTCGCTTATACATATCGATTGAAGGATTGGATATCTGCACTTTCCCCATTTCAACGTTAACGGTATTGTAAGCATAGGTTGTGTCCATACTTCCGCCCAATAAACCGAAGCTGGAATATCCCCACAACACCGTTTTCTGCTCATTCTTAAACACCGAATCGGTTTTCTCATCCTTTGGCATAGTTAATGATCCGGCAGATCCTGTATCAATATAGACATCTTTGAATTTCTTTCCCTTGATTTCCAAATCAACCGTGAGACCGGGAACAACCGTCAGCCAGGGCATTCTCATGGAAGGCGAGCGCTTTGCACCCTGAACCTTTTGGTAACCTTCCAGGTTTGGCCGGCCGGATTTAAAATCGGTAATAATGATCTTCTGATTCTCCATGTCGATTTCCCAATAGGCAGTCTGCATGAGGTCTGCACCTATGATCCCATCCAGGGCAATGCATCGTACGATTTCACTCGGTTCTGCGGCATAGACTGTGAAAATGTCTTTGAATTTGCTATTCCCGATCGTCATATCGAGCATCACATAAACACTTTTTGCTGAATTCCCGCGGGAGTCACTTACATTGTAAATCATCACCGTATCTGCTTTTGCTGCTTCGAAAGCGTCCTTGTAGATCACGGAAACCGGTGCCCCGGTATCGACCATAAATTCGTATTCCTTGTCCGAATCGTCGAGTTTCACTTTGATCACTATCAATTTATTATGGATTTCGAAAGGGATTTCCGTACGGAAGGTTCCTTTTGGAGCTTTTCCTTTCGACATGTAGCGAAATTGCTTCGTGCTGGAGCAGCCAGTCAGAAAAATCAATAATAGTAAGATCAGCGTTATTTTTTTCATGGCGTGAAGATAAATGAATTAACGACCCCATTTCCAACCATTCAAATACAAACGAATCTAAGAACCAGAAATACGAACGAATGTTTAAATTCAATCTTTTTTTACTGCTATTCTTAGGATCTTCTGTTTCGACAGTTTTTTCCCAGGGAAACCTGCTGGTTAATCCTGATTTTGAGGATTACATCACCTGTCCGGATGGGATTGACCAGTTTAACCGCTGCTATGGCTGGACTACTCCAACATTAGGCACCAGCGACTACTACAACAGTTGCAGTTCAAGTCCTTTTGCTACGGTTCCTGCAAATAATATGGGTCCCTTAGCTGCTTACAATGGTGTAGGATATGCCGGAATCTATTTTCACCTCGCCATGAGTGATCCTTATCTTTCCGGTGCTGAATATATCCAAGGGCAAACGAACACTCCGCTCGAAGCAGGAAAAACCTATAAACTGGCAATGAAAGTATCTCTGCCGGCAAGTTCGGGCGTTGCAGTTGACGAATTCGGTGCTTACTTTTCTTCCACGCCCTTTTTTGATTCAATCCCTCTTCAGTTAGAGTTTACTCCTCAATGTGTCTTTTTCAATCCGAATTTCTATACAACTGTCGGCAATTGGATGCATGCTGAAACAACCTTCATAGCGCAAGGCGGGGAGCAATATCTTACGATCGGTACTTTCAAGAAAACAACTATTCAGAATGTCCTGCCTGTAAACTCGAATAATCCGGCGTCTTACATGTTCATAGACGGGATTAAACTGACAGAATACATTGAAGGTGAAGAAGAGGAAGAAGAAAATCCATTACCGGCAGAAACATTCCTCATTCCCAACATCTTTACACCGAACGGAGACGGAACAAATGATTTGTGGAAGCCTAAATTAATCGGATTCGAAACATACACTGTTTCTATTCTCAATCGTTGGGGAAACCTCATCTATGAAGGTGATGCGGATGGATTCTCCTGGAATGGTCAAACAACCGATGGCAAACCTTACTCCGACGGCGTTTACTTTTACCGGATCAACGGAACAAACATGGCCGGTTCTTTTGAATTAATCCGATAATCAGATTAGATTCCTCTGATTAATCCAGACAAAATTTCCAGATTCACGGCATCAAAAAGTTCTGGCAATAAATCCTCTTAATAACGCACATACCCTGTCACTAATTTCCAGGAATTGCCGCACCAATTAGAATTACGTCCTTCGAGCTAAATAGTTTATTTTTTTGTGTCCTGAAAACACAGGAAACCCTATCGCTGTTCATTTTGTTAAATTTAGTTAACAATGCGAACTATTTTTCGAAATAACTATCAATCAGATTTCAACACAAATCATCCTACCCTTCTGATTTAAGGCCTGGAAATCTGATATATCCAAACTTCAAACGACTCTTCATCCTGATTGACACCACCAAGAAACAAGCAGTTTTGCTTGATATTTCAAGAATTATATAATATATTGGAGAAAGATCTTTTTTAGATTTGCACGCAACGAAAACCATAAATTAAAAAGATTCACCCGAATTTTGGAGATGCGGTTTTTGAAGGAAACATAAGTAAATACAAAGATTAAACACTAATTCACTACGCAATGTATTCTACATTATTCACGACCGAATCCTTGCTTATCCACCCAAATTTTGAAGAGAGTGACATCCACTTTCTAAAGGAATTCTACCAATTCAGCCAGAAATACCATGTTGAGGCTGCTGAAGATTTAGTAACGTCATTCAAGGACCATCCTTTTTGGGGAGAATTCTTAAAAATGCAGTCTCCGGAAGAACAATTAAAAAACGGAGAGCGCTCCCAGCAACTTCAATATAACGCCATTTACAATAATCAGTGGGATGAATTCACAAAAGAAACAATCCAGCAGGGAAGAATGTATGCCCAGCAGAATGTAAAGTATTCGGATTGGTACGAATTCATCAAAATATACAAGGATTGCCTGAATTTCTATATCTTAAAGGAATACCCGAACGATACCGAACGGGCTGTCAATACTTGCAAAGGCTTGCGTCTTTTGACCGACTACATGATGTACCTGATAGCGGAAGCATATTTCCAGGAGAAAAATATCATTATTTCCCAGGTCAATGCCGATCTGGAAAAACGGGTAAAGGAGCGGACGGCAGAACTCATCGAGATCAACGAAGAATTGGAGCGTTTCAGTTATTCGGTTTCACACGACCTCCGTGCACCTCTTCGTGCAATAGACGGATTTGCTAAGATCCTGGAAAAGACCCAAGCCGCAAACCTGGACGATACCGGGAGAAAATACCTGGGCATCATTACAGGAAGTATTGCCAGAATGGGAAACCTGATCGACGACCTCCTGTCTTTTTCGCGTTTAGGCCGACTGAACAAAAACCTAAACCAGTTCAGCATGAGAGGTTTGTTCACAGAAGTGTTTCAAATCCTGAAGCTCGATGAACCGAATAAGAATGTGGAGCTGATCATTGGAGACCTTCCGGATGTAACAGCAGATCGCGAAATGATGAAACATGTGGTAAACAACTTACTGGGAAATGCGATCAAGTTCTCTTCGAAAAAAGCTCATGCGAAAATCGAGGTGAATGCCGTGGAAACGGACGAAGAAATTATTTTCTCCGTAAAAGATAATGGCGCAGGATTCGATATGCGGTATACATCCAACCTGTTTGGCATTTTTCAGCGTTTGCATTCCGATACTGAGTTTCCCGGCACGGGAGTTGGACTGGCAATTGTTCAGCGCGTGATGCAAAAACATGGCGGCAGGGTTTGGGCAGAATCTATCCTGAACGAAGGAGCTACTTTTTATTTCGCATTAACCAAACAAGATCAACCTGAATCATCTGTTATAACTGAAACCGTATGAAAACTTCTGAATTCATTGACATCTTATTTGTAGAAGACAGCGCAATAGATGCTGAGTTGACCTTAATTGCTCTGCGCGAAGAAAACCTCGCTAATAATGTCATCTGGCTGCAGGACGGCGCACAGGCTTTGGATTTTATTTTTGCAGAGGGTGAATATGCCCACCGACAAATTGAAAATCAGCCCAAATTGATCTTACTGGACTTGAAAATGCCTAAGGTCGGAGGGATTGAAGTCGTAGAAAGGATTCGCGGAGATGAACGCACGAAGCAGATTCCAATTGTGATCATGACCTCTTCAAAAGAGGAAAAGGATGTGGTAGACAGTTACAAACTCGGAATCAACTCCTACATTGTAAAACCGGTAGATTTCGACAAATTCTCCAAAAGTGTAAAAGAGATAGGCTTTTACTGGTTACTCATGAACCAATCTCCAATAAAAGGCTGATATGCACTTGAAAATTATTATCCTGGAAGATGAAGACGGCGATGCAGAATTGATAAAATACCATGCATCGACTTTAGAATATGAATGCGAATTCAGGCGTGCGTACTCGGAAGAAACTTTCTTAAAAGCACTGGAAGGTTTCGTCCCGGATATTATTCTCTCCGATTACAAACTCAACGGATATGACGGGTTGCGGGCACTTGAATATTGTACTTCCAGGTTTCCTTTTATTCCTTTTATCATCATTACAGGAACATTGGGACCTGAACTTGCAGTCAAAATAATCAAAGAGGGAGCAAGTGATTTTTTATTGAAGGGTCATCTTGCCAATCTTCCTATGACCATGACAAGGGTACTGCGGGAAGCAGAAAAGAAAAAAGAAGCGGCAAAATTCCAGGAAGAACGCGACCTTCTTTTCGTCCACTCTATTGACCTGATCGGTTTAGTGGGTAAAGATGGTTATTTCAAAAACATCAACCCTGCTTTCGAACGCACACTTGGCTATTCCATTGATGAAATACTGACTACACCTTTTATTGAATTCATTCATCCGGATGACCAGGAAAGGACGCTGCGTGAAGTAGAACACATAGAGACCTCCACCCAAGCCATCAAACTGGTGAACCGCAGTAAATGTAAAAACGGCGAATATATCTGGCTGGAATGGAATATTGTTATGTATGGAGAACTGGTATTCACGAATGCCCGGGACATTACCGAACGAAAGCGTGCCGAGCAGGAAATCCTTCAATTGAACCAGGAACTGGAGCAAAAAGTAGAGCAAAGGACACAGGAACTTTCCGTTGCAAATACCTCCTTGATAACGGAAATCGGGGAACGGATCCTTATTAGTGAAAAACTGGAGGAAAAGAACAGGGAAATCACCGACAGTATCAATTATGCCCAACGGATCCAGCATGCCAAGATCCCAAGCATTGATTATCTTCACAACCGCCTTTCGGAATACTTTGTTTTTTTCCAACCCAAAGATATTGTCAGCGGAGACTTTTATTACTTCCACCAAAACGGAAATACGCTTTTTTTAGCAGCTGCAGATTGCACCGGACACGGTGTACCGGGCGCTTTGGTAAGTATGATAGCTATGGAAAAATTAGAAGATGCATTTCAAAAAAGCACCAATCCGGCTGAAGTACTCAGTAGGATGAATAAAAGCGTTAAGTCGGCTTTCCAGCATACGGATGATGATAAATCACTTCGCGACGGGTTGGATATTGCGCTTTGCGTTTTAGATATTACAACCGGCTTCATGCAGTTCGCAGGTGCAAATCGGCCATTGTGGATCATTCGAAAAGGTGCGGATGAT
Source organism: uncultured Fluviicola sp. (assembly GCA_965650365.1). Taxonomy (GTDB): domain Bacteria; phylum Bacteroidota; class Bacteroidia; order Flavobacteriales_D; family Crocinitomicaceae; genus Fluviicola. The sequence continues at coordinate 44,507 of CBFGOJ010000026.1, read as the reverse complement.
ATCGAAGAATTAAAGGGCACCCGCACTGCAATTGGTGGTTTTACCGAAGAAGATGAACGATTCGAGCTAAATCAGGTCCAACTCGAAAAAGGTGATACCTGTTATTTGTTCTCGGACGGATATGCTGATACTTTTGGAGGAGAAAATGACAAAAAAATGATGACGAAGCGTTTCAAAGAAATCCTTCTCAGTATCCAGTTCCATCATTTAAGTGAGCATGAGAAATTATTGGCGCAACACCTCGATGAGTGGAAACAGGAAAACGGCCAGACAGATGATATCCTGGTGCTGGGATTCCGGTATTGAATTTCATTAAAGAATAAAAAAATCTCGTTTTTTGTCACAAAACCACTTTATCCCGGTCTTTGGTAAAAAAACGTTTATGGATACTCCTTTTTTATTACCGATCGAGAAGCCTAAAAGCCTTCTTTGGAAACTGATCTATTACATGACCCGTAAACGATTTGGCAAGGTCCTTACTCCTTTAAAAGTATCGGCAGTACGAATGCCCTTAGCCTTTGGAAGCTTTTCCGGGAAAATCTCCAAACTTGACAAAAAGCTAAAGCTGCCGGCTGAAACCGTGATGCTGATTCGCGAGCAGGTAGCTCACATCAATGTCTGCGAATTCTGCATGGATATCGGACGCGCTTTTACGATAGTGTCATCCATGAATCAGAAGAAATTCGATGAATTACCGGATTACAGTTCGAGTATTTTGTTCTCAGATAAGGAGCGTATATTACTGGATTTTGTGACGATGCTGAGCAAAGACCGAAAAATGGATCACGAGCAGTTTAAGAAACTGGCAAAGCACTATGACGAGCGAGAGATCTGTGAGATCGTTTGGATCACTGCCAGCGAGTTTTATTATAACATCGGGAATATCGGGCTGAACATTCATTCGGATATGTTGTGTGACATTGCGAAGAAACGAGTTAGTTAAAAACAACCTTTTTTAGTAGTTTTAATTCAATGGAATTGACCAAAGAAATACTTGCTCTTCGCCCCTACCTCTTCAGCATTGCCTACAATATGCTGGGCATGGTGGAAGAAGCAGAAGATATTGTACAAGATGTATTTGAGAAATGGATTTCTGCTCGTGAAGTGGAAAATCCAAAAGGGTATTTGGCCCGGGTTGCCGTGAATCAAAGTATCAACCGGTTGAATGAATTGCGAAAAGTACGCGAAAATTATGTGGGGCTTTGGCTTCCGGAACCTTATATTACCCTGGAACCGGAACCGGTCCCCACCATTGAATACGGCATGCTGTTTTTACTGGAAAGACTCAACCCTAATGAGCGTGCAGTATTCATTTTGCGTGAAAGCTTTTCAGAAGACTATGATTCGATAGCAGATACGACCGGACTTTCTGCTGAAAACTGCCGGCAGATACTTCACAGAGCGCATGAAAAAATGGGTCGAAGTAAACCTTTGCAGGTGGATCCGGAAAAACAAAAATCGTTTACGGAAGCTTTCCTGGCAGCATTACATGGTCAGAACCGGGCACAACTGGATAGTTTACTCAGAAACGATATTGAACTTTACAACGATGGCGGCGGCAAACGAGCGGCTTCACTCAAACCGCTTTTTGGATTGGCGAAAGTACTGAAATTCCTGATCGGTGTTGCGAACCTGGAAGAAGTCACCACACAGCATTTCGAATACCAGCCCGCATATGTCAACGGACGCCCTGCAGCGCTCATTTTCAACAGAACACTTGATCAACTTGATTCAATGCAGTATGTGGAAGTGGAAAACGAGGAAATTTCGCGGTTGATTTATGTACGAAATCCGGATAAATTGAAGATCCGGGGGGAGATTAAGCTGAATTAGAAGAAATCTTCTTTTTTAGTTATTAAATGTAACTTTTTATCACATAAAACAACCAATTCTAACTTTCAGGATTTCTTGTGTGCTATATTTTACCGGAAAACCACATTTAACATTTTCCGATTTGATTGCTTATCCCGAATGGTTTAACTTACTCTTCATAACAATTATTCACTTTCTTATGAAGACAACACTATTCACAGTGGCGCTTTTGCTTGCGCCTTACTTGGGTAACTCCCAAAGATTCCTGGAAACAACAAACGGAAGCTGGCTGCATCCGAACCTTTCTGTTGAAATCTTCCAGGATTTTGTCATCAGCGGTTACACGGAAACCAATCCCGGAACCGGTTTGCTAACTCCCACATTTAAAATTTCCGGCGCAGCAGGAGGAGCTATCACTACTTTTTATGTCGATTATCCAGATGCCGTTTATTTAATGGATTTTACCATTCGGGAAGCTACCAACACCATCATTCTTACCGGAATGACAGCAGTAACAACCGGCGGAACACCCTATAAAATGATTGTAGCTGAGGTAGATTTCTTTACCGGGGCACCGGTTCAAAGTTCGCTTGAATATACTTTCAACGGAAATTCCATGGTTCCGCACCAGGTAATTTGTTCAGAAGCTACAAGCCAGGTCACGATTGTGGGAACTGAAATTGTGGGGACGCTCGCCGCCAGCAATTATTCTACCATCCCGAAATTCGGTTTTGTTCTTGGTGTGGATCTCAATAATTTCAACACCATTCTTTACAATCCGATCGAAATGGACCTTTCTGCAGGCACTATGTGGGATTATGACATGTTGGAAAACATTACCGAAGTGCCCGGATCCGGCTATTTTATTTCCGGATCCTGCAACGCACCTTCCTCAGGAGAACAAAACCTACTCATCCTTGGAACAGATTACGCAGGAAATGTCACCTTTTCCTCCATTGTCGACAATACCAATTCCCGCTTTGCAGGTTCCTCGGTCATGTACAATGCGCCATTGAATGTGGTTTATTTATTGGCAAACAACAGCGTCATTCATCAATTCCAGGTAGCAAAATGTGATCCGTTAACAGGAGCATTCCTAACACCGTGGTTCCGTCACCAGTTGGCCGGTTACCCAATAGGAAGCGGTGTTGATCAAAATGGTTTCCGATTAGTACAGTCACTCAATAATGAAATTGTAATTGGCGGATACTTAAGTTCTCCTTCCGGGGCATTGCCCCAGCAGCTTACCCCTTTTCAAATTACGATGAGGGATAACCTGGTTTTCCTGGCCGCGAAGATTTATCAATCAGGGAACAACTCCCCTTTGTCACCAAGTTATTTTGAAGAAAACGGGAATTCTGTTTTTATCAACACCCCGGATATGATTGCTTACAATCCTTCTATCAAACGTACTTACCTGGTGAATCAAAATACCGTGAACGGAGGGTTTGATCTGCATGTTTCTTCCCTTCTGAAACCTTCCAAGTGTGAAAAACAGGTCGGAGCTACTACCTTTACTACCGCACCATTCATCGTAGGAAGCCCGTTCTTCAACCCGCTTCCAATGTACACAGCAGGTTACCCGTCTAATCCAATTCCTCGTCCGAAGATGGAACAGGTACTTTGTCAAAGTGTTGCTCCAACACTGATAGCGAATAATCCGGAGATCACATTGGCCCCAAATCCGGCGAATGACAGGATAAACGTTACACTGGATGAAGAAACCATTCAACATGTATTTATTTACGATCTGAAGGGGAACCTGGTTATTTCGCAAAAAGCCGCTGAAAGAACTTCCGATGCAATGACTCTTGAAATAAGCAAACTGGATCAGGGTGCTTATTTAATGGAAGTTACCACGAAAGAAGGTGTTGTTTACCGCCAACGATTCGTGAAGCAATAAGTCAATTTATTTACAGCAGGCGTGCGATTAATTGTACGCCTGCTTTTTTATTTGAAGATAACTTGATCATCACCATCTCTAATATATTGCCAATTTCAACAACAAACTTAAGAGCTGGTATCGAAACATTACCCTAATAGAATAGCTCATCTTTAAGAGTCGTTTCCACTTTCCCGGAAGCGACTTTTTTAATTTCCGGATAATTGAACGAAAGAAAACGGATGTTGGAATAAGAGGAATTACCAGCCTTTCTCCCACTTCTGAGCAATCCGCAGTGCTGTTTCCAGCATAAAAATAGACCATCTTTCGGTTTGCCAGTTTGAATTAGCAAGCGAAGATGTGCGAAGCAGGTGAAATGCCTCTTCGGTGTTTTTCGAACGTTCCAGGATAGAAGACAACTCCAGTTGCTGTTCATGCAATTTTAAAGATTCCGGAACTGGTTCTTTGAGTGGAAGTAATTGGTTCAGGAGAAAATCGTTCTTCGAAAACCGTTTATCATGCATGTTGAAATCATTCACAATCGTCTGCATCCTTTCGTAATCCTGCTGAAAGAGTAGTTGACTTTCAGCTGTGTGAAGTGCAACTCCCAATTGTTCCAGCACCACAAATTTCAGGTTAGGACACACTGGCAAAGTTTGTTTCAGCAGCTCAAACACTTCTTCGGGAACGGCATCGTCGTGGGTATCTCTGCGAATCGTTCGGTTGGGCTTAAGAGCTGATGCATCCCAGCTTCCGCCTGAAATATGGATTTCACGCACCCTATCAAGCGGATAGGCACGTATCATTGTTTCAAAATCAAGTGAGAAATTTTGAAGCTGACAATATAAATTATGAAGGTCGAGAATGATGAACCCATTAACGGGTTCGACCAGTTTTTCTAGGAACTCTCCGTGTTGCTTTACTTCTTCCAGGGAATAGGAAAACGCCAGGTTCTCAAGTCCAACCGGACAAGCACACGCTTCCTGGATGCGCTGCAAACGGTCTTTTCCAAGCGCAAGTGTTTCGGCAGTGTAAGGAACAGAGATTGGTGCACCTTTGTGAAAGTCATCCCCGGTCATGAAGCCGAAATGCTCCGTAACATGGTCAAATTTAAAGTTGGTCGAAACTTTTCGCAGATGATCAAGCCAGCTTTGTTGTTCGGTGGTCCATTTTCCGGAAAACAAGGAGAAATAAACACCATGTCCAATGAGCCTGCCCTCGTTTCCAAAAGCGCGAAGTAGTTCTACAAACCAATCAGGAATATCACGGACTTTGTACAGCGTATCGAAAGACCATTCGATGGCTTCTATTTTTTCCGCTGCAAACAAAGGAAGTGTTGCCTGAAGCAGCTGATCATCCAGGTTACAGGATACTGAAGAATAGATTTTTGAATTTTGGATCATCCCATTCCGCAAGCCGGGCATGGTTCGTGATTTATTTGACTCGAATCGTCTGATACTGCGCGTTCTGTGTTATTTTTTTTGATATCCTGCTTTTCGCAAGAAGTAGTTGAAGCTGCAACTGCTGTTACAGAAACGCCCAGTGTAATTGCTTGTAATAAAGATGAAGATAGTTTCATGGTTTCCTTTTTTTACAAAAGGTAAAACATAAACCCAGAACCCGCAAATTTATTATTTGAAGTGTAGCGATATTTGAGTAACACGTTTCCATACTGATTAAACTACTAATGGAAAATCACTTAGCTTTCAAGCCAAAAACTATCCTATTCGACCTGCCTGCCTCCTACTCGGCCCAAACAAAGGCACAGCGAAAGCCTATTCCGGGATGTGCTTTTGTTGTTTCAAATCCGGAATAGTTTTCAGGATCAGTGGTATAACCCAGCCAATTCTGACCGAAAACTTCCTGCCCGCCTATAACCCATTCGCTTACATTTGTTTCGAAATGAAAGATCCAGTCCCGATTTTTGCGGCGGCGATCCGTAATAACAGGTGCCGGATATTTTTTAGTATCCCCGATTTTTGCTAATTCCTCCAGGTTCTTTTGCGATTTTTTTGAACGAACTTCTTCCATATACCTTATTGCTGCATCAATCTCTGATTCTGACGGCAAATGATAATTTGGAAAAATAGTGATTTCCGGATTTCGGGTAATTCCCGGAATTGTTCCCAGTTTGTATTTTTCAATGGTGATGATTGAATCTCCCATTCTGTTGATAACGTCATCCCAGTTGATTTCACCTTTCCGGATGAGATAAAATGTGAAGACCATATTACTTCTCCATTGACAGTATTTCGAAGCTTGCTCGTAACTAATGCAAACAACCGGGTAATCCCGAAAAGCCTTATGCGAACCATAGAAATCATAATCCATTAAATAATTCTTTCCAAGTTGAAGCCAAAGTGATGTATCGGGAATAGCAGCTTTATATTCTTCACTTTCTTTCCCGTAGGTCCGTCCGAGCCAATATTGGTATTCATCCCAATGAAAATTTGTCACCTCGCTTTGATCTATTCCCGATTTAAGGTCCAGGAAAATAATTCCGGGAACTCTATAGCCGTCGCACCAGGATTTCTCCTTTTTTGACTCAGTACTGCATAAAAGTCCGGTCAAAATTCCGAGGCACAGGATTAAAGGTATGATTCGCATGATTGCTATAAGTGAAATCATTTCTATTGGTTACTAAGATAAATCTTTTTATTCGTCGCACTATCAATATAAAAATAATCAAATAATGATTAATTATTAATCAATTAGTTCTTTTTTAGTATTTTTGCTCTATGGAAGAGCGAATTCGAGAAAAGCTAAATATCCTGGCAGATTCTGCCAAATACGACGTTTCGTGCTCATCCAGCGGCAGCGACCGGAAAAATGAGAATAAAGGACTCGGAGATGCATCTGCTTCGGGGATTTGTCATACTTACACGGAAGACGGACGCTGTGTTTCCCTGTTGAAAATCCTTTTGACCAATCACTGCATTTTCGATTGTGCATATTGTGTTTCCCGCAAGAGCAATGATGTGAAACGTGCTGCTTTCACGGTGCAGGAAGTGGTTGACCTCACGATTGGATTTTACCGCCGGAATTATATCGAAGGCCTGTTTTTGAGTTCCGGGATTTTCAAAGACGCAGATACTACAATGGAACGATTGGTCCGCGTGGCGAAAAAATTACGTACCGAACACCGCTTCAACGGTTATATCCATTTAAAGACCATTCCGGGTGCAAGCGACGAGTTGATGCATGAAGCCGGATTGTATGCAGATCGTTTAAGTGTGAATATTGAACTGCCTACCGAGCGCGGACTGAAATTGCTGGCTCCTGACAAGACTTTTGAAACTATGGAAAAGCCAATGGATTTCATTTCGAATACAATCACTGCATTGGCTGATACACGCAAACACATGCTGAGTACTCCAAAATTTGTTCCTGCCGGACAAAGTACGCAAGTCATTATTGGTGCCACTGACGAATCCGATTTGGAGATCATTCATACTGCGGATCGTTTTTACCGCGGATTTAATTTGAAACGTGTTTACTATTCGGGTTACGTTCCGGTATTGGCCGACGAGCGGCTTCCATCGCTTTCCGTCCAGGTTCCTTTGCTTCGCGAAAATCGGTTGTATCAAGCCGACTGGCTGATGCGTTTCTATGGTTTCGGGGCAAATGAAATTTTGGATCCGAATTCCCCTTTTCTGGATTTGGACGTTGATCCGAAATTTAGCTGGGCCCTGCGCAATCTGCATTTATTTCCGCTGGATGTCAATACCGCCGACCTGGAAATGATTCTCCGTGTTCCCGGAATTGGAGTGCGTTCCGCTCAAAAGATAGTTGCGGCAAGAAAGTTCAGCCGGTTGGGATGGGAAACTCTGCGGAAACTGGGTATTTCCCTCAACAGAGCCCGTTACTTCATTGTTTGTAAAGATCCTGCGCTGGAAACAAAAGAATATGCCCCGGAAACATTACGTCATTTGGTGCTTTCAAACGGGAAATCCAAGTTCAACGATTTGTGGGGAACACAAACATCCCTTTTCGGATGACCTGGCTGCTTTACGACGGTAGTTTTGAAGGATTGCTTACTGCCATTTTTGAAACATACGAATACAAATGGGTCGACGTTCACATTCGCAAAGAAGGATCGGAAGTAGCACAGCTCTTTGCCGAAATCCGCACAGTTTGTACTGATGAATCGAAAGCCAAACGCGTCTGGGATAAATTGGTCCAACTGCTCGATTCAAAAGGTATGCGCACCTTATGGACTGCCTGGCTCAGCGAGCTCGAAACTATCGAAGACACGATTTTGGGAGTTCTCCGATATGCTATCGGGATGAAGCAGGATGTTTTGAAGGATTATGGAAACCTGCACGTCATCCAGCTTCAGCAAACCGTGAAATCAGTTGGTCGGGAAAAACACCGCATGGAAGCTTTTGTGCGTTTTCAGCTGACAAAGGACAACATTTATTTCTCTGTCATTGAACCTGATTTCAACGTGCTTCCATTGATCCTCACTCATTTTAAGAATCGGTATGCCGATCAGCGCTGGTTTATTTTTGATTCCCGCAGGAATTATGGAATTTACTACGATTTGGAAGAAGCAGCATTCGTTGATTTTGTTCCAAATTCACTGCTTTCACCAAACGGAGTTTCTTCGGATGCTTTCGGTGATGGTGAAGATCTTTTCCAAAAACTGTGGGGCGATTATTTCAAAAGCACCAATATTGCAGGGCGGAAAAACACCAAGTTGCACGTGCAGCATGTTCCTAAGCGGTATTGGAAGTATTTGGTGGAAAAGCAACCGCAATAAGGCTCTCTAAAACAGCTTCAATCAACAATTTATCCACTTCACTCAACGCTTTTAGTAGTAATTACGTTATCTATTCAGATAACATCTATATTCATCAGATTACTACAACCCAATGAGCGCATTACGAAGTTTTTTCTTTTCTTTATTATGCTTACTCCCTTTAAAAGGGTTCACTTCCCCTGTATTATTGATCAATGAAGTTTCTCAAGGAACCCAGGACTCACAGGAATATGTTGAGTTTATCATCCTTGGTTTTCCGGGCTGTGGCACAAACGCAACAAGTATGAATCTCCAGGGCCTTAGCATGGACGACGATAATGGTGATTTTTCAGCTCCTTCAGGAATAGGGAACAATATTACCACTGGGTCTATCCGGTTTTCCTACAATACATTCTGGTCTGGTATTCCTGTCGGGACACTTATTGTCATTTACAACGAAGCAAATAGAAACCCTTTAATTCCACCAGACGACATCAGCATAACCGATGGTAACGGAAGACTTGTACTTCCTGCCAATTCGCCCTTATTGGATGGTTCCGCAGTCAGTCCTTCAGTAGGTAACCCCGCAGCAATAGGTCCTTGGGTGGCGGGTGGCGGACTTTGGTCTTACATCAGCATGGAAAATGCCGGAGACAGTTTCCGGGTTCATCATTCATCAGCTATCCCGCAGGTTTGGTTTCATGCAGTATCCTGGGGAACGAATTCCTGGAACAATGTCGCAACAAGCGATTATTATTATCCGGGATCAGCTGCCGGGATGGTTTTTTCTGCGGGAGCTTCACCTGGTTATCTCGGTGGATGGTCTGCCCTTCCTGCTGCAACGAATCAAACTCCGGGATTCCCCAATAATGCCGCGAATGCGCAGTTAATCACTTCTTTAACAACTATTGGCCCGCCTATTTCCGTTGCATTAACAGGTCAGCAAGAAACGTGCTTTAATGCATGCGATGCTGTCGTGATGTCACAGGTTAGCGGAGGCGTACCTCCATATATTTACACCTGGAATGTTCCGACTACAAGTATTAATATACTCACGAACAAATGTGCCGGAAATTACACACTTCTTATAACAGACGCAAACGGTTGCACAGGTACTGCTCAAATTACTATAGAAGCCACCGAAGAACTCCAGGTTTCTGCAACTCATACGGACGAAACCTGCACGGGCGAATGCGACGGAACCGCAACTTTGGCTGTAACCGGCGGAACCGGTAACATCACTGTCAATTGGTTCTCGGGAGGTTCCGGCTTAACGAGTTCTGACCTCTGTCCTCAAACATATGGCGCTACCGTTGAAGACCAAAACGGATGTGCAGCAGATGTTTATGTAACCATTCTTCCTGCTCCTGCAATGAACAGCTCTGTTTTTTCCGCCGCCGGCCCATACATTGAAAATTCTCCGCCTGTTCAACTTCAAAACAGCATATCGGGAGGGATTTATACAACCGGTGATTGTTCAAACTGCCTGACCCCGGATGGAACATTTGATCCTTCTTCAGCAGGAATCGGAGTTTTTGAAATCTGTTATACCATTACGAATGGTCCGTGTTCATCCACCCAATGCCAATCAATCAGTGTAAATCCCTGCACTCCTTTAGAAACAAACGAATCTGTATATATCTGTGAAGGAGATTCCATACTCCTTTTTGGAAACTGGCAATCGCAACAGGATCTCTACTCGCAAACATTCCAGGGAATCAACTGCGACAGTACACATAAAATAAGCCTGCTTCACTATAACGTCCCGGACACCTATTTATTCTTAGATCTTTGCGAAGAAGATTCCCTTTTTGTATTTGGGAACTGGATCGATTCATCCGGAGTTTTCAGCCAGGAAATCGAATCCTCCGAAGGATGTTACTATACTAAATACATTACCGTTACGGAAGTATTTTGTCCCGATGAGGCCCTTATTTATATTCCCAATACCTTTACTCCTAATGGCGATCAGATAAACGATGTTTTTCACATCGAACTTTTGGGAGCTATTATCGAAGAAGGAGCTATTTTTAACCGTTGGGGAGAACAAATCGCACATTTTGACACGGACAATCTTCTATGGAACGGAAATACTGTTGACGCACAACCTTGCCCCGACGGGATTTACACCTATCAGATCCGTTATTCAACAATCGACGGACTTATTGAGCAATCTACAGGACATGTAACCCTGCTTCGCTAATAGGATCATTCGATTCACGAAAATAATTGCAGGTCCATTGGAAGGGAAAATCAGTTCCTATTTTGTAATTGTTACCTCTTTACGCCTGATATCACGCATGACTAAAATAACCAAAACGCTCTGTGCAGCTGCGAAAAAGCACCACACGGAAACCAAATATGCTTCGTAAAAAACTTCCGTGGTTACTAATGAAACAACGTTGACCACCGCAAGAACGACTGCATTTTTCCAACTGGAAAAGAAGGGCGAAATGACTATCGCAGCCAGATACAAAGTACCGGTTACAGCAAGCATTATTTTGGACCAGCCAATTTTATACGCAATGTGGCATCCATCAATTTGTGCACTCGCCTCCAGGAAAAAAAGGCGGTAACAAAGTATGACTGAGCATGCAATTCCGACAAACAAAAAATAACGAATGATTTTCCGCTTTTTAAGTGATGGTTCTATAGAAAGAATCGAAAGCGGAATAAAGAACGGCCAAATAACCTGGGCAAATACGAGAAAGGCATATTTGGACGGTTCGTGCCAACTGGCATAATCCGGGTTAGTTAAGGAAGTCCAGACAAATCCTTCACAAATCTGCTGAATGGCAAAGAGCAAGGGCATAGACGCAAAGATAAGGTGGGCAGGTTTGCGTACCTGGCTGATGGAAACAATTCCGCCAACCGTTAAAACTGCTCCCGCTATAAAACTTGCATTTGCTGAAAAACACATACCTGGTCTGAAAATGGATTAAAGAAATATACTATTTATCAAAGCAAGGGAACAAATTCGTTCGCTATTTTTAACAGAATACTAATTGGTTTTTGCCAGGTATACTTTCACAAAAGCAAAGAGCGCGGCAGCTCCAAAAATGCCACAGCCAAGCGCCCCACCGTTTAATCCGGTATCAGCTACTACTTCATAAGAACTAGTGGGTGAAACTCCTGTTACGAAATAATTCCTCCTTTCTAGTCCAAAAGCAATACATCCTATAAAGCCGCCTAATGCCAGCACAAACAACATCATTAAAATAGCTGCTGTGGGTTTCGCGTTTGATTTTTCATTCATAGTAACGAATTTAAGGTTTAAATATACAAATAGAATGATGTCATCGCTTTTTAGAATAATTCCTTCTTGATTTTCCCACTTTCAACTATTTTTGCTAGTATTGAAAAAGCTGACAATCACCCTTTTTACTGAAAAACGCATAATCGAACTAGTAAATGCATACAATTTTACCTTTTCTGCTTGCCATGATCGCCGTGATCGTACTGCTGAACATGTGGGCGGCCAAACTGCGAATTGCTTACCCGATCTTATTGGTTATCGGCGGATTATTGATCAGTTTCATTCCGGGTTTGCCAATGGTAAAAATCGATCCGGACCTCATCTTTTTCATCTTCTTACCTCCCTTATTATTTGAAGCTTCCTGGTCGGTTTCCTTCAAGGAAATGCGAAAATGGTGGCGGATCATTGGCAGTTTTGCATTTTTGGTAGTCTTTTTCACGGCTTTGTCGGTTGCAGTTGTTACGAATCACTTCATTCCCGGATTTTCCATTGCTTTAGGATTCTTACTCGGTGGAATTGTTTCTCCACCGGATGCTGTGAGCACGGGTGCTATTACGAAATTCGTCAAGATTCCCAAATCCACATCCGCTATCCTGGAAGGTGAAAGTCTCCTAAACGATGCTTCTTCGCTGATCATTTTTCGTTTCGCCCTGATGGCAATCGGTTCCGGGCAATTTATCTGGCACGAAGCCGCTTTGAGTTTTGTTTGGATGATCATCGGTGGGACAGGAATCGGGTTGATAGTGGCCTGGCTTTTCGTAAAAGCACACAAACTGCTTCCAACCGACGCTTCATCGGATATTGCGCTGACTTTGATCGAACCGTATTTCATGTATTGGATCGCAGAACAATTGGGATGTTCGGGTGTATTAGCGGTAGTAAGCGGCGGATTGTACATGTCGGCCAGAAGTTTGGTATTCCTGAACAGCGCCAGCAGGATCCGGGGATTTAGTTTTTGGGAGAGTTTCATTTTCATACTGAACGGGATTGTTTTCCTTATCATCGGCTTGGAACTCCCGGAAATTGTATCCGGCTTGAAAACAGAAGGAATTTCATTGGGAACTGCAATCGGTTACGGTGTACTAGTTACCGTGGTCTTGATCCTTTCGCGGATCATCAGTTCTTATACGGCCATGGTTTCCACGCTTATTTTTCGTCCGAGTGTAGCACCCGGAAGAGGAGGATCTCTAAAAAACCGGCTCCTGCTTCCATTGATGCTCGGCTGGACCGGCATGCGCGGAGTGGTTTCTCTCGCAGCGGCTTTGGCAATTCCTATTACCCTGCACGGAGAACCTTTTCCTCACCGCAACCTGATCCTATTCATCACTTTCGTGGCAATCCTGCTTACATTGGTAATCCAGGGACTTACACTTCCCTACTTCATCAATCGCCTGGGTTTGTTTGATACTTTCATGAATGAAGAAGCCGAGGAAGCAACCCGCCGGGAAATGAAACGCGGTTTGAAGCAGCACGTGTTTGAGTTTTTGAAAAAGAAACAGGAAAACGAACTGAAAGATCACGCTGGAATTGAATTGTTCATGCGTCATTGGGAAGAAAAAGCCAAGGTTGCAGATGACAGCTGGATGAATGATAAAACAAAAGCGATTTTCATCGAAATGCTCGAGGTTCAGCGGGAATATCTGACAGAGCTCAATAAAGATCCAAAGATTAACGAAGAGATTATCCGGGCTCAGTTATACCAGATTGATTTGGAAGAAGAACGAATAAAAAGCATTTAAATTCACTTTTCTCTTCATCATATTATGATATCCTATTTTTATAATATCATTATATAATGATATCGTGATATAACGAATAACTTTGAAAATCAAAGTAAAGAATCTTATTCGGTCATAATGAACAGCAATAAAAACTCAAATCTCCCAACAATAACTCTCGGGATTCATCAAAAATCACTATGAAAATTGCCTATACAGGCGCTCATTGCGTCGGAAAAACAAGTCTTGCAGAGAAACTTCATTCACTGTTGAAAGAATTCATTTTTGTCCCCGAACCATCTGTGGAACTGGAAGAACAAGGCCATCTTTTCTCTGAAACACCGAATTTGGAAGATTTAACTGTTCAACTCGAATATGCACTTGAACGAATAGAGGTCGATGAGCCGGAAGTTATTTTTGACCGCTGTCCGCTCGATCTCCTGGCTTACATTCACGTAATTGGCGGGGCCGAGGCATCCCGGAATTTCTACCTGAAAGTCAAAGAAGCGATGGACGAAATTGATCTGCTGGTTTTCGTTCCGGTTGAAACTCCGGATCTGATCGACTGTCCTGAATCAGAATTCCCAAAACTCCGGAAACAAGTCAACGAATTACTGGAAGAATGGATCGAAGCGTTTGACCTGGAAACGATTACTGTGAAAGGAACCTTAGCTGAGCGTGAAAAGCAGGTAATCCGAATATTCCTGGAATTGAAGGAAAACCTGGAGTGACCTCTTCCACTTCTTAAATTATCTTAATTCGATTCTATCACTGCTCTGATTTTCTTAACTTCTTCATACTAAAAAGTATATTATGAAGGAAAAGATCCGGACTTTCGACGATGAGAAGACTTCAGGAAGCAATACTTCCATTTGGATGCTGAAAACTGTGAAGGACAAGTTTAAACCGCTTTCCGAACCCATGCAAACAGACGTATTAATAGTTGGTGGGGGAATTGCAGGTTTACTAACCGCATACGAGCTTCTCGACCAGGGAAAAAACATTATTCTTGTGGAAGATGGCGAGATCGGGAGCGGTGAAACCGGAAGAACATCCGCACATCTCACCTTTTCACTCGACACTCAATACAGCGATCTTGAATCCCGTTTTGGGGCTGAAAAAGCAAAACTGATAGGCGATGCTCATAAAGCTGCCATTGACCGGATTGAAGAAATTGTTGATCGTGAAAAAATTGAATGTCATTTTAAGCGGGTCGACGGTTATTTATTTGCCCATCCATCCGATGAAGAATCAGTTATCGAAAACGAATTTGAGGTAACAAACCGATTCGGTTTGAATACATATCTCCTTGAAACGATACCTGGGTTCGAAAAAGGCGGTAATAAACGATGCCTTCACTTTCCGCAGCAGGCACAATTCCATATCCTGCTTTTTCTTCAGGCATTGGCAGAGGTGATCATCCGGAAAGGCGGACAGATATTTACTCATTCAAAAGCCAAAGAGTTTACAGAAAACAGTGTCAAAGTAAATGGATTCACTGTAAAGTCCAAACAAATTGTACTGGCTACCAATACGCCGGTTGCAGGTCCTTTATCAACTCATGTAAAACAATGGCCTTACAGAACTTATGCCATCGCTGCTAAGGTTCCCAAAGGAAGTATCAAAGAAGCGCTTTGGTGGGATACGGGCGACCAGGATGCTCCGTGGGTACAAAAACCTTATCATTATGTGCGGACCGAACAAGGAGTAGGAGAAGATGATTACCTGATTGTTGGCGGAGAAGATTACAAGACCGGCCAGGAAGACCGCGAAGAAATAGCACCGGAAACACGTTATAAAAACCTGGAAACATGGGCAAAGAAGCATTTCCCTTCCATTTCGGGCATTGCGGCAAAGTGGTCCGGACAAGTCATCGATACAGTAGACGGATGCGGTTTTATTGGTCTGAACCCGGGAAGTGAAACCACCTATATTATTACGGGAGATTCCGGGAACGGAATAACCAATGCCGCTATTGGTGCGCTGATCATTACAGACCTTATCCGCGGAAAAGAGAATAAATGGGCCGAAGTATTTGATCCATCGCGAGCTGTTTTTGCACATGCACCGGGAGATTTTTTAGTGGAAGCCGGAAATATGATGCGCCAGTACGCAGATTGGCTCACCCCCGGAGACCAGACAACCATGGAAGAATTGAAACCGGGTGAAGGTGCAGTATTGCGGGAAGGATTAAAGAAAATAGCTGTTTACAAAGATGAGAACAATCAAATTCACACGTGTACGGCAGTGTGTGCGCATTTAGGTGCAATTGTGCAATGGAATGCGGATGAAAAAACATTTGACTGCCCTGCTCACGGCTCCCGGTTTACCGCATTTGGAAAAGTCATTAATGGTCCTTCAAACGGTGATTTGGGAGAGAAAGACATTTAAGTTCCTCATTGTAAATTAAACTTTTTTGTTTGCCAAACGTCTTAATGCCAATGAATGAAAACGAAAAACCGGAATTCTGGGAATCCAGCTTTATAAGCAAACAGGAAATGTGGGGATTTTCTCCCGCTCGCTCTGCTATTCTAACCAATCACCTTTTCATTCAGAAAGGATTGAAAAACATCCTCATCCCCGGAATTGGTTACGGACGAAATGCACAGATTTTCAGAGATAACGGAATGGAAGTCACGGGAATCGAAATTTCCCAAACTGCCATTGAGCTGCTGCGGAAACATTACGGAGAAGAAATGACTCTTCATCACGGCTCCGTAACAGACATGCCTTTCGATAATAAACGCTACGACGGGATCTTTTGCTACGGCCTGATCTATCTACTGGATGAAAACGAACGCGCAAAGCTCATTCGGGATTGTTACAACCAACTTGCAGAAGACGGCTACCTGGTTTTCACAGTCGTTTCCAAAACTGCCAAGACCTACGGAAGCGGAAAATTAATTGGCAAAGACCGTTTTGAGCAATTCGGCGGGGTTAATATCTTCTTTTATGACCGGGATTCGATCCGGGAAGAATTCGGCGAATTTGGGTTGATAGAGATTACGGAGATCGAAGAGAATATGCCTTTTTACATGGTTGTTTGTAAGAAATAATGAATGATTTGATTCACCACTCCACAGATTCACTGTATTCTTGCCCTTTGTAATCGAAAAAATCCCGCACCTTCACTTTTTCCTCCGTTTGGATATTGAACTTCCAAATAGCGGGCTGGTCTCCCCAGGGATCGGTCAAAATCTCTACCACATCATCTTCCACCTGGCGAATGTCGTGGATCCAAATCAAATCGGGATCTTCCAGGAATTTCAATTCGTTGTTCTTCCAGATCAATAGACGATCTCCGCCCACAATGGCCCACTCGTTGACTAAGCCCAAAAATCCGATGGCGGCCTCTCCGTAAAAAGAAACTCTCCAGATTTCTTCGTGACTGTCCTTATCAAAAAGAAAAACTTCGTCGTGTTCCTTAAAAAGAACATGTGGGTCTGTTTCTGAAAGCGGAATTGGATGCATGTCAGTTTAATAGTTCGGTTTATTTGAATCTTATGGTTTCCCCTTTAAAAGGCTGCGAGATCCAATTGTCTATCATCGCATTGAACAAGTCCGGGTTAAGGGTTGGCATGCGGTGAACTTCTCCGGGGAAAATATTCAGGTTGGCAAAACGGATATTGCGGTAAATCCAAAGCGTATGTTCTTCCGGGATCACATCTCGGTCACCGGAAGTAATGAGTACCGGAATAGCGATTTTCTTTAAATCTTCCGCTTTGATGTGCGGTTGGAATTCCATCATGCGGTATTTCTGCTGCTCCAGTTTCCAATTTTTCGTGGTGTCTCCTTTTGCCAGCATCGTTTCTGCTTCTATGCGCTTGTCATGGATCTCTTTCACCGATTGAGCAAACAGTCCATCCGGTTCTGCATTGGCTGAATGAGAAACCAGCTGTTTCAATCCTTCCGGGTAATAAATAGCCATCAGCAAGCCAATAATGCCGCCATCACTTTTCCCGATGATCGTCACATTTTTCAACTTCAGTTCTTTTATCAGAACCGACAAATCATTTGCCTGCTGCATGTAAGTTAGTGAGTCGGTTCCCAATTCCGAATTCCCGCGACCGCGGCAATCTACCGCAATCACCTGGTATTTCTTCGAAAAGTGTGCAATCTGCGGAGTCCAGCCTTTGATTCCCGTTCCGTTTCCATGAATCAATAAAATAGGATCTCCTGTTCCATAGATTTCATAATATAAATTCACTCCGTTGATCTTTATAAACTTCCCGGCTTCTTTGTTAGAACCATACGGAATGGGATTCTGTGAAAAGCTCGTAAGAGAAATTAAAATCAGCGTAAAAAGCAACAAGAAACGATTCATAATTGAATGAATTTTAGACGAATTAAAAATACAGATTCTCATTCAAACCGAATCTTTTTCAGTCTTTTAATTCGATTTACACTAATTTTACGGAATGAATGTCTATTCTACACTACAAATTGGTAGTTTCCACTCAAATCATTGCGAAGATTTCACCATTACCTCCCAACTGGGATCCGGAAAACGATTAATTGCTGTTATGGATGGATGCACCATGGGAGAAGAATCCGTTTTCGCAGCCATTCTTGCAGGAAAAATCCTGAAAAACAGTAGTAAAAAGTACTATTATCAGTTTAGGGAAAGCTCAGAAAACCAATCCCTGAAGATCTATTTGAAAGAAATACTTCGTGAATTGGTCGCGGAAATTAAACAGATTAAGAATCAGCTTGGAATGGAAACCAACGAACTGCTGACCACACTGATCCTTGGAATTGTGGATGAAAACAACTCAGAGGCTGAACTGCTTGTAATTGGAGACGGTTTGATCTGTGTTGACGGAAAATATACCGAGTTCGAGCAGGGAGACAAACCGGATTACCTGGCGTACCATCTCAGCGAAAATTTCGACTCCTGGTTCGACCAACAAAAGCAATTTCTTTCCGTTTCATCCTTTTCAGACCTGTCTATTTGCACTGATGGAATTTACACCTTTAAAAATTTCGGAAATTCACGGGAACAAAAAGAGGAAGAAGTATTCAAATCCTTTCTATTCGAAGACAAAGAAGGTAGCGGACAGGAAAAATTCTTAGACAATAAACTACTCTTCATTCGGGATGAATGGAAACACGCCCCAAGCGATGATCTGGCAATTATTCGAATGATCAAATAGAAAATAAAACTGCATATTTATGGAATTGGAAACACTTTCTCATCTCTATGCAAACAATTACTTATGAAATCCTATTTATTCGTTCTTTTTTTCTTGCTTTCGGTGAAGAGTTCCTTCTCTCAGACCCCGCCTGTCGACAGCTCCAATAGCATTAAATGCGGTGACTCATATTTCATCATTGATACATGCAAAATTCGGAGCTCTGCCTCTATTTCCGGAACAATTGTAAAAGATCAGGAGGTCGATCCGGGCGGCACTCCGGCAAATCAGGAAGTAAGTCCTCACGACAGCGGTATTAACTTCAGAAACTGCCGGGGCGATTTCAGTTATTTCTACATCGATGGAATCAAAGTTCGCGGAAGTTCAACCCTTCCCAAATCAGCTGCCGAAGAAGTGCAAATTATTACTGGAGGAACCGGAGATTTTGGTGATCAGACAGGCGGGATCATTCGTCCAAACCCTGCTCCTATAAGCGTTCCAAAAACGAGTGATAAAGAGCAAAAATTGGCGACGGAGTAAATCCGTAATCATAAATACCGTACTTCAATCCCTTTAGCCTCAAATTCCGTCTTCATCTTCGGTTCGCGCTCATAAAACAGGACCACTTGTTTCAGGTTCGGAAGCAGTTTCACATCTTCTGTGGAAGTAATAGTGAACTCATCCCCTTCTCCATCCCAAAAGGGAGTAATTTGGTGATAAGCCTTATGATAATTTTGATCCAGGATTTCAACCTTATTCAATAGTTCCTGCGGAATCTCCAGTTCTTTGAAAAACTTCTTCGCTTCGGAAATGGCTCTTGAAGGATGTTTTGCACGATCAATTTTTTGCCATTTTTCAGGTCCAACAGCTGATTTTACATCAAAAGCAGGTTTTAGCAGATCATTACTGTACATCAGCTGCTGAATTATGGCTAATTTAAAATTGAAATCTTTGAGTTTCGGCATGCAGGAGAATTTATTCTGAAATATCGGGAATTTGAAGGAATTTTCAAGCTTAAATACTACATTCGCTTTGTATGATCATCATTTCCATACTTATTGCGCTGGCATCACTTGGTTGTCCCTTCCTGATCTTCCTGGATTATCACAAACGGGAGAATATTCACATATCGCTAATTTATGTGATTGTCTTTTTTGTTGTGATTTTTTTAACACATAACTTCATCAATCATTACGGAATGATCCTTGCGGCAATGGCTCCGCTATCCATACTTATTCTTTGCATTATCAAAAAGAAACGTTGACAATCAACTAATTATATAATCGCTAGGGAAAACCCCTGATTTTAATTTTTTATGGATCGCGCAATTAAACTTCGCGTTAAAACAGTAGCTTTGCACCGAATTTTAAATTACTATTCATGAAGAAAGTACTACAATTATCAATTCTTGCGTTTACATTTTTGTTAAGTTTCAAAGCTTATGCACAACCTTGTGCTGTTGTCCTCAGTGCCTCAGACTCACTGGTATGTTCCGGAGACAACATCACTCTTAATGCATTTGCAAATGGGCCTGATGTTCAACTTATGGCTTCCAATACGGCTGGAAACAACCACCGTGGGAACATGTTCGACATCGTTGCAACAAATGCAGTAACCATCCTTTCATTCGATGCTTCTCCAATGGGGAGTACTACCATTGAGATCTACTACAAAGTAGGTACATGGAACGGGTTTGCTAATACGCCTGCTGCCTGGACCTTTGTAGGCTCAGCGCCTGTGCCTTATACAGGCGGATTCTCAGCAGTACCGGTAGATGTAAACATCACTATTCCGGCAGGACAGACTTATGCGTTCTATGTAACTTCGAATACTTCAGCTGTCAGCCTGAACTATTCGAATGGTACAAATGTGGGAAATGTTTATTCAAGTGATGCAAACATTACTTTCCTTGAAGGTGGTGGTTTGGAATACCCTTTTACACAAAATACAGGTGCCGTTTATCAACCACGTGTATGGAACGGGAATATCCATTATGCATTAGCTAACCAGCCGGGAAGTACTCTTACATGGGGAACGGGAGAAACTACGGCATCGATTCCTGCAACAGTGAACACTACAAGCACTTACACCGTGTCGGCAACTGTTCCGGGGTGTCCTGCGTTATTTGATACACTTGACGTTGTTGTCTCAATTCCACCGGTAACAGCACACGCACCAAATTTTGTTTGTGCGGAAGACAGTGTTATACTTTACGGAACAGGAGCAGTAAGCTACGCCTGGAACAATGGTGCGACTGACAGCGTTGCTTTCGAAGCAATGACTACAACAACTTACATTCTAACTGGTACTGATTCAGCTGGATGTGCACTTAATGACACCATTACTTTAAACGTAAATCAACTTCCAAACGTAAGTGCAGGTGCAGATTTCGATGTTTGTGAAGGAAATGATATTACACTCGAAGGCCAGGGAGCAGACACATACTTATGGAACAACAGTGTAACAGACAATACACCATTCGAACCGGCAGCTACTGCAACTTATGTTGTAACGGGAACAGATGTGAACGGCTGTATCATGACCGATACGATCACAGTAACCGTTAATCCGACACCAATAGTTTCTGCAGGACCAGATTTGGATCTTTGCCAGGGAGTGCTTCATACCTTTTCAGGAACAGGTGCACAAACGTATAGTTGGAACAACGGGGTAATTAATGGCACACCAATAGCTCCTCTAAATGGAATCTACTCAGTCACTGGAATAGACGCCAACGGATGTTCAGCAAATGATCAAATGACCGTTACTCTTCACAATGTAATGGCTTCGGTTTTTGCATCAGGAGGAGTAGTTACCGCAGGAGTATTGGTTGATATGACCGCTCAGTGGGTAAATTGTTCCGATATGTCCATCATTCCGGGTGCGACAGATGTGGTTTTTGAACCTACACATGGTGGAAGCTACGCTATCGTCATCCAGGACAATGTTTACGGTTGTATCGATACTTCGAACTGTGTACAGGTTGATTTCTTAGGATTGGAAGAAACTGCAGCAGCTGAATTAAGCATTTATCCGGTACCAACAAACGGTAAAGTTACCATTGCTTCAGCAGTCACAATCGAGCGTGTGGAGTTAATCGATATCCTTGGTAAAGTATTGGAAACTGCTCAGCCAAATGCACTTCAAACAGAATTAGACCTTTCTGCTTATGGATCCAACACGTTCTTTTTACGCGTTTACCGTGCAGGCCAGATGAACTTGCTGAAAGTTGTGAAGAACTAAAATAACTTCCTGATTGACATTCATAAAGTGTCAATTTACGTTTAAAAAACCTCAGTGAACTTTGATTACTGAGGTTTTTTATTTTTAATCACTAACTCATTTCTTTAACGAATTTTAAGCTTTCGGATCAGATCCAAAATCGATTTAATGCCGTAACTTTATTCATTCAAAAAGTACCGATTTTATCCAACAATCCGTTGACCGAATATTTCATCAAACTCAAGGTCAATCACAACTAAAAAACAAACAACGACATGCGCAAAGGATTTGTATTTACACCCTATTCCGCTCCAGAGCTATCGCCTTTTGATCGGCTCTTCGACATTTTCAAGGAGCTTATTACACACACATCGGGAGATTTCGACGAAGCCATAGACTGGTTACGCGTTCTGGACAAAGAATACGAACTCACCACTCCGGAATACACGATCGATGATTTTGTGGAAGACCTTCGGAAGAAGAACTACATCCGCGACAAAGCCGGTAAAGAAGGAAGCGGCGGAGCAGAAATTACTGCAAAAATGGAACGTGCTATCCGCCAGCATGCACTGGAACAGATTTTCGGGAATTTAAAGAAAAGCGGACTGGGCAATCACCGCACTAAGCACAGCGGGAACGGCGACGAACAAACGGGCGATTACCGGCAGTTCAATTTTGGCGACGGATTGGAAAAAATTTCCATGACTGAAAGCTTAAGAAATGCACAGATCAACAATGGAATGGGAGAATTCCAGCTCCATGAACGCGATTTGGTGGTCGAAGAAAGTTTCTACAAAGCACAGATGAGCACCGTTCTGATGATCGATATCAGCCACAGCATGATCCTGTATGGAGAAGACCGCATTACTCCTGCCAAGAAAGTAGCAATGGCTTTGGCAGAACTCATCAAGACCCGTTATCCGAAAGACACACTCGACATTCTAGTATTCGGAGACGATGCCTGGGCAATTGAAGCAAAAGATCTTCCTTACCTGGAAGTTGGACCTTACCATACCAATACGGTTGCAGGTTTAGAATTGGCTATGGATCTGCTGCGCAGAAAACGAAACACGAATAAACAGATTTTCATGATCACTGACGGGAAACCAAGCTGCGTGATTGAACCTGATGGCTCTTATTACATGAACTCAAACGGTTTGGATAAATACATCGTAGATAAATGCTATACTACCGCACAACAAGCGCGAAAACTGCACATTCCGATCACCACATTCATGATCGCCCAGGATCCTTATTTACAGCAATTTATTCAACAGTTTACGGCAGCAAACCAGGGAAAAGCATTCTACACCGGAATCCAGGGATTGGGACAAATGATCTTTGAAGATTACCAGACAAACAGAATTAAACGAATCAGAGGCTGACTTCGACTCCGCTCAATCACCTTGATCAGAGTGGATACAAATAATTTGTAAGGTGGCTGAGCGGAGTCGAAGCCACATTATCAAAATCACACAAACAAAACGTATGAAATCAATTAAAACATTGGGCGAATTAAAAGCCTCAGGATACCAAACAAAGAGCGTTAAAGAAGAATTGCGTTCAAACCTTATGGATTCATTAAAATCCGGGAAACAGGCCTTTGAAGGAATTCACGGATATGAGAATACGGTGATTCCGGAACTGGAACGCGCCATTCTTGCAAAACACAATATCAATCTATTGGGATTACGCGGCCAGGCTAAAACACGTTTGGCCCGCCTGATGGTAAACTTATTAGATGAATGGATGCCGATTGTAGCCGGTTCGGAAGTGAATGACGATCCATTAGCTCCACTTTCCCGTTATGCAAAAGATTTAATCGCTGAAAAAGGAGATGCAACTCCGATTGCGTGGGTTCACCGCGATGATCGTTTCGCTGAAAAACTGGCAACACCGGATGTAACAATTGCCGACCTCATCGGTGATGTGGATCCGATTAAGGCAGCGAACATGAAATTGTCTTACGCAGATGAGCGTGTGATCCACTTCGGAATGATCCCGCGTGCCAATCGCTGCATCTTTGTGATCAATGAATTAC
This sequence comes from uncultured Fluviicola sp., assembly GCA_965650365.1. Taxonomy (GTDB): domain Bacteria; phylum Bacteroidota; class Bacteroidia; order Flavobacteriales_D; family Crocinitomicaceae; genus Fluviicola. The sequence goes on along the minus strand of CBFGOJ010000026.1, from coordinate 20,703 downwards.
CCGATCTCCAGGCGCGTATCCAAGTAGCTTTATTCAATATTCTGCAGGAAGGAGATATCCAGATTCGCGGTTTCCAATTGCGTTTTCCATTGGACATTCAATTTGTGTTCACGGCAAACCCGGAGGATTATACCAATCGCGGAAGTATCGTGACCCCGTTGAAAGACCGTATAGGCTCCCAAATCCTGACACATTACCCGGAAACGATCCAGGTTGCAAGAACGATTACGGAGCAGGAAGCAAAACTGGAAGGTGATCAAAAAGAGAACATCACTGTTCCGGGATTAGCGATGGATTTGATCGAACAAATTGGTTTTGAAGCACGCGACAGCGAATACATTGATGTGAAAAGCGGAGTGAGTGCCCGGATGAGTATTTCAGCTTTTGAAAACCTCGTGAGTGCTGCCGAATTACGCGGACTGAAAAACAAAAGCCCGAAAACCAGTGTTCGTTTGGCAGATTTTGCAGGAATTATTCCGGCATTAACCGGTAAAATGGAATTGGTTTATGAAGGCGAACAGGAAGGAAGTACTTATGTTGCTGAGCAACTAATCGGAAGAGCGGTGAAAACATTGTTTGAGAGTTACTTCCCGAAAGTAGAGAAACTGGAAAAGCCCGGAGAAAGTGGCCCTTACCAGGAAATTGTGGATTGGTTCTTTGAACAGGATGAATTTGTACTTACTGAAGATGCAGATGATAAGACGTATCACGCTCAACTGGATTCTATTACACCTTTGGAAGCTTTGATTAAAAAATACCAGCCAAAAGTTGCTGCAGGTGAAAAACATTTCCTGAAAGAATTTGTATTGTGGGGCTTGGTGGAAAATAAGAAACTGAGCAAATCACAAATGGATAACCATACAACATTCAGTGACCAATTCAGTTCTTACGTGCGCGGCGGGCTGAATTAACAGAGAGAAAATAACAATGAGAATGAAGTTTTAATCTTCATTCTCATTCTGTTTCTCAATCTCTCTGCGTCCTATTTATTTCTGTTTTAAGATCAGCGTGTTCAAATAAGTTTCCGTACCGGTACCTGTATAATCTGTTTGAACACGATTGTATTCTGACTCCAATTGCAATTCCTTTGCTTTGGATTCCTTCACTTTATAAAACAAGGCTTTTTCGCCGATTAAATAGCTTATTGAACTGGAATATGGTGTTGTGCCTGAACCAAATGTTAACGCAGTAGTTTCATTCAAAACATTGAAAACCACACATTCATTCTTTTTGAAGTCATCACCTTTGTTATTACCCAGAAATGCCCATTCGCCACTCCTTTTAAAATTATTTGTGTTTCCGGAATAAGCATAGAATACTGTTCTCTCCCACGTCCATGTACCGTCCTTCTTGATACTGAACTCATTTAATTTTAAAGTACCTGAAGTATTATCCGAATAAGTATTCCCATCAGGATCTGTATGAGAATAGGTGCTTTTATAGTTGGTTTCCGTATAAGAATTGCTGAAGGTTGTTTTACTTCCATCCTGAAATAACGTTGCACCCTTAGACTCGTCGGAAGTCACTTTCCAGTCATTCGTCAGTTTTCTGTTGGTTGTTTTACCACAGGAGGCTACAGCAAAAGCTATTATGACAACGGTAAGTGTTAGACAAATCTTTTTTCTCATGTGATTTAGTATTTGTTAGCGGCTTAAATATAGGAATATTTGGAACAAAAAAAAGGGAACCCAAATGGATTCCCTTTTCTATATCTTTCAGATAAGGCTGCATGAATGCTTGCCTTATAATCAAAAGCTTAGCTTTTTCTTATTCTCCAGACAAAGTAATTGTTGTAGTTCCAGTAACTGAATCAGAAGAACTTCCGAAAGTTGAAGTGTTACCGATTTCAGCCGTTAACTGCAATTCTTTTGCTTTAGACTCAGTAACAGTGTAAACCATTACCATCTCACCTGTTTTGTAAGTATCGCTTGTTGAGTAAGTTTGAGGGTTACCAGAACCAACAGTCTGAACTAGAGTTGTTGATGAAGTCAATGTATTGAACATTACACGCTCGTTCTTTTTGAAATCATCACCTTTAGTTTTACCAACAAAAGCCCAAGTTCCACTAGTCATCTCAGTTGTTTTGTTAGTTGTAGTAATTCCTACATTAGTGCTTGAAGTTGTCCAATCTCTTGTAGCTTTCCAAGTACCATCTTTCTCGATAGTCATTGTGTTAGCGTTAACTGTAGCTGTTCCTGTAGAAGTTGTTGTTGTACCATTGCTAGTTACTGTTTCAGTCATCGTAGCAGTAGTTTCAGTCATAGTTGTTGTTGAAACGGTCTTATCGCCATTAGCTTCAGTTTCTGTAGTAGTCTCATTGTACTCAGTTACTTTCCACTCGTTAGCCATTTTACCTTTGCTTGATTTACCACAAGAAGACAATCCAACTGTCAAAAACGCAACACTTAAGGTGCAAATAAAAATCTTTTTCATTTTATAAGTTATAAATTAGTTCGGCAAATGTACGACTATTCCGATTACCTCCAACCTTTTAATAAAAAGATAATAGCAGATTGCATGATACATCTATTATCTGGTGGTTTACAGTAAATAGAATGGGAGATTTCTTTAGTTGAAGTTCGTTTTTGACCTTTTTATTTCGCCTCCAGAACAATTTTGCGGTAAGTGGAAATCGTGTTCATACTGGAACTAATATTATCACTCTGAGAAGCTACATTTTTAGCATCCATTTCGAGTTCCAGCTTATCTTTTTTGGATTCGATGACCGTGTAAATCATTGTACTTTTTCCTGTGGTGTAGGTCAACTTATCCGTATAATCATCCACCACAACGCCGTCTTCGATTTCTATATCATGCAAATCTGCAGTCAGCACATTAAACAAAACCCGTTCATTCTTCTTAAAGTCATCTCCTTTTGTGCGGTCCAAAAAACTCCAAGTTCCGGTTTCTTTCAATATTTCCTGGTGTGTCCCGTTTGGAGAATTGTAAGTTGCATCTATGATCCACGACCAGGTCCCATCTTTGTTAATGATAAATTCATTGGTATTCATAACACCGGTTTCAGTATCGGTATATGGTGGTGGTCCGGATACATATACATAATCATCCGTTTCCGTGATGGTGCTTTCAGTCGTTAATAGTGTTGAAACATGTTTGTTGCCATTGGAACTTTCATAGGTTTCTTTCGTTTCCATGGAAGTTACTTTCCATTCATTGCTCATTTTGCCTTTGGTCGTTTTCCCGCAAGCAGAGATTGCTGCAGCTAAAAACAAAGCGCTCAACGTATATATGCTAATTCTTTTCATTTCTTTTTAGATTTTTGATTGATAATTCCCAGGAATAGATTTGCTACTTCTGCTTTAATGTCATACTTACAGATAATTTATCCGTATTTGTTCCCGGATTGGAGCCATAATCTCCCGTAATAGCAACATCATTCACCAATTCCAGTTCCATTTCTTTCTGGCTGGATTCTTTGATGGTGTAAATGAGCACGAGCTCGCCCGTCAGATAAGTATCATTACTTGCGAACTGGGAAAACACCACCTGGTTATTCATACCGATAGAAGTTCTCTTTGCTGAAAGGACATTAAATAGCAGGCGTTCATTCTTTTTGAAATCATCTCCCTTGGTTTTACCAACAAAGGTCCATGTTCCGGTTTGTTCGTAAATACTTTTGTTGCTGTAGCCATTTCCATTATCCTGGGTAAGGTCTTTGTTTAAACTCCAGGTACCGTCTTTTTTAAGGATCAGTTCATGTGTATTGACAGTTCCCGAATTACTGTTGACTACTGTATTTCCGCCATTTGAATTTGTAAACTCCTGGGTGTAGGTAGTTTCGGTCATGTTTGTAATGGTAGAACCTGATTGACCTCCCTGGTTTGAGAACGAATCATTTTCCAGGTAGGAAACAATCTTCCATTCATTGGTGACCTTTCCTTTGGTTGATTTTGCACAGGAAGCCATTGCGAAGGCTAAAAATGCAAGGCTTAGCACATAATTAATGATTTTTTTCATTTAAAATTAGATTAATTGATTACTGCCACTAAAAACTGTGATTCTGCTATTTTATTGTTTAATAAGATTCTACAGCACAAAAAAAGGAACCTGCCGAAGCGGATTCCTTTCTGATTTAAGTAGCCAGGATAAAGATCCTATTTACCTGTTAAGGTTATTTTTCGAACCAAACTATTGGAATTACTATACCCCGAAGTTTGTGTAAAAGCGTAGCTATTTTCCAATTCCATTTCCAAAGCATCTTTTTTCGATGCTGTAATGGTATAAACCATTACTTTTTCACCGGTTAAATAGGTTTCTTCGGTTGAATTAACAAAGCCTGCAGATTGTGTTTCCACTGTTTTAGACTGTAAAACGTTGAAATGTACCCGTTCGTTCTTCTCAAACTCATCTCCTTTTGTCTTGCGGAGAAAGCTCCAGGTCCCGCTTTGTTCAATCCTGTTTGTGTAAGCCGAATTACCGTTTGGATAGGTTACTTCCTGCACAGAAGACCAGGTACCGTCCTTTTTAATGGCCCATTCATGAAGTTTTACCGAACCAGGATATGAATTTGTTTCCACCGGGCCGTTGGAGGGTGTATAAACAGTGCTTAATGTAACACTGTTCTCAGTCATGGAAACAATGTTAGTTCCTTTTTCGCCGTTCGAAACAAATTCCATTTCTTCGTAATAGGAGGTTACTTTCCAATCGTTCACCATTTTCCCTTTCGTGGTTTTTCCGCAAGCGGAAATTCCTGCTGCCAAAAACAAAGCACTCAGGATATATATGGAAGTTCTTTTCATTTCTCTTAAGTATTTTAAGTCTTTATAATTCAAATTTCTTTCAGGCTCATCTTCTGAGTCAATGTTCCCTTACTGACTTCTCCGTTAGTGACAGTTTGATTGCCATTTTCAAGTTTCAATTCCAACTCTTTGCTTTTCGATTTGACGATTGTATAAATCATCATATTTTCACCGGTCAGGAAGGTAGTAGTACTCGAATTATTGCTTGCCAACACCTGGTCCTGAGTTTGAGAAGAAGTTCTTATTTGCGACAGGACATTAAAAACGATGCGCTCATTCTTTTTGAAATCATCTCCTTTTGTTTTAGCAGCAAAATTCCAGGTTCCGCTTTGAGTAGTCTTCAAAGTAGAATGCACCCACATTCCGCTCTGATTCCCTTCGAAGTACCATTCCTGGTTCCAGGTCCAGGTTCCGTCTTTTTTAATATCCAGGGCATTTGTAGTGACTTTTCCCAAACTTTCCGATGTGGTAGTTGGTCCACCCATAGGTGTCTGCTCGGAAAAAATGCTGATCGTGGTTTCAGTAAATGAAACTTTCGAATAATTCTCCCATCCATTGTTGCTAACATAAGTTTGTTCCTGTTCGGAAGAAACAACACTCCAGTTGTTGGCAATTTTAGCAGTGTTTGATTTACCGCAGGAAGCAAGACCAAAAATCAGAAGGGCTATGAATCCATAATGTGCGCGTGCTTTCATAATTAGATGTGTTAAATTGAATACTCTGTTGGTTGAAACGTAAAGAATCTTTAAACCGTTGGTTCGCTTTTTTATTTGATCAAATTGATATGACCTTTGAAAGCGGTTGGTAGCCCGAAACAATCCTCGTAAATCAAATGAACGGCGTAAATCCCATCCGGACAAATTTCCCCCCGGTAGGTTCCGTCCCACCCTGTAAAACTTTCAATTTCGGTAAAAATCTCTTCTCCCCAGCGGTTAAAGATGCGGACATCCCGGATTACGATATTTTCTCCTTTGAACTCAAAGCGATCGTTATTTCCATCGCCGTTTGGTGTAAAGGAATTCGGCAGGTAAAACAACTGTTCGTTTTGTAAATTCACGAAAATTGAATCCCATATTTCATTACAGGCATTAAAACCCCGTATTTGGTACCAACCAGATTCGGAAAGATGTGTTCCGATCAAACTTCCATCCGGGCCAAACAACTCCATGTTGTAGTTAGTTTCAATATGCAAAAGCGAAACGGATAATTGTCTTTGACAATCTTTGATCGAGTCTTCCGGAAAATAAAGATCAATTTCCGATAAACGGCGCACCTGCATGGAATCTGTAATACTTCCGCAGGAATTTGTCAGCGTACAGAAATAAATTCCTTCCTGAGAAATCCATTCAGCAGCAGTTTGAGATCCGGAACTCCATTGGTATGAACCGGGAGATCCCTGTGCAGTATAGGAAAAGCCAACTCCAATCTCGAAACAAGTGTCTAAATTTGAAGGGAGGTTTAACTCAGGAAAATAATTAATAATAATAGCAAATGAATCTGTTTTCGTTAAACAAATATCTGAAACAGCAATCCAGTAAATCCCTGAACTTCCAACGGAAAGTGTCGACCCGGTGGATTGATCGCTCCACAAATAATCGACAGGAGAAATAGCTCCGCTAACTGTTGGTGTGATCGTATAAAAACTTCCGTTCTGAATACAAATACCGGTATCTGCCTGCAGGCTGACTGCCAGAGAAGAACTTAAAAATTCAGGAATAATCGTATCGATCAATTCGCAGCATTTAGTATCCAGCACACGCACAAAAACAGTATCGGCAGTATTTACAACCAGGGAATTGCCGGTACCGGAAGTTCCGTTGGACCAATGAAAAACCGGATTGGTGAATCCGGCCGTATTTACCGAAATTGTTGATTGTGTGCATTCGGAGCTTTGGCCCATACTGATCGAAAGCCCCAAACACGGAGTATAAATCGGCTGATTCTGAAGCGTAACAATATTCATTACTCCCGGAATCGGTGCATAGTTGGTGTTATATCCTATTCCAAGATCTTCTATGGTGAGCGGAACATCCGTTACAGTCGGGAAAAGTTCTAAAACTTCCGAACAATCATTGATGGTATTCAACTGCTCATCCAAAATAATTTGATTGATATCCATGTCAGACAAACCGGCATAAAATTCGGTACTGACAAAATGATGAAGCCCAAAGGAAAAATCACTGTTTCCGCTAACCAGGTCGTTGGACCATCCGTTGATGTAAGAAATTCCCGGTTTCGAAACACCTACACACTTTTCGAAGGTTCCGTTTTTTTCCACTTTTACCACATACAATCCTTCAAAAGTTCCTTGTACACCACCGAATAAACCATAACTGCTCCCCGTTTCATTCAACCCGGATGGAAGCATCGTTGTAGCTCCCGGAATTTCATAGTTTTTGGCGAAAATAAGCGTTCCCAGTGTATCACATTTTAGTAAAATACCGTGATACGGGTTTTGGATTCCTGCCGGTGTGTAAATTTCCAGCAAAAGATTCAGATCTGAATCGTATTCGATGCGTCCTGGATTGTAAAAATCTGTAGAAGTGCCATTAACCGGAAGCAGTACATACTTTTCATCGAAAATATAGCCGTTCTCCTCAATCCCGATAATGATCGGAACTCTGGCAGCAGTGGTTGATTCAAGGTGAGAAGTTCCCGTAATAAACATTTTACCGTTAATCATTTCGGTTGCGTTTGTAAACCGGGTCTGAAAACTTGTCGGGTTTGGTACCGGAGGAGCTGAAAACATGCTGAATAATTGACTGATATCCCACACAATCTGACCGTTAGCAGATGAAACAGCCTGAACATGCCCATCAACAGATGCCGCATTCTCCAAATAACCTACCATAAAAAAAAGTCCGTTTGCATAACGCATACATGAAAAGTAGCGATTAGGTGCCTGATCGTACTTAGACCAGTAAAGTGATCCGGTTAGCGCATCCATTTTAAAGTAAAAAGTTCCTATTGACTGATTTCCCTGCTCTACGCGTCCACAGCCGAAAACGGTGTCTGCTTTCAAATCCAGAAAACTGATATGGACTTTATTAGAGGGATTGGAAGTAAATGACAGCTTCTTGCTCCAGATAACGCCCTGGTTCGATGAACCATCCTGTTTAACAACAAGTCCGTCATTATTAATCATTCCACCGATATAAGAATTTCCCAAAAGATCGGTAACTACATTTGCTGACACCTCATCATCAGTTGGATTTCCGATAAGTACCCCTTTTTCATCATTTTGAGAAAAAGCAGGCTTCGCCATGCACAGAAACCAGGAAGTCAGCGACAAAAGAAGTAGTGTTTTTATCATAATTCAGTAGTTAACGTGTTCAATAAAGCTAAGGCTATTTCGGGAAGTTTCCAGCTGGGAGGTGTTTTTCAAACTGAACGTCGGAACAGCAAAAACTGTTGATCACAAACAATTAAAACACTGATAAACAAAGTGATAAAACTTTAAAAGATCACTTGACAAATCAATTAATGAATAAACGACTCCCGTGTTCTGTCAATTCCATGTAGCCTGTGTCACGATCAGTTGATTGAATGGATTCCATAAAAAAGGAATCAGCCGCAACCAATTCCTTTCGTTTCTATAAAATGGCCGTTACTGCTCTTTCAACGTCATTTTGAGTGTTTTACTTTGTGTATTATCGTTAATTGACCCCATAAAAGAATAATGAAATGCAGATTCCATTTCTAACTGCAGTTCTTTTTTCTTCGATTCTTTCACTGTAAAGGTCATGGTGCTTTCACCTGTTAAATACGTGGTCTCTTCCGAATAATCAGTCAATACAGTTGTTTGATTCTTTTCAAGTGTTGATTTCTTATTGAGCAGAATATTAAAAACTACGCGTTCATTCTTCTTGAAATCATCACCTTTTGTTTTTCCAATAAAACTCCAGGTTCCACTCAAGTATCGTTTCGTGGTGGTTGTGAATGGATATCCCATTCCGGAATTTTCATCGTAATACAATTCCTGCGTCCATTGCCAGGTACCATCATTTTTAATGGAGAACTCATTTTCCTTTACTTCACCTGCACTTTCAGACGTATAAGTATACGGACCATCCACGCCCATTATTGTATAAATACTATAATTAGAAACTGTGGATTCAGTCATCGTAGTCTTCCAGTAATTTTCCATATCTGCCTGGACTGAAGTTGCTTTTTGTTCTTCTTCAATGGAAACGATCTTCCAATCGTTTGTGATTTTTCGTTTGGTGGTTTTCCCGCAGGAATTCATACCTACAGCCAGAAAAATCAAACTGAGTCCGTAAATGATGTGTTTTTTCATAATTAGATGGGTTAATTAAATGCTTTTAGACGATAACGTAATTCCATCAGTAAAGGGTTGGAAATTTCTCCGAAGATTATTAAAACCGTCTTCCAAAAAATATTGTTGTTCTTTTTTTTGTGCATAATGCGTTAAAATGCTGACCTTTGTAACAGAAAATAGTTTTAGAATGATTCGATTCATCTTTTTAGTCCCACTTATTATCACCGCCTTTAGCTTTATAGAGAAGAACGAAAAGAAGTTCACTGTTCAAAAATTACCCATCGCCGTTTCCACTCTTGAATTGGACGATACGCTGAGAATAAATGAGTTGGTATTTGCAGATTTCTTTTCTCCGAACGGAGATGGGTACAATGACAAATACATCATACTGAATGTAGAAAATTACCCGCTGGGCCACCTGAAGGTTTTTAACCGATGGGGAGAATTGGTTTACCATGCGGCTCCGTATAAGAATGATTGGGACGGAAAAACGAACCAAGCCAATTCACTGCTTGGAGGAGAATGTACACCGGGAGTTTATTATTTTGAATACGTGGATGGTATAGGAAATAAAGCATCGGGGAAAATAACATTGAAACGATGAAGAAAACCTGCTCCCTGTTGGTGATATTGGCTTTCACCTTTGTTTCCAATGCACAATTAAGAAGTATTTACAATCAGTACATGTTGAACCAGGGGATTTTCAATCCCGGGTACATGGATATTTCAACACGCTACAGCGCAACTGTCCATTTCAAAAAAGAATGGATGACAGTTCCCGGAACTCCCTTGACTTTTAGTGCGAACGGGCATTACCACGTTACCAAAAATCATGGAATTGGCGGAGTTGCCATAAACGATTATGCCGCGGGCGTTAATTCCCTGGAAATAGCAGGACTTTACAATTACCACGTGTGGCTGGGAGAAAAAACGGCTCTTGGTTTGGGTGTGAAATTCGGCTATCAGCAGCGCTCGATGAAAACAGATTACATTTACTTCAGCGAAAAAGAGCCTACTTTAGATAATCGTGTGACAAGGGGTGTAAACTTAGGAGTTGGTTTATCCATCCAATCGCAGAACTTTGATTTCGGGATTTCGATGCCGAGCATTTTCGATAATTCACTGGCAAATTCTTCTACTATTTATACTACTACCAACAATCATTTCTATTCTCATATCGGTTACAAGATCCGTTTTAACGACAACATTATTTTGTACCCCACTGTCATGGCAAGAGCAGTAAAAGGATCCGCGGTAAACTTGTCTTTCGACGGACATTTCCTTTTCGGGCAGATGATTTGGGTGGGCGGAGGCTACCAGTCTGACAATTCGGTTACGGGAAGTTTCGGGATCTTCCTGGAAAAAGGACTGCGCTTAGTTTACACTTACCAAACCAGTACATTCACTTCGCACCGATTGTTGGAACACTCGCACGAGATTACCATCAACTTTGCACGAACTATTGATGAGCTTCCTTTTGCGAAACGCAAGTTCACCACCCGCAAAGGCGGACAATTCCGGAAGAAACAAAAATGGTAGATCATCGCTGAAGGTTGTCCGCAGGCAGACAAACGACCCACATTTTCTTTACCGCTGATGCACTGATGAAAGCGAGCCTACCGGTCTCGCCGAACTCCAAATTATTGTCCGGATTTTATCTGTTAGTATGTATGATTCTTTTGTATTGCAGTTTTGGTTTGCGAAAATTCATCAATAACCCTACTTCCATTCCAGAAACATTCAGGTAATTAATTGTTTGTTCAAAATGTACATCGTTCAAATCCGACACGGTTTTTACCTCCAGGATAATTGAATCAAACACAACGAAATCGGCAAAGAATTGATGAGGTAGAACAATGTCTTTGTATCTCACTTGATATTTAACTTCACGAGCAAACAAAATTCCATTTTTCTTAAACTCATATTCCAGAGCATCCTTATAAACAATTTCTGAAAACCCAAATCCCAATTCGGTATGCACTTCCATACAACTACCAATAATCTCATATGTTTCCTCTTCCAATAAATAGTGTTCCATCCTATTTAAGTTAATGAAAAACATCATTTATCAAATCATTAATCGGATTTTTCTTCCAATCCAATTTAGAACAACACAAAAAAGGCGACCGGTAGGCGCCTTCACCATCTGCGCATCTGTGGTAAGAAAAAGCGATGTCTGCCTGCAGGCAACTGTGCAAAACGATGTACAGGGTTCAGATTATTTATTCTTCTTAGCACGGAAGATCAACAGAGGAACGATGAAGATTGCCAGCGTTAAGCCTGAAATGAAGAGGTCAAACTTCTCCGATTCAATCCATTCTGTGGAAGGAACATAATGAACCAGCAAAGCCAGGCACAATATGATTCCCAGGATTCCGATCACCAAAAAAGCCGAATTTTCCAGGAAGGGATATTTCTCCATCAACACCACAAAATACTTCGCTACATAACGCATAGCAAGGATTCCAATGAATACTCCAATACAGATCAAAACAATGTTTTCAGAATAAGCCACTACAGCGAAGATATTGTCAATCGAAAAAACAATGTCCATGAACTCAACTGCTAATACGGTCGACCAAAAGACCCCGATCACGCCCACCGTTCCCCGGTAAATCCAACTTTTCTTTGTTTCTGCTACTTCCGAATCAATTTCGTCCTGTACACTTTTCGCTGTAAAATGCTTGATCGCCATGTAAATCAGGTAAGCACCTCCGATTGGTTTGAACCACCAAATAGTGAGAATCGATTTCACCAGTACCAATGCAAGTCCGCGGAAAACATATGCTCCCAGGATCCCGTATTTCAAGGCTTTTTCCTGCTGATCTTTCGGAAGACCTCTAACCATGGTTGCAAGTACAGCAGCATTGTCGAACGATAAAATAATTTCAAGCAGTAAAATTCCAAGGATCAGGAAAATCGCATTCAACGGATGCTCTGTCATTATTTTTGCAAATTCCTGGAATTGATTCATCATAGGATCGTGTCTCTACTTTTTTAAGAAATCCAAAGATAAGCTATAATTCAAAATGCAAAATGCAAAATGCAAAATAGATTCAAAAACCAGTAGCCTCACGAAGACAAATTTTGATCCCTCAAAACCAATTTCATCATTCGTAATTCGTAATTCGGAACTCGTAATTCCCTATATTTGTTACTATGGATTTCCAACTCACTTCTGATTTTAAACCGACGGGTGATCAACCGGTTGCCATCGAACAATTGGTTCGCGGATTGAATGAAGGGCACTTTGCTCAAACCCTGCTCGGTGTAACGGGAAGCGGGAAAACTTTTACGATGGCGAATGTCATTCAGCAGGTGGAAAAACCAACGCTGATCCTTTCTCACAACAAAACGCTTGCTGCTCAGCTTTACGGCGAATTCAAGCAATTCTTCCCAAACAATGCGGTAGAATACTTTGTCAGTTATTACGATTATTACCAGCCCGAAGCTTATTTGCCGGTTACGGATACTTACATTGAGAAAGATCTTCAGATCAATGATGAAATTGAAAAACTGCGGCTTTCTGCTACCTCTTCCTTGCTTTCAGGCCGAAGAGATGTGATTGTAGTTGCTTCTGTGAGTTGTATTTATGGTATTGGAAACCCAAACGAATTTGCGAACTCGATCATTCCTATTCATACAGGTCAGTCATTTCCCCGAAACAAGTTCCTGCTTCGTTTGGTAGAAAACCTTTATTCCCGAACGGAAGCAGAATTCAAACGCGGAACTTTCCGGGTGAAGGGTGATACAGTCGATATTAACCTGGCCTATGCAGATCATGCACTGCGTGTAGAATTTTGGGGAGATGAAATTGAGCGCATCCGAACGATTGACCCGGAAAACAACTCGGAAATTGAAGCTTTTCAAGAGATTAATATTTACCCGGCAAATATTTTCGTTTCCAGTCCGGCAACTACCCGCAGGGCCATCGACCAAATTGGTGAAGACATGGTGATCCAGGTGGAAAATTTCAAGCGTGAAGGAAAAATCCTGGAAGCAAAACGACTGGAAGAGCGTACTTCTTACGACATGGAAATGATGCGGGAACTGGGCTATTGTTCCGGGATCGAGAACTATTCGCGCTATTTCGATCAGCGTGCTCCGGGAACACGTCCTTTCTGTTTATTGGATTATTTCCCGGACGATTACCTGATGATTGCAGACGAAAGTCACGTAACGATGCCACAGATCCGTGCCATGTATGGTGGTGACCGGGCTCGTAAGATCAACCTGGTGGATTACGGTTTCCGGATCCAGGCGGCAATGGACAACCGTCCTTTGATGTTTGAAGAATTCCAGTCATTGATAAACCAGATCGTATACGTTTCTGCAACTCCGGCCGACTTTGAACTGGAACAATCCGAAGGCGTGGTGGTGGAACAATTGATCCGTCCGACAGGATTGCTTGATCCGATTATCGAAGTACGTCCGAGTTTGAACCAGATCGATGACCTCATCGAGGAAATGCAGGTCCGCATTGAAAAAGACGAACGAACACTCGTGACAACGCTGACCAAACGCATGGCCGAAGAGCTTCAGAAATACTTAGACAAATTGGGCATTGCCTGCAGATATATCCATTCAGATATTGATACGATTGAACGCGTGGAGATCCTGCGTCAGCTGCGATTGGGTGAATTTGATGTTTTGATCGGGGTGAACCTGCTGCGCGAAGGACTCGATTTGCCGGAAGTGAGCTTAGTAGCGATCATCGACGCGGACAAAGAAGGATTCCTGAGAAATGAGCGTTCATTGGTTCAGACGGTTGGTCGTGCAGCTCGAAACGTCAATGGTCGTGTGATCATGTATGCCGATAAAATGACGGATTCCATGAAGCGCACTATTTCGGAAACGGAGCGCAGAAGAGCCATGCAGATCGCTTACAACGAAGAACACGGATTAGTTCCTACCGCATTGAACAAATCCAAGGAAGTAATTCTTAAATCCACGAAAGTGGCAGACGGCGATCCGGAAACACGTTCTCAAAAAGCATATTACTCGCCCGAAGATGCCGGTTTAGCTGCTGCAGAACCCGTTGTGAACTATAAGGATCCGGAAGAATTGGAAAAAGCAATCGCTGCTAAACGCAAACAAATGGAAAAAGCGGCAAAAGAACTGGACTTCATTGAAGCTGCGCGACTGCGTGATGAATTGTTTGAATTACAGGCGAAGAAAAAGTAATTATCACTTATTAATTATCATCTATGAAGAATCTAATCCTCCTTGCTGCAACACTATTGGTACTTGCTGCCTGCAACAAACCACTTTTGAAATACAATTCCGACTTTGAAGGAACGTGGTTCAGTGAAACACAATACAACCCGGATTTGCAAGTGTTTGTCAGTGACGAATTGGTTTTCTCCGGAAAAACCGGAAGTTACCAGGTGGACTGTAAAGATACCTGTACAACAAACCTGTGTGAATGCACTGCAAAACTCACCGGAACCGCTGAAGTAAATCAGCAGCGTACGATTATTCGGTTAAATTCTCAAACTCCGAGAACATTCCAACTGGACGCAGAGCCTTACGAGCAAGGCGGTGAATGGTACATGGAAATTGACGGGAAGAAGTATAAGAAGCAGTAAAAGGGATTGAAAATGAGAATGAGTGTAAGTTGTCATTCTCGCTCTGTTTCTCCTTTTGAAGATTTTATTTTCTCCTAGCCTAAGTATTAATTTTAAAATCGCAGGTCTTCACAAGGGATCACGTTCCCATTTGTACCCTCATCTCTTATCACTTGGGGGATTGCTTCTCATTACTTGCATGATCATATAGCGGGATTTGCAGGGTTGCATCCTATTACATGCAGGAGAGCACTCTCTTATTTGCCCCCCTATCTCATATCACTTGCGGGGTTGCCTATCGCGACTTACAGGGTCTCACCTATTTACCTGCACCTCATCTATTCTTACTTGTATAAGTCACGAATTGTTATTGCAGGGTGCTTGGTATAACCTATTCTCCAATCAATGAGCATTTGTGAGGTTTTGTGGAAATACTTAGGGGGTAAGCACGAGTTACGTTTTAATTCCATCTTGGTTATTGGTAGGTAGCTTTTCCTTGGTATTTATTCAACTAGCTTTCCAAGTATTTTGAGTGAACTACTTCCACATCAATCACCCGTTTTTGGGTGTTGATAACTTTTAAAGAATGAACCTTTTTAATACCCGTTTAAACAAAAAACGCACCCTTTGAGTGCGTTTTCCTTTTAATCTTGTAAGAACCGTTTAAAATGAATCCTTAAAGAAACCCAATTCTTTACATAGTTTATAATAATTTTTTTCCTTAAAAAAAGATTCCAACTCCTCATACGTCTTAAACTTAAGCCTTTTCTTTTGAGTTTTTGATTCTTTTCTAATCGTCCCAATCAGTTTAATCTTGTTCTTTCGATAACTCAAAAAATAAGATACATATCCAGTTTCTTCAAAGCAACGAATTCCACCGCTACCCTTTCCATCTTCGCCACATGAAATATGTCTAATAAATCTTACTTTTTCTGATTGATTGTAGAAAATCTTTTGATTAATTGAAAATATCACCTCAGTAGATTTTTGACTAGGACATACATTATAATATGTTTGAAAACCATTTAAGTAGCCATTTTCAACCATGAGAGAGTCAAAAGCATATTTACCATATTTTGCTAACAATACTCCAGAATAAGGTAGCTGACTGACTGAATCAATGTAGTACCTGGAAAATAAAAATTTATCCTTAAACGATAGAGAATCAACGGTTAAAATTGTTTCTCCTTTAGAACCTATGTACCTTTCCTTAGATTGTGAAAAAATGACTCCCGGAAATAAAAACAATATTCCTAACAAAAATAGCCTCATTGTATTGAATTTTAATTATTTAATAATTTATGGTGATACCCAAATTGTTGTTTGATGAACTGGATTTACTTCTGGTGGAACTGGGGCATTATTGGGTACAATCACAATCCGAGATGCAGGAATACCATTTGCAATTAATGTATTTTGCATTGTATTGGCATTAGAAGTAGCGTTATTAGGAACTCCCGGAACTCCCCCCCCCCAAATAAAACAAGTTGTCGTTGTAGAACAATTATTCATATAATTGGATAGTACTTGAAATTGTTTCCCATCAGCAACCGAAGTTCCATCCACAACATATCCAGAAGCATCTGTTGTTCCCGTAGGAAGAAAAATTCCGGGATCAGTACATGGGTTTGGTGGAGCAGGTGAAGTTCCTCCTGTTGTACCACTTCCAGGTGGATCTTTTGGCGCACCTTTATCAAAAACAGCTCCATTATGATTCGAAATACCTCTATCTTCTTTAAACTGAGTTTTCGTACCTTGAGTCAAGGTATTTATTTTCTCGGTTAGCTTATCTATTTTATTCTGAATTCTGTCATACTTCTTGTCTCCCGGAGAATATGAATCTCTCTTGAAAACTAAATCTCGTTTTTTGTTGGCTAACTTTAATTGGCGTTCTTCTGGTCCTCCCTGCGCATTTTCTGGTCCTTTCCCTGTTGGGTCTTTGAACATTATAGGATTACAGAATGAATAATTATAAGTACTCCAAGCTGGATATTTATCTGCCCATGGATCAGTAGAAAGGAATCTTGCTACATCTGCATCATAATACCTCGCTCCCCTATAATCCAACCCCGTTTCTTTATCACGTTCATGATTCGTGGTCATGTATCGATCACCCGCGCCATTGTCATATTCTCTCAGGGTTTTCCCGTAGGAGTAATAATCCATGGCATTCATGATTGTTGGAACAGCTTGTTGGTTTACCATAAAGGCCACAAGTGTATTGCCTAAATGATCGTAAAGAAAATACGTCGCTTCATCCGTTTGGATTTTGTAATCTCCCGGAACGTTATTATTGGTTACACGTGCCACACGGTCTGTACCGTATACGAAGTATTCCGTTTCTTTCACCGTGTTGTGGGTGGTGTTATCCGTTACAAACTTCACTATGGCCAAATCTCTTCCTGCTGCGTCTTTGAGGTACATTTCCTGCGTGGTTTGAGGGAAAGATACCACTTTTTTAGCAATGCGCAGGTCTGCACCATCGTAGAGATAATAGGCATGATCATTAGTACCAATGGACGTGATGTGCATAAGAGCCACGCACATATTCTGTGGCATCCACATCCCGGAAATCATCGGTTAATAAATTGCCGTTGAGATCGTAGGTGTAATTGCGGGTTGCTGTGGTTCCCTGATCCTCCACTTTAGTCAGACGATTGGTTCCATTGATATAGGTTTACATAATAATCTTTCACTTGCTGACTTTAAATCTCACATAATCAACTTCATCTTTGTTTGATCTGGATTTAAAGGAGGGAATCGTTCTTTTCATACAAACAGTTGAATTATCAATCCAGCATGCATCTGTTGGTTCCCATTTTGGTGTTTCATACTCCCAAATTAAATGGCATTTTCCATTTGATTCTGTTTGCCAAGCTTGAATTCCATTTGGCATAACATTATATGCTAAGAAAGGGGAACACGTTATAAACCTTTTACCATCCTCTGAAAAAATAGGAATACTCCACAATTTAGTCACTTCACCACTTACTTTACTAATTAATAGGTAATCTCCACTTTCATAAAATTTTTCTCGAATCAAGTAACTATTATTCTTCTTATTGAAGCCTATGTAATCATATGAAACCTGATCGCCACTATCTGTATTTTGTAGTGTATCTTTAAGAATTATTTTTTTTCCTTTATAAGTCTCTAAAATTAATTCACTCTTAAGTGTCTTTTGTATCTCGATCAAATCAAAAAAAGATTTTTTTTCCAATCCTTCAAATTCACTTTTCAAACTTTTTTCCAAAAAGATTAACTGCCCATTTGAAACAGATATGGAATCTATATAGCTTATGTTATTTCCATGATCTGATTCATTGTTTAAAGAAATGGAATCGTCCTTACTGATATTATGAATCAATTTAGCATTTTGATTATTGCAAGATGATAGCATGACTATTGCTATGAAAAAGAATTTATTCATGGTTTTATTATTATTTCTCCTATATCGGTCGAATAAATCATTTCGGATTCGCTTCTAGAAGAAATTGTCTTAATGTTTCAGATTCTTTCATTAAAATCCCATTTAATAGCAAGTTAAATCGATCAACACATAAGGTATCAACACTACCATTAGATTGAAATATCAAAACCTTTATCCTTGTGTCAACGTTGACAGATGAATCAGTTGGTTTAAGTTCATTAAGAATTTCTTTAAATTTTTTAAGTTCGGACTTTTCCGTGATTTCAATTGTTGTAATCAACTTGTTGAATTGAATTTCAAAATTCTCACAATCCACCCTCGCAAATGTATCGGCGTCCAAATCAACCTTTTTGATTACAATTTTGTCAATCCTTGATTTACATTCAGTGTTATCAACCAGGAAGAAAGCACTTATCAATAATAATAACTTATATAACATTGGATTTAATTTTAGTTCAATTTTGTTGGAGTTGTATGAATACTTTCTATACCCCTTTTAGGAAGAGGTTGAATTAAAGGAAATGGTGCAGTTATTGTCACTTCATTCACATCTATGTTACTTGTTGGCCCACTTGTTTGAACGGATCCCTCAGTAGTATGCCCTCTTCTAGTAACCTCTCCTTCTTTGATTTCTCCCAATTTTAAGGCTGTTGTTTGTTCACTTCCAGTTATAACCCTCTTCTCTTCCAAATTAGTATACTCAGGATCCTTTGTAGCTCTATCTGCTTTTTTTTGTTCTGGGTGCAAAATTTCCTGTAATGCATGATCTGCTTCATGATTCAAAACTACTGTAGGTGATAAAATATGTCCTTCAGCTGTCTCAGCACCTGCATATGGATCCCAATAAATAGTGGTACTAGAAGGAGTAAAAACGCCAAGCCCTTTTGTCTCACTAATCGTAAATATCGCATCCAAATCATCCATTTGCTGAATCAAATCGTCTGCACCATGTGCTTTTAAATACTCCCTTGCCTCATTAAATCTTGCCTTAAATTCTTCTGTCGCATCAGCAGGAAAAACAATTTTTTTTCCATCAGGGTCAATTGCAATAATTGGCATTGCTCCAACATAATTGTAAGGTGAAAGCATCGGATATTTAGTAGCCAAAGGATCCAAACTCAAAAACCTCGCCACATCACTATCATAATACCTTGCCCCCCTGTAATCCAACCCCGTTTCTTTATCACGTTCATGATTCGTGGTCATGTATCTATTTCCTGCACCATTGTCATACTCTCGTAAGATTTTCCCGTAAGAGTAATAGTCCATGGCATGGATTATAAATTGCGAATACATACAATCTTATTAATTTAAATCCCTGTCAAGTGAAGTTTTTGATGTACATTTTCTAAGTGATTGAATGAAATGTGTAATTCACCAATTTTTTTTCAATTTGTAATTGCCGTTATATTTATAATTAAGCCATTCATCGGCAATTGTATCTTGATCTATGTAATGAGGCGTAATTAATCTTATCTGAATAGAATCTTTGCTAAACTGGACAAATCCTTTCAGATTAAATTTTCGATACAGTGAATCTGTTTCATTTCTTTTAGATGTAACTACCAAATCTTTAGCATATACTTTTCCCGTATTCTGGTTAAAGTATAACCAGCTGGATGCTTCAAAACTATATTTTGAAGCATCCAGCTGATGGATATTTCCTCTTCCTTCATGATGGACTAATAGTTCCAATTCATACTTGTAATTTTTTGACTTTCTAAGAATTAATTCGGAGGCGACCTCTTCTTTATGGTTACAAGACGATAAATAAAAAATAAGTGCTAATCCAATAGCAGTTATTTTAAAGAGATTAATCTGTGCCTTTAAGTTCTTCATTATTATAATCAATTTGAATGTATTCAAAAATGTTTGTAGTAGGAAGTTCTCCTTTATTAAAGAATAACTCCAAGAAATCGTTGGTTACTTTTTGTAAATTGCTGTCCATTCCTGGGTAAGAATACTCTTTTAAGACATGGTCTACTTCTTCCATATCACTTTCTTCACCAGTCCATTCTTGGAAACCTCCATGAGCTGGTGAAGTTGCATCTTGAATTGCGTGGAGCGCTACTCCAAGTATGAAAAATGCTTTTTCTGTATTACCTTTATCATATTCATAGCGAGCCCATTTATATCTCTCTCTTACAAATGCATCTGCATCTTTTTTAGCTTGTTCAGGAGTTTGATCACCATTTCTCATCGCATGCCTGTATGAGAATTCAGGAGTTTGAAATTCTTTGCTGTCTGCATACTCGGTTGCACGGTCTAGCTGTTTAGATAATGAGATTGTCGTTCCGAGATCGATTATTCCTTTTCCAAATAGATAGGATGTTCCAAGATCATTGGCTTTTTGATGAACATAAAAACCGGATTGACTTGTCCATGTAGGTGATAATATGTTTAATACAGGTAAAGGTTTTTTTCCATCCGGATCAATAAAAACAACCGGATTTCCTACTACATAGTTGTAAGCAGACATAGATGGATATTTTGCTGCAAATGGGTCTAAAGACAAGAACCTTGCAACATCACTATCATAATACCTTGCCCCCCTGTAATCCAACCCCGTTTCTTTATCACGTTCATGATTAGTAGTCATGTATCTATCACCTGCACCATTGTCATACTCACGTAAGATTTTTCCGTAGGAGTAATAATCCATGGCAT
>CBFGOJ010000025.1:0-67379 GCA_965650365.1 uncultured Fluviicola sp. | reverse complement strand
AACTATTGAACTATTGAACTATTGAACTATTGAACTATTGAACTATTGAACTATTGAACTATTTAAAGTCTCACATTTTTACATGGAAGCTGGAAGCCCAATCCACCTGTTCCCATAAATTGGTCGAGAGGTCTGGCATGCCACGGATCTGTTTGATGAATGTATTGGCATTCCAGGAAGAAATAGAAGAATTTATACACGTGGTAATTACCATAGACAGGAAGGGGCGCGATTAATCGCGCCCCCACTGGTATTTAATTAGTTAATTTTTAATATCAGATTCCCAATTTATTCAAAACGGCATCACTGACACCAGTTGTAGAATAACCACCATCGTGGAATAAATTCTGCATCGTAACCATTCGGGTTAAATCAGAAAACAGGGTAACACAGTAATTTGCACAATCTTCAGCACTTGCGTTTCCTAGCGGAGCAATTGCATCTGCATAATCGTAAAAATCTCCAAATCCCTTGATTCCGGTACCTGCAGTTGTTTTAGTAGGAGATTGAGAAACCGTATTGATACGTACTTTCTTCTCCAATCCGTAATGGTAACCAAAACTTCTTGCTATGGATTCTAACATCGCTTTGATATCAGCCATATCCGTGTAGAAAGGATAAGTTCTCTGAGCGGCCATGTAAGTTAAAGCAACAACACTTCCCCACTCATTGATTGCATCCATATTTTTTGCTACAGAAAGCATTTTGTGCAATGACAATGCAGAAACATCGATTCCTTTTTGGAAAAAATCATAATTCAAATCCTGGTAAGGAATATTCTTACGGATATTCACACTCATACCGATGGAGTGAAGAACGAAATCAATTTTACCACCTAAGATTTCCTGAGCTTCCGTGAAGAGCTTTTTTAAATCATCTACATTTGTTGCATCCGCAGGAATAATTGTTGAATTTGTCTTTTCAGCCAGTCCATTAATTTCCCCCATCCGCATAGCAATTGGAGCATTTGTTAAAACAAAAGTCGCGCCGTGTTCATGTGCTTTTTCAGCAACTTTCCAGGCAATTGAATTTTGGTCCAATGCACCTGAAATGATTCCGCGTTTTCCTTCCAATAATTTTGACATAATTGTTTGATTTGAGAACAAATTTAGAATTTAATTTCAAGCCCACAAGGAATATTTCCCGTGATAATCTGAATTAAATTGAATTCCAAAACTTTAAGGGTAAGCCGGCAAAAAAGAATCAATCAATCGAATTCAAATTTCAGTCCGTCAAAGGCAGCAAATACATTTGGAGGCAATTCTTTTTCGATTTCTTCATGCGTACCAAAAAGATGGGAAATATGGGTCAAATAAGCTCTTTCCGGCTTCACCTGCTCAATGAAATTCAAAGCTTCTTCTAGGTTGAAATGAGAAATATGCGGTTCTTTCCGCAATGCGTTAACAATTAAGACCTTTACTCCTTTCAACTTATCAATTTCAGCCGGTTCCACTGTTTTAGCATCCGTTATATAGGCGAAATCAGCTATACGAAAACCTAAAACAGGCATAAAATAGTGCATCACTTCTACCGGAATGATTGGAATTGTATCGGAAAGCTGAAAGGGTTTGTTCTCGATGTTAATAATATTCAATTGCGGAATTCCCGGGTATTTATCGTCCTGGAATGCATAATGGTATTCACGTCTCAAAGCGATTTCAACTGCTTTTGAACAATAAATATCCATATCCCGTTTTTCAATGAAGTTAAAGGCACGCACATCATCCAATCCGGCCATGTGATCTTTATGCTCATGGGTAAACAATACGGCTTCCAGGCTTTTTACTTTAAATTTCAGCATTTGCTGCCTGAAATCAGGACCGGCATCGATTACATAGTTTTTACCTTCGATTTCCAGCAAAACAGAGCAGCGCAGCCGATCGTCTTCCGGTTTTCCGGAAGTACATACATGGCATTCACAGGCGATCACAGGAATTCCCTGCGACGTTCCGGAACCTAGTATTGTTGCGCTGAATTTCATGAATTACGTGAGCGGATTACCTGGATTAAAAGTACTATCCAGCCTGTGATCATTAATAATCCTCCGATTGGTGTTACCGGACCAAAGACTTTTGATAATGATCCGCCGGCGTGAACTTTGGAATAAGTCAATCCGTAAATACTTCCGGAAAAGAGGATAGTTCCCAACAACAATAAATAAAACGCTGCTTTTCCATTAATCGCAAAACGAGCAGTAATGAAAGGAATAACCAGAAAGCCAAGTCCCTGGAAAAACTGGTACTTTGTACCGGTATCAAAAGCGGCCAGGATATCGTCATCAGAAGTCACATCCTTCAGGCCATGAGCACCAAATGCTCCTAAAATGATTGCGATTATTATCAGAATAAGCCCTGTTATTACCCATTTCTTCTCCATAATTTAAAGATAGGAGAAAAAAGAGAATCAGGACTCTTTGATCTTCGAAATAATTTCGACCAAAGTATATTTGAACTTGTCTGAACCGGTTTTTCCCGCCTGCACATCTATTCTGACGATCAAATCGTAGGTATAACCTTCTTCAAATGTAAATCCTTCGATGGACTGCTGAAGTATTTCCCAGTTTTCCATTCCGATACTTGCACCTTTCTGAACGGAATAACACTTTGCCACTACATTCGCGCTTGGCTGGCAATAAACGAGGTGGGCATTTACACGCATTTTGATCACTTCTCCGGCATCTGAATAAACAGGCTGTTCCGGATTATTAGTCATCGCTTCAGAAACAGAGTAGATAGCAGTCAGCGAAAGTGTTAACAAAAGGACCTTAAACATAATTCGTGTATTTATTTAATAAAGATACGGAAAGAAAGTTGCAGAGTTGTGTCTTTGTTAGAGAATTAACTGAAAATGAAAATCCATAATGGAGTTCCGATACTTATTTTCAATGATTAGTTCATTAATTCAATTGCGGAAGAGCGCGCAAGATCGGTTACCTGTTCACCTGAAATCAATTTCGCCAGTGCTTCAATGCGTTCGGTTTGATTCAGCTGATGGATTTCCGAAATGGTCTGGCTGTTTTCGTGCGACTTGGAAACTTCAAAATGATAATCTCCTTTTGCTGCAACCTGCGGTAAATGAGTAATTGCAAAAACCTGCAGGTGTTTCCCCATTTGTTTCAGTAATTTCCCCATTCTCAAAGCTACTTCTCCGGAAACTCCCGTATCAATTTCATCCAGGATCAGGGTAGGAAGTGATTTCTTCTCGCTCATGATCAGTTGAATGGCCAGCATCACGCGCGATAACTCTCCACCGCTCGCTGCTTTTTCTATTGGTTTTAATTCCAATCCTTTATTGGCTGAAAACAAGATCTGAATGGTCATTCCACCATTCGCATCCAATTTTTCCGTTTTAGTAAGCACGATCTGAAACCTGGAATGTTCCATTTTCATTTCGGTCAGCAATTCCAATAAATATCCTTCCAGTTTGGTAATGACTTTGGAGCGCTTCTCAAACAATTCATGGGATAAACGAACCAATTCCTGTTCTTTTTCGCCGATTTCTTTTTCCAGTTCGGCAATCCGCTCGTCTGAATTATTGGATTCATCCAATTTGCTTTCCAATGTATTGAAATAGGCATTCAATTCTTCCTGGGTAGAAAATTGGTGTTTTTTCAGGATCTTATTGTATTCATCAAGCGATTCTGTTAAACGGAATAAAGATTCGGGATCTCCATCCAATTGATTCAACTGCCTGTCGGAATCACGCGAAATGTCTTGCAATTCAGCAATCAAATCCTGCAATCTGCCTGCAATCGTATTCAGATCAGAATCTGCATTTTTCCATTTATCAATATGCGCTTTCAATCTGCGAAGTAAATCTGCAGCACCGCCTTCCTGGTCGATGGCATTAATTATGGAGGAATAAGCTTCCTTCAAATCGTCCAACTGCGACAATTTATTGAAATCGTTTTCCAGAGCAGCATAATCCACCTGATCAAGGTTTAACTGACCAATCTCATTCAATTGAAAACGGATATAATCCAATTCTTGTAATTGGGCAGAACGGGATGATTCCAACTTCTCTTTTGTCGTTTTTAAGCGTGAAATCTGGGTGTAAATGGACGAAACTTTCTGAGCAAGATCTAAACAGTCTGCATAGGAATCCAAAAGGTCGAACTGAAAACTTGTTTTTTTGATTTCCAGTGTTTCGTGCTGTGAGTGAATGTACACCAACTGCTCGGTTAATTCCTTCAACTGGTTAAGCTGAACAGGCGTATCATTAATGAATGAACGGGATTTTCCCTGGCTGGTGATTTCTCTCCGGATAACCGCTTCCGGTTCCCAGTCAATATCTTCCTGAACGAACCAATTCTTAAAACTTTCATTTAACTGAAAGACTGCTTCAACAATTGTTTTCTTCTCCGAGTTTCGAATCACCGAAAAATCAGAACGCTCTCCGAGGATCAGATTTAATGCTCCTAACAAGATCGATTTTCCGGATCCCGTTTCTCCTGTAATAACATGAAGCCCATCGTGAAACTGAAGGGAAACATGTTCAATTAAAGCAAAATTTTGAACGGAAAGTGATTTCAACATTAATTCAGAATTTCTTCGTATTTGGTTGAATTGGTAGGATCTATTTTCTTTAAAACGGTAACGATCTGCGTTTTTTCTTCCGGTTTTGCAATTGAATACAGATTCTTCAATTCATTCAGCTTACAATAAGCGAAGTTAATGATGTTAATTGTATTTGGCCGCGCAGAAGCTACTTTTGACAACTTATCCAACGCATTGTAGATCGCTTTCTTAGCATCTTCCGGCTTGTCATATAAGTGATCCAGTCCCAAACGATGGTATTCGTAAAAACATTCTCTCAAGGGCTCAAATAATTGCTGCAAGGCATTTTCAACCAGCCAGTAACGGTTTCTTTTTTGCCCTGTTTCGCTGGATTTCCATCCTTTATTGGGAGCTGTTTGAGCATTTGTAACGATCTGCTGTGCTTCCTGGAAATACTTTGTTCCACCCTGTTTGGAAAAGGAATCAAAATCCAGAGCGATGATGTAATAGGCATAAAAAGCTAAGATCGAAGACAAGTTATCCCTGAATTGATTTTTCGCATAAAGCACTACGCTGCTTCTCGTGTACGAAAATTCCAGATTATCATCCTGGAAGTTGAATAAGGATGTATTGTAAGAACCGTTATAAACCGGTCTGCTCGACTGAACCTGGATTGATCCTGTAAATTCTCCGTTATTGATCGTATTGATCTGTAATTGAAGCTGGCAGTTGATACGTTCTTCCACGCTGAACTTTTCACTGGTCCACTGAGTATTGTTCATCAAATTGGTAACTACCTCCTTCAATTGGTCGAACAGTTCTTTCTCAGCAGAAGTAACTTCGGTCTTGATATTTGTGATCAGTGTAACCTGGCAGTTCAATTCCTGGGAATATCCTCTTACAATAAGCGTCAAAAAGACAAGGGTTAGAATTTTATTCATAGATATTATTCATCAATTCGTTCAACAAAGAGAAAGCTAATTGGTGCTTTGATTGTAACTCAAAGCTACACATTTTATTGTTTTTAAAGAGTAATTTAACGGAATTCGTATCGGTGCCAAAACCAACTCCCGGCTCCCCCATTTCATTCAGCACAATTGCATCGAGTTTCTTTTTTTCGAGTTTCCCTTTTGCATATTCCATGCCGTTTTGGGTTTCCAAAGCAAAACCGATTACTTTCTGATCCTTTGTTGTTGATCTGTTTGAAGCTGCCCAGGATAAAATATCCGGATTCTTCTCCAAAAGAATCTGCAGCTGATCTTCTGTTTTTTTGATCTTCTGACTTTCAATAACCGCCGGGCGATAATCTGCAACCGCAGCAGCGAATATACCCAGGTCGGCACGTTCCCAGTTTTCCTGCACGGCCTGCAGCATATCTCTTGCAGAAATCACACGGATCAACTCAATATTTTTATGTTTTGCATTTAAACTGCTCGGACCGCTTACCAGAATAACCTTTCCACCTTTCGAAGCAATCGCTTCTGCCAAAGCAAAGCCCATTTTCCCCGAAGAATGATTTCCTATAAAACGAACAGGATCAATTGCTTCATGAGTAGGTCCGGCGGTGACTAAAAACTGCTTTCCTGAAAAACGGTTGTCTGCCTGAAAATGATCCTGAAGATAGTGCAGCAGGGTTTCCGGCTCGGCCATTCTCCCCTGTCCTTCCAATCCACTTGCCAGGAAACCGCTTTCAGCAGGAATAATGGTATATCCGAATGATTCCAGGCGAGACAGGTTGTCTTTGGTTGTTTGATGCTGGTACATATCCAAATCCATTGCAGGAGCAACAAAAACAGGACATTTTGCACTCAGGTAAGTTGCCAAAAGAAAGTTATCTGAAAAGCCGTGGGCCATTTTAGCCAGTGAATTTGCGGTAACGGGCGCGAAGATCATCACATCTGGCCACAAAGCCCATTCCACATGGTTTGTCCACTCACCTGTTTTAGAATCATAGAATTCAATTCCTACAGGAGATTCGGACAAGGTGGACAGCGTTAGTGGTGTTATAAAATCAGAAGAGGCAGGAGTCATCATACATCTGACCTCTGCCCCTTGTTTCTTTAATAATCTTACGAAGGAAGCAATTTTATAAGCTGCGATTCCGCCAGTAATACCAACCAGAATCTTTTTCCCATCTAAAGACATATCGAGTTTAGATTACTCTTGATTTTTTCTGGTATAAATTTGTCCTTCTTTCAACTCTTCAATTGCAACTGCAACTGATTTTGGAAGTTTTTCATAAAAACGAGAAATTTCAATTTGCTCACGGTTTTCAAAAATCTCTTCCAAATTGTCTGTTGATGAAGCAAACTCCTGCAATTTAGCAGTCAACTCTTCTTTCATTGAAGCGCTGATCTGGTTCGCTCTTTTAGACATTATTACAATTGATTCATAGATATTACCTGTCGTTTCCTCTAAATCTACTGTATCACGCGTAACTGTTGAACGCTCAGCGTTATTGTTTTTGAAGCTCATTTCTTCTGTTTTATTTACTTGTTAGATACGGGAACATCAATCTTTTTCAATTTCTCAATATACCCTTCGAATTCGCGAAGATAGTTTGAATTTGGGAATTCTACAAGAAAAATAGAGAATCGTTCTCTTGTTTTATCAATTCGCTCTTCGATTTTAGAATCCACACTATTACTTGCTAAATGGAAAGAATTACGGATTAAAATAGCCCAGGCTTCTTCCCGGTAAACAGAACGCGGATAATTATCCAAAAACTGTTCCCCGCTTACTACTGCAGCCCGGTAATTTTCCGTTTTGGAGTACAACCTAACTGTCTGCATATCTTTTGTTTCCAGCTTGTAACGCAATTTATCCATAATGGTATTGCAGGTATCCAATAACTCCGAATTCGGAAAACGTGTCACAAAATTTTGCAATTCATTCAATGCAACTTCGGTCTCATGCTGATCCAAAGATACTTCAGGACTATTCTGAACGGCACAAACTGCTGCCAGGAACATGGTCTCTTCTACCTTCGGTGAATAAGGAAATTTAGATTCGAAAGCTGACAGGTAATAACTTGCCAAATACCAATCCTCTACTTCAAAACATGCTTTCCCCAATCGGTAAAAAGCGACTTCACCTTGCGGAGAACGCGGGCTTCTTTGATAAACCTGCTCATACAAAGCTACACATCTCTCATACTTTTCAGTATCATACAAGCGGTTGGCTTCATTGAATTTGGCATCGTAATCATCCGATTTTAATATGCTGTTATAAGAATTACAACTGCCAAGGGTTACAATAGTAAGAAGTAAGAAAATCCATTTCATGACGACAAAAATAGGAGAAATCCCATAACGTCAAACCTTGAGGAAATATTGTTTCTGAAAAGTTAACAAGTTAAAAGGGTTCAAAGAGTTGAAAAGGTTCAAAAGTTCAAGGAATTGAAAATGGAAAATTGAATAATTGAGAAGTTAAATTATGAATAAAGAAATTATTAAATTGGTTAAAGGTCCTTGATTTGAACATTTGAACATTTGAACATTTGAACATTTGAACATTTGAACATTTGAACTATTTACACCAATTTCCCCGATTTGATTTCCATCAACCGCAGCAGTCGATCCATATTGGGGGCTTCATCTTCGAAGTAACTGCGGGTTTTTTCAATCTTCTCCTCCATGGTATCGTCTCTTTCAAATTCAGGATCAAATCTGAAATAATGCCATTTTTTATGTTTGCGCAATTCTTCTTCAAACTGCTCCTGGGCCTGTTCTGAGAATTTCTGTTCCAAATCGGCATCTTTGTGTTTACCTGAGCCAATACTTACAATAACCACCGAATCTTCCTGGTACAAACAATCTGCGTAATGCATGGCTTGTAAAATTGGATTTGGGGCAAACTGACTCGCATTCATTAATCTTCGGTAACCCAATTTGATAAACTGCTGTTCATTCGGATTGCCCATACAGGCTTTCATAACAGAATCGAGTTTGATTGATTGCTGAGTGGGCCTGCTATCGGAAAACTGGAATAATTCGTCTGAGTCCACATCGTAAGTCATGAAAAGAAAATGTTTTCTGAGTGCAAACAAGGTGTCTTCTTCATCAAAAAGTCGGGAAACCATTTCTTTGCTGTAACCATTATTCTGATAACGAAGCAATTTCTCCAGGGATCCTAATTCTTCGATTAATGAAATTTCCTGTTTTGCCAAAAGACTTGCTAATAAGACACTATCTCCGGATGCAACTAACAGGTCGATCCAATTGTAAAGGGATTTGTCGATATCAACTGCATGAATGCGGCGTGACAATGCGCTCAACCCGACTATCGGAACAAGTAAGGCATCTGAACCTCCATCTGTTACTAAAACAATTCTGTAGTTGCACGACATAACAGCAATTTAGAGAAACCGCTATTACAAACCAAATTTTTAACAGTGAAAATTAGTTAAACTATAAAATAAGCCGATTCGTCTTTATCTTACGCGCAGTTGTCGACCAACTTGCAAAAGAGTCGTGGGTCTGATTCCGTTTAACTGACACAGCCTGGAAACGCTGGTATTGCTCTTGGAAGCAATTTGTGAGAGTGTATCTCCGGTGCGGATTTTATAGTACTTTCTGGCAGCTGATGCTTCTGTTCTGGCTTGAACTGCAGCAATGGATTCACCGGAAATTTCTTCATCCGTTGGTTTTGCTCCGGGTCTGAATAAACGTTTTTGAACCAGCAGGTTTTCGTCTTTCAGTTCTCTTTTGGCAAAATCAATGATTTCTTCCGGGTTCAGCGGCGAATCGTAGAAGCGCATTTCAAAATGCAAATGGGCGCCAAATGAACGTCCGGTGTTTCCACCCAATCCGATCGGCTCACCAGCTTTCACTTCCTGGTCAGGTGCTACCAGATGCTTTGAAAGATGGGCGTAGAACGTTTCCAATCCGTTGTGGTGACGAATAATCACCAAATTACCAAAACCTCCGTCATTCCACTTTGCATATCTTACACGCCCGGAAAATGCGGCTTTCACAGTATCACCTGTTCTAAGGTTCAAATCAATTCCATTGTGGTATCTCCCTTTTCGATATCCGTAGCGGGAAGTTACAATTCCGGGAACCGGGCAAATAAAACTGCTGTGCAATTCATCTACCATACACAACCAGATCGTATCGTTCAAACGGGACATATCCGGTCTTTCAGAACTAAAACAGATGTCATTGTTCCAGGTTTGGATCAAATTTAAATTCGTATCTCTTTGGATCTGATTAAAAAGTGCTTCATTCATAATTCCATCGAACTCTTCGTCCAGAAGGAATTTCCATGTTCGATTGGAATAAATTACCATGCGACCTTTCTCAGTATCAACGGTATCGATCGGAGCCTGAGCCAATCCTGAAAATGAAACAAATAGAAGAAGGAAAAAAAGAAATTTGTTCATACTTAAAGCCTTGGTTTTTTTCTGGGTGTGGCAAAACTAAGAAAAAAAAGCCAAAATCCGGCTGAAAAAAAACGTTAATTCGAACATTTACAAGTTCATAACTCCAATTTGATCATTGAAAACCACATTTTGATCGGTACGTGTCGGTCACGACCGACACCCAAAATCACCCTCTCAATTTTCGGTTTTTTGAACAGATTTTCCGTCTACATCCATTACAATGACATCGTAGAACAATTCTTCATTTGGCTTCACCAAATCCACATATCCTCTTGAACCGTAAGCTTCTTTAGCAGGAACCAGAATATAGAGTTTATCGTACATCTTGGTATTGTACATCGCTTTTCTCAGCCCCGGAATCAAGGAGTTGTCCTGCATGCCGAAAGCGAAAGGTGTATCTCTCTGGTAAGAATTATCGTAACGCGGATTCGACTTGGTTCCCACAAAATAATGGATTGCCACGTTTGAGGTCTCACCGACTTTTGCATCGGTCATTTCCGGATTTTCTTCCAGCTTCCAAACTTTTACTCCGTCTACCACTTTTGTGGGCTTAATTTCTTTTCCTACACGAAGCATCACGATATTTGGAGCATTGGGAGGAATAATTCCCGGAATCCCTTTTTTACCACGAGCCAATTTTCCCGGAATGAAAATTTCCACGAAATCGCCTACATGTAATTCTTTGATAGCCAAATCAAAACCAGGTGTCTGCATGCCATACCCAACCAAAAACGGAAGCATATCTTTTTGCAGTTTATAGTTTCCATCAACTATCTCACCGTTTTGCAGTTTTGTTTTGAAATTGATCTCATACACCGATCCATCCTGAACAGGAGCACCCTCTTTTTTCTCGAACCATTGGATCTGAATTCCATTCGGGAAGGTTTTCTTGTCTACAATTGATTTCTTAGGTTCGATCAATTGTTCTGCTTCGGATAACTGATTTGCCGCATCGTGTGCAGACGGATTGTCATCCTTGTTTTCAGTTTTTTCCACACCGTTTGTGCAGGAAGCAATCAATAAACCAATTGCTATGTATTTCAAGTTTTTCATTCTAATCCTATTAATTCAATATCAACGACCAATGGGGAAAGCGGCGGAATTTTTTGCAAATCGCCTACTAAACCATGCGCCAAATGACTTGGAAAAACCAGTTTTGCTTTCTCTCCGACCCGCATCAATTTAATTCCTTCGTGAATCCCCGATTCCATTTCACTTTTGTCGATCCGGAAAACATCCACCTCATCAGAAGCAGTTTTATAGACCTCCGTGCCATCGAGCAAGCTGATCTTGTATTGTGTTTTTGCATCCATTCCGGCTTTTGGAATTGCTCCTTCTGTCTTTTTCAAAATGACATAACGCAATCCGGTTCCGGTTTGTTTCACTTCCCAATTCTCATGCTGGGCAAAATAAAGATCGATATTGATACTTTGTTCCACAGCCAGCTCTTTGTTCATTTCGGTGGATTTTTTCATGTTCCACTCAACCGGTTTCGGCTGTTCTTTTTCTTCTGTACAAGCACAGAGAACCAGGAGACAGAACAGGAATTCTTTTTTTATCATGCTTTAGGAATGAAATCTTTTACAAATGTTACAAATTTTTCGACAGTTTTCTCCAAACTTTCAGATGAAATTCCACCGGAAGCATAAGCATGTCCGCCGCCCTCAAAATGTGTTTTGGCCAATTCATTTACAAAATAATCTCCTTTAGCCCGGAATGAAATTTTCACTTTCCCGTCTTTCTCTACAAAAAGAACGGCCATTTTAATCCCCTGGATTCCCAAAATCTGATTTACCAAACCTTCCGTATCGCCTTTCTGATAATTGTACTTTTTCAATTCTGCCTCTGAAAGAGATGCATAAGCTACATGAATATCATTTAGGCAGACGAGTTTTTCAGATAAAGCATAACCTCTTAATTTAATGCGGTCAACGGTATTGGTGTCGTAAACGGATTCATGGATCAGGTAATGCTTCACTCCTCTTCGGATCAGATCCGCAATAATCTCATGCGTATCAGCACTTACAGACGGGAAGCGGAAAGAACCTGTATCTGTCATGATTCCCAAATAAAGGCTGGCACCGGAAGTTTCATTGATAGCATCGAGACGATTGATTTCTTTGAGCCATTTGTAAACCAATTCGCAGGTGGAACAAGCAGATGTTTCGGAAATGACTACCTGGCAAAAATCTGCCGGATGCAAATGGTGGTCGATCATTACTTTATTTGCTGAAGATGCGGTCAAAACTGCCTGCATGGCATCACCAACACGTGAAGGTTCGTTGTAATCGAGGCAAAAGATCAAATCAGCAGCCAAAAGTACCTTCGAAGCCTGCTCTGATTTGGTTTCAAAATCAATAATCTGTTCCTGTCCGGAAACCCAGTGTAAAAACTCAGGGGCCGGATCGGGATGAACTACCTCCACATTCTTCCCCCAACTTTTCAAAACGTGATATAAGCCCAGGGAACTTCCTATTGAATCTCCGTCGGGTGATTTGTGGGCTGTAATAACTATAGACTGAGCCTGATCGACCAGTTCTTTTATTTTTTGTGATGAATCCATTATTCAAAATTACGAATTCCCTCCCGATAATTATCGGGAGCCGAATTGCGGATTGCTCTGACATAAAATCAGTAAGGGCGCGATTAATCGCGCCCTTACCGGATATAATATGATGTAACAGATTAAAATCCTGTTTTCTCAGAGCGTTTTGTTTCGATTAAAACACCTACACACGCCAATTTCTTTTTATCTCCGCCTGTAATAGATACGTTGATAAAAATTTTACGTGATTTGTCGGATATAAACTCCAACGCTTCTGCATTTCCGGAAGATGCCAATACTTTCTTAACTCTTTTGAAAGTCTCTTTTTCTCCTACTACTTTTTTCTCTACTACCATTTCGTAGATTTCGTAGTTCAGTGTTCCCACACTTCCTTCACCAAGCACGGTTGTTAAACGGTAATCCAATCCCTCGTGTGCAATGAAAGACATTTCATACGATTCGTCAGCGGCAATGGCACCTGAACGCGATTGAGAATTTAAACTATATGCGTCTTTGGTTTTTTTCTTTTTCATGAATGTCTCTGCAGGGGGACACTGAGCAAAACCAAATACAAAAGCAAATAATAAGGCTGTTGTTAAAATAAATTTCATATCCGTGATGTTAAGCAGTTACAATTTTAGTACGAATTTCCGTGATTTTTTTCGACAGGTTATCGAAACATTTTTGAGTCATTTTACAGCTATCTCCTCCTGAAAAAGTCAATTTTCCATTTGAGTTCTGTACCTGGGTTTCCCCGGAGTTGCAATCCAATTGCTCGTATATTTTCAGAATTTCCTCGATGGAAGCTGAATACTCCTTAACTGATTCGTTATCCTGGTAGCTTACCAAAAACTCCAATAAGTTCTCTGCAACCAATTTCTGATCTGCCAAAGCCTGATCCAATTTAGGAGACTTACCGAACCCTTTGGAACTTCCGATCATCAGGTGCATGGATTCGATCCAACCTCCAACAAGCATCAATGAAAGCTCATCACCTTTATCGATCTCGATCAAACGCTGGAATGTACGGTTGTACACATCATCACTCAATTTGAATAGTGAATCTGCATTTCCGTCCCATTTTTTAGCCAACTCACCCAACTCGTTCCCAAAAACCTGTGCAACACCGATATCGGAACCCAGTTTTTCCAATTTACCGAAATAGCTCAAGTACTTGTTTGTTTCATTGAATGAAGTCAAATACGCAACATCTGCTGTATAAACCCCAAAGTTCAATGCTTTTTGAGAAGAGCTTGAATACTTATCTGCCATTGCAGGATCGTGCAGGATCTTCGTGTTTTTTACTGCATCCATCTTAGAGATCAAAGCAAACTGCTCAGAAGGCGATGGAATATTATAATTTACATTAGCAGCATCTACAGTTTCCTGCTCTTCAACCGTTGCTACTTCTTGTTTTTCCTCTCCGGAACCACAAGCATAAGCGAATAGTAATACGATACTACCTAAGATTAGTTTGTTTTTCATCATCAAGTAATTTAGTGCGAATCTATTAATTTTCAACGAATCGCGTGATTATTTAGTCAGTTTTTTTGTTTCTGCAACAATTTTCGCTTTCAATCCTTCTGACACCTGCATCAACGGAAGTCTCATAAACGGTTTCATCCATCCCAGTTCTTCCAATGCAATTTTCACTCCGCCCGGGTTTCCTTCTGCGAACATTAATTTTGTCACCGGAAAAAGGTCGTAATGCAGTTTCCTGGCTGTTTCGAAATCCCCGTTCAGTGCACTTGTAACCATTTGACTGAATTGTTTCGGGAACGAATTGGCAACCACGGAAATAACTCCGTCGGCACCAGAAGCGATTAAAGGTAAAGTAATCGCATCATCACCGGAAAGCACTAAAAAGTTTTCGGGTCTGCAACGAATGATCTCCATAATCTGCTCCATATTTCCGGAAGCTTCTTTCATGGCCACAATATTTTTGATCTCAGCCAATTCCAGAGTTGTTTCTGCAAGCACATTTGATCCTGTTCTTCCCGGAACATTGTATAAAATGATCGGTAAATCAGTAGCATCAGCCAAAACTTTGTAATGCGCCACATAACCAGCTTGGGTAGGTTTATTGTAATAAGGCGCAACGGAAAGAATTCCATCAACTCCATCCGGTATATTCTTAATTGCTTCGGCAACAGCCATGGTATTGTTCCCACCTGCCCCGTAAACAATCGGCAAAGTTCCATTGTTTACTTCCAAAACTGTCTCCAGCACCTGTTTCTTCTCTTCGCTATTCAAAGTTGGAGATTCGCCAGTAGTTCCCTGAACTACCAGGTAATTAGTACCACCGGAAATTTGTTCCTGTACCAATCTGCGCAATGCCGGGAAGTCGATAGACCTGTCTGCGTTGAATGGCGTAACCAATGCAACTCCGGCTCCTTTAAATAGATTCATTGTGTTTTGTTTTTAAACAGTAAAAAGTAGTACGAAATTACGAAATCCTTTAGGAATTACGAGTTCAGAAATGCGAATTGCTAATTAATTTTACAGATTGTTAGAAATAACACTTCGTTATCCCGTACCGCCTATCCAGGCATGATACTTCGATCAACGAGTTCGTTAAAACTAGAATTCTAAAATTCGCGTATTCTATTTTTTCAACGTACTATTTTCCATTTTTCACTCTACTTTTGTGTCATGACAACAACTCCATTTCCTTTCAAAGTTCTTTTTTGGTTCGAAAATCATTCGAAAATCATTGCAGAGATTAAACGAACGGATATTCAATCCGAAGATAAAAGTTTGGTATACAAGTGGATTGTTATAGAGAAAGAAATCCGTAGCAGCTCAGTCGCGACTGAGCTCTACGGTGAATCACCTCAAAATAATGATCAGACCAGAATTTCCATTCTTACGTTTCAATCGATGGATTCTTCCGGGGAAAACCAAACACGCACTTTTACAGAAGGAATTTTACATTGGGATTCAGAACAGGCCGATTTCAACGGTGAAAAAATGACACGTGTTGAACCGAGTGACTTATCTATTGAATCGCTGGCTTTGGTTTTTGGGTTTTTAGAGTGACAATTACAAATTCTTTTGAACCGTAACCATTGATAACTAACTTTTCCGAAACAGTTTGTCCCGGGCAATAGCCGGAACTAAAAAAGCACAAAATAATCCTGCTACAAAATGCATGGGAATATCCATTATTCTGAATTCTATTGGAACAGGCGTGCCATCGGGTAAGGTTGGATGTCCCATAACGCTTAAAACAGTAACTGTAACAGCTCCAATCGCAAAGATAAATCCCGCTCTTTTGAATAGGAATGTCAGCAACCAATAGATAAGCGAACCAATGAATATAGTTCCGAATGTTGTGATGATAACAGGATTAAGAAATAGGATTTCTGACCATGGATTGCCATTCCTGGTAGCAATGTAAAACCAGATCACATTTATCGCTGAAGCAATCAAAGCTGTTATAAGCCATGCTTTCATTATTTTTATAAATTTTATTTTCATATCGGCTTTTTAGGTTATTTAAATTCAGATGCATAGTCTTTAGCAAAATCTTCTATTGATCGTGGGGATTTTTTCAGTATTTCCTGAACTGTACCATTCACAAAATCTGCTTTCCCCATCCGTACATTTTCGGCAATCTTTAAAAATGTATTGATCATCATTTGAGGCATTTTCTTTTCCTCCATTCTTTGTTTTGCCTGATCAGCAGTTAGTGAAATATATTCCACCTTTTCACCAATGGCTTCGCTTATTGCATCTGCGACCTCTGCGTAGTTTACAGCTTTTGCCCCCGTCAGTAAATGTGTTTTGTTGATGTGATTATCAGGTTGGGTTAATGCAATAAATGCGACTTCGGCAATATCCCTGGTATCCAGGTATGGTTTTTTTCCGTTACCGGTCGCTTCGTATATTTTGCGTTCCTTTTTGATGGTCCTAGAAAAATCGCCGAGCCAATTTTGCATGAATGAATTTGGCTGCAGAATAATCCAGTCAATGCCAGACTCTTTTAACAACTCTTCCACTTCACCATTGGGCCTTGCAATAAAGTTTTGAGAATTTTTATCTGAACCAGGTGAAGACAATTTTACAATATGCTTAACTCCTGTTTGTTTAGCAGCTTCAATCACATTGTTTTGCTCTGTCGTAAAATTTTGGTTTACACTTGAAGCAAGAAAAACTCCTTTACTGTTCTCCATTGTTTTAACCAGCGATCCTTTGTCTGATAAATCTGCTTCTATCCATTGTATGAATGGCATTTCTACTGCTTTCTCCTTATTACGGGTCACTGCTATTGTTGGTATGTCTGCATTCGATAAAAAATGCAGGAGTTCTTTCCCAACTTTTCCTGTTGCACCAAATACGGTGATGTGTGTTTGATTATTCATGCTTTTCGTTTTAAATATTGTTTATTTATTTAGCCGACTAACTAAATCGAGATAAAAAAAACCTATCCCAGGTTCTTTACTATTTGCTGAAGCGAGATTCTCAGATCCTCTTTTGCTTCCTTTGAAAGTTCATCCAAACTTCTCTTTTCGAGATCAATCCAGATATCTACAACACCTTGAACGGCTTCTTTTCCTTTTGGAGTTAAGAAAACTCTTGAAACCCTTAAATCAACCGAGTCTTTCTCCTTAGTGATTGTACCTTTAGCTGTCATACGATCAATCATACTTGAAATAGTCGCGTGCTGAATACACATTTTCTCCACTAATTCAGAAATTGTTTGCCCATCTTTTGTGTGCAGATAATATAACAGAATATCCTGCCCATCATAAAGATCCAATTTTGCAAGACGTTCATTTGATAAGCTTCTACGCATCTTACATATCTGCATCAGCAAATTACCAATTGAATCGTGTCCGTGTTTTTGCTTCATGGAACAAATATAGTTATTATTTAGTTAGCTGACTAACTTAATTTGATTTTAAATTTGTGCAAAACAGATTGATTGGGATAAAATAACAACTGCCCACTTTAAGCGGGCAGTTCTGTTTTTTTATTGGTGTAATTGCTTCTTCAAAGGCTGGACTGATTGAAATTTCAAACAGAAATCTTACCTCCACTAATTCGCTGAAATCATTCCCAGGAAATCGTCTTCTGAAATGATTGGAATACCTAAAGAACTTGCTTTCTCTAATTTGGCAGGGCCCATATTTTCACCCGCCAGAACGTAGGTTGTTTTTGCAGAAATGGATCCCACATTTTTTCCCCCGTTCTTTTCAATCAGATCTTTGATTTCGTCTCTGCTGAATTTAGAGAAAACGCCGGAAACTACGAAGGTTTTTCCTTCCAGTTGGTTTGAATCCAGTATTGCTTCTTCTATTTCAAATTGAACTCCTGCTGCTTTTAATCGCTCGATGGTTTGCATAGCACGCGGATCCTGGAAGAAATGCTGCACCGCAATGGCAATCTTTTCACCAATCTCATCCACAGCGATCAATTCCTCGTAGCTTGCTTTGGCTATGGCATCGATGTTTTTCAATGCGTTTGCCAGCTTTTTTGCTACTGTTTCTCCTACAAAACGAATTCCAAGCGCAAACAATACACGTTCAAACGGAATTTCTTTGGAATTTTTGATCCCGATGATCAAATTGTTTGCGGATTTATCTGCCATGCGATCCAGATTCACCACCTGGTCGAAAGTCAAATCATACAAATCTGCAACACTGGTCGCCAATCCTTTCTTGTAAAGCAAATCGATGGTTTCTGCTCCTAAGCCGTCTATATTCATGGCTTTCCGCGAAATGAAATGTTCCATGCGCCCTTTCACCTGAGGCGGACAAACCAGATCATTCAAACAGTAATGCTGCGCTTCTCCTTCTCTTCTGTGCAATTCGGAACCACATTCCGGACAATTCTCGATGAAAATGACTTTTTGAGCAGTCGATTGACGGAAATCCGTGTCTACTCCAACAATTTTCGGAATAATTTCTCCTCCTTTTTCAACGAAAACGGCATCTCCCAAATACAAATCAAGTTTTTCTATCTGATCGGCATTGTGTAAAGACGCTCTTTTCACAACCGTTCCGCCTAAAAGGACCGGCTTCAGATTTGCAACCGGAGTAATTGCTCCTGTTCTTCCCACCTGGTAAGTTACTTCTTCCAAGCTGGTGGAAACGCGTTCTGCTTTGAATTTATAAGCAATTGCCCAACGTGGAGACTTGGCTGTGAAGCCCAAATCGGCCTGCTGATCGTAATTATTGACCTTGATTACAATTCCGTCTATATCAAAGGGAAGGTTGTAGCGTTCTTTGTCCCAGTAATGAATGAACTCCATAATTCCTTCTATGCTGGAGGTCTTTGCAATGTATTTATTAGTTTCGGATGGAGTCTTGAAACCCCAATCGTGTGCTTTTTGTACGCTTTCCAAATGCGATTCCGTATTCAGATCGTCTCCGTATACACCATATAAGTAACAATCTAATCCTCTTTCCGCGACTATTTTAGAATCCTGTGACTTCAACGTTCCGGAAGCAGAGTTTCTTGGATTTGCGAAAACGGGTTCCCCCAATTCTTCGCGCTGTTTGTTCATGGCATCGAAATTGGCCCTTGGGAAAAAGATCTCTCCGCGGATTTCAAAATCATCCGGGTAATCTGCTTTTAGCGTTAAAGGAATGGTTCGGATTGTCTTCACATTTGCCGAAATATCTTCTCCTTTGGTCCCGTCACCACGAGTAACTGCACGGGAGAATTTTCCGTTTACGTAGCGTATTCCAATGGCAACACCGTCGTATTTCAATTCGCACACATATTCAATGTCGCCGGTTGCCAGTTTCTTCAAACGCTGCTCCCACTCGATGATTTCCTCTTCGGAATAGGAGTTCGACAAAGACAGCATTGGGAATTTATGTACCACCGTTTCAAACTTCTTGGTAATATCTCCGCCAACACGTTTGGTAGGACTCAGTTCTGAAGCAAATTCGGGGAATTGAGCTTCCAGGTCCTGGAGTTCTTTCAAAAGCACATCGAATTCATAATCAGAAATCGTAGGATTGCTTTCTACATAATAATTGTAATTATGCAGCGTAAGTTCCTGCGTTAAGTATTCGATTCTTTTTTGAGCTGCGATTGGATCCATATTGAAAATTTCAGTAACCAAAAATATTTAATAATTATGAATTACAGATTGAAAACATCGTAGGGATAAGTCGCGACTTATCCCTACGTTTATAAAATATCAAATCATGAAAATTCTGCATCAACCTTAATCTTAACGGCTTCTTTGGTGATTGGATGCGTGAATTGAAGAAATTGTGCGTGCAGGTGCAATCTTGTTTCTTTACTTCCGTAAAGATCGTCTCCGATAATCGGTGCATTTAACCCCAAAACATGTGCTGCATGAACCCGCAGCTGATGCGTTCTGCCGGTGATCGGGTAAAAATAGATAAGCGTTTGGTTATTTCTTCGTTCCAAGACTTCCCATTTGGTTACTGCACGTTTTCCATGTTCGTAACACACCAATTGGCGCGGACGATCGTCCAAATCGACACGCAAAGGCAAATCGATCGTACCGGAATCCTCTTTTACGATTCCATCCAAAAGTGCTACATAGCGTTTCTGTACGTTTCGTTTGATGAATTGCTTCTGAAGGTGCATGTGTACTTTCTTATTCTTTGCAAGGACCAAAATTCCGGAAGTGGACATATCGAGACGATGAACAATCATTGGCCCGGTGGCATCCGGGTATTTTTGCTGCATGCGTGTGTAAACCGAATCCGAGATGTTTTTCCCGGGTACGGAGAGAAATTCTGCCGGTTTATTGACAATTACCAGGTAATCATCTTCAAAAACGATTTCCAGTTCTTTATTTTCAGCCGGATTCTGAAGCATTGGATTTTCGTCTGTTTCAATTCCCTGCAGCATGTGCCCCAGAATTGGTTCACATTTCCCTCTACAAGCCGGATAAACCTGCTTATGAACGCGTACTTCCGACTTAGGTGAAGCTCCCCACCAAAACTCACCCAGGCAAACGGGTTTCAAATCGTTCTCAAAAGCATATTGCAGCAATTTCGGAGCGGCACATTCCCCGGCTCCGGCCGGTGGTTTATGATCTATGGTATTTTGAAAAATGCTTTGCAGGCTTCTTCTCTCTTTTTTATGATTGAGGAAGTAATAGGAATCAAAAATATCAGCCTGAAGCGCATTGGACATGTTCTTTCGCTTTTCACGCAATTCATTCAGCCGATTCTCAAACGTGTTCACTTCTTCGCTTAAACGATGGATCTTTTTCTTTCCTAAATCTATAAAGTCTTTTAAAAAGTATTGTTCACGGATTGATTGTTTTCTCAGATCTTCCAGGAGAATTTCCAGTTCATCCGGAGTCCGATTAGTTGAACTGTCCCGAATTTCTTTGCGCTTAGCTTTCGATTCTTTAATCTCTTTCTTAACCTTCTGAAGCTCTTCCTGGTAGGAACTTTGAACTTCTGCCAATTCAGCTTTTGCATTTAAGTACTGCGCATTTTTTTCCAAAGCAGCAATCTCCAGGGTCATATCATTAATAACCACTTCTTCTTTTCGGAAGAATCCTTCGGAATCGAGCAGATCGAAAACCGGCGGAACGAAGTAATCAAAGTCATTGGAGTCGGCCAATTTTCCTGAGAAAGCAGCTAAAAACCCCAATTCCTTTTGAGCATTTTCAACGACCAGAACTCCGAACATCTTCCCGATTACTAAACCTTCCTGTTGGTCATTCAATCCAAAATTGTGAATCCAATCCGTTTGATTTATTAAGTAATCCTGAACCTGAATCATTGCCAGATGAGCTAATTCATGCGGATCGTAATAAAACGGGAAGGTGAATTTTTCAGGACGGGTAATTCCGGAAATATCTGATTGAAAAGAAATGAATTTGGAGTTTATTGACACGTGTTCTTTTATGGACTGCAAAGATAGGAAAATCAGTACTTATTTTTTCACCGCTAAGAGCGCTAAGGCGCAAAGAAGAGATGAAATGAATTAATACAAAGTGTAAGGACACAAAGAACAACTTTCTTCGCGCCTTTGCGGTAAATATTAATCCGAGAAATTGATCTTTACGTGTGTTCCGTCGCAATAAGGTTTATTGGAAGAAGCTCCGCAGCGGCAAAAGGCTGTTACCTTACTTTCTTTTAACTCCTCGTGTCCGGAATGTTTCACTGTAATATTCCCATAAACCAATAGTGGTCCGTTCGGCAAAGTTTCTACCACATTTACCTGCTGTATTTCCTTTTGCTCGTTTTTCAGCCGGTAACTCAATGCTCCACTCGGACATTTATCCACCTGGGCGATCATTTCAGCTGTCGTGCCGCCATCGATTTTTATCCATGGTTTTGTACTGGGCTGAAAAACATTCGGAAGCCCGGTTGTTCTTTTCCAGCAAATGGTAGAATGAATACAGCTTTCAGGTTTCCAAATAATAGTCACTTCTTCGTTGGAATATTCTTTGACAATCGGTTTATCTGACATGATGCGGAGTTTTTTAAAGGAAGTATGAAATTACTAAATCATTTCGTTATTTCGCACACCAAAGTGCTTTCAACATGCGGTCTTTTCCCTGCAGGTCTTTTCGGATCTCAACCCTTTCAAAGCCCAGATCTTCAACCATTGTTTTGGTTTCAATTGCAAAATTCTCGTGGAGTTCGAAGAACAAATATCCGTTATCTGACAATGTCTTTGAAGCATATTGAGCAAGCGTGCGGTAAAACAAAAGCGGATCGTCATTCGGAACAAAAAGTGCGAGATCGGGCTCAAACTCCGTTACATTATGATGCATTTGTTCTTTTTCCTTCCATGGAATGTATGGCGGATTCGAAACGATCACATTTACCACTTCTTTATTTGCAGGGTCCAGCGCATCATCTGCCAGAAAATCAACCGCCAAATTCAGTTCTTTTCCATTCAATTTCGCTATTTCAAGTGCTTCCGGCGAAATATCGTACCCCTTGACGGCAAATTCCGGATTTCGATTCTTCAATGCCAGGGCAATGCAGCCAGAACCGGTGCACCAATCTTCTACTCTCCTGTTTTCAGGACCATCAATCGTTTCAATAATCCAGGCAAGCAATTCTTCTGTTTCAGGGCGAGGAATCAATACTCCCGGCGCTACGCGTATTTTTAGATCATCAAAATAAGTGAAGCCGACAATATATTGAAGCGGTTCTCCTGTTTTAAGTCGGGTGGAAATCTGATCCAGTTCCTGAATCTGTGCTTCAGAAAGTTCTATTTCCGCAGAAACCAACAAAGCAGATCTTTTGAACCCAAAAACATCTTCCAAAACAAGCAGGAGGATATTCCGCGCTTCTCTTTCTGAATAGATATCTTTGAGGTTGTTGCCCCAGTTTGCCGTAAGTTCTTTGAGATCCTGCATAAGACAAAGGTAATTGCGAATGCCGGATTATGAATTACGAATGAGCAATTTTTAGGTAATGAACTCATTTCAGCTACTAAAATGAGTAAAGACAGGCCCCGAAAAACTTAAAACATGATATCATGATTTGATGTTATAATGACATCGTGATATAACGAAGAAATTGAAAATCACTCGTTTTATGAGGTTATCAATCGGAGAAATTGGTTGGTCGAACTGTATATTTCAACCTTTTTATCGAATAAATGGAACTTTTCAGCGATCTTTTTTTGAAAATCCAATGTAACCTGTTAAATTTATGTGCGTTAAAAGCAAATAAAACAACAAAAGTGAGGAGTATTAAATTCATTTTCTTTCCCATTCTACTCATTGGAAGTCCAATGCTTTATGCACAATCCGATACGGATCCGGAACCTGAAACTCCTGATTCTGTTGCGGTTGTTTCCGTAAAAAAAATACTTCAGGTCCCTGTATTTCAAAAGTACAATCCGGATACGATTCAGCTTGCAGAAAACGATTTCCTGGTTTCGGATTATTACACAGCGATGGGACAACCGTACATCTATGATGCGCTCCATTCCTTTCACCGCAGAAGAATGGATGGTTTCGGAGGTTTTTTAAACGATAAGATCAATGCCGGATTAGCTGAAGTAAGAAACAGAGGATTTAACTCGGACCTGAAGAAATTATACATTCAAATCGACCCTGCTACTCTAACGGTTTATTGGACTGCAGTAGTTGGACCAAGTTTGGACGGAAGATGTTACATGAGTGTCGATAGTCGTGGTTCTGCTGGCGGCGGATTGCCTGCGGTTCAGAAACAATGCCCGCGCATGCACCGACTGCATTCAAACCTGGTTCCGGTAAAACAATTGGAATTCAATGATAACGTCTTGCAATGTTACACCTGGGACGGTGCCAGATTAGACACCGTTACTCATGCTGTAAATATTCAACAGCATTTCTATAAATATTACGATC
This sequence comes from uncultured Fluviicola sp., assembly GCA_965650365.1. GTDB lineage: Bacteria > Bacteroidota > Bacteroidia > Flavobacteriales_D > Crocinitomicaceae > Fluviicola. The sequence goes on along the minus strand of CBFGOJ010000025.1, from coordinate 43,650 downwards.
CGCAAATCGGAAATACAGTGACGCTTGCTGAAGTAGTGCAAAAAGACTCTGAGATGGCAGCTTCAGTATTGGTAGCAGCGAAGCCGGCAGCTCCTGCGGTGCATTATAGACGCTATACGGTAAAATCGGGAGATACACTTTCACAGATCGCTCAAAAGTACCATACAACGCCTTCAAGGATTAAAAATGCGAATCATTTGAGGTCTTATTTGATTCGGGTCGGGCAGACACTGAAAATTCCCGGGTAATTACGAATGTCGTCCAGATAACTATCGGGATACGAATGATGGATTTGTAGTTGGGATATCGATATTTGCTTCGAGACAGCATTTTTCTTTTTTGCACGCCGAACACTTACGCTAAAGCTTCAGCGGTGGCGCATTGCGCAAATTTCGCAGATAAAAAAAAGCCTTCCTGGCGGAAGACTTTATAAAATAAGTGAATTCAAATCTACTTGATAACCTTTGGAAGTTTACCTGCATCCTTAGATGGATAAAACTGAATAGAACTGGTGTTAACGCAATGACGGGTATCTTTATCTGTAAATCCTTCACCGGTGAATACGTGTCCAAGATGTCCTTTACAGTTTGCACAGATAATCTCTGTTCGCATTCCATCTCTGTCAGGAACACTGATTACAGCACCTTCAATTTCGTCATCGAAACTTGGCCAGCCGCAGTGCGATTCAAATTTATCGTCTGATTTGTATAAAGGATTGTTGCATTGCCTGCAGATATAAACTCCTTTATCGGTTTTCTCGTAATAATCTCCTGTAAAAGGACGATCTGTACTCTTTCCTATAATAACACTTTCCTCCTGGGGAGTTAGTTTATTGTATTTCGTATCTTTTTTAGGAGTCGTGTCGGGTGTTTTTGCCGGCTCCTGGGAACAAGCTGTCAATCCAACAAATAAGCTGCAAATAATCAAATAGTTCTTCATGTTCAATCGTTTTGAATCAGTTACGCAAGTTCTGCGGATTTGGATTTAAAAACAAGAAAAACCAGTTGTAAAAAGTTAAAAAAACGATATCGCTGAACAAAAGGACAGAACTAGCCCCGCCAATCTGTGGAATGTCTGTGAACGAAACTACTTTTTCTGCTTATCCAATTCCACGTGAAGTCCAAGTCCTCTTAACGCTTCACCTGAAGCAACAATTTTCCCTTCACCATCTACCAAAAAGGCACTTGGAATGAATTGAACAGCATAGGCTCTTCCAGCTTCATTTGCTTTATCCCAAACATGGTTCTTCCAAACTAAGCCATCGGCTTTAATTGCTTCTTTCCACTTCGTTTCATCGCGATCCAGGGAAACGGAGAATACTTCAAATCCTTTCGCATTCTTAAATTTAGCGCTTTTGTATTTGCCGTATGCTTCTACCACGTTCGGATTCTCTTTTCTGCAAGGTCCGCACCAGGAAGCCCAAAAATCGATCAAAACTATTTTCCCTTTCAGGGAAGAAAGTTTTACCACCTTTCCATCAACACCGGTTAAAGCAATTTCAGGAGCAACAGAACCAACGCCCGGCATTTTTTTAACTTCTCTAAAAGAAGCTGCACCCAGACCTACTACTAATAAGGTCGATAGAATAATTAGTGAATTTTTCATCAGTTCTTAGTTTACACGACGAATATCAGCTCCCAGATTTCGCAAGCGAATATCAATGTCCTGGTAACCTCTGTCAATTTGTTCAATATTGTGAATAACGCTTTTCCCTTCTGCAGAAAGAGCAGCAATCAATAAGGAAACTCCGGCACGAATATCCGGAGATGTCATCTGGATCCCACGCAAACTATGCTGTCTTCCAAGTCCGATAACGGTTGCTCTGTGCGGATCACACAAAATGATCTGTGCTCCCATATCGATCAGTTTATCGGTAAAGAATAAACGTGATTCAAACATCTTCTGATGGATCAATACACTTCCTTTCGCCTGTGTTGCCACAACAAGTATGATTGACAATAAATCCGGGGTGAATCCGGGCCAGGGCGCATCATAAATGGTCAAAATAGAGCCATCGATGAAGGTGTCAATTTCGTAAGATTCCTGTGCAGGAACGAATATATCATCGCCTCTTCTTTCGAGCTTGATCCCTAATCTTCTGAAAGTATTCGGGATTACTCCCAGGTTTTCCCAACTGACATCTTTGATGGTAATTTCCGACTTAGTCATTGCTGCCAAACCGATGAAACTTCCGATTTCGATCATATCGGGTAAAATACGGTGATAACAACCTCCCAATTCTTTCACTCCTTCAATCGTCAATAAGTTTGAGCTGATCCCGGAGATCTTTGCGCCCATTGAATTCAACATTTTACACAATTGCTGAATGTAGGGCTCACAAGCTGCGTTATAGAAGGTTGTTGTTCCTTCCGCCAGAACTGCAGCCATGATTACATTTGCTGTTCCTGTAACAGATGCTTCATCCAAATGGATGTATGTTCCTTTTAGCTTCTTCGCTTCGATGGAATAAAAATGCTCACCGGCATCGTAATTGAATTTTGCACCCAGTAGTGCAAATCCGTCAAAATGTGTATCTAATCTTCTGCGTCCGATCTTGTCGCCACCCGGTTTTGGGATAAATCCTTTTCCGAAACGGGCCAGTAAAGGACCTACAATCATGATAGAACCTCTAAGCGAGCCTGCTCTTTTTTTGAAATCTTCTGTTTCCAAATAAGCAAGGTCGATATCTTTTGCCTGAAAAACGTAGGTTCCGCGTTCTACTTTCTCAATTTTAACTCCCATCGTTTGCAACAAGTCAATCAACTTATTGACATCCACGATATCGGGAATATTTGAAATAGTAACTTTTTCAGCGGTTAGCAAAGGAGCACATAAAACTTGTAAAGCCTCATTTTTAGCCCCCTGAACAGTTAATTCGCCTTTTAGCTTCTTTCCTCCGTAAATTTCAAAAGATGACATACTTAATTCTTATTACGATTTTGGTTTTGATTTTGATTTTTTCCTTTGTAGTTATTAGACTTTTGATTTTTCTGATTCTTTTTCGGACGCTTGTTGGGCTGAATTCCGAATGATTTCAGGATCAGGTTTGTATTCATCAATTCATCCGGATTTTCCAGGATCAAATCTCCCTGAGAAAGATCTCTCAATTGATTGGCAATCACATGATTTTCTACCGCATCATTGTTGTAAGCCAAATACTGCTTCTTCATGAAGTTGGCCATGGTGATCTTCAAATATTCACGTTCATCAGATTCCGTAATATTCCTCGAGTCTCTGAGGATTTCCTGCGTGTATTTCCCATAATGTCCGTACTTGATACGTCCTTTCGGGTATTCCACCTTATCCGGCTTACTTGTCAATGTTTCAGGTTTTGGAATCTCATAAGGAGAATCTACATCCAATTTGAAATCAGACATGACAAACAAATGTGTCCATAATTTATGTCTGAAATCATCCACATCGCGTAAATGCGGATTCAATTGTCCCATAACTTCAATGATTGCCCTGGTTGCTTTATTGCGTTCATCGCGGTCTGCGATTTCCATAGCGTGAGAGATCATTTCCTGTACGTTTCTACCATACTCCGGAAGTAATAACTTCCCTCTCGTGGTGTTGTATTCCATAAATTTTCTTCGAAAAGTCAAAAATACGGTTTTAAATCGAAATATCCAGTGAAGTAACGCATCCATTTCAAGCAATCTGATCGGATTACTTCATATTAACCCAAAAGCACTATTTTAGTCTTGAAATTATTCCTTTATGAAACAGATCAACGCGTTATTTGTCGGACTAAGCGGTTTACTATTAATCACTTCCTGTTCTTCTGATCCTGAAGTAAAAACGGCTAACAGCCCCACAGAACAAACTTCCACAGGTTCGGATTCTGTAGAAGTGCAGGAATGGTTCCCGGAAACGGATTTTGATACGCTCTGCGGATTGTACACGGGCGATTTCGGAGATGGTTTCATCAATGTGGTATTGACTTATGTGAACGATAAAAAAGCAATCGGCTATAATGTTCACAAAGGATTGCAGCGAAATATCAGCGGATCGGTAGTGCAGAAAAAAGAACAATTCGAACTGACTTTGAACGAGCCGGGCGACAACCAATTTGACGGAGTTTTCACCCTGATCATTTCAAAAAAAGACGGCAGTGTGAACGCCAGCTGGACAGCAAATGATCCGAAAATCAAGGCTAAAAAGTTTAAGCTAAAAAAACGTACGAAGAACGCAAAAACCGTTTCGGATGATGGGGATTACTTCGACTTCACGGCTGAAAATGTAAGCGAGGAGAATTTCCGGGATGTATTTTCTCATTCCTCGCTTTATATCGGTGATAAATCAGGAGAGATCAGCTTTCAGGAAAACGGGATCGTAAAATACTCCTATTATCCGGATAATCAAACGAACGAACAAATGGAAATCATCAAAGGCTCCTGGAAATTCAAGGACGCTAAGACGCTGATCATTGACTGGTCTAAAAACAGCGAATTCAAAGAACGCCAAATGAGTTTCAAACTGATCCAAAACAAAGAAGATCCGCCATATTTCGAAACAAAAGATGGCAAGAACAGCATCAATATGTTCATGTATTAAGATCAACAAGTGGTAAAAAAAACAGCCTGGATCGCTTTTGTAATCGGGATTCTTTATGCTTCGTATTTACTGTTATTGCTGTCGCTTCCCTACCTGGAAATGCGCCGTGGAATTGACTTCCTGAAAACCAAACAGCTCATTTACCACATCAAACACTGGAGATACAGTTTTTACATTCATGTATTCACCAGCATTTTGATCATTACCAGCGGTTTATTCCAGTTCAGCAAAACCATCTTGAACAAATACACCAAAATTCACCGGGTTTCCGGATTTATTTACCTGGCAACCACACTTTTGATCTCAGGACCTGCAGCTTTGGTGATGTCATTTTATGCAAATGGTTCCTATCCGGCTCAAACCAGCTTTGTGATCCTGAGCATTCTTTGGCTTGGAACGACGTTTTTGGCCTACTATTACGTTCGGAAAAAAGACTACGAAAAACACGGGAAATGGATGGTGCGCAGTTATGCACTTACCTTATCTGCAGTTTCATTAAGGCTTTACTCCTACTTGTTCGATGTTTTCTATTTAAGAATGGATCCGGTTGATTTATACATCTTGCTTTCGTGGTTGAGCTGGACATTGAACTTAATTGTTGCAGAAATCCTTATAAAACGTGGACTTATAAAACGTTTATTAACCAACCGTTAAGCATTGCGGTAGCTTCCGCGAATGTTTTGCCATCGAGATAAAGTATTTTTCCGGAAGCATCAATACGGTATTTTTCCAGGTTAATTTTCTTTTTGGAAACAACCGGATTGTCAGAATATCCTTCTTCTTCCGGGTTTTTCTCAAATGTAGTTTCGTAATTGGTAATTGTAAAGGTCAAATCCTTGCTTAGGGTGCACATTTTCAATAATTCCGAGTAATCCTCTCTGCCGGCAATTTCTTTTTTATCGATTAGTTTTCCGGTTTTAGTAAAAGTCACCAGGAGATAGGTCAAAGGGCTTTGATCTCCGTTAAATTCTTCTTTCACCACATAAATCAGAGCCACAAAATTTGCTTTTTCAGCTACCTGAACATAATTATAGAACCCTTTACTCACATCTCGGGAGAAGCGTTCGTTACGCATTTCAGAAACAAAACGCTCGTAATCGTACGAGATGCGGTTTTTATCATCATAAACTACTTTTCCTTGCTCCGTATTCAGATTAATGGGGAAAGAAGCCTGCAAAAACTGTCGTTTGAACTGCAGAAAATAGAGATTTTCAACGTCTGAAACACCACTTAAGGCCAATTCCATGTTTTCTTTGAACATCGTTGGCTCCTTATCTCTCAGGTTTGCCAAATCGGGATCTTTTTCAATGTTATCTATGTTCACATATCCCGACTGAATAGCAAACTGAAGGTAATCTGCGCTCATCGGGAAGTTCTTCAACTGTGAATACGCGCAGGCTACGTTGAACATCACTTTTGAAAACGGTTCGTACCCTAATTTTTCTGCCAGTGAATAAGCTTCCAATGCTCCCTGGTAGTTTTTCATTTCCATATAAACATTTCCTAACTCGTAATAGGATTTCGAGCTGGGATAAGCCGCAATGGAAGCTTTGAATCCTTCTTTAGCTGCAGAAAGGTTCTTTTTATTCTTGAATTCATCCAAAGCACTCAAAAATAATTTATTCGACTCCGGATTCGCTTTTGGATTCTGATAGAGGAATAAACGCACTTTTTCTCCATTGAAAAGGTCAGCGGCATTTAAGCTGATCGATTTGGTTTCATCTACCGTTGCTTTTCCATCGGAATCAACTTCTGAATCCGGAACAGCCGGGTTTCCGCAGGAAAAAAGTAAAGTGCTAAAAGCCAAAGAATAAAGGACGAATCTCATAGGTTTTGAATTGAGAATACTAATGTACATAATTCCCAATTACGAATTCCGAATTCCGAATTTTAGATCTATTTGTGTTTTGAATTTTGAATGCATCATTATGAATTTTCAAACTGTTTTAAAATGTTAAATACTTGGAGGCCAGTTTGATTTTTTGTAATTTCTAAACTCATTCAAATAGCAAAGTTATGATAACAAAATATCAACACGTCCGTTACGGACTTTATAGTTTTGCATGTATTGCAGCGCTATTTCTGATAATGAAATTATTTTCATTGGAAAACAATGGTTACCTGCGTTTTTTAAACGTATTCATTGTATTTTTCTTTACAAATAGACTGGCTAAAAGAAATCGCCAGATTGATGATGATGACAATTTCCTAAAAGCATTTGGTTCGCTAATGATAGCCAATGTGATTACGGTTGCATTATCGGTATTCAGCTTCGTGATTTACGCCTACTTCATTCAACCTGATTTTATTGATCATTTTGACGGAGGAATTTTTTGGAACGATCATGTAACAAGAGATCAGGCGGCTACCATCTTGTTTTTCGAGGGTATGGGTAGTGCATTAGCAGTTTCGTTCATCAATGTCATGTACTGGAATGAACGAACGCCGGACAACAAATGTGTTCCGGTAGAACCCCTCAAAGAATAGAAATAACTCTCGAAAAAATCAGGAAATCGAGTGGATTAATAAATCCACTCGATTTTCTTTTTTATCCCAGGTTGACTTCGACTCCGCTCAGTCACCTTGAAATAAAAAACACAAATATTCCAACCAAAAGTGAAAAGTACCCGTTAAGACTAATGCACATTGTTTAACAAGGACATTAAGATATTAATGCCTAAGACCTGATCAGGCGGAGATCGGATGGACCCGGAAATCCATCCGATTCTCTATTTTAAGAAGAGTAATACCACGTCGTGCCTCGTAATAAACTTACGACCTTCCTGCCGTAAATTAGCATTCTCAAAAGGGGTTCAGGCTCATTATTAACCATTTAAATATAAATTATGATGCATAGATCTAAAATTTGATGCATATTTATACGGCATTTACTATTCATTCATTATTCGCACTATGACACTAGAAAATTTCATCATTTTTGAACGCAAATGGGAAGGCGGGCTCAGCAGACACACTTCCGATTCAGCAAGTAAAACACCTTGTCCCACTCCTTTCAAAGGCAAAACAGGCTGGCATACCAATGCCGGAATTACTTATTCCGTATGGCGGAAAAAATTCGGGAAACTAAACGATCAACGCTTTTTTGAAATGTCAAATGCCGATTGGTTCGTGGTTTTCGATTCGCTTTATTATTCCAAAGTAAAAGCCGCATCCTTCAATTCCTTGTCCATCGGATTTATGGTTACGACCATTGCCTGGGGTTCCGGAGTGAGACAGGCCGGATTAACACTTCAACGATCCATCAACAAACTAGGCGGATCCGTTTCGGTAGACGGAGCGATCGGCCCCAAGACCATTGCAGCTGCAAACGCTATTCCAGCCAAAGAACTATTCGACGAATTGGTGAAACAACGTTCTGATTTCTTTCACCGCATTGCGAAGGGAAAAAATGCCGTTTTCCTGAAAGGATGGTTAAATAGGATGAATGGGTTTGTGAAAGGGTTTAAACCGGTGTAATCTGTAGGTACGCGATTAATCGCGTACCTACCAAATCTTTGCATAAAATCATACTATTCCCTTACTTCTCTGCTTCCTCTTTCAGTTTCCGATTCATAGCTTCGAATCCGTTCTTCGTACTTCCGTCGAGCATTTTAGAGAGCATGCGGACCAGGATCCCTTTGAATTTTTCGGCATGAATGAAAGTTGTGGTGCCGTTCCCGTTATCAATCAGTTCGAAACGGTGTTCTCCGTCGAATAAGCCCGGGAATAGCAAATTTCCAATCCATCTGAATTCTTTGTTTTTGTCGAAAGCCAATACTTTTGGTTTAAAAGTCATTCCTTTTGCTCCCGGAGGTTCCAAACGCACGATGATCTTCTCGCCCACTTTCACTTCTCCGGTAATCGATTTGATAAATGGATTCCAGTTTTTATAATTCTTAAAATTGCTTAGGATTTCCCAAATGCGTTCCGGAGCCGCCTGGATAGTTATCTCTGTTCTGATTTCTTTTTTCATCTGTTTTGCTTTTGATCTACACCCTGATATTTATCGTCAGGGTTTATTGATGAAGCAAAGTTCGATGAAAGACGTGAAGGTGCTCTTGACAAATATCAAGAAATGGAAGCGGTCTTTTTGCGGAGCCTGCTGAAGGTTTCAGGAGTCATTCCAAGCATGGAAGCCAAATACTGCAGAGGAACCTGGTTGAACAATTCTTTGTTGGCATTCCACAACTGCACGTAACGTTCTTCTGCGGTCATGGAAATAAAGTTCAGAATGCGGTCGCTCATAATCCCGAAACATTTTGCCATGAATAACTTCTCCACGGTATTCCAGGTCGGGATGGATTTCCCCATATTGCGGTAATCTTCTTTGCTGATGACAGCCAATTCGCAATCCGTTAATGCCTGAAGGCTTGAAACGGCCGGTTTATCAAAGAGAAAACTGTTCAGGTCGGTAACGAAATATCCGGGTGTGGCGATCCATTTGGTCACTTCTTTATCCGGAAGATCTACCCATTCGCGAAGTAAACCCGATTTCACAAACGCCATCTGGTTGGAATATCCGTGTTCTTTGAAGAAACTTTCACCTTTGTGCAACTGAAGCGGACGAAAATGAGAACTGATCGTTTTCAGATCTGCTGCATTGACTTCAAAAAGTGCCGCGATGTGTTGTTCCAGTTCGTTCATGAGCTACTCCAATTTCAACCACGAAATATAAGTATATATTGATCATTGAAGTACTGATCAGAGCTATTTTTCCGCAAATCCGCAAATTATAATAGGGCGCTTACCAGTCGCCCTGTAATTCAATTCAAACCTATAATGAAGATAAAAGTCGACCGGTAGATGACTTCCAATATTTGTGCGTTTGTGGTAATTAAATTTGTGAGGAATAATTTCATCGGTCTGAAAGTCCAGTTAAATGTGCATTTCAGAATTATTTATAATTATATTTATAAATATAGTTGTATAATTAAAAAAGTAATTATATCATTGGGGTATGAAAAAGGAATTGACACGAGCGGAAGAACAAATTATGCAGGCAATCTGGTCTGTTGGAAAAGGATTTGCAAAAGACATCCACGAACAACTGGAGGAACCCAGACCGGCTTACAATACGGTATTGACTGTAATTCGCGTATTGGTGCAAAAAGGCTTTGTGGAATATAAAACCTATGGAAAATCGAATGAATATTACCCAATGATCACCAAAGAAGCCTATTCTTCCCAGCGCATTCAATCCTTAAAGGAAAATTATTTCGGGAATTCGAATGCTAAGCTTCTCTCTTTCTTTATGAAGGAAAACAACCTGGATTTGCAGGATTTGAATGAACTATTGGACATCATTAAAAAAGAACGTCATGACTAATTACTTGTGGTATATTTTTGAGGCAAATGTGGTGATAACGGTTTTATTCTTCGTTTTCAAAGGCACACAACGATTCCTTTCTTTTGGGTGGCAGCGCTTTTCTTTGCTTTCCATTCCGATATTGTCGGCACTGGCAGTTTGGATGAAGCATGCAACCGTTTCGGAATCCAACTGGAGTTATCACATTCCGGTATTTGAATTGGAAACAGTGACCATTACTCCAAACAAAGCAGTAATTCCAAGCAGTTTCGATTATTCATCTCTTTGGGAAATCGGTTATTGGCTGGGAGTTACATTGCTTTCCATTTGGATGCTTTTCAACCTCTTTAAGGTATTTAGCGTATTTCTCAGCGCCAAAAGAAAAAAAGAAGATGGTTTCACATTGGTTGAACTGCCCAACGAAGCGCCTTCCTCCTTTTTCCGCTTTATTCAATTACCCGCAGGACTTTCGGAATACGATCGCGAGATTATTTTCCAGCACGAAAAAGTACATGCACAGAAATACCATTCGGCAGACCGCCTGTTCCTTGAAACGACTCATTGCCTTTCCTGGTTCAACCCGGTATTCCTGCTGCTGAAAAAAGAATTGGTCCATATCCACGAATTTGAAGTGGACCGGATCATGTACAACAAATACCGCGTCGGCTACATGGAATTCCTGCTGGCGTATTCTCTTGGAACTAGTTCTACAATATATTTATTCACCAATCAGTTCGTGACGAAACTCACACTGATTAAACGCATCAAAATCATGAAAAAAACATCAAAAAGAGTATTGATCACTGCACTTGCCCTGCCAATTATTGCAGGCGGATTTACACTGATCTCATTCACGTCGGCAGATCAAACCCCGACAACCAAAAAGACAAAGAAGGAAGCAGCTCCTAAATCAAAAACTGTCAACAAAGAAGTAAAAGTGGTCAAAAAAACAACTGCTCCGGCTGAAGAAAAGACCACTGCTCCTATTCCGAAAATGACCACCGAACTTTCGGACGACGCCGTTTATGATGAAAAAGATGTCAAACTACTTCCTTTTATAGGAACGAATGAAGCACCTGAAGTTTCTTCAACCAAAATCGTAAAACAGGAAAAGGAGGTAGAGAAACCTGCTGAATACGTTGGAGGATCGCAAGCCATGACGAAATACCTGGTGAACAACATTCGCTACCCGGAATCCGCTTCAAAATCGAAAACTACGGGGAAAGTATTTGTGTCGTTCGTGGTGACCAAAGAAGGAAAAGTAACGAAAGCAGCCGTTAAAAGAGGTTTTAGCAAAGAATGTGACGCAGAAGCAGTACGCGTAATTTCTGCGATGCCGAACTGGAAACCCGCTGAAAAAGACGGGAAGAAAATAGATTCCGAGTTGGTATTACCGGTATCGTTTGCTTTGTAAATAGGATGAACTCCTGCCGTGCATTGGTACGGTGGGAGTTATTTCTCCAGGATCAATTAGCTGTATTAATTGCTTTAAAACACATGTTATTTTCCATAGTCCCGAATGTTTGATCCTGGATTCTTTTTCGCTCCTTTTTTAGTTGATTGAAAAAGCCCGGCATCAGACCGGTAATGCTCTGAAAAATCTTAGTCACTGCAGATTCATCTTCCAAATGAAAGATTTGAGCTACCTGACCTAAATCAAAATTCTCATATAAAATCAGTTCTTTCATGCGTTCAACTTGTTGTATTCTTGCGCATTGACAAATGCTTACCCCGAGAACCTGGGTAAATATCCGGTTGAGTTTAAGTTCTGCACACTCAAGTCTTTGCTCGATGTAGGCCGGATAATCACTGATCGAAATTTGCGGCTTGTCATAAACGAACTCCTTGATCAATAGCGAAGCCCGGTCCAATAGTTCTGATTCCATTGGGTCCAAAACCTCAAATCCCAATTCCGGAAGATGGGTCTTTAGCTGCTGGGATTGGTCCGTGTTTAATTTTTCACGGAATTTCACTATCCCGCATTCAATTTCAGCAACGGGAATTCCCATTTTTCTCAGTTCTTGTTCTACCTTTTCGATGGACCGAAAATTGTTCATGAACCTGATATAACGTTTCATATATAGTGGAAATAAAATTTTAAAGGCAGATCCTGGCGGAAAAGATTTACCTCACATTAAATTAAGTAAAAAAACGGATTGTTGATTTTGTACAATTCCGGGCTAAACTTATATATTTTTTGGATTTGTTATTTTATATTGAAATCAATAACACCTAAAATCCCCAAAATTTCCTAATTGTAGGAATTATGCAAATTCGAAAAGAATTGTATAAACTATCCCAACGAATCTGAAGTACTTTTCGCTCTCCAAACAAATGAACTATTAAAACGAATGAAGATGAGAGCATTAGTAAGCATATTGGCATTCCTGGTTTTAACAGGTTGGGCAATCGCCTATTTCAGATTAGGCGCAGGAGAAATTTACCACATCACTTTATTAATTGCAGTAAGTGCATTGGTACAGCAATGGTATCCACGCAAGTTGAATAAGAGATCCAATCCATCTGTTAGAAATGATCTAAGAAGTAGTCATTAGGAATTGACCTGGAGAAAAGAGGTGGAAGTTCGTTTGAAGAGTTAATTCATTCGAATTCCAATAGATCTTACTTTTACCTCCTCACTCCTGTTTGCTGCTGGCTCATCATGTACCTGTTTGGCAACTTTATTCTTTTATAAATTCAGCAATTATTTTCCCTCCATTCTCCAATACAAGTTCAAGGAAGTACATTCCCGCATTTAACTGCGAGATCTCAACTGCTCCATCCGTATTGGTAAAAGAATCATGCAATTTACCGGTTAAATCATAGATTCTCATTTCCGACACTTTTTCTTCATACGTGATGTTTAAAACACCTTTGGAAGGGTTTGGAAAAATAGCGATCAATGCTTCACCGGGATTTTCCGAAATGCTCGCGGTCGTCTCCTTCCTATAAACCGTTCCATTTGAACCCACTGCAAAACAATTCACCGCACTGCAGGCAACATTAGACATGTTTTCAGTGGTATTTGCCGATCCTACCCAGGAACTTCCGCCGTCAAAAGTCTCATATATTTTCTCAAATGGGGTAGTGTTTCCGCTGCCGACTAAAATATACCGGTTCGTTGAAGGTGCAAGGATGCTTTGCGGATAAAAACCGGTATTTATTCCCGCCGGCTTTATCTCTGACCAGGTAATTCCCGCATCCGGGGTTTTTAAAACACCACTTTGATGGGTAACTAAACCAATCGCCTGGGATGGAAAAGCGACGCTTCTAAAGTCATCGGAAGCCCAGGAATTCCCGTCAACCTCATCTATTACCAGTTCATTCCAGGTAACACCAGCGTCTGTTGTGTTAAAAAGGTGGCCGGAGTACCAGGATGAAACATACCCCACGTTCGGATTGACAAAATCACAATCGTTAAACATCGTCAACCCGCCAAAATTGTAAATGGTATCCCAGCTTTGTCCACCATCATTGGATTCATAAATCAGGCCATTAAAAGAAGTTCCGTGTCCTGCCAGTATCCTGTTTTCAGTATACGCATACAGGAGGCCGTAATCTTCTGAAGATACCTGTGGGATCCAGGTTGTTCCTCCATCGGTAGTTTTCAGACCATTTATAAAACCTACTTCCTCATTTGCAAACGAAATGGCCGTTAAATTATGCTGAACAGTGAGAGTTAGTATTTCCCAGCTGTTCCCCCCGTTTATAGTTTTCAATAACAGCCCGTTGTTTCCCAGAATAAACCCCGCACTGTCATTCACAAAATAAACCTTATTCAGGTTTTCAGTGGTCCCAACTTCCAATTCATGCCAGGTCTGAGCTTCCAGTGAATGCAAACTTAAGACGGTCAATAGGATTAAAACTAATTTTTTCATGTGTTCGGTTTTTTAGTGCAGGTAACGCGGCAGCAATTGAACGAAGTTACACAGTATAAACGATAGTTGCTCGTTTCTCGTAATTCCGGGAACTCAGTTCATGCAGATTCCCTGCGCAATAAGCTCCGTACATAACTGCGGGGATATGAGTGAGCAGCTCTGAAATTAAATGCTGCAATCTACAGAAATAAGGGCCTTCATTAAAATTCTTATCTAAATTCTTATCTAAGAAAAAATCAAAAATCGCAGAATCAATGTTTCTGCGGTTTTCCTGTTGTTGTTCGGTGGAGAAGGGCGAACGGAAATGGAACCAAAATATTCGTTAGTATAGAAATGTCAAATGAATTGACTATATTAATATAAGGACCATAGCTTTACTAATAATGAATTCAGAAATTATGTTTGTCACAGAACAAGAAATTGATTCTCTTCCTAAAATCCTGTATAAGTATAGAACGTGGACTAAAACTGAGCATAAACGTCTTCTGACGAATTGTGAAATTTACTTTTCTGCACCTAGCGAATTAGATGAAAACACGGAATGTGCGTTGCCAAGAGATTATGATTCGGTATCTGAAAAAATGATTTTACAGTTTTGCTTAAATAAGGCATTTGAATTCTATAGAACAGGTAATATCATGTTTGATGATTTAATCAACCAAACTAGAGAATTATATGCAGCGAATACCTTTCATGATATTGAATTGAGAGAAGGAAAAGAGATTATTAACAAAAACCGGATTAATGAGGTGCTTTCGATTTTCTGTGCTACAGAAACATCTAATAATGAAAGGTTATGGAATACGTTTGCTAGGGATAAGACAGGATATTGTGTAGGTATCGATTTTACAGAAATTTATAGTAACCAAAATGTTTTTGGATCTTGTGGTAAAGTCAATTACTACGATGAGGAAAATCCGCCAAAAGTACCAGCTATTTCACTCGATGATTCTGATGGTGCAGTCAAGATGATGAAAATAATTTACAGTCTCCCAAAAAAATTCGAAAAAGAAAACGAGTTTCGACTAAGCAAATCTTATATGCAAAATAAAACGGTGCAGTTAAAACCAGAATGGATAAAAGAAATAATTCTTGGTTCTGAGATCTCTGATAAAGATCGAAATGAAATAATTTCAATAGCTAAAACCAAATATCCTCACGCGAAATTAAAAAGACTGTTTGTGGAACCAACATACAACATACTTTCTATAGTAGAGTTATAGATTATTTTATAATTAAAGTTTTACGTTCATTCTCGTTCTCTAATCTCGCTCTTAAAAAGAATGAGAGAAAGCGGAACGGGAGTCGAACCGGAAAAGTTCAACTATCCTTTAATTCTAGTGGACTTTAGTTAATTATCGTATTCAAATAAATTGAAGTCAACAATCTGATCTGGAGAATGATTAATTGCGTTTTTAGAAGTGTATTCTTTGAATAGTTTCAGATTTTCATCCTTGATTTCATCTAAAAGATCTGGTGACATTCCCCAATTTTCTATATGTGCAGCAAACAGCTTAGTTAGTTTTCGTTCAAACTTATCCTGATCGAGACCAGACCAGCTATCACAATAATCCTTAATCCATTTATCTGCATACTTATTACAATAACCAACTATAATATTTGTTTGATCATTATATGGTACAACATGAATGAACATAGAGTTTAATACTTTAATTTTCCTTGCATCTACTTTTGAAAAATCAATTGGACTAAATACCGCAGATCCATAGATATCTAAGAATGGGTATTTATAAATTTTAAAAGTGAATCTTGAGGATTCATTAATTAATTCATCCTCAAAAATGGTTTTATAGACCTCCAAGTCTTTAACACCTCGTTCATAACCCTCTTTAGAAATCTTAAGCATCTCTGAATTTATTTCACCTTTTAATGTTTCAGCATGCAGTATTCTGTTAAACTGTTCAATGTTGACTTGTTTCTTCCTTATTTCGGCACAAACAACTCTGTAACTTAATAATAAATGGCAGCGATATAAATCCAAGTTTAGGGGAAGGGTTTCAATTTCTTTAAAAATTGAAGTATCATGTTTGTTACAGAAAAGTGGGAGTGAAAAAGCATTCCTTTTTCCAATTAATTTCATTTCATATGGAAAGGAGTCGGCTTCCCAACGGAAAGGATCTTTAGGCTTGTACTCAACCAAGTGACCATTTACAGATACATTATCAAGTATGCCATTTTGCTGTAATAAATGTGAGTTTATTGAGTTTTCATTGCATTCATCAAGAATACATTTCCATGTTTTCTTATGGACATTGGTAAGTATATTAGCTATTGTTTTTTGTGTGTTGGATAATTTCGACATATTATGGTTTTTAATAGTGGTGTCAATAAGCCAATACTACCAAAAAAAATCTGAAACACAACGCCTTTCAAGCAAAAGGGAATCTAACCGCTATGAATTCGGGAAACTGAACAAAATCAGTACTTGCGAAAGATTTCAGTTTATCCTCCCCCTTAATCCCTCTCCCAAGAGGGAGACTTAAATCGTGCTTCGAAACAAAATCCTGCGAATTTCCCGTAGTAGATTTCCTTCGTCAATCACTACGGACTACCACAAAGTGAAAAAGCAATCCGTGACGATGGCCTTTTTCTACTTTCGTGGTGGAGAAGGCGGTACGGGAGTCGAACCGGAAAACAGTTTGAGGACTAACTATGTTTTATCAACTAAACTTGTTAGATTAGAAGAGCAATTAACGCAGGACATATTACTGGTTTCAATACCATCTATTTTAGTTTGATTATCAAATGTAACCTCCGTAAATTGAGCGCCAACAAAATTAACTTTAGTAAATTGGCTGTCAATAGATTTAATATTCTTAAGAATACAAAAACTCATATTTGATTCATCAAAGCTACTTTTAATAATTTCAGTTCGAATTAATTCACATTTCTGAAAATTCGCTTTTCTGACTCTAGTTGTAATGAATTTTGACGAGATAATTCTAGAGTTAAAAAATTGTGATTCAGTTAAATCAGTTGCCGATAAATCACACTCATGGAAAACACCATTATTAAAACTTCCTTTGACAAAAATCGTATTTTTAAAGGACATTTTTATTAACTTAGAATTATTAAAATTTGCATATTTCAAATTTGAACCATCAAAATTCGGTTCAAATAATTCGGAATTTTGAATTGATATCCTCTTTCCTTTTGCGTTTCTAAAATCACAATATTTAAGGATTGAATTATCAAATATTGTGTCCGTGGTCACGCAGTTTTTCATATTTAAAAACCGGGCTTTAATATTTGAAAAATCAACTCTAGTAAAATCTGAGCCTTCAAAATTCGCATTATTAAGCATACAATTTTTAAAACTATAACCGCTCAAATTAGTATTTACTAACATTATACCATCTAGACATGCATTTTCTAGTTTTAATTTCAAACCTAGTCTTACGCTTTCTTTTATGACTTCCTCGATAGAAGTAATAATATTATGTTGATCAATAATTAATTTTTCCCAGTACTTATAAATAGATTTTTTTTCATCATCCCTTATTTCATCATCTGTTTTACCAGAAGCAATTGTCTTGTTTTTTATTCTAATATCAGTTAACTCCTGTATACGACTTCCATACTTGTTTTCAATCCAATTAAATAGATCACCATTATCTATTGATAATTCAGAAGCAATGATTTTTCTATCTAAACCTAGAGCTACTAGTTTTCCTCCAGCATCAAGTTTTTTATTTTGTATTGTTCTTGTCTCCTCTAATAGATAGAGTATAGATAATTCGGGCTCCTTGGATAACACTTTTATTACTACATCTATAAGCAACTGATTTTGCTCAATTCGAAGAGAGTTGATTATAAAAGGGATTGCAGATTTATACTCACTTAGTGCTTGGGTCGCAGCAATTTTCACCGATAAACTATCACTTCCAAGTTCTTTTAACAAATTTGAAACTCTGTCTTTCTGATTGTGCTCATTATTTGAGATTTGAGATTCAATTTGTCTCTTATTTGACCTATTTGAGGTAATAATTGAAATTATAAGAGCCAAAATTGCAGTTAAAAAAGTGCCCGTTTGAAGCCAACTTGTATCATCTTTACTTTCGAGTTCGGTTTTTATTTTTTTTATTTCAAGTAAAGTTTTGTACCTGTTAAGTTCCGTTTGTTTTAAGGTGTCTACTTGTTTTTCAAGTGTACTTTTCGAAAATATATTTGACCAAACAAAAAGTAGACATATAAATAAAAATGCTCTTTTTTTCATTAATTCGTTTTGCTTAAGTTGGATATGACTTATATGTGTAATTAACGAATAGTTACTTGAGTTTAATAATTGGTCTAATCAAATTAATTCGATTTATAACAGAAGAATTTTTGGAGCAAATAGTGTATCGTCATTAACACCTCAATACTACCAAAAAAATCTGAAATACAACACCTTCCGAGCAAAAGGGAATCGAACCATTCTAAATTTCCAGAAAACGAATGAAATTGGCTGCTTATTGAAGATTTGAGTTCGCCACCCTCCTTGATCCTCCCTCATAGAGAGGAGACAAGATTGAACCTTCAAACCGGGCTCTATCTTCATTCTCGTTCTCATTTTCGCTTTCAAAAAGGAAGAGCCACAAAGGAATGAGAATGAAGAACAAAAAGAAAGCCTTGACAAAACTGCCAAGGCTCTTTCTTTTTGTGGTCCCACTTGGGATCGAACCAAGCACCTACTGATTATGAGTCAGTTGCTCTAACCGACTGAGCTATAGGACCGCAGAAAGCTTCGCTTTCGGGTGCAAATATACTATTTCTATCCAATTTCAAATCCAAAAACAATCGAAGCAGTGGAAATTTATCCGCGGAGGCTGGTCTTTCCAAGTGCTTTCGAAAGCGGACGCAAACGGATGAACTGCATAAATAAGATCCCGAATAAAACGGTAGCACACAATAAATGAGACACTTGTACGAATCCGGGCATGTCTGCGTAAGCCAGTAGTACGCCGCCAACTAATTCGATCACCAGCACCAAAAATGCCCAGTAAACGGATTTCACTTTGTCGGTTTTGTAGTTCAGGAAGACCAGTAAGATCATCAGTACCAAAACGGCCCAGGAGAAGGAACGGTGAATGAAAAACGCCCATCCGAATTTGCCGGTCCAGGAATCCCTGCCCAAACCTTGCTGGGTCAACTGATCGATGTATTCACGCACCTGCGTACCGAGGAACATCTGGTAAGCCGTAATCAGTAAGATAATTCCAATCAGCCACTTCATGGCAACGGGTAAATTGAGGGTTTTCTGCTGCACCGGGCTGATTCTGCGAATGAGCAATAGCTGCAGGCACACAACCACCAGCGCTAAGAACATATGAACGGTGATTGTCCACGGAACCAGGTTCGTAGCAACTACAATGGAACCAAACCAGCCGTTCAGGCCAATTGCGATAAGATTGATCAAGGAAAGCCAGACAAAACGACGGTCTTTACGGTATTTCCAGAATCCCCACAGGAAAATGATCAAAACACCGTTTCCTGCCAAAAATCCAACTAAGCGGTTTCCATATTCGGTCCAGGTCCTTTGTGCATTAAAAGGTTCTTCCTGGTATGTTCTCGGGTCTTTTTTGATCTTCTCAGCGGTTTCCTTCATACCCAGCGAGGTGAGGAATCGGGCAAACTTTTCCACTTTCGCCACGCGTTTTTCCCCGTATACTTCGCGGTAATTCTCGGGTAATTGCGCTTCACTCGTCGGCGGTACCCAGCTTCCAAAACACTTTGGCCAATCCGGGCAACCCATGCCGCTTCCTGAAGTTCGAACGACACTTCCGGCAATAATTACCAAAAAGATAAATACCAGCGTGATCCAGTTTAATCGTATAAAAGCCTTTGAGAACATAGTCGTTGTTTGGAACCCAAAATTAGGTATAAAACAGGCTCATAAAGATGATCAAAGTGATTTTATTTCCCGCAGAGATCGCAGCCGTTTATGGAGCTGGAGTAAACTACACCTGCGGCACAGCTTTTACTTTTGCCCGCGAATGAAGCGGATCATTTTTTAAATCTGGCTCCGGAAAATTACCCTAAGCATCATTCTGTTTCCTCCTCTCCTCAATCTCTCCCGATAGCTATCGGGACTGTTTCCTCATTCTCATTCTCTTTTCCTCATTCTGTTAAAGAATACGACAAATGCATTATTGCGGGTACTGATTTTCAATCGTTACTTTGTATCACTAAATTATTATGTCATGAAACAGATCCTTTTAATCATCAGCCTGCTTTT
The DNA here is from genome assembly GCA_965650365.1 of uncultured Fluviicola sp. GTDB lineage: Bacteria > Bacteroidota > Bacteroidia > Flavobacteriales_D > Crocinitomicaceae > Fluviicola. The sequence continues at coordinate 23,672 of CBFGOJ010000025.1, read as the reverse complement.
CACCTCAATCATCTCTTTTGCACAACTCAACATTTCTACGAATTATCGTCAGGATGGAGTTTGGAACGAAACAACTTCTCAATGGGACATTACCTCAACGGATGAAGGCGGTACCTTGTTCGAATTCAACAAGGATTTGACCACTTTCCACCACACCACGGCAAGTATTTCTTCCGATTACTTCATCAATAAGTACGATTACAACGAAGAGGAAGTGAAATACACAATGACTATCAAGAGCGATGCCGGGAATGAATACGAAATGATCATTGACGGGGTCAACAATTGTGTGTGCTTCTTTTATTGGAGAGACAGTAAATACTATTTGGTGCGCCACACGATTAAAACTACGTGGATCAAAGAGAACTAAACAGAAACAGAATGAAAAACAGAATGAGAATGAGAGGGATTTAGCCTAATCTAAACATCCCTCTCATTCTTGCTTCTCATTCTGATAATTACCGTACATTTATCCTATGAAGATCGGAATAATCGGATTGGGATGGCTCGGACTTCCACTTGCTAAATCCCTATTGAATAACCATTTCCAGGTTATTGGAACTACGCGGTCACGTTCTGTGGATTTATCACACGAACGTTTTTCGCATGTGAAATTCGATCCTTTACTGAAAAAACAGGCAAGTACGGCTTACTTCGGCGATCTGGACGTTGTGGTTTTAGCTTTCACTCCGTCGAAAGCAGATGAAAAGGCGTATGCCAAAGATTGTGTACGAGTACTGGATTTGATCCCTGCTTCCTGCAAAGTGATCCTGATCAGTTCTACAAGTGTTTACCCGCAGCGAAATGGCGTTTTCAACGAAGTTGATTACCCGGCTGGTTCTGTTAAAACAAATGCGGTCGGTTATGCAGAATTGGCAATCAGTTCGATGCTCAGAGATAGGCTCACGGTTCTTAGGCTTAGCGGATTAGTTGGTCCGAAGAGATACCCGGTTACCGCGATGGCGAAATCAGGGAAAACTTACCAGGCGAAGGACCAGGTAAACTTAATTCATCGGGAAGATGCCATTGGTTTGATTGAATATGTAATCCAGCAGAAGATTTGGAATAAGACCATCAATGGGTGTGCAGGCGAACATCCTTTCAAAGGAGTTTTTTATACCGAAATGGCGTCTAAACTGGGAATCGATCCGCCGGTATTCGAAGATAAAACGCGTTCTGAACGCATTATTTCCAATCAGCTTTCACTGGAAATCGGTTACAAATACATCTACCCGGACCCGAATGATTTCCCGATAGCCTAAACCAAAGAAATTATTTCCCGTGAAGAGTATTTCTATTCCGAATTATGGACAGCGTGACTTTATAAAAGATCTAATCTTTTTTCAACGAATTGATAGTAGTTGCCGAACCGCACAATTACACGATCTGTAGAAATACTGCCAGAAACATCAAATCATTACCCGTCCTACATTTTTATCTTGAGAAAACGACAAACAGCCGATTCGGTTATCAATCCCGAAAAGTGCTGATCCTGTAGGGTTTGCAAAACAACTACAGGATTGCATTTTGGATCCTGATCCCGCCTTTTCGTGGAGTGATCCGGATCGGCAGTTTGTCTGAAGGCTGTAATTGTGCAAAGGCAGTTTTGCCTACTTTTTCTGCCTTGGCAAAAAGTAGGAGACAAAGAGGATTATTAGGAAGTGCTGTAAATTCAACCGGGACAACACCAATTCTTGAAATAAATCACAGCTTCGTGATCTTGTAAGCTCCTATGTTTACGGTTTTAGGGGCTTTTGAAAGCGCTGTTACAAGCATGTGCATTTCTACTTTTCCGGCAGCATCGTATGCATTCATCTCCATCAGCATTCCACCTTCTGTGAAGGCTTCATTCGGAATTTGAGAAGCAGAAGTTTTATTCATATTTGCAAAAGTGTTGCTTACGTCAATTCCTGCATCTTTAGTGATCCACACTTCCGTTTTCTTGCCTTCGGATTCGATCAAAATCTCTTCGCACTTATATCCTAAGATCGTTTTTATTCTTCCTGTTTTGGTGATTTTTGCCGCCGGTTTTTCACCCTGGCTCATTTGCTGTTGTTTCATGGCAGCTTCCATCGCTTTAGTCGACATCACCATCGCTGTTTTCTCCTTATTATTCAGCATGATCATGACTCCGTTCTTCGAATCTATAATGGAAGGCATGTCGGGATTCGCCGCCATTTTAATCACCTGGTCTCCGAAATCGTAATTGATCGTTTGGGATTCTCCCGGTTTCTTCGCTGTTTCAATGCTGTAAGAAACACTGCTTGTAAAGTTGTAAGAGGCTTGGTATTCTCCGGATGGTTCCGCTTCAACCGGTGCTGGTGCAGCTTGTTCCGAAGAAGCCGGTGCAGAAGCTGGTGCCGGTGAATCCTTGGATTTTTTGTCGTCCATCAGGTTCCCGCGTTCCTTATTGTTCCGGGTCGTATTAAAATCCTGTGCATTTGCCTTTTCTTTGGCTGTGGTTCCGATAGACTTTATCAATCCTTCCTGGCTAAAAACAGCGGAAGATGCAAAAAATGCAATGAGTACAAGTAGAAGTGCTTTCATAACTTAGTTTAACGGCATAAATGTAATTAAAGGCACCTAAATACAGACCCGAAAGGTGTGGATCAGTCTTTTCACTGTGTAATTTCCTTAATTAGTTGATTCCTAAAACTTCCAGGAGTTCCATTTTCTTGCTTCGGGAAACTCCGATCTCTTCCTGGTTCGATAAAATCACGGAACCACCTTCTCCCCGGATGTATTTCACCACCTGGTTCAGGTTTACCAAATGGGAATTGTGCAAACGGAAAAAGAACGGAAAATCGACCAATTGTTTTTCAATTTCCTTCAATGTTTTGGAAACGGTGATCTTGCGCTGATGCAGTACAATAGTTGTATAGTTCCCGTCGGATTCACAGCGGATGATTTGATCTACCTCGATCAATTCTACGCCATTCAGAGAGGAAATGGGAATTTTAGGCTTCAAACCCATTCCATTAATTCCCGAAGATTTCCCTTCGGTGCGTTTTTTCTTAACGCGCTGAACGCTTTCTACCAAATCTTCCGCATCAATGGGTTTTACCAAATAATGGACAGCTCCCTGTTTGAAGCCTTCCAGAGCGTATTCGTCGTATGCGGTGGTGAAAATGACGTCTGATTCTTTATAGGTCAATACGTTCAATAATTCAAAGCCATTCATCTTTGGCATTGATATATCAAGAAATAATAAATCAGGCTCTTCGGTATTAATAACTTCGACCGCATCGATCGGACTTTGCAATTCTGCAATAACCTCTACATCAGGGCAAAACTTTCGAATTAATATAGCAGTAGTTTCTAAACTGTGCCTTTCATCATCAACAATAATTGCACGTAATTTCATATTCTAATTTGGCGTTTCAAAGTACAAGGTAACTAAAGTTCCGATTGCCCGACCATTTTCGTCAATTAAATCTTCAATTTCAAATTCGTTCTGTCTTTTCGTCCGCAAAGTGAGTGAGCGCAGGCGGTCCTTCGTAATTTGAAGACCAACACTTCCCTCTTTCAACGAACGTTTTCGGTTATTCTCTTTTGCTTTCTCTCTTCCGATTCCGTTGTCCTGTACCATCACGTATAATCCGCTGAGCTGTCTCTGGAATGAAACCCGGATCTTTCCGCCGGGTTCCGTTCTCGGCATGAGTCCGTGCCAAATGGCATTTTCAATAAATGGCTGGATGATCATCGGCGGAATCTGCAAATCCAATACTTCCTGTCCGTCAATCTGCAGGTCAAAATCAAAATCTTTGTCAAACCGCAGACGTTCAAACTCCAGGTACAATTTCAGGGATTGAATTTCATCGTAAACGGTGATCATATCCTGCCGCGAATAATTGAGGATCATACGTAAAAGCTTCGAAAACTTAGCGATATAATCGGCTGCATTGTCTACTTCGTCTTTGAGAATAAACAAACGGATCGAATTCAGACTATTGAATAAAAAGTGTGGATTCATCTGCGCCCGCAAAGCTTTCGATTCCATTTCATTGATCTGCAGGCTGAATTCTGCCTTCATCTGTTCCGTACTTTGGATTCTTCGGATCCGTGAGCGCATAAACCACCAAACGCTGAAAGCTGCAAACAGGGATGCCAGTAAAATAAACCACCAACGTCTCCAAAAAGGCCGCGTGATTTTGAAAGCGTAGGAAGAAATCATCGATTCGTCACCCTCAACTACCTGCACCTGGAAAATGTATTTTCCGCTTGGAAGATTGTGGTAAAAGGCTTCATTCTTCTGATTTCCGTTGATCCATTTATCATCCAATCCAAGTAATCGGTAACTCACCAGGTTGTTCTCAGCATTGGAAAAATCGCGGATCCCGAACTCAAAAACCAGGTTGTTCTGGTTGTACGAATATTTAAACTTGTGGATCGAAAAACGGCTCATTCCGTTCATGTCCCGAATCTGGACCACATATGGAACCGCTCTTTTCCGGACGGGCAGATTCTTTGCTGCGTCTCCAACAATGTAGGAGTTTCTTTGCAGGAAATAAACGGAATCAGGTGTCATCTTAATGGCAAAAACATCGTTGATCCCATTTCGTTTTTCGAGGCTTTGTACTTTTGCTGAACCGGTGTTTACAATCGCAATACAGGACGGATTCAGAATCCATAACCTGCCTTTCGGATCCAGGGTAAGCTGGTTTACCTCATCGTTTTGCAAGCCATTGAAAGAGGTAAATTCATTCAGTAATTTACCAGTGTTCAGATCATAGCTCCAAACACCGCTCGCCCGGGTACCGATCCACATTTTCCGTTTCGAACTAATCGCCAGGCAGGTAATCTGGTCCGTATTTTCGTGATTGAAAAGTTTGATCCTTTCCACTTGTTTCGTAGAGATCTCATAGCGATACAACTGCTCATTCTCCGAAAAATAAACGGCATGATCCAGGTAAACCATCGCCACCGGGAAATACTCCCGGGTTTCATCCAATTTGGTCTCTTCCGAAATAGAATAAATACGCTTTACTGAAAAGTTGGAAAGTTTGCAGCAAAGCAGACTCGCATCCAGCGTTCCGATGAAAAGGAGGGAATCTCCCACCAGCAAAGAATTCTGGAACCGTTTATCAACCGATTGATGATCGGTATGAAGCATTTTCTTCGCAATTTTATAATCCCTGTTAATCCGGATCAGTCCATTCGCTCCTACAACCAGGATGCTTCCATCTTTCAGGTAATAGAATGTTTTGGCGTCTATCAACCCGGTAAGCTGAATAGTTTCAGGTCCGGAACCAATTATTCGTTTCAAAACGGCATCAGAGTTACCCATTAGTTGGTAAGCGCATTTTTTATCCGGAGAATAACGTACTTCATGCACCTGCTGTTCCGTGCGGACCTTCATTCCATAGATCAGGGACTCATCGTGAACGAAAAGCCCTGCATTCGAACTCGCAATGGCCAATTGAGAACCAAATTTGGTGATGTGAAAAGGCATAACCGCGCTCCGCTCCGATTCTTCGTAACGTACGTATTCCTTCCTGCTGGTATCGAAAAGCACTATTTCCTTATTGAGCAGGCAGAGATACAGGTATCGCGGATCACGCCACTGGATCGACGAAATTTCCTGGTGTTTTAAATCCTCAATAGAAATCGGAAAGGATTTGAACAATCCCTGGTATTGATCGAAGTAAAGCAGACCGCCTTTCTTCAGTCCGATAAACAAATTCCCTTTACTATCCTGAACCGCGCAGGACATTTCATTCCGATAACTCTTTGCTTGTTCGGGATTGATATCTGTGATTTTTTTAAACCGGAACTGCTTCCATTTTTGAGTTTTAATTCCAAATCGATACAAGCCATCCCTTGCCTGAATCCAGAGTTTATCGGAATCCAGCTGGTCCACCATGATTGCATTCAGTCCGCTGATCTTTGAACCGGATAGATTGACTGAAAAGGTTTTTGTCTTCTTACTTTTCGGGTCAAAAGAATACAGCTTTCCTTCAACGGATGTGTACCAGATTATTTTATTCCGAATGGTCAAAGCACTAATCCGGTTGCTTCCGAAGGAAGATAGGTTTCGCTTGCTGTAGTTGGAAATCCGAAAGGTTTCCGTTTCAATGGCAATCAGTCCTTTGTTGTAGGTAAACCCCCAAATCGTTTTGTCACCGTCAAAGGTCAATCCCTGGATATCGTTGGAGGCAATAGTAGCAGAATCTGCCGGATCGTGTTTGAAGTGAATAAAGCGCTGCCCGTCGAATCGTTCAATGCCTTTTGGAGTTGCCAGCCAGATAAATCCTTTTTGATCGTAAGCAGCGTCCCTGATTTCATTAGAAATTAATCCGTTTTCTTTGGAATACTGAATCAAGCCCCTTTGTGCAAAGAGCGTGAAATTCAACAGGAAAAAAAGCAACCAAAATCCAAATTTCATGTTACCAATTACGGAACTATATTTTAAATAGCGTTCCTTTGGGAGAAGAATATTATCAGATTTTTTTGATTGGCATGAACTTTGACAAAATTCTCTCCGTTAACATGGAAAATTAAACCGTTTAATCAATAGAAGTCCAAACTTTTAGCGATTCAAAAAAAAATGCTGATTTTTAAAGTGCTTTTCTCCATTTATGTGTAAAAACCTCATACTGTTATTCTTGCTGATCTGGGCCATTCCTTCCCAGGCATCACATATTGTGGGAGGTGAAATCTATTATGATTACCTGGGGGGAAATAATTACCGGTTCTTTATTGCAATTTACCGGGATTGTGCATCCACCGGAGCAGCTTACGATTCTCCACTGCCTTTAAGTGTTTTTACGGGTAATGGAGTGCGGATCTCGGATGAAAACGTTGCTTTCCCCGGAAGTACGGTGCTTCCAATTGTATTCAATAATCCATGTATTACTGCACCAACAGGCATTTGTACCGAAAGGGCAATCTATACGGTCATATTAAATCTACCGCCTTCCGTAAGCGGATATATCATTGCTTATCAACGCTGCTGCAGGGGACCAAATATCACAAATTTGATAAATCCGGATGATACAGGTCTAACCATCAAAGCGATTATTCCTCCGGGAGGTCAAAACCAGTACATCAACAGTTCTGCACGTTTTGTCAATTATCCGCCGCTGGTCATTTGCAACAATGAAAATCTGAACTTTAATCACAGTGCAACGGATCCGGACGGAGACAGTTTATCTTATGAATTAGTTACACCTCATTCAGGTGCAAATTCATTCAATCCGGCTCCAAACCCAATTCCAAATCCACCCTACCCAAATGTTACCTGGAACGGTGGTTTCAACCAGGCAATTCCGCTTGGTGCGGGATCTACAACTACCATTAATCCTACCACAGGACAATTATTCGTGGACGCCAATAACCTGGGACTTTATGTAGTTGGAATTCGGGTGAACGAATGGCGAAACGGCGTTTTGATCAGTTATGTAACCCGTGATTTCCTTTTCCGCGTAGTAAACTGTAATGTACAGCTTTCTGCCGTTGTAACAGAACAGGAAGACATGCCGAATTTCGTTTCGTACTGCCAGGGATTGACTTTCACTTTCGATAATCAAAGTTTCGGAGCATCCAGTTATTACTGGGATTTCGGTGTAACAACCCTTACAACAGATAACAGTACAGCCTTTGAGCCAACTTATACCTATCCGCAGCCGGGAACTTATGAAGTGATGCTGGTTGCCAATCCGGGATGGCCATGTACGGATACCACTTATATGCAATTGATCCTGGAAAATCCCTTTGATGTAAACTTCAGCTTTATTGATTCCACCTGTTTTATTGACAATACGCTGGATTTCCAAAGTCAGATTATAAACGGGCCGCCATCTACACAGTTCAGCTGGAATTTTGGTCCGAATGCTACTCCCGGAACATCCACATCGGCTATTGTGAATAATGTGGCTTTCAGCTCTTCAACCGGTAACGTAGTAACGTTGATCGGGACCTACAGCGTTTGTGCCGATACGATCACAAAACCGATCTTCTTCTTCGACAAACCGGATCCGCAGGTAGGTTTCCAAACAAATCATGAATGTATCGGATATACACAGACATTTGCCAATAACTCAACCGGATCAAGCACTTATTCCTGGGATTTCGGGGTACCGGGAATTACAACAGATGTTAGTACTGCCGTTTCGCCTACTTACACTTTTCCGGCGGAAGGAACTTACCCGATCACTTTAATTGCCAGCAGCGGACCTGCATGTACAGATACAATCGTTCAAAACATTACGATTTACGAACCTTTGAGCGTCGCATTTACGCACAATGACTCACTTTGCGTCTCTACGAACAGTTTTAATTTCGTGGGAAATGTCAGCGGACCTTCCATAACAGCATATACCTGGAATTTCGGGAGTCATGCAAATCCTTCAACTGCCAACAGTTTGAACGTGAATAATGTAGTGTTTGATGATTCGGGTATTTTCCCCGTGACTTTAACTGCAAGCTTCTTAAACTGTACTGAATCCGCTCAATCAAGTGTCTTTATATTCTCTGTTCCTACAGTTGGCTTCACTATCAGTGATGAATTGAAATGTGAACCGTATCCGGCACAGTTTATTAATTTAAGTCAGTACGAAGCTCCTCTGCTCTACTTTTGGTCATTTGGAGACGGTGGGACCAGCACGGAAGAAAATCCACTTCATATTTACCAGCAAGCGGGAAATTACTCGGTTGAACTGACCATCATTTCAACCATTGGCTGTGTGGATACTTTCAATTTGCTGGAGCAGGATTTCAGCATTATTCGTCCGAAACCTATTTCCGGTTTTTCGATAGATAAAAGTGAAATGACTATTTGTGATTCTGAAGTTCAATTCACAGACTTATCGCAAGGTGCATCACGGATCAGTTATTTCTTCCAGGAATTCGGTTCCGGAAGTACCGATCCGAATCCATCCTATACCTACTATACGGACGGGATGCATTATCCCCGCCAAATAGTGTTCAATGAATTTGGATGCAGCGACACTACTTTCAAAAGCATTGCAGTAGAACCGTTCATAGTGTATGTTCCGAATACTTTTACTCCGGATGGCAACGAGTTCAACAATGTTTTCTACCCGAAACTGGGATTGGAACCTGTTGAATGGGACATGAAGATTTTCAATCGCTGGGGAGAAGAAGTTTATCGTTCAACAAACTATGAAGAACGCTGGGACGGAACGTTTGCGGGGATCCCGTGTAAAGACGAAATTTACAGCTATGTAATCCGTTACACATCCTGCGCGCCTTATGCGAATGCGGAAGTGATTACGGGACATGTGACGCTATTGAGATAATTACGAATTACTTCAGGAATTTTGTTTTCATCGTCCAGGCCACAAGCGAAGAGCGTTGTTTGGCCAAATCTGCTTTTTCTCCTGTAAAGAACTGATCAACCGTTTCATGGAATAATTTCAGCCAGCGGTCAAAAGATTCTTCGTTCAAATCCAGGCGGGCATGTTTTTCCATCATATTGGCGCTGTAACCTGCTTCATCCAGCAAAATAAAACTCCAAAACTGAACAACCCGCGGTAAATGTTCCGGCAGATCCAGGTTCACAAAAAAATGAGCTACCAAATCGTCCTTCACCAATTTTTGATAGAACGTATCTACCAATAATTCCACATCTTCTTTTGATTCGATTTCTTTCATCCTTCAAAAATAATACACGATTTGCATTTTTTTCGGATAAAAATCAGTTTCCGTGTTTACCTTTTCGAATTCCCAACATTAACAGATATAGTATCCATACTTCGTAGTTTTTAGTTTAGTTTTTATTGCCGCCCAAATCTAAAACCCAAAAGAAAAGCATCCGTCAATTGACGGATGCTTTTTATGAAACTTGTTCTCTCTTTAAATGATAATCCGGAACCTAAAAAAGATTTATGAAACCTTTCATCCTCACATTGCTTATTTTGATAAGTCAGGACAGCTGGTCTCAAACCGACCACCAACAATTGGAAATTGCAAAAGTTGCTCCCAAAGAGCGGAATTGCATCGAAATTCCAAGTTCATTCTCTCATGAAACGATCCTGGAATCCAAAGTATTGAATCAACTCCATTTAAAAAAAATAACAGATGTCTAATTAATCTACACCCGATTCAAAGAAAACGAGGCTTTCGACCAGGTTCAATTGAATGAAGACCGCATGTACCGATTGAACCAATTGCTTCCGAAGCTAAAGACCGATCACCCGAAAATTGTCTGGATAGAACAAACAGGAGCAACAACCAGAGCAGAGGCAGCTGACTATTTTCACGGTTTCCGGATTTATACGAACGGCGCATCCAATAAAGCAGTTTTCACCCGTGTAACAAAGGAGGATAAGTCAAATCCAACGAGTATGTTCACGATTGACAATTCAGTTGGAGGAAATTTCTCACATCCAAGCGGGACTTTGATCCACATTCCCCAGGATGCTGTGGTTTATGAAGATGGAAAAAAAGTGATTGGAAATTACACCATTAGTTACCGCGAATACCGCGACGCCGCTGAAATGGCTTTTTCAGGAATTCCGATGGCTTATCATGACAAAACCGGCGATTATCAGTTTAACTCTGCCGGAATGTATGAAATACGTGGTACAAAGGATGGAAAACAACTCAAACTTCAAAGAGATATACTTATTGACTTCAATTGTACTAAAAATGAAACAGACATCAATTTCTACGAGATGGACGATCAATCGGGAGAGTGGACTCTATTGAGAAGTGACTTATTTGCAGAACCTGGAAATGCTCAGATCACTTCAGGAATCTCAAACAGTTCTGATTCCCGTATGAAAAGAGCAATTGCACCTGATATGGAGTACCCGGATAATCCCCAGTATTCCAACATAGTTAACGGATTGATCTCTTCCAATTTCGGAGTATATAATTGTGATCAGATTTATCGTGTCGCTAATAAAATCACCATTTCTCCCAAATTCCTGGATGCCTCGACCAAAAAACAAATTAAAGATCAATCCTTTGTTTGCCTGATCGATAAAGCAATCAATGCGTCTTTCACTTTCGCTCCCCAGGAAATCACGTGTAATTCGCAAGGTGAAAACGTATTTTTACTTTTTACGAAAGACGGCAAAACTTACGCCTTCAAATCGGAAAAAGACAAACGCGTGGATCTGAATTCAGATGAACCCAAATTCATCATGGAGGACATCACAGATCAAATCAAATCATCTGATGATCTAAAGCGTTACCTCGCTATCTAAATCAATTACAGTTGACGCTTGCCTGTCTCGAATCAATCCGTCGTTGCGGATTTCTCTTTAAACCATCCCGAATACATCACGTAATTGGTTGCAATGCGCTGTACTTCTCCTTCAAACAATTCCGGGGAAAGGGTTTTGACTTTTTTTGCTGGAATTCCGGCATAAACGCTCCAGGATTCTACCCGTGTATTCTCCAAAAGAACCGCTCCTGCTGCGATGATGCAATTGGATTCGATGTAGCAATTGTCCATCACTATAGCTCCCATTCCGATCAATACATTGTCCTCCACCGTACAGCCATGCACCAATGCATTATGTCCGATTGAAACGTTATTTCCAAGTGTTACTTTCGTTTTCTCGTAAGTACAATGAATCACTGCTCCGTCCTGCACATTCACCTGGTTTCCCATACGGATGGAATTCACATCTCCGCGGATAACAGCATTGAACCAAACCGAACAACGGTCACCCATTACCACATCACCTACTACTGTTGCATTTTCCGCCAGGTAAATATCCTCACCGAATTGAGGTTCGATTCCCCTGCATGATTTTATAAGAGCCATATTTTTATTAGAATTATCAAGTACAAAATTATCAATTATAAAGAAGTATCCGCTTGATAATTAACTCAATTCTCCCGATAGTAATCGGGATGATAATTACCACACTACTTCCAGCTCAGCAGCTCCAATTCCTTCGACACGGGTTTACTGTATTTATGCTGAATGGAACGAACGATCTTTTCCATTGAATCCCAGTTTGCATGACGAAAGGCACTTACTGCAATGATGGATCTTCCGGGAAAGGAGCCCTGGTTATCGCGGATCGGCTTGAACTCCGTACTCTGAGAAACGAACGGATGATAATATTCCGGAATCAATGTATATCCACCCTGCTGATCAACCATTCGCATCAGCAAATCCATGTTGCCACCCTGGTAATTCCAGCTGGAAGGCAGATCATCATCAATGGCACAAAACTGCATCATTTGGGTTCGCAAACAATTTCCTTTATTTAGAAGCCATGGTTGTAAATCCTTCAATTGATCGACCAGCAATGTCTCGCCGGAAATGCTTGGTGCATAAGCCAGGATCTCTTCCATGAACAAAGGTGTGATGCGGTAATTATTTTGGTTTAAAGGTCCGGCCAGGATTGCCAAATCTACTTTCCGCTGGTCCAAAGCCTCAATCAGTTCTTCGGTTTTCAATTCTTCTATAAAAACCTGCGTATTCGGGAGTAAATTTTGCCATTCCTTGAAATTATCCAGCAGCAAATACGCCGCAACGGTCGGAATAACACCAATTCTCAGACGTTCTTTGTAAGTTCCTGAATGAATCTGGCTGATCCTGTCAATTGCACCAAAATCTCCCTGGATTTGCTGTAAAAGCGGAATCAGTGATTTGCCGAAATCAGTTAATTCCATGGAATTCGTATCCCGATGAAAAATGAGGTGTCCCACTAGTTCTTCAGCTTTCTTTAATTGCATGGAAAGCGTGGGCTGAGTAACAAAACACTGTTCTGCTGCCCTGCTGATAGAACCTGTTTCGTAAACAGCCAGGATGTAGCCAATTTGTTGTGGTGAAATCATTATAAATTAATTCTATGGATTTATAAAGTTAATCAATAACATTTATATTTAAAAAAGTCGCACCTTTGAAATGTTAAAAGACTGAAGACATCAGAATAAAGACTTAGACATATGGTGTTTTTGTCTCATGTGTTAAGTCTAATCTAAAGAAACAACTATGAGTTCACAAAAAGATTTAAGCACTAAAATGAATCGCCTTTTGGCAACGTACCAGGTACATTATCAAAATCTTCGTGCTATTCACTGGAATATAAAAGGAAACAACTTCTTTGAACTGCATTTGAAATACGAAGAATTGTATACCAGAACTCAGGTGATCATTGATGATCTGGCAGAGCGCATCCTGACTTTGGGAATTACGCCACTTCATACATTTGAGGATTACCTGAAAAACAGTAAACTGAAAGAAAACAAAACGATCCACGACGGGAAAGAAGGCATGACCTATATTCTGAAAGCGCAGGAAACGATTTTGAAACTGGAGCGGGAAATCCTGAAGGAATCTGCTGATTTAGATGACGACGGTACAAATTCCATGATCAGCGACCTGGTTCGTGAAAAAGAAAAAACAAACTGGATGTTCGCAGCATGGCTGGGGAAATAGACAGAATGAGACTCATCCACCACGGTGGACTAGGAGAATGAGGATAGAAACAATAGTAATTAAATTAATCAAATATAAAAATCAAAAAAATGAGTGTAGTAGGTAAAAAATTCCCTTCGGTATTGGTGAATGCAATGGATGAAATGGGAGATACTTTCCAAATTGATGTATTGCGTCATGCAATCGAAAACAAGAAAAAAGTGGTTTTGTTTTGGTACCCGAAAGATTTCACTTTTGTTTGTCCGACAGAAATTCACGCTTTCCAGGAGGCTTCTGCTGAATTTGCAAAACGCAATACTTTGGTAATTGGAGCATCTTGTGATACAGCTGAAGTACATTTTGCATGGTTAAACACATCCAAAGACAACGGTGGTATTGAAGGTGTTAAATTTCCATTGATCGCAGATTCAACACGTCGTTTGGCTGAGGAATTAGACATTTTGGATTTCGACCCGTACGATGAGGATTCAGCAGGTGACAATGTTACTTACCGCGCAACGTATTTAATTGACGAAGAAGGAACTGTATTCCATGAGTCAATTAACCACATGCCAGTTGGACGTAACGTACAAGAGTACATCCGTTTGGTAGACGCATACACACACGTTCAAAATCACGGTGAAGTATGTCCTGCAAACTGGGAAGAAGGAAAAGACGCCATGAAAGCAACTGCTGCAGGTACGGCAGAATATTTAAGCAAACACTAAGAAATCATGTTTACAGAGTTAACGGAAGACAATTTAGAGCAGTTATTGAGTACCAATCAAAAAGTGATGGTTCAATACGGAGCATCCTGGTGTGGTAACTGTAAGATCACGAAGCCGAAGTTCAAGCGAATGGCTGAAGAAAATCCCGAAATAGAATTCTATTATGTGGATGCAGAGAAACTACCAAACTCACGCAAATTTGCGGATGTTTCGAACCTGCCGACTTTCGCTGGTTTTGTAGGCGGAGAACTGGTGAAACAGGCTCAGGGAAATAAAGTGGAAATCATTCAAGAGATCAAAGATGCGGTTGCCGGTAATTAAACACATGGTAGCCTTTATCGAAGATAACGATGAAGACTACGTGAACGAAACGATCGATACTTTGGAGCATTTGATTGATGCTCCGGGTTTGAAGGATGAAGAACTGGATGTTATTGGAGAATTGCTTTCCAATTTCTCCGGAGCCCTTGAAGTTCACAAGGAAATCAAAGCAGGAAAATCTCAGAAAGATGCACTGAATGAATTCATGAAACGGGTCACCGGTTCGATTGATAAATAACTGAAAGGCTTCCGAAAGGGAGCCTTTTTTGTTCAAAGAGTTTAAAGGTCGAATAGTTCAAATTGAACCATTTTGAACCATTTTAACTTTTTGAACATCCTTAAGCCAACCAATTGATAAAAAGCGCGTTCAGTAAAGTATAGACCTTTACTAATGAAAAAACTCCTATTCGGACTGATATTTTGCATGCCTTGCTTTACAGCTTACAATCAAAGTGAAAACACAAACGTTTTCAATGGTTGTGCAAGCCATCTCATGCACACTTCAAATGAGGTCTTAACTGAATCTCAGTTCGAACTTGACGAGGAAAAGTACCATTACAGCCAACTGAAAAACAAAGGTGGTTCGCATGCTGCTCCCAAATCCTTGCAGACAATTCCTGTTGTTGTTCACATTATTCATCAATCCGGACCTGAAAACATCAGCGATGCACAAGTTCAAACTGCCATAGCAAACATGAACACGAAGTTTGCCGCAAGTCCTTTTAATCAGATTCAATTTTGCCTGGCTCAGCGCGATCCGAATGGAAATGCTACAACCGGAATTACACGGAATAGTTCACCGCTCACCAATGAAACTATGGAAGTGGACGATATTGCTTTGAAAGATGTCAATCGCTGGAGCCCGACCTGCTATCTGAACATCTGGGTAATCAAAGAGATTTCCAGTTTGAGCATGGGAACAGGAGTTATCGGTTATGCCTTTTTACCTGCTGCTCATGGACTTCCCATGGACGGAGTAGTAATCGAAGCCGGATTTTTCGGAAATAATGCACAAACTGATGCTGTAGGAGTTCACGAGATCGGTCATTACCTGGGTTTATACCATACATTTGAAGGCGGATGCGGTAATTCCAATTGCCTGATTGACGGCGACCAGGTTTGTGATACTCCGCCCGACCAAACGACTTTCGCAGCCTGTAATCCTTCAGCAAACTCCTGCAATACTGATGCAGATGATCCATCTTCCAATAATCCGTTTACAACAGATGTTGCCGACCTCAGTGATGATTACATGGATTACAGTGCTTTTTCGTGCTACAATCAATTCACACAAGGCCAGTATGACCGCATGTATTATTTCCTAACGAATGTTCGGGGAAGTTTACTGAATTGTTTAAGCTGTACTCCTCCCTGCCCCACTCCGATTACCGCAACAATAACGAATCCAACATCAACCACCACCGTACTGGCAGGAAGTGTTGTCAATTTCACAGGAACTACCAACAGTCCCGGCCCAATCTGGTATATTACACCGGGAACTGTTCTGGGAACGGGAACATCACTCAATTATACTTTTCCTGCGCCCGGTACATACTGGATGAAATTCCGGGTTCCGAGCACCAATCCGGCATTTTGCCTGGATGGTTTGGATTCTGTTAAAATTATGGTCAACCAACCCGTTGCTGCCGGATGCCCGCAGGTTAACGCAGGGAATGATCAATTCGTCTGTCCCAATACTTCCATCCAGCTGAGTGCATCACCTGGTTTTGATTCTTATTCCTGGTCACCGGCAACCGGTTTGAACAATCCGTTTATTCCAAATCCAATCGCAACAATTAGTGCTACGACGCAATATGTTGTTACTGCCCTGGAGTTAGGCCCGGAAATGGTCACCAACGGAGATTTTTCCATGGGAAATACAGGTTTTTCCAGTGATATGGTTTATACCACACTTTATTCCCCATGTAATTATTATGTTGCTCCGACTTTCTTCACCATGTCATTCGCTACCATGAATGATCACACATCATCAAGCGATTCGATGTTCATGTCAATGGATGGTTGTGTCAATGGTCCAACCAAAATTTATGAGCAGACCATTTTGGGTGTGAATCCGAATTCTCCCTACCGTTTCTCGTTTTGGGCTACGCGTGCGGCAGGAAATCAACCGATCTTTGAAATTCATTTGATTGGTAATGTAACCGGAGATTTTCTTCTTCCAACCGAAACAGGGTTATTCGTACCACTTGGCGGAAATTTCATTTGGGATGAATATGGTATTACGAACTGGAATTCAGGTCCAAACTCCTCTGTAACCATTCGAATTATCAACCTGGAAACAAACGGTTACGGCGTCGATTTCGGGATGGATGATGTGAGTTTCCGTCCTCTTTGTGTTTCAACAGATACGATCAAACTAACCTTGGTAAACAGCTCCCCGCAATTGAACCTGGGAAATGACACTTCCATTTGTGCAGCCGGGATTTACCAATTGGACGCAGGAACCGGTTTTATGAGTTATTTATGGAGCGATGGAAGTACCGGAAGTACTTTTACAGCCTATGGAATCGGGACCTATTGGGTTACAGCTACAGATTCCTGCGGTAATGTGCAATCGGATACCGTACACATTACCCTGGCTCCGGATCCGCAAATTGATCTGGGTTCAGACCTAACTTTTTGCGGCAATGCTTTTGTTCCTTTAACTTATACTTCAAGCGAAACATTTACTTCTTTTTCCTGGAACCCGGTTTCACATTTAAGCTGCAGTACCTGTCCATCTCCCACAGCTCATGTGGATAGTTCGGATGTAACTTTTCACGTATACGCAGCCACTGCTAACGGCTGTATTGCCGAAGACAGCATTACGCTGAATTATGACCCAGCTGCGCCTTTGGATGTTTCCATACTTGCCACAGACCCGATTTGTTTGGATAAAGGAAGTATTGTGGTACAAAATGCGCCGGGAACAAACGGAGTATTGTCCATTGATTTTAATAATGGTGGTTTTTCTACGGAAAACAGTTATCAAAACCTGGCAGATGGAACATACTCGCTGAGCATTATCAACCTGCAAACGGGTTGTTCAATGGATACTACTATTGCTTTTGAAGCCGATTTGGAAAACCTCTTATATATTCCAAATTCCTTCACTCCGAATGATGATCTTTATAACAATCGTTGGAAAATTGAAGGGGTTTGTATTGGCGAAATTGATTGTAGAATTTACAATCGCTGGGGAGAAGAAATCGGAGTTATAAAAAACGTGAATGATAGTTGGGATGGGAGAAATAATGGCTTAGCCGTTCCGGACGGAATTTACACTTATACCATTGTTGTAACTTATGCCAATGAAAAAATCGAATTTAAAAGTGGATTTATCGCCGTAATACACTAATAAAATTCGATTCTATCTCTGAATGGATCTTAATCCTTCTTAACTCTAACAGCTGTAGGTCCTCTTTGTCCTTTTTCGACTTCGAAGCTTACTCTGTTCCCTTCCGTAATGGCTTCTGTTAATTGGTTTGCGTGAACAAATATACTGTCTCCGGATGTGATGTCTTTAATAAAGCCATATCCTTTTGAGTCATTGTAAAAAGTCACTGTTCCTTTGCGGATTTTATCTTCCGGTTCCATTTCTTCTCTTTTCGGAACACCGATTACGATATCCTCAGCGTCGAATTCGACACGTTTCGAAAGGTCCGGAGGTGTAGATGTTTGATTTCCATTCTCGTCAATATAAACGATCATGTCTTCAAAGCTTGCTTTTCCACCTTCTTTACGCTCTAACATTTTTTTCTCTTTGTCTTTGCGCTTTTTGTCTTTTTTGTTTTGAATCTCTTTTTTATTGAAAGTCTCTTGTGATCTTGCCATTTACTGTTTTAAAAATTTCTAATTTGATAAAATAAAAAAGAGTCTATCCGTCAATAGACGAACAAACTCTTCGTTCATTTATTAAAATCAATTATTGGATTACACGAACGTTTACTGCGTTCACTCCTCTTTTACCTTCTTCTAATTCGAATTCAACTTGGTCACCTTCGCGGATTTCATCAACTAATCCTGAAACGTGTACGAAGTGATCTTTTGCAGAGTCATCTTCCTTAATGAAACCAAATCCCTTAGTTTCATTGAAGAACTTTACTGTTCCTTTGTTCATTAAACTTGTATTTAAATAAATATTAGAACGAAGGTACGCTTAAAAATCTATTTTCGGGCAAAATAAATGCTCATTCGGGTAATTTAACTTTTATTAAAAGGTCGGAAAGCCTTTATAAGTCAATTAAAATAAGAGTTTTAAGAAAAATAATTCTACGAGGGTTTCCCCCTGATTTTCAAGTTCCTCAGGCAGTTTCCAACATCATTTCTTAGTTTTGAATATGATAATTAGTTTATATCTATTAATCCCTTATATTTGTCGAACCATAATTAAACATTCACTGATGACGAAACCGCTTTTCACAATCCCCCTTTATAGGCCTGCGTTCAATTTGCGCATACGTTATCATTTGTCAAACTGTAACTTTTAAACAAATAATAACTATGTCTACTGAACCATTTATCGGAGAAGTAAAGCTTCTAGGATTTAATTTCGCCCCAAAGGGGTATGCAACTTGCCAGGGGCAAGTCTTATCAATTGCACAAAACACTGCACTTTTTTCGTTACTCGGGACAACTTACGGAGGAAACGGACAAACAACTTTTGCGTTACCGGATTTACAAGGACGTGTTCCTGTAGGACAAGGTCAGGGACCTGGATTATCTCCCTATTCAATGGGGCAAGTGGGTGGTGTGGAAAACACAACACTAACGACTGCTCAAATGCCTATGCACGTTCACCCCGCTCAGGGTATCACTATCCGCATTCCGGTAAATACAGCAAACGATGACTCTGCTGCTGCCGGAAACTATATCGGAGACAGTTCACCAAACGATATGTACGGAGGAACACCTTCCCCTACTTTGTCAACAGGAGCTCCGATCGTTGGAGGAACAACCGCAGTAGCAGGAGGAAGTCAGCCATTCAGCCTTCTTACACCATACCTTTGTATGAATTATTCAATTGCATTGCAGGGAATTTTCCCAAGCCGTAACTAAATAAAATCAAGGGAGGACATTGTCCTCCCTTCTATTTAATCTTATGCAAACTATCGGTTTCTTACTTCCAAGATCAACTTTTTATCAAGGGATCAGTTTTGACCTTTTCCAGGGGCTAAAATCTTCGTTGGCATATCTTGGGGAAGAAAATGTCCGCATTGTTACTGAAAACATCGGTTTCGGAACTGATAAACAGTTGTGTTACAAATCCGCAGAACAGCTTATTATGCATGAAAATGCACAAATCGTTTTTGCCTATATCGGTCACAGGACTGCCCAGGTATTGAGACCTTTATTTGCTGCTGCCAATAGGCTGCTTATTGTTTTGGATTCGGGAGCACATCTTCCGCAGGAATGGCCGGTATCCCCCAATATCTTTTATCATTCGTTACACAATTCCTTAGGAACCTGGCTTAGTTCAAAACTTGCAGTGCAAAACGGACATCTGACAGGTGGTATTGCTACAGGATACTACGACGGCGGCTATTTGCAAACAGTAGGAGCATTCAATGGTTATCTTCATGCCGGTGGTACAATCGGCTTTAATATAGCTACAGGCTATCAAAGAGAAGACTTTTCCATGCAGCCGCTCAAAGAACAGTTTGCAACAGCTGACAGCACATGCGTATTAAGCATTTTCAGCGGCGACTATGTCCAATGGTTCTTCGACGACCTGGTTCAATACTTTCCTGAACAGAACATCCCTGTATATATGCCCCCTTTTGCTTTTGAGGAATCAATGCTGAAGGAAGCAGTTTATCCGGGAAACAATGTTAATGGAATAGCTGCATGGTCCAGGAACTTACCAAACGAGCAAAATAACTTATTCATCGAAACCATGGAAGCTTCTGGCCGAGAAGCCAACCTGTTTAGCCTACTGGGTTGGGAGTCCGGATTTATCGCTGCTTTCCTGGTTGAACAGTTTGCACTACAAAAAAATGCAGTGGCAGTGGGCGAACTGCTGAACGATTTCTCGTTCGATTCCCCAAGAGGAAGCATCACGTTTCATTCCGGGAGCCACTGTTCCATTGCTCCATTGTATGAAGCACGTATCGATAATGATGGAACAGGGCATTGCGCTCTAACTATAATAAGGGAAATTCCCGAAACGAAGGAAGCTTTCGATCAATTAATCTCCCAGGAGGTAGGCCAGTCGGTATCCGGCTGGTATAATAGTTATACATGCATCTGATGAGTGAATTGAAGATACTGGTTCTTTGCGGCGGGCGATTCGCACTTCCTGCAATACAACAACTCGCTGTGGAGCAATACCTCTGCGGTATTGTCATTGGAAAAGGCGAGCAAGAAATTGTCGATGTGGTTGAAAAAGAATGTTCGGCAACCAATATGCCTTTCAAATCCATACAAAGTTCAGCTAAAATGCAGGAACTCGAAACCTGGATCAGGGAGCTTAACCCCGATGCCGTTTTTAGTATCTGTTTTCCATACCGCTTACCCGAATCGCTATTGAGCTTCGGAAAGGACAAATTCATCAATTTCCATACAGGTGCACTTCCTCAGTACCGCGGACCAATGCCGATATTTGAAACCCTTCGCTATGGGGAAACAGAAACTGCAATAAGTGTTCACTTTATGGATGCTGAATTCGATGAAGGAGATGTGGTGTTTCGCGAAACAGTAACGATATCAAATGACGATACATTTGGAACATTGGCAGGAAAACTGGCAGTTCGTGCAGCTCTGGTGGCACTAAATATGGCACAGATGCTTGAATACGGATCAATGATCCCACGTGAGCCACAAAACGAAAACGAAGCCCGGTATTTCGAAAAGCCCGAAAAAGAAGACACGTTTATTCAATGGAACCGCATGGATGCCGAAGAGATCATCAATCTCATCAACGCATGCAATCCCTGGAATAATGGTGCCGACACAATCCTAAATGGAAAGCCTGTAAAAATTATCAGCGCTTCCATCGAGGAGGAGCCTCACTTTTCACCGGTTGGCAGTATCTACCACGTTAATCCCATTTCCGAGCAGGTGAAAGTCGCCTGCCTTCATAATAAGCTCATAAACATTAAAATTATTTCCTGCGAGTACGGAATCGTAACAGCCGGATACTTTGCTACAAAAGAAAAACTCGATGCAACAACTGTTCATCGAAACTAACCCTCACTTGCGAAAGTCACTACAAAACAATTAAACAACTTAAAAAAACAAGTCAATGAAACATTTTACACTTATGCTTTTTGCATCGCTCTTTGCTTTTGCTTCAAGCTATGCTCAGACCCAGTTCTGGTCTGACACTTATGAGGACACCGGTGCCCCCAGCAGCGGGACACGAACTCCCGAAGCTGATGTACAGGGAGGTCCAAGTATCTACTTCATGCGTACCAGTACAGCTTTTATTACAACAAATACAACCTATACCGGGATGGAAGGAACAAAATTCTGGGCCGGTGAAGACCATGACGGTTTAGGAGGAGATGTTGAACTGCAGATCGATTATACTATTCCTGCAGTGGGATTAACAAACCTCCAGCTGACCTGTCTGCTTGCAGGTAATAACGGACTCGCATGGGAGGCCGGAGATTACATTATTATCGAATACAGTTTTGACGGTACGACCTATACAAAATCACTTGACTTTGAGTGTTCCGGTGCGACCAAACAACTTGCGTTGGATACCGATGGAGACTTGGTCGGCGATGGTACTTCCCTGAATTACACATTCGCTCCATTCACCAAGAGTATTCCGGGAACCACAGGAACAACCTTTTATTTGCGCGTTCGTGCTTCTGCAAATGGAGGTGCAGAAGAATGGGCAATTGATAACATTCGTTTGACCCACATAGCTTCCTGTACCGCGCCAACCATCACAGCCAACCCACCAAATCGGTCTGCCTGCAATGGCAATAATACAACTTTCAGTGCCAATGCATCGGGAGCGACCGCTTTCCAATGGCAGGAGAATACGGGATCTGGCTTCGTGAACATCACAAACGGTGGTATTTACTCCGGTGCAACAACCACTACACTTACACTTACGGGTGTATCCTCAGGTATGACCGGCAACCAGTACCGTATGGTGGCGATCAATGGCGTAGCCAGCTGCTTTACCAACACGAATGCCGGTTCATTGACGATTTCAACGATCAGTACGAGCTCGAATTCACAAACGAACGTTGCTTGCTTTGGCGGATCGAACGGGGCAGCCAGTGTAAGCCCTTCGGGCGGAATTGCGCCTTATGCCTATTCCTGGTCACCAACAGGTGGAACCGGAGCTATTGCAACCGGATTGACGGCAGGAACTTATACCGTTACTGTTACCGACAACATTGCTTGTACTGCAACCAAAAACTTTACAATAACCCAATCACCTGCCCTCACCGGAACAACAGTGGTGACGAACGTTTTCTGTAACGGTGGGAACAACGGAGCTATCAACCTTACCCCTGGTGGTGGAGCCGGAGGCTATACCTTTAACTGGGGTGGCGGTGTTACAACAGAAGACAGAACAGGTCTTGCGGCGGCCACTTATGCTGTAATCATTACCGATGCCAATTCATGTACAAAAAGCGTTACTGGAATAACGGTAACACAGCCAACAGCAGCAGTAGGCGGAACAACAACTGTCACAAATACTTCATGTAACGGTGGAACAAACGGGGTCATTGATCTCACTCCAACAGGTGGAACAAGTCCGTATACTTATAACTGGGGCGGTGGAGTCACTACACAAGACAGAATTAGTCTTGCTGCAGGAACTTACTCGGTAATCATCACTGATAATAACGGATGTACAGGTGTTGTTTCCGGAATAACGGTGACACAACCAACTGCAGTAACCGGAACAACAGTTGTAACGAATGTTGCTTGTTTCGGTGGAAATAACGGTGCAATTAATCTCACTCCAACCGGAGGGGCCAGTCCTTATACCTTTGCCTGGGGTGGTGGAATCACTACAGAAGATAGAACGAGTCTTGTTGCCGGAACGTATTCGGTTACAATCACAGATAACAATGGATGTACCGGAACAGTTTCACCAACGGTAACACAACCAACAGCAGCAGTAAGCGGAACAACAGTTGTAACCAACGTTGCTTGTTTCGGAAATAGTACCGGTGCAATTAACCTTACTCCTACCGGGGGAACCGGTCCTTATACCTTTAACTGGGCTTCGGGTCCTACAACAGAGGACAGAACAGGCCTTGCTGCAGGAACGTATTCAGTAACTATTACAGATAACAACGGAT
>CBFGOJ010000024.1:0-67628 GCA_965650365.1 uncultured Fluviicola sp. | reverse complement strand
GTACGTACTTATTCCACTTTAACAAGGGTTTTCAACTTTTCTTTTTTGAAAAAAAATAAATCTGTCACTTAACATATTGATAACTTGATTAGTTATCTGGTAAACTTTTTTTAATCTTTTCTGATTTTATCCTTTTGTGAGCAAGGATTTGAGCAATTCTATCCCCGAATCGTCCGTAGGGACAGTTCCTGTGGTTCCTTCCAAAATGTTTTGGAAGACCATATCTTTTCCGATTTGACCGATCATAATGGATTTTTTGCCTTCAATTAAAAGATCAACAGCCTTTACTCCCATCCTTGTAGCAAGAATTCTGTCAAATGCCGACGGACTTCCTCCTCTTTGAATATGTCCCAACACGGAATACCTTAAATCGTATCCTTCCAAATAAGGCTTTACCTTTTCCATGATTTCTTTTGCCCCGCCTTCCTCGTCACCTTCGGCTACTATAATAATGGAACTGCGAATTCCTTTGTTTTGGTTCTTTATTTCCTTTGCAAGAATGCCTATCTCCGTTAATGTTTCAGGAATCAAAACGGATTCTGCTCCACTTGCAATCGCACTATTCAATGCAATATAACCGGAAGCCCTTCCCATTACCTCTACAAAAAACACCCGATGATGACTCGAAGCAGTATCCCTGATCTTATCAACTGCTTCAACAACTGTATTCAAACAGGTATCATATCCAATTGTAAAGTCTGTTCCATGAATATCATTATCTATTGTTCCGGGCAAACCTATTACTGGAATATCGAATTCTTTGGCTAAAGCCATTCCTCCCGCATAGGTTCCATCACCACCGATGAGAATCAATCCTTCTATCTGGTGCTTTTTCAAATTGGAAACTGCCTGACTCCTTCCTTCTGTTGTTTTAAAAGCTTCACTTCTGGCTGTCCCAAGAATAGTACCTCCTAAATGAATGATATTATTCACATCTGTATATGTCAATTTACGAATCCGATCTTCGATCATTCCTTTATAACCGTCTTCAATTCCGAATACCTGAATCCCCTTTCCTATTCCTGCTTTTACCACCGCACGAATGCATGCGTTCATACCAGGTGAATCTCCACCTGAAGTCAAAACCCCAATTCTTTTCAGCTTACTCATAACAGGTATAAATTTAAGTG
This sequence comes from uncultured Fluviicola sp., assembly GCA_965650365.1. GTDB lineage: Bacteria > Bacteroidota > Bacteroidia > Flavobacteriales_D > Crocinitomicaceae > Fluviicola. The sequence continues at coordinate 66,498 of CBFGOJ010000024.1, read as the reverse complement.
CTTACTTTTATAGTAAGTCTATTTTATGGAATTATTTCAGTTAATGCATCTTTATGTCATGATGCTGTTTCAACGCGGACATAAAAGGTATAACAATCTTTCTGATCTGGATCTGATCCAGCTTTATAAACAAGAGGAAAATCTGTTTACAATACCTTTATTATATGAACGTTACGCACATCTTGTTCTTGGAACATGTATCAAATACCTTAAAAGGTATGAAGATGCCGAAGATACAACTATGAAAATCTTCGGGGAATTGAACCAGAAGATCGAGAAACACACGATTCAGCATTTCAAATCCTGGCTTTACCAGGTTACCAAAAATGAATGCCTGATTCACCTGCGCAAACAGAAAACACATCAAACACCTATTCATGAGAATCTCTTACAGGCTGACAATCCTGAAACGGATGATCGAAATGAACGCGAACAAAAGCTGACAAAACTGGAACAGGCTATTCAACATTTGAAAGATGAACAGCGAATCTGTATCGAACTCTTCTATTTAAAGGATAAAAGCTATCAGGAGATTAGTGATGAATTGAGCATACCTTTAAATACTGTAAAGAGTGCTATTCAAAACGGAAAAAGAAATTTAAAAATTTGGATGGAAAGTCATGAAGAATAGAGATTACATATCGCGAAATGAATTTGAGAAACTCGTTCAATCGTCCCGGAATGAGAATTCATCGGATCAATTGAGTGATTTTGATCGAGATGCACTTGAAGGATGGCAGGAATCCAATGTCCCGTTTTCGAAACTGAAGCAGCTTGACCGAAAAATGAACTTTCCGAAGACGAATTTTACTCCTTATATATTAGGTCTTTCTACTCTGGTTATTTTGACACTTGCATTTTTGTTGGTCTCAAAACCAGAAAACTCTTTGAAAGCAGAAAAACCTGTCCTGGTAAAATTGGAAAATACGGATATCAATATTCCGCAGGAAATAGACACTCTTGAAGCAATTCCTCAAAAGGACCAAATTACAGTCAGCGAAATCAAAACTTCTCAAAGCGAAATCAAACATCTTCCGATAGAGCTTAAAAAGGAAGAAATCACTGATATTCCTTTCCCTGAATTGGTACTGGAACCGCTTCCACCGGTGATTGAACAAAAGCCGGTTACTGTTTCCAATCAAAAAATCGCAAAGGAAATTTACCTGCAGGACCTCAAAGCAATTGATTATTCTCAATATCGCACTAAGCCTACTGTTCAGATCGAACAAATTATCCTTACCGGAATTCCTGCAGACCAGGAAAACATAGATGATGTTGTTCCGGAAGAGCCCCAAATGAAATTGGTCAACGTTCCTTATATGGATTACCTGGGCAAATCATTGAATTATACCAACCGCGGAAAATGGAAACAGGCGCTTTCCCGATTCAACGAAATCATTAAAAATTATCCGGACGATTTAAATGCGCGTTTCTATGCAGGCTGGTGTTACTACAATTTGGGGCAATACAATGATGCATGTGTGAACTTTTCTGCCTGCCTTCAATTGGAATTTTCTAATTTCAACGATGAAGCGGAATGGTATCTGGCTGAAAGCCGCCTGGCAAATGGCGATAAAAACAGTGCGAAAGAGTTGTTTATTAAAATCCGGAACCAAAAAGGATTCTATTCCAAACAAGCTGAAAAAGTATTGAAAACCTGGAAGTAAATGGAAACCGGAACTCAAAACAAACTGAAGTTCGAATCAAATTATAAATCCTTCGAATGGACGCACGTCCAAACAAAGGAAGAACGCGATCTATTTAACAGCAATCCTTTTAAAGAAGGTATTTGTATTCTTTACGTACCGGAAGGATCTCATTTAAGAATCGACTTCAGTGAATTCATCACTACTAAACCTACTCTGTTTTTCTGCGGCTATCAACGCATCCAAATCCTGAAAGGGGAAAATGCGATCCTGCTGAGTTATAACCGGGATTTCTATTGCATCCAAATTCACGATGCAGAAGTAGCCTGTGATGGTTTGTTGTACAATAACGCCGGACAATTTCCCGCAACTGAACTTTCGAAAGAAGAAAATCAACTGATCCAAAACCTGCTTTCTGAAATTGGAAAGGAACTCAAACTTCAGGATTCATCCATGGAAGAAATGGTTCGCATCCTTTTGAAACAAATCATCATTCGTGCAACCAGGCTTTGGAAAGAACAGCATCTTCCATCCCAATTATCAGTAATACCCGCCGAAGTGGAATTCTACAGAAATTTCAATCAGCTGGTAGAAATTCACTTTAAGAAATGGCATTCGGTAGCTTATTACGCTGAATTACTTGGTCTGACAGCAAAAACTCTTTCCAATAAATTCAATAAATTGAATCTCGTTCAGCCCAATGAAATCATAAAATCCCGTATCTTACTGGAGGCAAAACGCCTGTTGTGTTTCACAGATTGGTCGGTGAAAGAAATTGCTTACGAATTGGGTTATGAAGACCCGGCTTATTTCAACCGTTTATTTACCGGCAAAGTGGGTGACAGTCCGGTGGTTTTTCGGAAATTATTCAACGAAGGGAAAAAAGTACACTAAAATCTGCCAAAAATCTCTTTTTTAAGAGCCTCATCCACCCTAAATTTGTTTCATCATTCAAAAACAATAAAAACAAGTATTATGAAAAGAAGAGCAGAAGCCGTTTGGAACGGAACAATCAAAGACGGAAGCGGACACCTTACAACACAAAGTACTACTTTAAACCAAACACAATATTCCTTCAATTCGCGTTTCGCGGAAGGAGTTGGTACAAACCCGGAAGAATTGCTGGCAGCTGCACATGCAGGTTGTTTTACTATGAAATTAAGCGCAGATTTAACAGAAGCAGGTTATACTCCGGAAGAGTTGAAAACAAGTTCAAGCATTACACTGGATAACGGAAAAATTACGCTTTCTGCTTTGACACTTTCTGCAAAAATTCCGGGAATCTCTAATGACGAATTCCAAAAGATTGCAAAAGGAGCGAAAGAAAATTGTCCGGTAAGCGGAGCATTTAGTTTTGAGCTTACTTTGGAAGCTGAATTAATATAAAAAAGTAGGGGCGAATAATTATTCGCCCCTACTTTTATTTTGCCAATCTCTTTAACAGCGGATTCGGCCTGTAACGGTCTTCTCCGTATTCAGCAAACAGATTTTCCAATCTTCCCAAAACCGTTTTCAAACCAATTTCTTCCGACCATTTCAACAATCCTTTCGGATAATTCACTCCTTTAGTCATTGCTGTGTCAATGTCTTCCCGGCTCGCAACATTCAAAAACAAGGCATCATATGCTTCATTGATCAACATCGCTAAAATGCGGTCCACGATTTCCTGTCCCAGTTTTTCGTCCTTTTTAGGAGCCGGTATCTCCACTCCTTCGGCATAATCATAATATCCTCTTCCTGATTTACGACCAAAAAAGCCTGCTTCCATGTGTCTTTTCTGTGTAAATGAAGGTTTGAAGCGCGGATCATAATAAAATGATGCAAATACTGTTTCAGTTACGGTGTAGTTTATATCGTTCCCAATATAATCCATCAGGGTAAAAGGTCCCATCCTGAAACCTGCCAGTTCGGTCATAGCCCAATCAATTGTTGCAAAATCGGCAATTCCTTCTTCATAAATCCGTAAAGCTTCTCCATAAAAAGGACGCGCAACCCGATTCACGATAAACCCGGGAGTATCTTTACAAACAACAGTGAGTTTTCCCCAGGAATCAATAATGGCTTTTGCTGTATTCAAAGTTTCATCACTGGTTTGAACAGCCGGAATGATTTCTACCAAAGGCATCAAAGGTGCTGGATTGAAAAAGTGAATCCCGATTACACGTGAAGGTAATTTCAATACCGAACCAATGGATGCGATCGATAAAGAGGAAGTATTCGAAGCAATAATACAATCCATCCCAACTATTTCTTCAATCTCTTTAAAAACAGCATGCTTCACTTCCAGTTTTTCTACGATTGCTTCAATGACCAACGTCGATCCTCTGAAATCAGTAAGCTGGGCCGAAAAATGCAAGCGATTCAATAAGTCACTTTTTCCGGATTCGTCCAGAGTCCCTTTTTCGATCATGCGGTCAAGTATCTTGATCAACGCTAATTTCGCTTTATCCAATTGAATCGGATTCACATCTACCAATACGACTTCATGACCTGATTGAGCTGCTACCTGGGCAATTCCTGCTCCCATGGTTCCTGCACCTAATACACCTATTTTACTTTTCATTATCCATTGAATAAGTATCCATTATCAAGCATTCAACCTCACTTAATAATCGATCATTCATAATTCTCTTATTTCCCTTTAAAAAGCGGGCTTCTCTTTTCCATAAACGCATTTACTCCTTCCGCAAAATCTTCCGATTTACCGGCCAATGTCTGCAATTGCTCTTCTACTGCCAGTTGCTGTGTCAGGTTATTGGTAAAACTTGCATTCATCGCTCGTTTGGTCAAACCTAAACCATAAGTGGGCATGGAAGCCATATTTTCAGCCAATTTTGTCAATTCCTCTTCAAAAGATTCATCTGAAACTGCTTTGTAAATCATATTCATAGCTGCAGCGTCATTGGCAGAAACCTTTTCTCCGGTCATCATCAAAGCCATCGCTTTCTGCATTCCAACTAAACGCGGAAGAAAAAATGTTCCTCCTGAATCCGGAATCAACCCAATTTTCGAAAATGCCTGGATAAATGATGCCGATTCTTTTGCAATCGTCAGATCACAAGCCAATGCGATATTTGCACCTGCTCCTGCAGCAACTCCGTTAACACCAGCTATAATTGGTTTTTCAATATTTCTGATTCGCTCAATGATCGGATTGTAATGATCTTTCACGATCGACTGCATTTCAGGACCATTCGGATCCGTTGCTTCCGCCAAATCCTGGCCGGCACAGAAAGCCTTCCCCTCACCTTTTATAACGATTGCGCGAACAGACTCATCCTTCTCACAATCATCCAGTGCTTTTTGCAAGGCCATTGCCATTTCTTTATTGAAGCTATTGAAAACCTGGGGTCTGTTCAGGGTAATTATACATACTCCGTTTTTGAATTCTTGAATCAGTGTCATCCTTGATTTTTTTGAGGATAAATATAGGGAAAAGCAAGAGATTGATGCGCTATATCTTTGAAAGGACCGACTGTTAAAATTTATTTTTACTGTGTTAAATTTTAAAAACATCATTTCTAATTCCTTACCTTGTCCTCAACCATTATTTATATTTATTCAGGTCATGTTGAAGTCCACAATTCTCTCACTCGCATGCTGCCTTTTAATTGGTCCGCAAACAGTTGTTGCTCAATGCACAAATGTTGGATCAGATTTAGTAGCACCCTATGCAAGCAATACTTCAAACAAAGGAGTAATGTTTGATATCTCTGCCACAAACACAGTTACCATTTTCTGTTTTGATGTCAATCTGCCAGCCCTATCTATCGGAGGCTATGAAGTTTATTACAAAGTCGGAAGTTATCTCGGGGCAGAAAACACCTCCGCCAGCTGGACACTTGTTGGATCTGCTGGTTCTATTCTAAGTATCGGGTTAAATGCTGCAACTCCTTTGACGATTCCTGTCAATGTTCTTATTCCAATAGGAGAAACCTACGGATTTTATATTACAGCATCCAATCCCATTCTTTCTACCGGAGTGCTCACCACCGCAAATTCCGGCTATTCGAGCGTTTCTGCAAACGGAGATCTGGCAATTATGGGTGGAATTGGAATTACTTATCCGTTCAATACCATTACAGCGAACAGAAGTCTTAATGGAACAGTTCATTTTTTGCAAGGAAATGCTCTTCCGGTTGAATTCACAGATTTTTCAGCAATCAAAGTAAATCAAACTGCTCTTTTGGATTGGGGAACCGAATCCGAATACAACAGTGATTACTTTGAAATTGAACGCTCTTCGAACGGAACAGATTGGAACAGACTGCTTACCGCAAAGGCAGCAGGTGAAAGCCAAAGTCTCAAAGAATACCAGGAAATAGATGGTGAACCTCTTGAAGGAATAAGTTATTACAGGCTGAACCAATATGATTTGGATGGTGCACGAGCGATTCTAAAAACCGTTTCATTCAATAATCAAATTGAAAATGATGCAAACGAAATTCGTGTTTTTCCCAATCCTGCAACGGAAAAAATTCGAATCTTCGGAGATAAAGCGGAGTTACAGGATTTGAAAATTTACAATTCTATCGGACAGGAAATTTCAAAAGATTTGACTATTCAGGTTCACGAAGGTTATTCGGAAGTTTATTTCAGGGACCAGCAGGAAGGAATATTTGTCGTGAAGTCTAAGACAAACTTTCAACTCGTGATCAAAAAATAGATTATTGAGAATAGTTTTCTACCATGGATTTAATCCGATCCACAATGTGGGTACGTAATAATTCGGGCTCCGCAACAATGATTTCGCCTCCGTAACTGAGAATACTCCGGATTAATTCTTCTGAAATGTAGACTTTCATTTCAAAAGTGGTCCGGTTCTTACCTTCCTTCACAATTTTTTGGGAAGCGTGAAAAGGCTGCGACTCAATGTATTTTGCGGCAACGTTGTCTGCTTTGAAAATAACCGTTTCGGGTTTGCCGTTGCTGGCTGTAATTCCGATGGCATGCTCAAAGAACTGGTCCGGGTTAAATGAGATCGGCGAACGGAATACTTCTTCCGAATCCTGGAGTTCGTAAATACGATCCAAACCGTAAGTAATGATTCCTTCTTTGATCAGATCGTAGCACAGCAAGTACCAGCGGTTGCGATACTCCTTCAACAAAAGTGGAAGTACTTTACGCGCTTTTCGTTTTTGAGTTTGAAAGCTTTCGTAATCAAAGTAAAGGACCTTCCCAGCCTTGATCGCATTCAGGATTGGGTTCAAAAACTCGCTTCCGCGTGAAGAAACCGGGGTTTCAAATTCTACGAAACGGTCGATCGATTTATCGTTGATATCATTGGAAATATTTACACGATCCACAATTTTATCGATGGCGAAGCCAAATTGCTTGAACATTCCGACATCCTTAAACTGGCTCAGGGTATTCGCCGCAAAACGAATAGCTTCAATATCCGATTCATTCAAAGGAATTTCATCCAGGGAGAATTCAGGATCGCTGTAATAATAACCATTATGTCTTTTGGAATATTTTATCGGCGCATCATGTTCCATTTTCATAGCGAACATGTCTTTCTCGATCGTTGAATCACAAATATTTGCGCCATCAACGCTTCCGAACAATGCATCCTCACAGGCCTCACGTAATTGTGCTTTTGTTGGATAAGGCTTATAATTATTTCTCAGTGCACGATCAATAATCCGGAATCTCAACAAGGCATTTTTAATGTGCGGCATAAAACAAAACTTTCAGTCTAAGGTATCAAAAAAAACTCAATTGAATTTAGAATGGCGTTCATCAATTGCAAATTCGATAAAGAGACCGAAACCACTTCCGTTATTCAGGTAAGTATATTTTCCATCCAATTGCTGAATAAAAGCACTGATAATTTCAACACCTGTTGAAGATTGCTCCAAAAACTCGGTCTCTCCGTTGTAGCCTATTCCATTGTCTTTGACTAAAAGTTCATAGTTCAGGCTCTTTTCCGAATTGTTCTTTAGTTCAATTTCAATGAGTCCTTCTTTTCGCTTTGAAAAAGCGTGTTTATAGGAGTTTGAAAGCAATTCGCACATGATCAATCCAACCGGTACTGCATAATCAATCGCCAGGTTTATCTCTTCCACATTTACCCGGACTTCGATTTGCTTGTTGTAACTGGAAAAAGATTCTCTCATTTGTGATATCAATTTATTCAGATAAGCCCCCATTTCCACGTAGGCCAAATCATTGTTCAGGTGAAGCTGGTTGTGGATCAACGCAATTGCACGGATTCGTTCCTTGCCTTCTTCCAAAATACGGAGCGCTTCCGGGTCATGCACATTTCGCGACTGAAGGTTCAAAATACTGGAAACCACCTGTAGATTATTCTTCACCCGGTGATGAATTTCTTTGAGAAGGCTTTCTTTCATTGCCAGTGAATTCGAAATCTCTTTGTTCTTGTCATCAATTTCTTCCTTTTGTAACTGCAAAACCCGGTTTGAGTCGCTTTTTTGACGAATGAATAAATAAGAAATACTAATGATGATCACAATACTCATGAGAATCAGGATCAGGATCAAACGCAGCTGCTGATTTTTACTGCGTTCCTCTTCCAGTAAATATTGATTTGATTCTGTCTGAAAGTCCTTATCCAATTCAAAAACCAGGTTTTCACTGCGGAGATTCTCCAGCAAGTCATCCACCTCATTTCTTTTAATGGCATAATAGTAAGACGAATCCTTATTTTCTTTTAGTTGGTAGTAACGCTCCAAACATCCGTAAACCTGGAACAGATCACGCAATTCCGTTGATTTTTCATTCTTAAGTACAAGATCAAAATAAGGTTTTGCCAATTCCAGTTGGTTGGTGTACAAATAAATCTCACCCAAACTTGCATTGGCATATTGTTCAGCATATTTCCAATGATTGAATTGTGCCAGTTTCTTTGCAAATTGAAATTCCCGGATGGATTTATCGATATCGTTATGAAAGACATAAACCAGCCCTGCGGCATTTGCCACCTGAAAACTATAGGGAGCGCTCATCCGAGAGGTTATTTTTTTAGCTTTCTCCACCTGGTTAAGGGCTTTTTCAAAATTCCCTTTTTCGGTATAACTATTGCAAAGTATCAAATGACATTGAAGGAGGAGGTATTTATCCGATTTATCCGATTCAGCCAGTATTTTATGTGCTTTTCGAATCAGCGGATCGTAATCCTGTCCCAAACTTTCATAAACCGCACTATACAAATCCAAGTACAATTTATCCTGCTTCTTAACCTTGAAGAAATATTGGAAGCGCTTGGCTTTATTGATCTCAAATTTCACCCTCGCATAATCGCCATAAGCACTGAAGAATTTAATCTTTTTGATCGTGAGGCTGTAATTGATCTCCGCATTGTGATAATCGCTGTATTTATCATCCAGAAATCGAAGAGATGCGTTGGCTTTTGAAATATCCACAATCATTTCTTCCCGAAGCTGCTGGATTTCCTGCTTGAACTTTTTCCGATCGTAATTTTTTTGCTGTGAAAATCCTGAAAATGAAAAATGAATGAACAGAAAGAACAAAAGACCATACTTTCGTTTAAGGATTGGCAGACTTTCTGGGAATCGAATCATTAGCACGTAATAGTGGCGTTCATGACCAATGTAAGGAATAATTTCACACTAAATAAATTTCTAACAAATCTTTTTAGGCTTCCTCATTCGGAAAGTTACTAAGATGCTAACAATCAAGAACCTTTAAATCATTAAACGTTTACGACGTCTTTTCGTTTGTCGTAGCCAAAAAGTTCGTAATATTTGATTGCCTTTACCACATTCTCCGGAACATCTTGTTCCCAGCTTGTAATTCCCGCACGAATTTTTGACAATACGTCGTCTGAAAGTATTTTCAGTGCTTCCGGATCAAAATTAGAAATTGCTTCCAATTTGTTATTATCCTTTAAGAACTGAACCAACCCACGTAAATGTTTTGGAATAGTCAATTCATCCAAAGTATATAACTCGCCTGTATCTACATTGAGTGCAGGATAAACATACATTTTTACATTGTGTCCGAAACCAATTCCGAAAGCTTCCAATAAACCACCCGGCAAATTATCGTAATAACGCTCATCAAAAATGGTGTGCAGATTGTAAATTCCGGCAATAACTCCCATTTTCTGACCTCGGGCAATAGTTGCCAAATAATCGAGCATTTTATAATGCTTCAAATAATTGGAAATCATCACCGTATATCCTAATGATTCCAGCAATTCGGCACGATCAATAAAATCCTTATCCGAAATTTTTCCGTCTGCTGTCAAATCTTTCAATGTCAACTCGAAAATGACAGACAAGTTATCTTCACGAACGCCATCTTCCTTTAGGAATTGTTCCGTTCCGTGAGCAATCATATCCAAATGCACTTTTGTTACCGGTCTGAATCGACCACGCATCAAGAGAATATTCTTTTTGTACAATGCCGCTGCCGGCTGAAGAACAGTACCACACAAATCAAACATCGTTGCGTCTGTCATTCCTCTTTTTACCAGGTTCAATGAGATAATGCGGTTGTCCACCAAACCTAAATCAGGTCCGGAAACACGCAGCATGTCCACTTCCACACGATCCCTGGGAATTCGATGTACCAGGTTCGTTAAGAATTCATCCAGGTCATCTGTCGAAAAGTAAGCTGCATGAATCAGATTTACTCCCAAAATACCCAAAGCTTCCTGTTGTGCTTTATGGGAATTATCGTGCATTTTTACGTGCAGAATAATGTCATTGAACTCACCTCCCTGCTTCAGCTGGAAACGCAGTCCAACCCAGCCTTGTCCCTGATTTGTTTTGTGATAATTTAAAGACTCAACAGTATTACAAAACGCGAAGAAACGAGCTACTTCCTGCTTTTTAGGAAGACGTTCAGACAAAGTATTGTATTCTGTTGTAAGCATGGTAACCAAACGCTCCTCGCATACATATCTTGATGCGGCGCCATACATGGCATCAGACACTTTCATGTCATAAGCCGACTGCGTATACGCAATAGTTCCGGAGCTTCCCCCGGCTTTAAAAAAGTTGGCTGCAACTTCCTGTCCCGCTCCAATTTCAGCGAAACAACCATAAATGTCACTTGTTAGATTAATTTTCAAGGCTTTCTCCTCGGTGGTTAATCTTCTTTCGTCTACCATTTCTTCCATATCACTTGTACAAAGGTACTAACAATTAGACTGACTTCCTCACGGGTTTAACGGTTTAAAGTCAGGATTAGTTACAAAATTATGATCTGTTAACGTTAATAAAAAGGCTTTCAACTGATTACGCTGATTAGGATCCAGATGAACGCCGCCCACGCTTGCAAATTCAATCAACGGATCGATCGTCCCGGAATGCTGAATACCAGTAGAATAATGCTCAATGACATCATCAAGCGTTTCAAATCTCCCGTCGTGCATGTATGGTGCTGAAAGTGCAATATTTCGGAGTGTCGGAACTTTAAATTTTCCGTTATCGTTCGCGTTATTGGTGATTGCTCCCCTTCCCAAATCTGAGAAAACAGCATCCAGTCCGTTATTTGAAAACTTTTGCACCTGCATCAATGTTCCGTTGTGACAATGAAAACAATCTGCACCGTTTAAACTTTTAAAGAGGTCAAATCCGGCCCATTCTTCCGTTGTAACTGAATTTTTAATGGCTAGCTCGGAAGCTGTTAACTGGATATTATTCGCAAACTTGTACATGACATCGTACTTGGATTCTCCGGAGATCATCGTTCGTAAAAACTGGGCAAGTGCTTTCGCTGCGTGTGACTCATTGAAATCAACAACTCCAAAAGCTTTGTAAAATTGATTTCGATAAACGCCATCTGCTTTCAACCGTGAAATAGCATCTTTCCATTCCAAATGCATTTCAATGGGATTCGGAACGGGTTCCAAAATCTGCTCTTCCAGTGTGTGTGCCCTTCCATCCCAAAAGAAACTGGTCTGCCAGCCCAAATTAACGAGCGCCATAGCATTCCGAACTCCCATGGTTCCGTTCACTCCCTGAGAAAATTGATTTCCATCCGAAAAGGAAGCATTTGGTGCATGACAAGATCCACAGGAAATCGTATTATTTAAAGACAATTGCTTTTCGTAAAAGAGCATTCTTCCCAATAAAACGCCTTCTTCTGTCATAGGATTATCCGAAGGAATGTTCATCTGCGGAAAATGACTTGGTACTTTCAGAGTATACGGAGTTGGATCGTAACCCACCTTCTCTTTTGTACATGCTAAAAAGAGAACCAATAAAAGCAATATTCCAATTAAGAATCGATTCATAATGCGCTGATGGATGCGGCGAAATTCTGACGCGCTTTTTCGGTTAAGGCACTTTGAGAACTCATACTGTGGGTCGTGAATTCAGTTTTCACATCGATTGCACTTCCGGCGTTTTCGAAGAAATTCTTCAGGTCAAGTTTTAACCAGGCTTCATTCAGCGTGGAACTTGCAGCCGACCAATTGAGATTGGCGATCGTTTTATTGGTGAAATAAGAATCCGTTCCCACGTGATAAACCAGGTTGTGATTGCAATTCGTAATTCCGTCCACAATCGTATCAACCTTCGCCTCTACTTTGAAAAAGATATAGCCCGGATTCCAATCCCAGTGCATATCGTTCGCAATGGCGATATTTAAAGGATTTGTATTTTGGAAAGTACTTGGATCATTGTGATTGATGGAAGACGGGACTCCAATACCGAATTGAATAGACGTTGGATTAGAAACAAGCTGATTTGCCTGAAAAATCAATGTTCCTGTTTCTCGAAAATTGAATAAGGCAGCATCCTTTAGAACACTTCCACCGGATTGGATTCCGGTGAAGTAAGCCTTCACTTCCTGGAACTCAATTTCAAATCCGTTGCTCATCGTATAAACAGAATCCAGTACTAAATTTTCGCTGCCAAATATCGGTTTTAAAGACAACTTACTCTGCTGAACCACAGGCGTATCGATCACATCATCCTTCTTCTTTTTACAGGAGAACGATACAATAAACACAAGCAACGCAAGAATTGGTAACTTTTTCATTCAGTTGTTTTCCCAAATTTAAAGGAATGGGAAGAGAATTCCTAAAATAAGAAGAGGTGTCAGCCGGATTTTCGGTAATTTCGAGGGATTATTGATTGATCGGTATGAATTCGGATGTAAGCAAACCTTTTTTGATCGTAAACGCTTCTGCCGGAAGTGGTAAGACGTATAATTTGGTGCGCAATTATCTCCGTTTGCTGCTTTCTGAAAACGATGACAAAGCAGAGATCAGTCAAATTATGGCAATGACTTTTACCAATAAAGCCAGTATCGAAATGAAATCGCGGATCATGAGCGATCTGAACAAACTGGCAAACGGAAAAGAAGATGCAAACGGGTATTTGGAGGAAATTGCAGCTTTTGTAGGAACAACTCCTGAATCAACCCGGAAAAAGGCGCGAATAGTTCTTCGAAAAATCCTGCATCAATACGAGGATTTTAATGTCATGACCATCGATAAATTCAATCTCCGATTGATTCGTTCCTTTGCACGGGATTTGGACCTTCCGGAAAGTTTCGAGATTTCGCTCGATGACACCTTGATCCTGGAAAAGGCCATTGATGAACTTTTGAGTAATATTGATGCAAAAAATCAAACAAAACTCTACCAGCTTGCATTGAATTTTGCGAAATCAAACCTGGAAGAGGAAAATGATTGGAACCTGAAGAAAATCCTTTTGTCGAAAGCTAAAGTCTTGACAAACGAGGGTTATTTCCAGATTATCCGCACCCTTTCCAAAACAGATTTCAAAAAGGAGCAATTGGATCTTTGGAAATTGCAATTCCGGTCCGAGAAGGAGGAATTAACCATTCGATTGAACAGTTTAAACCGACTGTTTTTGGAATCCGGAATCGATGCAAACGCCTTTGCAGGAAAAAGTGTGACATTCAATGCCATTGTTTTCAATCTTCAATTAACAGCCGAACCGATCCTTTTTCTCAAGGAAAGTAAACGTACGGATGCAAATCTGAAAAACATTCTAAAAACAATTGAAGAAGGAAAAGAAACACAGTTTTCTCCTGTGTACATAAAATTCCTTCAATATATCAGCGAAAAAAGTGCTTCCTGGATTGAACTCGATTTCAAAATCCAGCAATTCCACTTATTAGCTATTCTGAAAGAATTGGCCTTAAGTATGGACGATATCCGCAACAAGGAATCGATCATTCGTGTCAGTGAGTTCAACAAATTGGTTGCCGAGTTGGTCCAAAACGAAGATGCTCCTTTTATCTATGAACGTCTAGGCTCCAAATTCAACCACTTCTTTTTGGATGAGTTCCAGGACACATCCCGCCTGCAATGGCTGAATATTGTTCCTTTGATCCATAATTCATTGGGAAGTAATTATTTCAATTTTATTGTCGGCGATCCGAAACAATCGATTTATCGTTTCAAAAACGGAGTGGCGGAACAGTTCATCGCTTTACCTGCTATTTACAATCCGGAAGATGAACCCTTGATCAAACAACGTTCTCAATTTTTTCAGACAATGGGAACAGTTATTGGCTTGGAAGATAATTGGCGGTCTGCTGAAGAAATTGTAACCTTCAACAATCAATTCTTTGGAGAACTTCTGCCCTTCATGCCGGAAAGCGGTCAGGAATTCTACGCACACCTGAAACAAAATTCCAAAGGTAAAAAAGGTGGTTATGTGGAAATTATACTGAATCCGCAAAAAGACCTTGATACAGCTAAATTCACCAATAGTCAATTACTGAAGTGGGTGCAGCAATGTATAGCGGATGGCTATAAACCGCATGAAATCTGTGTGCTCGGAAGAAAGAAACGCGATTGTAATCAATACGCCAACTTTTTGAAATCAAGAGGTTACCAGGTCGTTTCTTCAGATTCTTTGTTGGTGAACAGCGATCAATTTGTTCAATTGGCAATCTGTTATTGTAAATGGAAGGTCAATCGCTTTGATTTTCAGCGCGCCATGCAGTTCGCTTATTTCTACTTTGAGATCTTAGGAAAAAAAGATGCTTTTAAAACATACGGCGATTGTTTTTGGACCGATGCCGATTCGAAAGTATACTTTTCGGAACTGCTTTTCTTTGAAAACAGTCGTTTGAATGCCGATTTTTTAGATGCCAGTTTCCAAAACATCTATGCCTTACTGGTTGATTTTTTAATGTTGGTGAATTTAGATTCCATCGACAACACCTATTTGCAGCAGCTGTTGGATCTGGCTTACCAGTTTGACATGTCAAATGGCCCGGATTTGATGGAATTCATCAATTATTACGAGAAGAATAAAAGCAAATTCAGTGTTCAGCTTTCTGAGAACGAACAGGCCATTCAAATTATGACTGCTCACAAATCAAAAGGATTAGAGTTCCCGGTTGTGATTATTCCTTCCTTCAATTTTTTCAACGAAGGAAACAACAATGATTCTTTTTTGATGGAGATCAATGAGCACATTGTGGAAACCAAAATGAGCAAATTTGAAGCCACCATTCCTGCAATCCGCCTGGAAGCTGAAAAAGAAGAAGCTGCTCAGAAAATGGATGCTATCAACTTATTGTATGTCGCATTTACCCGGCCGCAAGATCGTTTGTATGCCATCAACCTGAAAGGCTCGCGCAACGGGTTTTACTCAAATTTCAATACAATTCTGACAAACCTGTTTCCTGAGACGGAAGAAACAGATGGTGTTTTCCATTTAAAATTTGGCGAAACTCCTGAAATTAAACATCATTCTCCCAAAAACGCTTCTGATTATAATCCGCTGTCGATCCAGAACTTTTTGTGGTTCCCTGAAATCAGCATTCAATCTACCAGGGAACAGGAAGAAGACAGCCTGACAACTGAGCAAAGAATTGGAAAGCAATTTCATTTTATCATGGAAAAATCGCACTCCAGGGATACGGCATTTGCTGCATTGAGAACCGGGCTTTTGAAAGGTGAAATCGAACAAGATTTTGAAGAAACATTAGCCAGACTTCTGGAAGAAGCTTTTTCGAACAAGTTTTTGGTTGAGTTATTTGAAGGTGGTAAACATTTAAATGAACGAACGCTGATCTTTGATTCCAAAACACGATTGCGACCAGACAAATTAATTGTTTCGGATCAGCAAACAATTGTGATTGATTTCAAAACCGGGGAGAAAAGTGCCAAACACGAAAAGCAGGTACAAGGCTACATGAATGTATTGAGTCAAATCGGGATGTCAAATATTAAAGGATATTTGTATTACAGCGGAGGTTTGGGATTGGCAGAGGTCCCGGTAACAGAATTATTTCAGTTTTAGCTTTCCAAGCAGAACAGCCTCAGACGTAATATTGCGGAATTACGTAGAACTTGTATTTACTAGCAATTCTATTGCTGTTTATCAAAAAACACCACCCCCTCAGCAATTCTAAAAACCAGGGAATTATTATCCATATCTTCGATCAACCAGTCAATTTCGTCTGCAGCACCTTCTTTGGCTTTGATCACATTTTTCTTAGTCAGGCGATAAACACCATGAATCGTATCCTGCCCATAAATAACAAAAGGGAAACCGGAATCACTATCCTTGTCTCCCCCTGTAAATTCATAAACTTCCGAATGATAAACATATTCACCATTATTCATCAACATTTTTGAGTAGTTCCATCTTCCTTCCAGGCGATTGATAACGCGCTGCTTTGCACAGGAAAAAAGGACAAAAAGTGAAGCGATGAATAAAATGGTTCGCATCAGATAGTCATTATATCTTTTTCTTTCGCATCAGCCAAATCGTCCACTTTTTTGATAAAAGCATTGGTGATGTTTTGAATTTCATTCTCGGCATCTTTGGTCATATCTTCCGAAAGACCATCTGCTTTCAGGCTTTTAACCATGTCAATGGCATCCTTGCGGTTATTTCTGATTCCCACTTTAGCGTGTTCGGCTTCTGCCCTTGCTTTTTTAACCAGGTCACGTCTGCGTTCTTCCGTTAAAAGCGGAATCTGAATGATCAATTGTTCGCCGTTATTTTGCGGATTCAATCCCAGGTTCGCGTTCATGATTCCTTTAGCAATCTCATTCAACATGGATTTTTCAAATGCCTGAACTGTCAATGTACGCGCATCCATGGAATTCACGTTTCCTACTTGTTGAATCGGAGTTGGCGAACCGTAATAATCCACCATTACTCCTGAAAGCATAGATGGAGTAGCTTTTCCTGCTCTGACTTTCGTCAATTCGTTTTCTAAATGATCTAGTGATTTTGCATTTGATGACTTCAAATCATCATAAATTAGTTCTAACTCTTCGGTCATAATTTATCTAGTTGAATTCTATCCTGATTAATTTCTTACGATTGTTCCTACTTGCTCACCTTCCATTAATCGCTTCAGATTTCCCGGAGTATCCATGTCGAAAACAATAATTGGCAAGTCATTTTCCATACAAAGCGTGAAAGCTGTCATATCCATCACTTTCAATCCGCGGCTGTAAGCATCCTCAAATGTAATGGTATCAAACTTGGTAGCCGTAGGATCTTTCTCCGGATCGGCAGTGTAAATTCCATCCACACGTGTTCCTTTCAAAATCACGTCTGCATTGATCTCAATGGCTCTTAATGATGCAGCTGAATCGGTTGTGAAGTAAGGATTTCCGGTACCGGCTCCAAAAATAACCACCCGGCGTTTTTCCAGGTGTCTCACAGCTTTTCTGCGCACATACGGTTCGGAAATTTCTTTCATTTCGATGGCAGATTGAAGTCTTGTCTGAAGACCTGCAGATTCCAATGCCGATTGCAGAGCCATGGAATTGATCATTGTTGCCAACATTCCCATGTAATCTCCGTGCGTGCGGTCCATTCCACCTTCTTCTGCCTGTACACCACGGAAAATATTTCCTCCGCCGATGACAATTGCAACTTCTACACCTAAGTCATGAATTTCCTTGATCTGCTTAGCATAAACACTAAGTCTTTGGTTATCAATTCCAAATTGTTTGTCTCCCATAAGAGATTCACCACTTAGTTTGAGCAGAATGCGACGGTATTTCATAATTATCGAAAGAAGTTGCGCAAATATAGTGGGAATCTTTGAAGATCGGAAAAGTAAAAAAGGATTTGTCCGTGAATAATTCGCTAAATTAGATCTTAAATTCAATTCAAATGGGACTTATCACTTTCAAAACATTTGACAATGCAATGGATGCCCACATTCTAAAGATCAAGTTAGAAAGTGAAGGAATAACCTGTTTTCTGTTTGACGAGAATATTGTGTCTGTAAATCCCCTGTATTCAAATTTGGTTGGTGGAATTAAGCTAAAAATTAATGAAGAAGACCTGACACATGCCAAAAACATTGTCCTGGAAATCGAAGAAACTCCTTATACAACAGATGACGAGCAAGTGATCGCCTGCCCGAAATGCGAATCCATCAGAATTGAATCCGGTCACAAATCCATGAAAAGTGTGGGAGCTGTGCTTTCCGCCATTGCTTCCTTTTTGTTATTTATTTTCCCTATCTACCGCAAAACAGTTTATAAATGTTTGGATTGCGGGAATGAATTTGAGGTAAAAAAGAATAAATAATAGTAGAGACGCGAAGCATCGCGTCCCTACAGATTTCCATGTCAGCATATTTCACAAAACAAAAATCCCACCCGCAAAGCGAATGGGATTCCATATTTTCAATTTTCGATGAGGACTAGCTCAAAGAGAAACGTTTGAATTCAGTAACAGTCAATCCGTTTTCTGTAGAATCAAGGAATTGCTCAACAGTAACTTTGTTATCACGGATAAACTCCTGGCTCAACAAAGTGTTTTCTTTAAAGAACTTAGATAAACGACCCTGAGCGATTTTCTCAGCCATATCAGCCGGTTTTCCTTCCTGGATTGCCAACTCTTTACCAACTTCGATTTCACGCTCGATTGTACGTGCATCAACTCCGTCTTTGTTCAAAGCAATCGGGTTCATTGCAGCAACCTGCATTGCAACCTGGCGACCAGCCTCAGCAACTGTTTCACCTCCTTTGTTCAAAACAACCAAAGTAGCCAATTGGTTTCCAGGGTGATTGTAAGCAACAACAGTGTCACCTTTCAATACAGCATATCCTGATAAATCCAATTTCTCTCCGATAACACCAACCTGCTCAGTAATTTTCTCCTCAACAGTTAATTTATCGTCGTACTTCAATCCTTTCAATTCTTCAGAAGTTGCAGGCAAGTTGTTCATTGCGATATCAACTAAAGATTGTACGAAATTGCGGTAAGTATCGTTTTTAGCAACGAAGTCTGTTTCACAGTTCAACGTTAACAATACACCTACTTTGTTGTCTGCGCTTGTTTGAGCGAAAACCAACCCTTCAGCAGCTTCGTTCTCACCTCTTTTCGCAGCAACTTTTTGACCTTTTTTACGCAAGATATCTACAGCAGCTTCGAAATCGCCGTTTGCTTCTACCAATGCATTTTTACAGTCCATCATACCAGCACCTGTTTGCTGGCGTAATTTGTTTACATCTGACGCAGTAATTGCCATGACAATAAATCTTTTAAATTGTTTGTATAAAAGTATGCCCCGACTATTACGCCAGGGCTACTTTGATATTATTCTTTTGTCTCTTCAACTTTAGCAGCTGCTTCTTCTGTTGCAGGAGCTTCGTCTTTATCTTTCGGTGCAGCTGTTTTACGATCATCCAAACCTTCTTTGATTGATCCGCAAATTGCATCTAAGATAATTGCAATTGATTTTGTAGCATCGTCATTTGCAGGGATTGGGAAATCTACCAAACGAGGGTCAGAATTCGTATCTACCATTGCAAATGTTGGAATACCCAAACGTTTTGCTTCAGCCAATGCGATATGCTCCTTCAAGATATCAACGATAAAGATCGCTGCCGGTTGACGAGTCATGTCAGCAATTGAACCAAATGTTTTTTCCAGTTTGTCACGTTGACGAGTTTTGAATAAACGCTCACGTTTGTTCAATGTCTCCCAGGTACCATCCGTTCTCATTTTGTCGATAGACACCATTTTACGGATTGACTTACGTGTTGTTTGGAAGTTTGTTAACATACCACCAGACCAACGCTCAGTTACGAATGGCATGTTGATCGATGTAATACGATCTGTGATAATTTCTTTTGCTTGTTTCTTAGTAGCTACGAAAAGAATCTTTTTACCCGACTTAGCAATTTGTTTCATTGCCGCACAAGCTTGATCAAGATGTGCAATTGTCTTATTAAGGTCAATAATGTGGATACCTTTTTTCTCGTCAAAGATATACGGCGCCATTGCCGGGTTCCATTTTCTTTTTAAGTGTCCGAAGTGAACACCTGCTTCTAATAAACTATCAAAATTTACTTTAGACATAATATTTTTCTTTAATTGTTTACGTTCCTTAGTAATCAGCTAAACAAAGGGTGTCGACTAAACCAACAGAATACTTTGTGCTTGGATACTAAACAACCTTCTCGCCAAAACGAGAAAATAAAATTCGAATTAACGTTTCGAGAACTGGAATTTCTTACGAGCTTTCGGTTGACCCGGTTTCTTACGCTCAACCATTCTAGGGTCACGTGTCATTAAACCTTCTGCTTTCAACAATGTTTTAAAATCTGCTGAAACCTCTACCAAAGCGCGGGATACTCCTAAACGGATAGCTTCCGCTTGTCCGTTAATTCCACCTCCTGCTACATTTACCTTAATGTCATACTGACCTAAAGTATCAGTCAAGTTGAACGGCTGCTCAACTTTCCCTTGCAAAATAGCTACCGGAAAGAACTCTTTGTAATCACGTTTATTAATTGTCATCTTACCCGTACCTTTCATCAAGTATACACGAGCAACTGAAGTTTTTCTTCTTCCTAATGCGTTTACTACTTCCATATCCTTTATTTATCAGCTTTTTTTAAGTTAATTGCCTCAGGCTTTTGAGCTTCTTGTTTGTGATCTGCACCAGCATAAACTTTTACATTTCTAAACAAGTCACGCCCCAAAGTATTCTTTGGCAACATCCCTTTAATTGCTTTTTCGATTACACGTTCCGGGCTGCGCTTCAATAATTCTTGAGCAGTCAATGAACGTTGTCCTCCTGGATATCCAGTGTATCGAACGTATTCTTTGTTCTCCAACTTTGTACCGGAGAACGACACTTTTGCTGCGTTGATAACGATTACGTTATCCCCACAATCAGCGTGTGGTGTGAAGTTTGGCTTGTGTTTTCCACGTACTAACTTCGCTACCTCACTTGCCAAACGACCAACTGTGTGGCCTTCAGCATCTACCAACAACCACTTCTTATCAGCGGTTTCTTTGTTAGCAGAAACAGTTTTGTAACTTAAAGTATTCACTAACCTTCTAATTTAAATAAGACAATATCCCCAAAATCCACTTTGAGGGGTGCAAAGATAGAAACTCTATTTTTTATTAACAAGGGAATTGTGAATTAATCTGAAGGAAATGCGTTTAAAAAGGTTCAACCGGGCAATTATCCGTCACATCTGCCTTTTTTGAGTATGACATACTCTCAAAGTGTCATCTGAAAATACTTCCTGATCCCGATACAAATTTCTTAAAAAAAGTTGATCTGAAATGCAACCTTTCCTTTTTTAGTTTTGTATTCCCTTCAGATTGCAATCGACTAAACAGAAATAATAAGCAACCCCGATGATAAATGTCGGGATATATAAAACTAAGAAAAATGAAAATTAAAACTTTTACATGCATCCTGATTGCGGGTTTGACCATTCTGTCCAACCAGGCTTTCGCACAATTACCTGCCATTGACAGTGTCAAACTGATTCCGGCAAATCCCAACAGCAATGATCAATTGAAAGTTGTCGTCTTTACCACTTTTCCATCCGGAAGCTGCAACTTAAATTCCGCCGAGTTTCAACTTATTGGAAATGACATTTACCTGGAACTGGATTACACAGTGGGGGCTGCTTCGTACATCTGCAGCAGTGTTGACACCATCGAAATCGATAACCCGGGAGCAGGAGCTTATCAGTTAACAACCATAATCGGCACGAATCAACAAGATGTAATAGAAGACACTCACATCATGCAATTCGAAATTGATCCTTTTTTAGGAGTTGATGAATTCCATTCAAACAGCTTTACGCTTTATCCGAATCCAGTTCAGAATGAATTGAGGTTCACTTCGAACTTTACAGTCGAAAAACTGGAAGTCCGTTCGGTTTCGGGGCAAATAATCCAGTCAACCGAATTACTTGCCGGAAATCCAATCATCGATTTGTCTGCACTGAAACAAGGAGTTTACTTTGTATCACTCGTTGATCCAAGCGGAAACACCTTTACACAACGGATTAGTAAAAACACGCCTTAATACTCAAACTGTTAATCTTAAAACCGATGAAAAAATTCATTTACAACTCATTCCTTTTGATCTTAATGCTTGGTTCATTCACGGCATGTAAAAAAGAAATTAATCACTCATCAAAAAGTGACTCTGTTAAAAGTACCATTGACGGAAAATGGAATCTTATCCGCATTCACGGTGGGATTGTGGGCGCCAACGAAACTCATTCAACGGGTGAAATAGAATGGAGCTTTGATACTCAAAACGCAACTCTTACAGTAACTAATACGGTTGGCAATTCCACCTATTATTACTTACCTTCGGGCACATATCCCTTTCAGCAAATTTCCGGTCCAACTGAAAACTATTTAGTGATCGATGCAAATGAACTGGGACAAATGGTATTCTTGGGGAATCAATTACTGATAGATCAAAACAAGCAATCAACCGGAGAAGGTGCCTGCGGATTTTACTTTACTTTACAGCGCTAGAAACCGTTAAAAATTCTGCAATACATAGATGGAGGAATACATAGAAGAGTTCATCAAGGGCGATAAAAAAGCTTTTGACCGGGTATACGAAAAGTATGCCCCTTCTATGCTTGTTACCTGCAGGCGTTATGCCAGCTGCAGAGACGATGCCCAGGAAATTCTCCAGGAAGCTTTCATAAAAGTTTACGAAAACAGCGGAAAAGCAAATCCGGAACTGCCGCTTGGTCCGTGGATCAAAACGATCACAATTCGAACAGCTATTAATCTATTCAAACGCCAACGGAAATTAGTCCTGAAAGACAACGAAAACTTCTTTGAATCTGTTGCAGAACCTTTTGAACCCGAAAATAATATGAGTGAAAAACAAGTAGAATTAATGAAGATTTTGAACGAAATGCCGGCAGGTTACCGAACGATCTTCAATCTGTTTGTTTTGGACAACCTGACACACAAAGAAATTGCCGAATACCTCGAGATCTCGGAAGGAACTTCAAAGTCTCAGCTAACAAGAGCACGTGATTGGATTAAAAACAACCTGGAAAAAAAAAGAACTAATGAAAGAGCTTAACGAAATAGATTCGTTGTTCGAGTCTGCATTTGACGGGTTGATATTAACCCCGGATGCATCTGTGAAAGAGAACATCGATCTGGCCATCGCTTCCAAAAAGAAGCGCAGGAGATTCCTGTTCATCCTTTTTCCGATTCTTTTTGGAATAACGTGTTTCGCTGCACTGGTAACCTTCTATCCTTTTTCCGGGAAGACACTTTTGACCCAGAATGAGAATCAGTCCCGATTGTCATCCGGAGAGGACTCGAGCTACTCTAATTCTTCTTCTAATACTATTCAAAATCAAAAATCCGAATCACCGAGTTTTGATCAAACTTCAACAAAAGGCTCTAACGGGAAAATTCGGGTAAAAAGCGGAATGACCAAATCAACAACCTCAATAACAGGTTCAAACAGTCCCAAACAAGTAAAAAGCCAAATTTCTAATTCAACAGCTTCCTCAAAGATTACAAAAACACCCGGACGACAAAAAAACAAAGCAGTACTTGTTCTAAAAAGCAAACCTGTTTCAACAAATAGGCGCATTTCGTCTGGACCGGAAACAAAAAGAACAGATCTCCAAGTGGTAAAAGTTCCTGAAAAAGCAGAAAATAAAATCTTTGCGGAACAGCGCCCTGTTGCTCTTGCAGAAATTACGCCGGACAGCACTATTACTCCCGGAATACAGGATTCTTCTTTAAGCCAACTCGCAAAAACGCCTGCATTGGTGAATCTTGCTTTTACCGAAACCCCGAGAAAGTGGTCATTAGCGGTACTCACTTATTGGGAAGGTGAAAAAAAGCGGGATATCGGTTTCACAGACCAACCCTTCATCAACAATAAAAGAGAAATTGCAGCTATTCATGCTTCTACTTTCTATGGAAAAATAGAACTCAACCGGAAATTTGGCCAGAGATGGGAAGTTCTCACAGGACTAGGTTTCCGATCTGCCAAAATTGTCCAGTACGGTTATGCGGATAAAATCGAAACCCCATTTGAGGGTGTTAGTTCGGGTATTCCAAACCCAATTACTCCACCGGAGCCAGATACTGTTCAATATAAGGAGGCGCAGTCATTCCGGGTAAATTCTGTGGTACTGCCTCTTGGTTTTGGCTATTCGCTTCCTCTTAAATACAACATGCGGATAAGACTTTCGGCCGGCGCTGAATTTGCTTACGGACAATTTGCCCGACAAAGCTTAAATCCAGTTTTAAGTACACCAACCCTTCGTTCGTTTGGCTGTTCTGTTTGGATCCGTCCTGAGCTTTATTATTCCTTCGGAAAAATGGAGCTGTTTGGTTTCGGGACTTTTAACCATTCGATTGCACAGCAGTTGAAATGGGATTTTGAGACCCGTCGCAATCCTGCTTTTGGCGGTGGAATCGGATTGCGCATTCAGTTATAAGCTTCTTAAAACTGCAAGGTTAATTGTTTGCCCTGATCAGGCTCATCTTCTTCCGTGTTCAGTTTTGAAAGGGAAATTCCCAGCAAGCGAACCGGCTTTTCGATTTCCAGGTGATCCAATAATCCTTCAACAAGTGGAAAGAAATCGGTTTTATTCCACATGTATTCTGCAATTGTTTTTGAACGGGTTTGGGTGGTGAAATCTGAATATTTGACCTTAATCGACACACATTTTCCGGCAATGGAGCGTTTTTCCATTCTTCGTTCCAGGCCCACAGCAATCTCTTCCAATTTCTCCAACATTTCACGTTTCGAATGAAGGTCCGAGAAATAAGTATGCTCCACTGCAAAAGATTTCCGGATCCGGTCAGGTTTTACCTGACTCCGATGAATTCCTCTAACAATGTTGTAAAAATGCGTCCCCTGCTTTCCAAAATGCTGGATCAGAAAGGTTGGGCTTTTCTTCTTCAGATCCTTTCCGGTCCGCACACCCAATTCCTTCATTTTCGCCGCAGTCACTTTTCCAATTCCGAAAAATCGTTCAATGGGCAATTTTTCCAAAAATGCTTCTACTTCTTCGGGTGGAACGGTTAATTGTCCGTTTGGCTTATTAACATCCGAAGCAATCTTCGCTGTGAATTTATTGATCGAAATTCCTGCACTGGCTGTTAAACCGACTTCTTTCAGAATCCGTTCCCGAATTTCTTTTGCTAGCAAAGTCGCGGATGGAAAGCCTTTTTTATTAGTGGTTACATCCAGGAATGCTTCATCCAGTGAAAGCGGTTCCACCAAGTCCGTATAGTCGTAAAAAATGGCACGGATCTGCTGAGAAATTTCCTGGTAACGGTCAAACCGCGGTCGAACAAAAATAAGATCGGGACACAAACGAGCTGCCGTTGAACTTGGCATAGCGGATTTCACCCCAAATTTCCGTGCTTCGTAACTTGCAGCAGAAACAACACCACGCAATTTGCTCCCGCCAACAGCAATAGGTTTTCCTTTCAAATCCGGATTATCCATTTGTTCCACAGAAGCATAAAACGCGTCCATATCGACGTGAATGATCTTTCTTTCTTCTGTTTGGTTTTCCATGATCCTCTTTTCGTATCGCTTTACAAAGTTACGCATGATTCGGCGGAAGAAAAATAATCCTACATTTGAAAAAACACAAACAGTATGAAACAAGTGACCCTGGCTTTTCTTTTCATTACCACAATTGGTTTCTCACAGGAAATTTCCCAAACTGAAGCAAAAAGACTGCTTAGTCTGCCTTTAAAATGCGTTCAGAAGGAATATCCAAACAAAATGGGGCAGGTTTTGAATGAAAAAGGCGATCTGAAATCTCCGGCTGAACTTCATCCGTCATTCTACGGTTGTTTTGACTGGCATTCCTCCGTACACGGTCATTGGCTGATGGTGAAATTACTCAGCAAATATCCCGAATTGGCTACAGATTCTGTTTTAATGGTTCTTCAGACCAACCTAAGCAAAGCCAATATTGAAACCGAAATCGAATCGTTCGCTGTGAAAAATAACGGGTCTTTTGAACGCACTTATGGCTGGAACTGGTTATTGAAACTCCAGCTGGAACTGGAGAACTGGAATCATCCGTTGGGAAAAGAACTGAGCACCAATCTGAAGCCTTTGTCCGATCTGTTCTGCAAAAAATACATCGATTTCCTTCCAAAACTGAATTATGCGATTCGTTCCGGCGATCATATCAACACCGCTTTCGGACTGACTTTTGCTTATGACTATGCACTTGTTCATTCAAACGACAGCTTAAAAACGATCATCGAAAAACGTGCCCGGGACTTCTATCTCAACGACAAAAACTATCCACTGCATCTGGAGCCAAGCGGCTATGATTTTCTTTCCGGAGGGTTTGAAGAAATTGATATTATGCGGAGAATTTTACCAAAAGATGCATTTAAAAAGTGGCTGAAGCAGTTTGCTCCGCAATTATTCAGTAAAAAATATGGGATGGAACCCGGCTTGGTATCCGATCGCTCAGATGGCCATTTGGTGCACCTGGACGGACTTAATTTCAGCAGGGCCTGGTGTTTGTACGGGATTACGAAAACACTCCCCGAACTGTCTCACTTAAACAAAATTGCAGATCAGCACATTCAGACTTCCTTGTCCAATATTGTGGATGGAGATTATATGGGCGAACACTGGCTGGCAAGTTTCGCTTTGCTGGCACTCTTAAGTAAATAGATTTCGAGCCCGTTCTATGAGCAAAAAAATGCACAAGTTCGAGAATTACCGAATTCTATGCAGCACTTCAAATTCATGCTAAACCGCCATTTGGAGTGAGTTATAAAATAACCAAGCCAAAAAAAGGCATCCGTTAAATAACGAATGCCTTCTATAATCTATTGAAAGAATTATTTTTTCTTAAACGAATTGATCGCATTCACCGTGAAATCGGAAAGAACCAAAGTTCCGCTGATTCCTGCACGGTCTGACAATAATTGGTCCCAGTCATCTGTTCCTTGCCAGAAGACCTTTTTCAATGCTGTCATTGCTTCCGGGCTTGATTTAGCCAAAACGGTTGCTAATCGCGTAATCTCTTCGTCCATTTCGTCTTCGGTGTCAAACACATCCGCATACAAGCCATTTAGCATTGCCCATTCTGCAGTTCGCCATTCTGTAGCATTGATGGCTAACTGAGACATTGCGGAAAGTCCCATTTTTCGTTCAACTGCCGGTCCAACCACGAATGGTCCGATCCCAACAGCCAGCTCGGAAAGTTTAATTTCTCCGAAACGCGTTGCGTAGCAATAGTCAACAGCAGAAGCAATTCCTACTCCTCCTCCAACTGCTTTTCCCTGGATGCGGCCGATGATCAATTTCGGGCATTTTCTACAGGCGTTGATCACCTGAGCGAAACCTGAAAAGAATACTTTCCCCGTTTCCAGATCTTTGATGGAAATCAATTCATCAAAACTTGCTCCGGCACAAAATGCTTTATCTCCGGTAGATCTTAAAACAATCACCTTCACAGCAGCATTTGTTCCTGCTTCTGTAATTGTATCCGCTAGTTTGCGAAGAATATTCCCCGGTAAAGAGTTACTTAATGGATGTCCGAACTCGATAGTAGCAATACCGAATTCATCTACACGTATTTCTACATGCCCTTGGTTGACAGCTTCTGACATGGATTATTTGACTAAATATTAGTTATCAAATTTTCTACGAGGGCGCATTGTACGTTCACCTGATGCTGATCCGGAAGAATTAGAGTCTGAAGAACCAGTATTCCCTTCTTCTCTTTTAGTGGAATCCGAACTACCTCCTTCTCTTTTGGTATAGTTGGAATTTCCACCTTCACCCCGATTGTAATTTGAACCTGAGTTTGATGAGTTTCCGCTTCCACCACGATTATAGTTGGAGTTTCCACCACCACTTCCACCTTCACGGTTATAGCCTGAACCACGATCATTTGAGTTACGGTCGTTGGATCTGAATCCGCCGCCGCCACCTCCCTGACGAGGTCCGTTGTTGTTGAATTTCTTTTGAAAACCACCCGGCTTGCTGAATACAGGTTTCTTTGGTTTATCCTCCGGTTTCGGACGATTTGCTTTTGGAGAAGCAATCTTAACGTCCAATTTACGGCCGTTCACCTCAAAACCGTTAAGTGCCTGAATTGCATTAATTGCTTCCTCTGCACTTTCCATTTCAACATATCCAAAACCTTTGGATTGTTTTGTTTTTGCATCAAACACTACGTGTGCTAAATGAACCGCACCAAACGCTGAAAACGTTGCTTGCAAATCTTCCGATGTAATCTCCCAATCGAGATTTGCGATAAAAATATTTGTCATTGACCTAACTTTAATTTGGAACTAATTATTCCCGAATCTAATTTACCTAAAACGTTTCAACGTTTATTCCTTTTTAACAGTTAGCTCCGGAACTAAAAATAAGTCCCGGAGCAAACATTTCTTTATTTGATTACTTCAATGTAAAGCTATCGGAACCGATAACCTGACCATCACAGTAAATTTTCACTTTGTAATTTCCTTTCACTGGCTCTTCACCATTGAAATCGTAGAAGATCGTTACGTCAACAGCTTTGTTTCCGTATTGAATATCACGTTTTGCCGAGTAAGCAAAAGTTCCTCCGTCTATAGCAGTTGAAGAACCTCCTGAACGACCTTGCAATGTCTTACCATCCGGATCAATGATCTGCATGTAAACTGCGCGATCTCCGGCTGTTGCAATAGTATTCTCACCGATTGTAAACGTTGATTTAGCCTGAACACAACTGCGAGCTTTCGTTGTTGGCTCTGTGGTGTCATTCAATTTCATACGTAAACCTGTTGATGTGAAACTGTACGCTGACAATTTAGATCCTTTTCGAACCTGCTCCGCATTAGCTTCTGCTTCACCTTTGAACTTATCGCGATCAGTAGTTGTCTCAGCAAGCTGCGTTGTAGTTTCATCCAATTCTGAAGTCAACTTCAGATTCATCGTATTCAACTGGTCGATCTGTTTCACATAACTGATCATAATCTGGCGCAAAGTTTCATTTTCACGCTTCAATTTGGCAATCAATGATGCTGTTACACGACCATTCTTTTTTGCTGTTTCCAACTCAGAAATCAATCCCTGGATCTTGTCTTTCTGGGCATTCAAGCTATCGGATTTAGACGCATCTTTTTTCATTAACGCATCATATGTATCCATCATGTTGGTGAAATCCGACATTAAGTCATTGGTGGTTTCACTTCCTAAAAACGGAGCCATCATTTTGTTCATTTCCTCGATGTCCGCTTGAAGTTCTTCATTTTTCTTGGTAGCTTCTTTCAAAGCACCATTTTTTGAACTCCATAAATAAGTCATCGTTCCTAATAAGACAACCAACAAAACAATAATCGCTGTTAGTGCCGGTGTCATGTTCTTCTTTGAGCCTGATTCTTCTGACATAATCTAAAATTTAAATACAAATATAACAATAGAACTAATGAACGATAGGGAATTCATTTGGCACAAATAAAGTGTTTTTAATTTGACTCACCAATACGTTTATTCGTAATTTCCGTTAAGAAAATGTAAAAAATTATCGTTTTCCTTGAAATTCATTCTTTTAGAACTAAAATTTTCCGGGAAATTTTGAAAAGTAACAGGGCGTTGAAATCGTTTGATTGCGTCCCAGCCTACAGATGTGAAATAAGAATTCAAGCTGCTGGGGAAAGGTCCGCCGTGCTGCTGTGCAAAGCTCACTTCCACTCCGGTTGGTACACCGTTGAAGATAATTCTTCCGGATTTTGCAGTTAGAACAGGCAGAAAACGATTTGCTTCTTCTTCGGATTCAGCATATAAACCAGTTGTGAGTTGTCCTTCCAAAAGGTCGAGACATTTTCTCAATTCGGCCTCATCTGAACATCTTACGATCGTGAGGTAAGACCCAAAAATCTCTTCCTGAATTTGCGGGTTGGCCATAAAATGTCCCGCGTTTGTTTCAGCCAAGGTAGGCTGAATGAAATTCCCTTTTTGTTTTCCTTCATAAATAACATCGACAAAAGCAGCGTGTTCTTTTGCCCGTTCGAAATAACGTTTTGAAATTCCGGGATGCAGCATGCACTGCAGTTCACTTTCTGAAAAAACACGAATCAGCTCTGCTTTAAATACGTTGTAATTTAAGGTTTCTTCGATAAACAGGATTCCCGGAGACGTACAAAATTGCCCGGCATTCAGTAAAACCGAGGCACTGATCTGTTTTGCAATTTCCAACCCGCGTTTTTCCAAAGCACCCTTAGTTACCATAATCGGATTCGAACTTCCCATTTCCGCATATAGGGAAATTGGTTCTTTGCGTTCGTTGATTAGCTTCTGAAGTGCCATTCCGCCGCCAATACTTCCGGTAAATCCAACTGCTTTTACCCGCGGATCCTGGACCAACTGCTGACCAACGGTAAAATCTTCCGCCAGTAAATGACATAAAATTCCATCGGGCATTTGGAGTTCTTGTGCGGTATCTAAAATAAGTTGAGCAGAAACCGAACTTGTATGCGGATGCATAGCATGTGCTTTCACAATAACCGGACACCCTGCAGCAAGAGCTGAAGCAACATCTCCGCCAATTGTTGAGTAAGCAAACGGGAAATTGCTCGCTCCAAAAACTACCACCGGTCCAACCGGAATATTGAGTTTCGTTAAAGCAGGTTTAGGAGTTGGTTTTCTGTCCGGATCGGCAGAATCTATTTTAATTTCCAATGCATAACCGGTTTCAACGGCTTTTGCATAGTATTCAAACTGGAAACAGGAACGTGCAAATTCTATTTCTGCCCGATCTTCCGGCAAACCGCTTTCGGCACAAAACCAGTGAACAAGCAGTTCTTTATTGGCTTTCAGCTTTTCAGAAATGGCTTTCAGGAACTGGACACGCTTTTCAATGGAAATGAGCCGATAGACTTCAAAAGCTTCTTTGGATTTAGCAAGTGCCGCATCCACTTCTTCGGCAGTTGCCTGGTGGAAAGCTGTTTCAAAACGCTGATTGTTTTTTGGATCTATCCCAAAAAAAACATGGCTACCAAGACTACTTACCTGATAACCAATGTGATTTTGACCTAAAGATTTCATGGCTTACGCCTCCTCTACCGTGTACGAGTAACTTTCCATGATTTGGTTTGAAAGTAATTTCTTACAAGCCAATTCCACTTTCTCAGTTGCTGCGTCTTTGGAAGGTGCGTCTACAAAAAGACGTACGTGTCTTCCAACTCGCACACCTGTAATTTCAGGCAAACCAATTGTAGGCATACTGTTAGTAACTGCTTTTCCTTGAGGGTCTAACAATGCCTCTAATGGCATCACATCGATTTCAGCTTTGAATTTCATGCGTTCGATTTTTTCGAAGAATGTGTTGAATAAATGATAATAACAGGTACAAAAGTACAATAATTGGAATGGACCAAATCAATAAAGTTGAAATAAGTATTCCACAACTTATTAAGAAAATGTAGCGCGTACCGTTTCCTTTCCACTTGAAATGCTTGAATTTCAGGGCAAACAAAGGCAGTTCTGAAACCAAAAGCAATGACATGACCACGATAATCGGAATCAAAACGATGGGCTGAATCAGCCACATAATTAAATCGTGTTCCCAGCCAGTTGTTCCGCCATATTGAGAAAGTAAAAGTGGGAAAGCCATGAAAAAGATCGTATTTGCCGGAGTCGGCAGGCCAATAAATGATTCCGACTGACGGGTATCGATGTTGAATTTTGCGAGACGGAATAGGGAGAAGAATGGGATGATTAAGGCTAACAAAGGCCAAAGATTCATAGACCCCATGCCCCAGAATTGATAGAACCAAGTTGAAATGGAAATAGAAGAGAAAACATTAAAAGTGTTTTCATCAACTAAAGAGCTGGCTTTAAAATCGTGCATATCCACATTCATTGCCCAATCACCAGACAACATCAACAAATCCTTTGGTGCAAATGATAGTATCAAAACCATCATCATAATTATCCCTGGAGCCAAACCAAACGAGATCATATCCGCCAAAGAATCCAATTGTTTCCCCAATTCACCCTGTTGTTTTAACAAACGCGCTGCAAATCCATCGAAAAAATCCAATACTGCGGCCAGGAAAATAAAGTACGGTGCGATGTCGATTCTCCCGGCAAAAGCCAGGATAATTGCAAAGACTCCACAAAGCATATTGCTGGCAGTGATCAAATTAGGTATGTTGAATATTTTCATCCGGTAAATGAATATTTTGTTAGTTTAAATAGTTCAAAAAGCTGTAAATTTACACTTCGATTTTATCAATAAACTATTGGGACACACAATTTTTTATAAAAGATGCAGTTAATAGCATTCGTGAGGAACTTAAATACTATGAGATTTTACCTAATTGTTTGCATTGCATCCTGCTCTTTTATGTCTTTCGGCCAAGGCTCACTTGCCCCAAAATACTCCAATGAATTCTTATCAATCGGAATTGGCGCTGAAGCTCTTGGGCTTTCCAACGCGGTTGTGGCTCAGACCAGTGGCGTAAATAGCGGTTATTGGAATCCGGCAGGTTTGACCCGTACAAACAAATGGCTGGATATCGGGTTAATGCACTCAGAATATTTTGCAGGAATTGCCAAATACGATTACCTGGGACTGGCTCATCAAATCGATGAAAAAAGTGCAGTTGGTTTGTCTGTTATTCGATTTGCGGTGGATGATATCCCGAACACGACTCAATTGATTGACAATGAAGGCCGGATCGATTACGACAAGATCACCACATTTACAGCTGCAGATTATGCATTCCTGTTATCATACGCACGCACAACCAAAGTTCCCGGTTTATCAGTTGGGGGGAATTTCAAAGTGATTTACCGCAAAGTGGGAGATTTTGCAAAATCCTGGGGATTTGGTTTGGATGCGGGAGTAACGTATGAAAAAAGTGAACGGTTGAAATTCGGAGCAGTTATTCGGGATGTAACTTCAACCTTCAATGCATGGATCTTTACTTTGGATGATCAGACAAAAGAAGTATTTACACTAACCGGAAACGAAATCCCGAGAAACGGCCTGGAATTAACACTTCCGCGAATCATACTTGGAACTTATTACAAACAGCCCCTGGGTAAAAAAGGAATTTATGTTTCTGGTGAGCTGGATTTGGACATGACCACTGACGGGAAACGAAATACGATCATTAAAACAAATGTAGTCAGTTTCGATCCGCATATCGGAATTGCCTTCGGATTCAAAGAATTGGTAACACTTCGCGGAGGAATCTCCAATATGCAGTATATCAAGAACTTTGATGACTCAAAGAAATTAACCATTCAACCAAATATCGGTATTGGATTACATATTAAAGCCGTATATTTAGATTACGCATTTACGGATATCGGTGATGCTTCAACAGCATTGTACTCACATGTCATTTCATTACGTCTTGCACTGAATAAACCAAAAAATGCAGCAGTGAAAACAGATGAATAAGAAGAGCCTATGAAAAAACTCTGCTTAATACTACTTACATTTTTACCGGTTGTTTTTGCGTGGAGCCAGCCTTACGGGAACGAATGGATCGATTATTCCCAAAAATTCTACGGCTTTAAAATTGTTCAGAACGGTTTATATCGAATTGATTACGCTACTTTAACGAATAATGGAGTTCCGATTTCAGGAATCAATCCATCTAATTTTCAAATTTTCGGAAAAGACAAAGAAGTTCCGCTCTACCTGGTAGATAACGGAGACAATTCTTTTGATGCCGGAGATTATTTTTTATTCTACGCTTATAAAAACGACGGCTGGCTGGATTCCATCATGTATCCGAATCCCGGGCAAATGGCCAATCCCGGCTACAGTTTGATCAACGACACGATCACTTATTTCTTCTCCTGGAAGAACTCAGGTTCCGGTCTGCGTTTTGCATTGCAACCCGATCAGAATTATTCCAATTACACACCAAGCCCTTTCGTTCGGTCTGAATTCCGCAGTCAATATAACAACAGCTATTGCGAAGGCCAGGTTGAAGATAAAGCATCGGGTTCCATTTATTCGCGGGGAGAAGGTTACGGAGGTGCTGAACTTGGAACAGAAACAACCGATGTTTCAACGAGTATCCCAATACCAACTCCAAATATTTACACCGGAGCTGCAGGACTTCCGGTAAAACTGGAATACCGGCTTTCATCCAACTCTTCCGGGAAGAACGTTAATAATACCAATCAAACAATCCTCAATCACCATACACGGATCACTTTCGGAGCATCCAATACGCTGTTGATCGATACGACTTATTGGGATTACTACCAGTTAAAAGAAGCAACCAATCTGCCGATAAGCAGCTTAAGCAGTGGAACAACCTATCTCAACCATGAAATCATTATGGATTTGAACGTAACGGCTCAGAGACAGATTTTGACCTATGCAATGCTTTCTTATCCAAGACTTCCGATTGGGAACAATCAACTGTTTGATCGTTTTTTTGTGCCGAACGGGGCTGTAAAAAGCCGAGTGGATTTAGCGAATTTCTCCGGATCAGCACCATTGGTTCTTAGTTTTGGTTCTGTTCCAAGATTCGAAATCCCAACTGTAAATGCCGGAATTGTTCAGTTCATTGTTCCCAACAATACCTGGAGCAATGAAACAGAAGTTTTGGTGGTTGATAGGAATACTACGCTTTCGGTTGGCGCTTTAACTCCGGTAAACGGAACCGGAACTTTCACTGATTTCAGCACCATGAATCTTGATTCTGCACTGATCTTTGTTTATCATCCATCACTGGCCAGCAGTAAAAATTCCTACGTAAACTACCGATCTTCCATGAGTGGAGGTGCTCACAATGTACTTTCAGCAAACGTGGAAGAATTGTATTTACAATTTTCAAGCGGAATTATTAAACACCCGCTTTCGATCAGTCGTTTTGTGAATTTTATCCATGGTAACAGCGCTCAAAAACCGGAAGGTTTATTACTCCTTGGAAAAGGCATCACTGTTGGTGAAACACGTTATTCCTCCTCTGCTTTTGCAAACTGCCTGATTCCACCACTTGGATATCCTTCAAGTGACATTGCGCTAACTTCCAATTTGATCAGCAACGACACCTGGGAGCCACTTCTTCCAACCGGAAGACTTTCCATGACCACGAACACCGAAATAGAGAATTACCTCTCCAAGATCGAACAATACGAAGATGCTCAAAATAATGCAGGTCTTAATTTTGCAGAAACAAAGAACTGGCAGAAACAACTGCTGCATTTTGTAGGCGGATCGGATATCCTGCAGCAAACACAGTTCCAGGGATACATGAACGAAATGAAGGCAATCGTGGAAGATACTGTATTTGCCGGAAACGTAACAAACTTCTTTAAAACTTCGAGTAATCCGCTAGACCCCAATGTGGTGACGAGCGTTACCCAAAGAATTGAAGACGGAGTTTCGATCATGAATTTCTTTGGTCATGCTGCGGCATCAAACAATGGTTTCGAGATCAATATTGATGAACCGAGCAACTGGAATAATTTTGGAAAATACCCGGTTGTGATTGGTAACTCCTGTTACAATGGGAATATCTTCAAATCTGGGGTCTCCACGTCTGAAAACTTCGTCAATATCCCCAATGAAGGTGCTATTGCATTTTTATCTACGATCTCAGTTGGTTATGACACACCACTTGCTATTTATTCCAAGGAGCTTTACAAGCAGTTTTCTTACAAGAACTATGGGAAAACGCTTGGTTCTCAAATAAAAAGCACTGTCAAACAACTTTACGATCAGCATTCAGCTTTGACAATTGGAGCTGTATTCTATGAATCTGCATGTACCCAAATGACTCTTCACGGTGATCCGATGCTTAAAGTAAATTACAGCACAGCTCCCGAAATTGATATCCAGGTGGCAGATTTGAGTTTGAGCCCAAACAACATCAACTTATCTGTTGACAGTGTAGAACTTACTTTCACCTTACGTAATATTGGGAAATCGATTAAAACACCGGTTTACGTCGAGATCAGGAGAAATTTCCCGGGGACTTCTGTTGATTCCATGAAGACTTTGTTTCTGCCGCGATTGAATTACGACACTATTATCAAACGAAAATTCCCTTTGCAGGCAGCAATCAGCGGTGGAATCAACACCTTTACCGTTTCCATTGATATTCCAAACGCCTATTCGGAGCAATTTGAAGAAATCTCGAACAACCAGGCAAGTGCCAATTTCTTCCTGAACATTGATGGAATGCTTCCGATCTGGCCATACAATTACGCAGTTGTTCCAACCGATACCGTAACAGTAAAAGCTTCTACCATCAATCCGATTGCCGGAATGCGGACTTATCGGTTCGAGCTGGACACAACGGACACTTATAACAGCCCGCAGCTGAGACGATTTTCAATAACTGGTTTGGGGGGAGTAAAAATGGTACATCCCAATGAATGGTTATCCGCTTTTGGTTCTCCTTTCCCGCTTATTTGCACAGATAGTACGGTTTATTTTTGGCGGGTTGCAGCTGACAGCACTGTTCCAAACTGGGCGGAATATTCTTTTCAATACATTCCCGGGAAAAGAGGTTGGGGACAAGATCATTTTTTCCAGTTTAAGAATAATTCGTTCTCCAGCTTAATTTATGATCGAAACACGCGAAGCAGGGAGTTTATCCTCAATGACTTTCATACAATCGGCATACAAGTAATGAAAACAACTGATCTTTACGGTTCTTATTTTAATTCCCTGACGATTGACAACAGCTTGGTTGAATACGCTACATGTGGTTACGAACCCTATTTTTATGTCGCAGTAATAGATCCAATCAGTTTAACCACTTGGAAAACACATTGCCCTGGTTGTTCCGACGGGAGCAATAACGATCCTTCCATGAATTTTGGGAATTTAAATAATCTGGGAAGCCAAGGCGGTTCAGGTTGCCGTCCTCGATATGAATATTACTTCACCTTCGATCAAACCGATCCTGTTTCAATGGGAAATTTTCGAAACATGATTGAAAATGAGATTCCGGACAGCAATTATGTGATCATATATTCTCCATTCACTACTTATTTTGACTCAATCACAGCTTTCAGTCCTGCAGTTTATACCATGTTCTCAAACCTTGGTTTTCCGACTATAAATGCCGCGCAACCAAATGATCCCATTGCGGTATTCTTCAAGAAAGGAACCACGACTTTCAACCAAGTCAAATTTTGGACGGACAGTCAGGTTACCAGTGATGTTCCCGCAGGAGTTGCTAAAATCAATATTCTTACACATGTCCTGAAACCTTCTTACCTGGGAATCGAAACAACTCCTCAAATTGGCCCGGCCTTTCAATGGGAAACTTTGTATTGGAGGAGAGATTCGTTGGAATCACCTGCTACAGACAGTGTACGGATCCGAATTGAAAAATACGATGTCACCAATAGTTTGGCAGGCACTATTGATACCCTATTCACACCGCTGGATTCTATTATCAATCTGAACAGCATTGTAAACGCAACTGTTTATCCAAGAATTAAAATCGGCATTTACAATTCAGACAAAACCAATTTAACTCCGGCCCAAATAGACCGCATTCATGTGCTTTATCAGCCTGTTCCGGAAGCTGCTATTGACGGATCATCCGGGTATTATGCATCTGTCAGCGGAGATACCTTGTACGAAGGACAGGATTTCAGTTTCGCAGTAGATGTGGTCAATGTCAGCGATTTTGACATGGATTCCTTATTGGTGAATTACTGGCTGGAAGACGAGCAGCACATCAAGCACGTTATTGCTTATTCAAGACAGGATTCTCTCCGTGTTCACCAGGTGTTACGAGACACTATAAACTTCAGTTCTGTTGCCCGACCGGGATACAACATTCTCTGGATGGAAGTGAATCCGTACATAAATGGTTCATTGGTTCAAACAGATCAATTGGAACAATACCATTACAACAACATTTTACAACTTCCGGTTTTTGTAGTCGAGGACAATAAGAACCCGATCCTGGATGTAACGTTTAATGGTCAGCATATTCTGAACGAAGATATTATTGATCCTACCAGTGAAATATTAATCACGCTAAAAGACGACAACCCTTATTTAGTGATGGACAATATCTCCGACACAACACTTTTCGGGATATATCTAACCGGGCCTGATGGAGTTCAAAAGCGTATTCCTTTCATTGATGCAAGTGGAAATACGATCATGCAGTGGTATCCGGCCAACGGTCAGAATCTGAAATTTAAGATCATCTATCCGAAAGAATTCCTCCACGATGGAATCTACCAGCTTTTTGTGCAGGGAACCGACCGTTCAGGAAATATTTCAGGAGATTATGAGTACAAAGTAAGCTTTGAGATTATCCGTGAATCATCCATTACTCAAATGATGAACTACCCGAATCCGTTCTCTACCAGCACACGCTTCGTCTTCACTCTAACAGGAACAGAAGTACCGGATGATATCATTATTCGAATTATGACAGTTTCTGGTCGTGTGGTACGTGAAATTACGGAAGACGATATGGGATTGATCCGCATCGGGCGAAATATCACGGAATATGCCTGGGATGGGAAAGATGAATTTGGGGATCAGTTGGCAAATGGTGTTTACCTCTACCAGGTAATGGCGAAGATCAACGGAGAAGACATCAAACAGCGCGAATCCGGAGCTGATCAATATTTCAAAAAGAACTTTGGAAAGATGTATTTGATGCGGTAAAAAAAAGTCGTCCCAATTGCTCAGGACGACTACATAATATCTTTGAAATTAATTTCTCTTATTCCTCAAAAGTGACTTTAAACATCATATCACTTTTCTTCTTTATATACAATTCAATGGCGAATGAATTATCACTAATCGGAATTAATCTGTTTAACCGGTATTGATAAACAGCCACGCCATCAATTACTTTCCGGTCGAAAAGCGGAAGGAATTTTCTGTCTCCCGAAGCATTGTCTACCCTGTGAGCTGTTACGTAATCTCCTTTTACTTCTTTGTCTGTAATTTGACCATCATCTGTCATCGAAGCATTTCTCAAGGCATCTAAAAACAAGACGTAAGTAAATTTCTCCGAAGCAAAGATGTCAAATGATTCGCTTACAGATCTCTTGAAGAATTTCTGCATCCATCCCAACTCTCCATTTGCATTGATTTTCACTACAATCACATCGTCGTAATGATTGACACATCGGGTATTTCCCTTTGAATCGGTAGTACAGGTTACATAGAAAATTTCACCTGCAATCACAATTCCGCCATCTTCCAGGACAACCACTTTTCTCATACTCAAATTGCTCAGAGAAAGCTTCCCTTCATCATCTGCCTTCTCCATTTTCTTTTTACCTCTCTCCGAAATACGCTGGTATTGCTTGATAAAATCTAAGGTAAATTCATATAACTTCGGACTGC
Source organism: uncultured Fluviicola sp. (assembly GCA_965650365.1). GTDB lineage: Bacteria > Bacteroidota > Bacteroidia > Flavobacteriales_D > Crocinitomicaceae > Fluviicola. The sequence continues at coordinate 27,330 of CBFGOJ010000024.1, read as the reverse complement.
TTAAATTGCCCTTACTGTCTAATATCGAGACAAATGTTCCGTCAACTCCGTATGATTTGGGTTTGCTGTAATATCCTGCACAAATGATATCACCCTTTTTGTTTTCTTTCATGATCACACCACTGATCAGGTTATCTCCCAAATCGAATTCAACCTCGTTGAAATCACCACCCGAAGAAGCGATCAATATTGCTAATGATTGGTTGTCCGGATCCTGGCTATTTTTACGCGATACTTCTTCCTGGAATTTACGGATTAGAAAATATCCGTTTCCACGAGAATCTACTGCAAAATCCAGATTATCCATTAAGCTTTCTGAATAAGGCATGGTGAAATCATTTTTCCAAACAGGATTCAACTCTTTATCAAAAACCTGCATACCAATAATGTCCGTATTTTTAGAATCGTCCTTTTCCTCCGGATTGTATCGGTATTTGATGCAGAACGTTTCTTTATCACTCGATAAGTCAATATTGAATTTTCCCTGGGCAGAATACTTGTAATAAAATGATCCACTCAATTTTTTCGGAACAGAAACCAGTAACTTGCCTTCATCGCTAAAACCACCTTCGCTGCTATTGATCGTTCTCACAAAAAGCTGTTCCGTCTGGTTCGGTTTATCATAAATAGAATAGAAAAAATAGAGTTTATCCTTCATTTCTATGATATACTCAAAGTTAAATCCTGGTTCTGACATCAACTCTGTCTTTGAACTTTTCAAATCAAATCCTTCACCTGCTAAAACCTGGAAAACAAATTTGTTGAATTTTTTACCTTGAACCTTAACCGCGAGAACCGTATTCTCGTCAATTTTAAAGTACATTTTGGAAAGAGCATCCACCACGGGATAGGGTTCACTCTTAGTGATTTTAACCTCAGATGGAAGTTGGATTTCATCCTGAGCAAACAAAGAAAAGCTTGCTACCAGAAATAGGAGTGTTAAATTGATTATCTTCATTTTGAAATATTTGGTGCAAATGTAGCAAAGTCTTAGAAGAATCTGCAGGAAAATATCGCGGTGTCATCCACCAGTTTCCGATTTCCCCGCCATTCATCTAATTTGGAAAATACAATGTTATTCATATCCTCCATACTTAACCGGTAGAAATTATGATAAATCTTAGTCAGACGTTCTAATTCAAAATGTTCGTTTTTTTCATTCTCCAATTCAACAACACCATCTGTGTAAAGGATCAGGGTTGTATTTGGCTTCAGAATTTCCCTACCAACCTGGATGAAGGGCATTTCATCAAACATTCCCAATCCAACGCAGCCGATATCAAGTAATTTCTTCTCTTTTCCATTGGTAATGATGGGCTGATTATGACCGGCATTGACATAATCCAATTCCCGTGTTGCAGCATTATAAACAGCAATGAAAAACGTAATGAATTTTTCTCCCTTCGCACTTGTCATTACTTTCTTGTTCAACTCTTCGATCAGAAATTCCAGTGAAAAAGGGCGGATCTGGTGAACAGTTGAATAAAATGTTCGGATTGTGGCCTGGAAATTAGCCATCAGCATGGCAGCGCTGATCCCTTTTCCACTGACATCCGCAATACAAATCACGTATTGATTATCTCCAAGCGGAATAAAATCGTAGTAATCTCCACCCACTTCATGACGTGGAATGTACTTTGCGGAAATGTCCATTTGTTTATTCGAAGGCAGATCAGAAGGAAACAGCAGTTTTTGCATTTCCGAAGCAACTTCCAGTTCCTTTTTCAGACGCTCTCTCTTCAGTTCCTCGCGGGCCATCCGCTTGTTCTCAATTGCCATCACCACCATATTGGTAAGCGTTTGAACAAAGCGCATATCAGCCAGGGTTTCTGATTTTTTAATTCCGACACCTTCAATTCCGGCAATCAATAAATAAGCTAAAGGTTTATCCTTATGGAAAACGGGAACGATAATATCGAATTCATCAATGATTTCATAATAACTGGATTCGATCACTGTGATTTCCCTAAAACGGTACAATTCTTTTTCTACGGAAATATCTTTCAACTTTCCTTTTAACCCAACTTTTAAAAGCGGGCTCCACTGATTTTCTTTATTAAATAGCAGAAAATGGTCAAAACCCAATTGCTCGCGCATCACAAATTCAAACATGCGAACGATTTGGTCTATGCTTTGATTCGTTGCAATAGCCCGAGTCAGTTCCAGCAGGGAGTTCAGGCGAAATTCACCCAATTCTACCTGCGACTCTAAATTTGCTATGCGGGTTTCCACTTTCATGACTTATTTCTTCGGCTCAGCGAGTTTTTTTAAAACAACCAGTTCGCGCATTTTTACTTTGGCTTCATCACACGGACTTCCAAAATAAGTTTTCCCTGCCTCCAATGATTTTCCGATTCCGGATTGGGCCAAAACTACTACTCCATCTCCGATCGTTATTCCGGAAGCACAACCAACTTGTCCCCACAATGTCACATTATCGCCAATGGTGCAGCATCCTGCAATTCCAACCTGGGACGCAAAAAGGCAGTTTTTCCCGATAATTGTATCGTGTCCGATTTGAACCAAATTATCAATTTTGGTTCCTTCACCAATCCGGGTAATTGCACTAACTCCGGCATCGATAGTGGATCCGGCTCCTATTTCTGCATTTTTTTCGATGTAAACAAAACCGCAGCTGTGCATTCGGTCATAACCAGATGGCTTTTTTTTGTAGTAAAAAGCATAATGACCAATAACTGCATTGGGACCAATAATTACATTTTCTTCAATGACAGTTCCGTCTCCGATATATGCTCCGGGATGAATCGTCACCTTTTCCCCGATTATCACATCATGACCAATAAAACAATTCGGAGAAAGGTGCGCTGAATCGGCAATCTGGCAATTTTCTCCCGTCATGGACATTTGTGGTCTGTATGGAGAAAACTTTTTCGTCAGTTTATTGTAATCATCGAAGGGTTCCGGTGAAATAATCAGGGCTTTTCCTTCAGGAACAGGAACTTGTTTATCAATCAGGATAAAAGTGGCAGCTGAGTTTACTGCTTTGTCATAGTATTTCGGATGATCTACAAAGACCAAATCTCCCGGTTCAACCCGATGAATTTCATTGATTCCTGTTACGATCAGAGATTCGTTTCCAACTACTTCTCTGCCTAAAAATTGTGCGATTGCACCAACTGTATGTATACTTCCGATTTTCATAGACCTTCTCCTTATAAAAGTAAGGTCTTACGAAATCGATTTCGGCAAAAAATCAATTACTTATAAAATCGCAATTGTTTACAAATTTTTAATCTCTTGCTAAGCGCAATAAAACGCGAATAATGATCAAAGCCAGCCCTATCAATCCGAAAATAAGAGCAGTCTTACTTCTTTTCTTCTCTTCTGAAGCATTTTGTTCTTTCTCAGCCTTCATTTCGTCCAAATATCGAATTATCTGACCGCGCTGATCTTCACTTAAGGGGAAATTCTTTTGAATTCTTGCAATCTTTTTCCCCACATTTGTTTTATTATCCAAATGGAAAAATGAAAACAATTCAAACTGCAGATCTGTCAAAGCTTTGCTATTGATAGCAATAATCAAGTTAGAAAAACCCGGATGAGTAAAAATACGATTCAAATCATCTTCATTAGTATATCCTCTGATATACAATTGAAAGTCTTTGATAACTTCACTTTTTAGCTGCAACTGATCTGATTCGGAAAATAAGGAAATATAGGAATACAAAGCACTTACTTTGGCCAAATCTCTTTGCTCGAAAGAATATTGCAATGCCTTTTGTAAACGCGTTTTATCTTCCGAATTTATGGAAGAAAGGAGTTCAGCTGTTTCCGGTAAATCTCTAATACCCTCCAGAGATACAATCATATTGACTTCTGAAAGATCCGTCTTTATTAATTTCAAGCGATCCAACATCGCAAGAACTTTATTTAGCGGATCTTTTTTCAAGTCTAATAATTTAACAATCTATCAAGAGCTGTTTGTACCTTATCAGCATTTGGCAGTAATTCGGCTTCCAATGTTGAATTTAAAGGAATTGCAGGCGTATCAATTGCACCGACCAAACCAATAGGAGCATCCAAAAACTGAAAACAATCTCTCTGGATTCTTCCAGCCAAACCAAGTGTAAAAGATGCCTCAACAGATTCTTCGGTTACCAACAACACCTTTCCATGTTTTTCAACCGAAGCGGTTATCGCCTCCATATCCAGCGGATTAATAGAACGAAGATCCAGGATTTCTACTTTTCCTTCAAACTGTTTTGAGGCTTCCAAAGTCCAGTAAACTCCACGTCCGTAAGTAATAACTACACACGACTCCCCATTTTTTATGGCTGAATCAGAAGCTTCCTGTACAATACGCGCTTTACCAATCGGAATGATGTAGTTTTCATCCGGCTCGATAGACATCGCTCCTTCAGTACCAGCAATTTTAGACCAGTACAAACCTTTATGTTCTAAAATCACAACCGGATTCGGATCGTAATAAGCTGCTTTTAATAAACCTTTTAAATCTGCTCCGGTAGAAGGATAAACTACTTTAATACCGCGGATATTTGCCAAAACAGACTCAACACTTGATGAATGATATGGACCACCTGACCCGTACGCTCCGATTGGAACACGAATCACACAGCTAACCGGCCATTTACCATTGGATAAATAATTGGAACGGGAAACCTCTGTAAATAACTGGTTCAACCCCGGCCAGATATAATCTGCAAACTGAACCTCTACAAATGGTTTCAAACCTACTGCCGACATACCTACTGTAGAACCAATAATAAATGCTTCCTGGATTGGAGTATTAAAAACACGATCGTCTCCGAAAGTTTGAGCAAGTGTAGCAGCTTCTCTGAAAACACCACCAAGTCTACCTCCAACGTCCTGTCCGTAAAGCAATGCTTCCGGATGTTCAGCCATAATTTCACGAACAGCGAATAAAGCGCTGTCAACCATCACCGTTTTCTTCTTTCCGGATGGTTCGCGCTCACCTTTTTCTTCTGTAATTGGTGTTGGTGCAAAAATAAAATCGGTCACACTTGACGGAACGGGATCTTCGGCATTCAACGCTTTTTCGTAATCGGTATCAACCAATTTTCGAACGTCTGCTTCAATATTAATGATATCCGCTTCTCCTTCCAGATCACGAATAATATCTTTCAATTTGGGATATGGGTCCCGCGTTGCAGCTTCTTCCAAATCGTCGCGGTACCATTCTTTTCGGACTCCGGAAGTATGGTGTCCCAAAAGCGGAACTTTCGCATGAATAATAAATGGTCTTCTTTCTTTTCTAACGATTTCGAATACTTCCTGAACAGTTTGAAAAGACAGATCAAAGTCGCTTCCATCAATCGTTCTTACTTCAATCCCTTTAAATCCCTGAGCGTAATAACTGATATCCTGAGCTCTTGTTTCAGCAGCATTTGCAGAAATATCCCAGCCGTTATCCTGAACCAGGTAAACAATCGGAAATTGTTTCAACGCCGCCATTTGGAATGCTTCGGAAACTTCACCTTCAGTGCAGGATGCATCACCTAAAGAACAAACCACGACCGGATTCTCTCCGTGATAATCCTCCGCAATCCCCGTTTTCTCCTTGTATTGAATTCCCATCGCAATTCCTGTTGTAGGAATTGCCTGCATTCCCGTCGCAGAAGACTGATGAGGAATTTTAGGCATGTCGTCTCTTTTCAGAGAAGGGTGCGAATAATATGTTCTTCCTCCGGAAAACGGATCGTCTTTTTTAGCAAATACCTGCAACATTAATTCATAAGGAGTCATTCCGATTCCCAACAGAATACTGTCATCCCGATAATATGGCGAAACCCAATCCTGTGGTTTTAACTGTAAACCTACAGCCAACTGAATTGCTTCATGCCCCCTCGAAGTAGCATGTACATATTTTGCTGTAACCTCTTTATTCGCTTCGTATTTCTCAGCCAATGTTTTTGCGGTAGCCATTAAACGAAAGGCTTTCAACAAAACATCTTTACTTGTTTTAACAGTTGATTTCATGGTCTTCGAAAGAGTATCTGCCATTTTGGGTATTTTTTGTAACAAAGATAAGATTCAAAAAGGAAACGAATCCCATATTAGCAGAATAATCAGCGTCATTTCCCAACAAAACGCATCCTTTATTTCAGAATAGAAAGATATCTTTCCAGACTTTGCTTCTCAACTTCAGCAATAAATCGGATAAACGCATCTTTATTCCCGGATGTTTGAACCTCATCAAGTGCCTCATAATATGCATATCTAGAAGTATTATCTCCCTTGATATTTGCAATCACAAACCCATTCTGCAGCAAAATCATATTCATAATAAGACGGGAAGTTCTTCCATTTCCATCTATGAAAGGATGTATTGTAACCAAACGCTCGTGCATTTCTGCCGCTAAAACTATAGGATGTAAATTCTGTCTGTTTCTTTCGTACCAAATGAAGTAATCTTCCATTTGTTTTTCAACAAGATATGGGGCTGGAGGCATATGACCACTCCCTTTGATCATTACCTGGATTCTTCGAAACCTGCCCGCTTCTTCCGGAATTATACCACGAAGAATCAAATTATGAATACTTAGAACTTCTTTTTTGGTTATAACACCATCTTTAGAAACTAACTCTTTGACATAATGGATTGCATCACCATGATTGATCGCCTCCAAATGTTCCCTCATACTTTTTCCGGAGACAGTTAAACCTTGATTAACTATAAGATCTGTTTCGCGAAGCGTTAATGTATTTCCTTCTATCCGATTACTTTCAAAAGTATATTCTAATTCCAAAGCTTCTGTAATACGATGATTTTCGAACTCACGGATTTGATCCAATTGCTGCTTCAACTGATCTATTTCTCCCAAAGTTTTCTCAATAGTTAAATCCTCAAATTCTCTTTTAGGATAATAACTAGCAAGTTCTTCCTGAACCATAGTCAAAACTTCATCCGCAAATGAATACTGTTTTACTTCTTCTAAAACTTTTTCCTTTAACCAGGCTTTCATCAAAACATCCAAATTGATAGAGAGAATGTTTGAGATTTGGATAAGCTGAGCTTCCGACGGAATTCGCTTTCCATTTTCAAATTTACTGACCAAAGACTGATCTACACAAAGTAAACCAGCTAGTTCCCTTGAACGCATTTTCTTTAATTTTCTGGCAGTTTGAATGAGTCCTTTCATGATATGACAAAAATAAACATGACTAATTTAGTCATAATTATTAAGGTTTCAAAAAAAAGAGGAAAAGTTTTATCCTTTCCTCTTAAATTATTTCCTATTTATTATTTTCAATAATATAATCGAGCACTTTTTGAATCAAATGAACACGGTCTTTTCCTGTAACGTTGTGTTTATGCATTGGGTAATGAAAAAAATCGATTTGAATTCCCAACTCAACAAACTTTTTGATTAATGCATCATTATGCTGCGGTACTACCACATCATCAACCGTCCCATGAATCAAAAGCAAATCTCCTTTCAACTTATTTACATGAGAAAACAAAGATGCCTCTTCATATCCTTTTGCATTTTCTTCAGGACGATCCATATATCGTTCTCCATACATCACTTCGTAATATTTCCAATCCGTAACGGGACCTCCGGCAACTCCGACTTTAAATGTTTCTGCTTGTTTCAGCATGAGAGAAGTCGTCATAAATCCTCCAAAAGACCAACCATGGACAGCAAAACGAGATGCATCAACATAAGCCAGAGATTTCAGATAATCAATTCCTTTCATTTGATCCTTGATTTCTACAACTCCCAATTGTCTGTGGATCTGATTCTCAAAAGCAAAACCACGTTCACCTGAACCGCGGTTATCTAATGTAAAAACCAGATAACCCTGCTCTGCCATCCAATACATCCACAAATTAGCTCCATCCAACCATGAATTAGTAATCATTTGCGCATGCGGACCTCCATAAACATAAACCATTACTGGATACTTTTTATTTGGGTCAAAATTGCTAGGTTTGATTAGTCTTGTATACAAAACTGAACCATCCTCTGCTTTTATCTGGCCAATATCAGCAGTTCCTATTTGCACATCCGCCAACTTATTTTTTGAAACAGAAAGTGTTTTTGTAATCTTCCCGGTAATTGTTTTCAATTCCACTTTACCCGGCACAGAATGCGAAGAATATTGATCAATAATATAATTAGCCTGATCGTTGATCACAATTCCATGAGTTCCTTCTTCCAAAGTCAAACAACGCTGTTTTCCATTCAAATCAACAGCATAGTACAAAGTATTCAACGGACTTGTTCCTGTTGCTGAAAAAACAATTTCTTTCCCTTTATTAATGGACTGCAAAATATCTTTCACAACAAACTTATTGGCAGTCAGTTGTTTGATTAAAGTTCCGTCAATTGAATAATAGTATAAGTTATTAAATCCATCTCTTTCAGAAATCCACACAAAATTATTGGAATTGGTCATTGGGAAAAATGCGGGATGTTCAGGCTCTACCCACTTGTCATTTTGTTCTTCAAAAAGTGTTTTAACGAATGTTCCCGTTTTTGCGTCGTATTGATTCAACCACATGTGATTTTGTTCGCGATTGACTTCAGCAATCAACACAAATTGCTCATCCGGCGTCCAGCATAAGTTTGTCAGGTAGCTGTCTTCGGCACTTTTCGGAGAAATATAGACCGTTTTGCCAGCCGAAACCGAATAAATTCCAACTTTCGGCTTTTCAGAACCCTGGCCAGCCATAGGATATTTGATATTCATTAATTCAGCAGGAACTTTTGTTATATCCACTAAAGGATATTCTTTCACGTTTGTTTCGTCTTTCTGATAAAAAGCCAAATAAGTACCTTTTCCCGACCAAAAAATACCATCTACAATTCCAAACTCACTGCGGGCAATGGTTTGTCCTGAAACAATATTTTTATTGGTATTAGAAGTTACAGCGATTTTCTCACCTTTCGAATTAACAATCCACAAATTGTTTTCAAGCGTATAAGCCGCACTTCCGGTAGTGGTCTCGTATTCGGCACCACCGCCACCCTCAACAACAGACAACAATTTAGAACCCGTTTTCGATTTCAGATTCAGTAAATAATAATTGTTCCCGTCATTCAGCAACAACTCATCTGCACTTTTAAAGGAAAAACCAAAAAAGTTATAAAGCTGTGACCCAAGTATTGTATTTACATCCTGGATTGTAAAAAGGGTAACCGGATCCGTTTTCTTAACGGAAGCCTGGTACATCGTCTGGTAATTATTGCTCACATATACATAAGAATCCGTTCCCGGAATCCAGGTAATTGCATTGCATTGTTCATCTCTGAACGCCCTGTTTTGCTGCATCACTGCATCTGAAAGTGTCAATTGCTTCTTCTGAGCAAAGGCACCAAATCCAAGGACAACAAATAGTGTTAGTCCGAAATACTTATTCATAAATTAAGGTCTTTGAATGAATTTATTAAAAAACGTTTCAAGTGGCAAACCAGCCTGAAAACAATGATCGAGTGTTTCTATCAAATTATCCTGCAAAATCAATTCCGCATCAAATTTTGTAAAGAAATACCACTGTTTATTTAGTATATAGGGTTGTTTTTCTGCTTCTTCCTTGAATTCTTTCGGTGCAATTTTATTACGCTCTCCGCGAACTTCGCCGAAAACTTTCACAAACTCCTTATCCGTTATCAATGAATTGAACTCTTTCAGGTTTTGCGTAATCCCTTCCCGAACCAAAAACAAATCATCCTTTTCAATCTCGTAAACTCCGCCATAAACGCGTACTTCTTCCGGACCGAATTCAAAATAAACACCATGAATACTTTTAGACTTCTTTCCATTTGGAGCTACAACAGCCGAACACATTAATTTGTAAGGCGTTTTGTCTTTAGAGAAACGAATATCTCTGTTAATGCGAAAAATACATTCGGATGCTGTAAGATCTTTAAAGGATGGATGAGACTTCGCTAAATGATTAATAAATGTCTGTACAAAATCTGCAAAAGGCTTCTTTACCGAATTTTCGTAGCGTTTTCTGTTTAAGTCAAACCAATCCTTATTGTTGTTTGCAGCCAGTTCAATAAAGAAATCGAGATAGTCTTTTGTAAAATATGCCATGAGCCAAAGATAATATTTATCCCATTCGCAAACTTGTTGATTTTTACAGATTTTCAGTGAAGTGTTTTTACACAAATGAAAACTCTTATTGAGTCAGTTTCTCTAAAGATTACAGTACATTTGTGCCAAAAAGAAAACATATGGCACAAGTCTCCATAGGACACATTGAAGCAGCTATCGAAAAAGTAGATAGCCTCGACGATAATGCATTAGACAGATTATCGGAAGCACAAACAACTGCACAACCCGTTCTTTTGGGATACATTATGTCTGCAGCGCAGGAATACCAAAATGAAGGATTGGAAAGTTTATTAATTTATTACTTCACAGTCGTTTTGGAATCTTACTCTTTAGCAGGACTTCATCCAAAAAGCGTAACTGATGAGCATATCGATGAATTCGAAGAGCCATATTTCCAGCTATTGGACGAGTATTTCGAAAAGGAAGACGAAGCTATTTTGGAGGAATTTTCAGATCAGCCGGATCTTGTGAAATTCATGGCGATGGAAATCGGAATGGAAGATGCTGAAGGAGTTACTTTGGATGATGAAACAGCAACTCAATTGTTCATTGTTATTTTGGCAATGATCTCTTTACTTTCCAGATCTTTGGATTAAATCAGGAATGAGAACACCACAAGATATTGTCAATGAAATGATGAGTAAGGATGCCTTTTCGCAATGGTTAGGCATCCGAATTCTTGAAATTGAACCGGGATACTGCAAACTATCTATGACGGTTCGACCCGAAATGGTAAACGGGCACCAAACTGCTCATGGCGGAATCTCCTACTCTATTTCAGACTCCGCTTTGGCATTTGCGGCAAACAGCCGTGGACAAAGAGCCGTAAGTATTGAGACATCCATCGCACACATTGCACCGGTGGCTGTAAACGACGAACTCCTTGTAATCTGCACCGAAATAAACTGCGGAAAAACAATTGGACGCTATGAATCAATTGTTTATAACCAAAATCAAAAAATTATTGCTAAATTTAACGGAACCGTTTTCCGCCACCCGGACCTCTGGTAAATTTCCTTCAAAAAAGTATTCATTTTATTATGTATGCATAATATTATTTTGTATATTCGTGACAAGTTCACAGTATGCAAAATAAGCCCCAATATCTCATCGACTTAGATGTTCGATTAACATGGCACAAGATGTCGCGCATGTACAACCAACGAGCAAACAGCTATGGAATTAGCATGTCTGTTGGTTTTATCCTTCTTCACATTGATCGTGAAGGAACTCCAAGCACTCAATTAGGCCCGCGAATGGGAATGGAACCAACCAGTCTGTCAAGAACTTTGAAAACGATGGAAGAAAAAGGATTCATTCGCCGGGAAGAAGACAAACTGGACAAACGCATTGTTCGCATTTTTCTTACAGAAGAAGGTTTAAAAGCCCGTTACATAGCCCGCGATGTGGTCTTCGAATTCAACAATAAAGTCATCGAACGTATCCCGAAAGAACACATCGATATTTTTGAATCGGTGGTGAATCAAATCCAGGACATTTTGGACGAGGAAAACTCGACTCCGTCAGAGTGATGAAAACTACTGCTCTGATAAAAGATCAGCGCGGCTGATTCGCGCAGTCTAATACTAGTTAAATACCTGCTTCAGCAGACTTAATAAAAAAATCAATTATGAATAGACACATTAAAAAGGTGGCAATTTTAGGATCCGGAGTTATGGGTTCCAGAATTGCATGTCACTTTGCCAATGTTGGATGTGAAGTACTGCTTCTTGACATCCTTCCCAAAGAACCCAATGATGCTGAGAAAGCAAAAGGACTCACAATTGATAGTAAGCCCGTAAGGAATCGCATTGTAAATGAAGCATTGCAATTTGCTTTGAGTTCCAATCCTTCTCCCATTTACCGTAAATCTTTCGCTTCCCGTATCCAACCCGGGAACTTTGAAGATGATCTGCCAAAAATTGCAGAAGTTGATTGGATTATCGAAGTCGTGATCGAGCGCCTGGATATCAAACAGCAGGTTTTTACCAACGTAGAAAAATTCCGGAAACCGGGAACTTTGATTTCCACAAACACTTCCGGAATTCCGATTCATTTGATGTTGGATGGAAGATCAGACGATTTCAAAAAACACTTTGCAGGAACACACTTTTTCAATCCGCCGAGATATTTGCCTTTATTGGAAGTGATTCCAACGAAAGAAACTGCTCCGGAAATCGTTGATTTCTACATGTCATTCGGATCCAAAATCCTTGGAAAGAAAACCGTATTGTGCAAAGACACACCTGCTTTCATTGCAAATCGTGTTGGAGTTTACAGCATCATGGCTTTATTCCATGCCGTGGAAGAAATGGATTTGACCATCGAAGAAGTGGATAAATTAACAGGACCTGTTTTGGGAAGACCAAAATCGGCAACATTCCGCACGTGCGACGTCGTGGGTCTAGACACGCTGGTTGCTGTGGCAAACGGATTGAAAGAAAATTGTCCGAATGATGAAGAAAGAGCACTGTTTGAAGTGCCGGACTTCGTAAATAAAATGGTCGAAAACAAATGGCTTGGAAGTAAAACCAAACAAGGTTTCTTTAAGAAAACGGTAGATGCTGACGGCAAAAAAGTATTCCTGGCTTTGAACCTGAAGACTTTGGAATACGAACCAAGCAAAAAGGTTTCCTTCCCGACTTTGGAAATGACCAAAGCAATAGACGATTTGGAACAGCGTACCAAAATGCTGGTTGCTGGAATGGATAAAGCCGGAGAGTTTTACCGCAAAACATTTGGTGGACTGTTTGCTTACGTAACGAATCGAATTCCGGAAATTTCCGATGATCTTTATAAAATAGACGACGCATTAAAAGCCGGTTTCGGCTGGGAACTCGGTCCATTTGAAACGTGGGATGTACTCGGCTTTAAACAAGGAAAAGAATTAGTGGAAAAAGCAGGAAAAAATGTACCGGCCTGGGTTGGTGAAATGGAAGCTGCAGGATTTACTTCTTTTTACAAATCCGAAAACGGAAAACGCCTGTACTACAATCAACAAAGTAAATCGTACGAAGTTATTCCGGGGACGGAAGACATCGTTTCACTTCAGGCATTAAGAGTATCCAACAAAGTTTGGGGTAATTCAGATGCTACGTTGGTTGATTTAGGCGATGGAATCCTGAACCTGGAATTCCACACCAAAATGAATACGATTGGCGGTGGTGTGATTGAAGGAATCAATAAATCAATCGAACTCGCTGAAAAAGAATACAAAGGATTGGTGATTTCCAACACAGGCGGAAACTTCTCTGCCGGGGCAAACGTAGGGATGATCTTCATGATGGCTGCCGAACAGGATTACGACGAATTGAATTTTGCAGTAAAAACATTCCAGGACACGATGATGCGTGTCAGATATTCAAATATCCCGGTAATTGTAGCTCCGCATAATATGGCTTTGGGCGGTGGCTGTGAACTATCCATGCATTCGGATAAAGTAGTTGCGCATGCGGAACTTTACATGGGATTAGTTGAATTTGGTGTTGGTCTGATTCCCGGTGGCGGCGGTTCGAAAGAATTTGCAAAACGCTTTTCCGAAGAATTAAAAGACGGAGATATCAAGATCAATCGCCTGCGTGAACGTTTCCTTTCCATCGGACAGGCAAAAGTTTCTACTTCCGCCTATGAAGCATTCGATTTGGGCTATTTACGCGAAGGCACGGATGAAGTGGTCATTTCCCGTGAATATCAGCTGACAAGAGCAAAAGCTGCAGCATTGGAACTGGCAAACAAGGGATACATCGCTCCGAAAAGAGAAAAGAACATAACCGTTCTTGGCCAGGAAGGATTGGGAATCATTTATGTAGGTGCAAATTCGATGATGTCAGGGCATTACATGTCTGAGCACGATCAGGTCATTTCCGAAAAACTCGGCTGGGTAATGTGTGGCGGCGATTTAAGCGAAAACACGGTCGTTTCCGAACAGTACTTATTGGACCTGGAGCGCAAAGCATTCGTAGAATTGTGCCAGCAGCGCAAAACACTTGAGCGATTAGAAAGTTTGGTGAAATCGGGTAAGATTTTGAGAAATTAAAAAGAAAAGTATGTCACAAAAAGCATATATAGTAGCGGGATTCCGCTCAGCAGTTGGAAAAGCAGGAAAAGGAGGATTTCGGTTCTACCGACCTGATGACCTGGCAGCTCGTGTAATCGAACATTTGGTTGCCAGTGTTCCTCAAGTAGAAAAAACACGCATCGACGATGTAATAGTTGGAAATGCCACTCCGGAAGCGGAACAAGGATTAAACGTAGGTCGTTTGATTTCTTTGATGGGATTAAAAACCGATAAAGTTCCGGGAATGACGGTCAATCGTTACTGTTCCTCCGGATTGGAAACCATTGCATTGGCGCAGGCAAAGATTGAAGCCGGGATGGCAGATTGTATCATTGCCGGTGGTGTTGAATCCATGTCAGTGATGGCAATGGGCGGGTGGAGAATTGTTCCGAATCCGAAAGTTGGAAAAGAAAATCCGACCTGGTATTGGGGAATGGGCTTAACAGCCGAAGCTGTTGCCACACAATTCAACGTGAGCCGGGAAGATCAAGATATCTTTTCGTTGAAATCTCATGAAAAAGCACTGAAAGCCATCGCTGAAGGCAAATTCAAAGAAGACATTGTTCCGATCGAAGTGGAGAACATCTTTTTAGATGAAAACGAGAAAAGACAAACCAAGAAATTCATTGTCGATACGGATGAAGGCCCAAGAGCTTCTACAATCGAAGGATTGGCAAAATTGCGTCCGGTGTTTGATGCAATGGGAAGCGTAACTGCAGGAAACTCTTCTCAAACTTCAGACGGAGCTGCTTTTGTGATGGTGATGTCGGAGAAAATGGTCAAAGAACTGAATATTGAACCGATTGCACGTTTGGTCAGCTATGCCGTTGTTGGCGTTGAACCACGAATCATGGGAATTGGTCCTGTGGATGCGATTCCAAAAGCTTTGAAACAGGCAGGAATGAGTTTAAATGACATCAACCTGTTTGAGCTGAATGAAGCATTTGCTTCTCAGTCATTGGCAGTGATTCGTGAAGTTGGATTGAACCCGGATATTGTAAATGTAAACGGCGGAGCAATTGCTTTAGGCCACCCACTTGGATGTACGGGAGCAAAACTAACTGTTCAAATGATCAACGAATTGCGTCGCAGAAACCAAAAATACGGAGTTGTGACCATGTGTGTTGGAACCGGACAAGGTGCGGCCGGAGTGATTGAGTTGTTGAAGTAAAACCCTTATAAAGAATCAAAACGCCATTTTTCTTGCTCCTTCGCTAAAGCTTAGGTGACCGGATAAATGGCGTTTTTCTTGTTATAATTCTCTAAAATCGAAATTCCAGCTGGGTTTTTCTTAATTTCGAAAGAAATATGGAAAATTCCTCTCAGAGAACAGCAAAATTACAAACGACCAGCCACACGCTGATCATTGCTTCCATCCTGATTGTAATCCTATTTTTAGGAAGAAGCCTCATTATTCCTTTGATATTCGGGATGATTTTGTGGCTGATGATGCGGAAAATCCGCTCGCTATTTTATAGAGTCGGACTAAAGGACAAATGGTTTCCGAAATGGTTAAAAACGCTTCTCAGCACCGCTATTCTCTTTTCTTTGGTTTGGGTCATCGGGATGATTTTTGAAAGTAATATCAAAGAATTGATCCGTTACTCAGATGCATATGGCAAAAACTTCACGCTGATCATGCACGATTTTGACAGCCTTTCTTCTTACAAAGTGGAAGACATTGCCAAAAGCTTCAACTCCAATGATTTGATCACGAAATACATGACATCGGTTATTGCTTCTTTGCAAACGATCATTTCAAATGTGGTCATTGTTTTGATTTACATGTTATTTATCATCACAGAAGAATCTTCTTTCAAATTCAAAATAAGAGCACTGTTCCCAAACCGGGAAACGTATAACGAACGCCTTTTGGTAATCCGGAGAATCGAAAAAGCGATCACCAATTACCTTGGGATCAAATCCTTAATTGCGCTCATTACCTCTACAATCTCTTATTCGATTCTGACACTTGCCGGATTAAACGCCCCTTTCTTCTGGGCACTCTTAATTTTCATGTTCAGCTTCATTCCGTTTTTCGGAGTACTGATCAGCTCATTTCTCCCTGCATTGTTTGCAATCATTCAGTTTGCGGGTTACAGCGAGTCATTGATCATCCTGTTTAGTTTGGGATCGATCCAATTCATTGCAGGAAATATTATCGAACCAAAGATCATGGGAAATACCATGAACGTGAGCCCATTGGTAGTAATTCTATCGCTGGGTTTCTGGGGATTCATCTGGGGATTGCCGGGAATGTTCCTAAGTGTTCCTATCACAGTGATCATGGTGATTGTTTTCTCGAAATTCAAATCTACCCGCGGAATAGCAATTATTCTTTCAGAAAGAGGGGAAATTGAGCATTAATGAAGATACTTCTGTTTACATATTTTACGTTGTTTTCTCTGTTTTCCTTCGCTCAATTTGAAGATGAAAACGAAGACAAAACCGTATTTGGCGGAACGAATGTCATTGCGAAAAACGCAGCGGGACAAGTCGGGATTAAATCCAAAGACGAAAAAGAAATCGTGCCCTTTGTCTACAATAAGATTATTGAGAACAACCTCGGACTGTTTGTTTTCAAAGTCAATAAATCCAACGGCTACGAACGCTCCTATTCACTGGGTTATTACAACAAACAATTCAAACAAATTCTTCCCTGCCAGTATAACAGCCTCCTTGCTTTAGACGACGGATATATCATTGCTTCTCAAAATTCAGACAAGAAATTCGGATTGATCGACACAATCGGACGCATTATTATTCCGTTTGAATACGATGAAATGGCCGCACCAAGTGAGGGATTATTTCTCACGAAGGTCAACGAGAAGTACGGTTTTATTTCTAAAAAGAACAACACCATCATCGATCACAAATTCGTTTATGCAAGTCCGTTTTCAGAAGGATTAGCAGCCGCAAGTAAATCAAATTTGATTGGTTTTATCAACCGAAGAGGCGATTTTGAGATCAAAGAACGCTTTACTTCTGCAGATGATTTTGTTTACGGCTATGCTCCTGTTTTCTTTTACAACCAGGCCAGTGTTATAAATCCGGCGGGTGAGATTCTCTTTCCATTCATTTTTAAAAACATTCATTCGGTGGGAAACGGGCAATTTATATTTGAAACCAGTGAAAATCTCCGCAACACCTTAGCCTCTACTCTTCCGCAGTTACGAATTGCTCAAAAACCGGATGAACTTTCTCAATACGATTCCATCATTACACCAATGGATTCTGAAATAGATTCAGAAATCCTGGGAGAGAAATTTATGGGTGTTATGAATGCTCTTGGTCAATTGATTGGCGGGAATGAATTCAAACAGGTCATTCACCTTCATTCGGAAGGAACGGAACAGTTGTATGCGGTTCAAAAAAAATCCGATGAGGAAAACGCAAACAGCAATTACAATTTTGCATTAATGGATGGAAACGGAAGAATCCTGAGTGAATACCGTTTCTTTGAAGTAAAACCGGATGAAAAAATAGTGGTTGAAGAAACGGAAACCGGTTTTGTGAATTACCATGTTGATCCAAGTGGAAAACTAACAAAGCTGAAAGACTAACTGAAAAAAAATCTGCGCTAATCCGCTACTGCGGATTTTTATCGAAAGCTTTACTTTCTCTTATTTATTCCTTCCTCCCGGTTCTTTTTTCTCTTCCACAACCACCGGAACTTTTCGCGGTTCCTGCAATTCCTGCCAGGTTTTAGGTCGTAAAGCCGGACTCCATTTAAATTCCTTTAAAAACTGTTCGTCCGGATTGATTTTGTCGATGGGATAAAACTTGCCGTCGGGTTGATTGATATATGTAATCCCAACAACTTCCCCACTATCCATGTAAACCCTCAGATCGGAAGAATAAATGCGGTTCAATCCCATTCGTTTCACAATAACAGCAGTATCCGTTTTCTCTTCTTCTTCCGGGTAGAAAATCGTTTTCGCCTGTCCGTTCACATCCGAACGAATCAGCTCATTATCCTTAAAGTACGACCAGATTTCTTTCCCGGACAGCTGGTTGTAATACCTTCCGGAATCAAGTTCATTGGCGGCAAAAGCGTGGGGAAACAAATGCGCTTTATCAATGATTGTATCGTTCTTAATAAAAACGCGGATGGTATCGCCGATCAATTCGGAATTATAACTCCAGAAATGGGCATTTCCCCACAAATCCATAATGCTGTCCTGCTTTCTGTAATCCAAGGAATCGGCAACGCCCTGGATCTTATTTTGAAAGATCCGAACATCCTTTCCACCACGAATTCGCAAGGTTTTTTCCAAAGTGTCGCGCAAATGGATTAAAGTATCCGCCCTCAAAAAGAGCGTATCTTTCGATTTCATGATACGGATCAACGGATAATCTGTCAATACATCCGTAAGTGTTTTTCCATCTGAAGTAAAAAAACCCGCATTGAACTGTACTTTCTGAGCAGTATCAAGCATCTGCACATTTCCTCTTCCCTCAGCAAATTTGCGTTTTGGAGCATAATACAAACTGTCTCCGGTAATGATTCGTGGTGCCTGCTCAATCTTCGCATTTTTGGTCAGCAAACCTTCTTCGGTATTTACATGAAACCAGCCCTTGTCGCAAAAGAATTTGGAATCCTTTGTTGTTCCTACCGTTGGCCCATAGAAAAAGACTTTATGAACCAGGTAATTGTAATGCAGCGTATCGGTGGTCAATTTCAGATCGTCGCTTTTATAAACCACATTCCCTTTGAAAAAAGCTTCTTCGGTATTCGGGTAAAAATAACCGTAAATACTGGTGAGCACTTCATTGGTGGTAATGTTCTCAATCTTGCCTTTATTCCTGTAAATGGCTTTTGAACTTCTGGCGTCGTAATCCAGTGAATCGGTCGTTAATTTGTATTCGCGGTCGCGCACCCGAACGTGTCCCCAAAGTTTTGCCAAACGGGTTCTCCCATTGTAGTACATCGAATCGCAAAACAAATTGAGTGTATCCGCTTTGTTAATCTGTACTTTCCCGTAAGCCCAGACTTCATCCGTTCGTTCCCGGTAGTGCGCAGAATCACAAAACATGACATTTCCCTGGTATTTGAAATTCAGGAAACCTGTCAGGCGCTGTTTCCCTGTTTTATCGTCGTAGGAAAGTTTCTTTGCTCCCGGCAACAGCTCCAACCAGGAACCCTGTGCCTGAGAAAATTGCGCACACAAAAAAATTGCGCTCAAAGAAAGCGCAATTCGATAAAGATATGTTTTGAAAATCTTCAATTATCTCGTTGCCAAAGTTTGTTTCCGGTCCGGTCCTACCGAAACCGTTTTTACGGGCACTTGCAAATGTCGTTCCAAATAGTTGACATAATTTTTCAGTGCTTCCGGAGCATCCGCATAAGAAGACAAACCTGTAAGGTCTTTATTCCATCCGGGAATATCTTCATAAACCGGCTCAATAGTCACTCCGTCAATATCGTAAGGCATGTAATCCTGCTCCACTCCATCCACTTTGTATTTGGTGCACGCACGAATGGTATCAAAAGTATCCAATACATCTGCTTTCATCATCGCCAATTCTGTAACACCATTGATCATGATCGCATATTTCATCGCAGGAAGATCAATCCATCCACAACGACGCGGTCTTCCCGTCGTAGATCCAAATTCTCTACCTTCCTGGCGAATTTTCTCACCAACTTCATCCTCCAATTCCGTAGGAAAAGGCCCCGAACCAACGCGTGTACAATAAGCTTTAAAAATCCCGATCACATCGCCGATTTTTGAAGGCGCAATTCCAAGTCCTGTACACGTTCCTGCAGTAACGGTATTTGAAGAAGTTACAAATGGATACGTTCCGAAATCGATATCGAGCATTGTTCCCTGTGCACCTTCAGCCAGGATCTTTTTCCCGGATTTCATCGCTTCATTCAGGTAGTGTTCACTGTCAACAGCTGTCAATCCTTTCAGGATATTAATTCCTTCCATCCACGGACCTTCCAATTCTGCCAAATCATATTCAAATCCTTCATAATGCTTTAACATATTGAGGTGTTTCTCAACCAAAGCATTGTATTTATCCTGGAAAGAAGGCAGGAAAATATCTCCTACACGCAATCCATTTCTACCGGTTTTGTCCATGTAAGTCGGTCCGATTCCTTTCAGGGTACTTCCAATCTTATTCTTCCCTTTGGAAGCTTCAGAAGCTGCATCCAGTAACTTATGTGTCGGAAGGATCAAATGTGCTTTTCGGGAAACAACCAGTCGCTGCTTTACATCAATGTTGAAAGGTGCCAGTTTTTCCAATTCTTTCTGGAAAACTACCGGGTCGATCACTACTCCGTTTCCAATCAGGTTAATCACATTTCCATGAAAAATCCCGGAAGGAATGGTATGCAAAACGTGTTTTATACCTTCGAACTCAAGCGTATGACCGGCATTTGGCCCACCTTGAAAACGAGCAATAATATCATATTGCGGAGTAAGAACGTCTACAATTTTTCCTTTCCCCTCATCACCCCATTGTAATCCTAAAAGAACATCTACTTTCATTTCTCTTTATTAAATTTTGCTTCAACCTCATCTGTAGAATTGAAACAGCTAAAAATTTCGTTTAACTTGGATATTTCGAACAGCTTTTTAACCGATGGCTGTAAGTTCACCAACACACAATCCAGTCCTGTTTTTCGGGATCTCGTAAGAATCCGCACGAAAAAATTCAAGCCGGTACTGTTACAGTATTCCAACTTGGAACAATCGCACAAAACGGCTTTTAAATCAGCGGACAGGGCTTTTTCGATGGTATCAAGTGCCTCCGACAAACCTTCGTCAGAAATAATTCTTCCTGAAATTTTGACCAATACAAAATTCGATGATTTCGTTATTTCAAACTTTGCGCTCATTATTGATTTTGTTCATTCTCTTCGTTTCTAACTCCGTAGAAATAAAGTGAATGGTGCTGGATTTTTACTCCGAAGATCTCTTCGATAGTTGCTTTGATACTTTGAATTCGCGGATCACAAAACTCGATTACTTCCCCGGTATCGGTAATGATAACATGGTCGTGCTGTTTGGATCCGTGAGATTTTTCAAACTGTGCCAGGTTTTTGCCGAACTGATGCTTTCTAACCAGGTTACAAGCCAGCAATAATTCAATCGTATTGTAAAGAGTAGCTCTGGAAACCCGGTAATTCTGGTTCTTCATCTTGATATACAAAGATTCGATATCAAAATGCCCCTGGTAATTATAGATTTCAGCCAGGATAGCAAAGCGCTCGGGAGTCTTCCGGTGCCCGTTCTGCTCCAGATATGCTGAAAAAATGTTCCTTACTGTTAACTGCAGATCTTGTTGTTGCATCTGACGTAATTCAAAGGGCAAAAGTAGTTATTTTTTTTCGATTGAAGCACGATTGATCATGCTCTTAACGAGAAGTTTTCAACGAATCGCCTTGCTTTTTAACAGTAGAATCAAAATTCCATTCACCTATCCTGAATTTCAGCCCGAAAAGCAAAAAGTCTCTATGAGTTCGTTAAAACTAGAATTCTCTAATTCTAGAATTCTAGAATTTCAATTTAGGAATTAGTAGTGAGTCTAATTTTCAATGGCTTTTTTCAATCCTCCTTCGTATCGTAACGCTCTACCCGCTTCACTCCTTCTACCTGCTCGAATTTTCGCATCAAAGTATCCAAATGCTCCGTATCGTAAACCAATACGTGAATTTTCCCTTCAAACAATCCATCGTTTGCCTCAAAAGAAATGGATTTCATATTGACATTCAATTCTTTGGAAATAACTTCGGTGATCTTGTTTACAATCCCCACATCATCAATACCAATCAAACGAATAGCGGCTACACGGGCCACTAAATCCTGGCTTCTCCAGCGTGCTTTGATACAGCGGTAAGCCATTTTAGACTGTAAATGTTCCGCATTCGGACAGCTGTTACGATGAATCTTGATTCCTTCAGAGATAGTGATAAATCCAAAAATAGGATCTCCGGGAATCGGGTTACAGCAGCGCGCCATCTGGTATTGGATATTCTTGAAATCCTCTCCAATAATGATGGTGTCGTCCTTTTTATTGATCTTCGGATAAACATCCAATTCGTGTTTGTCCTTTTTATCTTTATAAGCAGCTGGTTTTTTCTCCAACTGGAGCAATCCGTTTACGTTCTCCAGTTCTCTTAATTTGGAAAAATCCACTTTTCCTTTTGCAATTCGAATGTAGAGATCCGTTGCCGTGGAAAAGCCATAAAAACGCTCTAAAACGGTGATATTTTCTGACTTAAACTGGATATGCAGATTCTTGAATTTACGCTCCAGGATTTCACGACCATCCGCAGCAATTTCTTTGCGTTCTTCGTTTAATGCGGATTTGATTTTCTGACGTGCTCGTGCCGTTCCTGCTAAACGCAGCCAATCTTCGGATGGTTTCTGCTTCGATGAAGTGATAATCTCCAATTGATCTCCGTTTTGCAGCTGATAGCTCAATGGGACCAAACGGTTATTCACTTTGGCACCGATACATTTATTTCCGATATCGCTGTGAATATCGTAAGCAAAATCCAGGATCGTAGCTCCAACCGGAAGTACACGCAAATCTCCTTTTGGGGTGAAAACATAGATTTCTTCGTGGAACAGGTTCATTTTAAACTCTTCCACAAAATCCATCGCATTCACATCCGGATTCTCGAGTAAGTCGCGAATCTCAGAGATCCAGCGGTCAAATTTATTGTCGTCTTTTTGATTTTCCTTGTAACGGTAATGAGCAGCCAACCCTTTTTCCGCAATTTCATCCATGCGCTTGGTGCGGATCTGCACTTCCACCCATTTACCCTGCGGGGACATCACGGTTGTGTGCAGCGATTCGTAGCCATTCGCACGCGGTGTCGAAATCCAATCGCGTAAACGATCCGGACTTGGCTGGTAAAAATCGGTTACAATGGAATAAACTCTCCAGCAATCCGCCTTCTCCAATTCGATCGGTGTATCCAAAATAATCCGGATAGCAAAAAGATCAAACACTTCTTCAAACGGTAGATCTTTACTTTGCATTTTCCGCCAGATCGAAGAAATGGATTTGGTACGTGCTTTAATATCGAAGTGATACCCTTCTCTGCTCAAAGACTCCCGGATCGGGTTTACAAAGCGGCGAATGAAGCGGTTCCGGACATCTTCCGTAGATTTCAGCTTCAACTGAATATCCTGGTAGATTTCCGTTTCGGTATATTTCATAGCCAAATCTTCCAATTCCGTTTTAATGGAATAAAGACCTAGTCTATGAGCTAAAGGAGCGTAAAGAAATTTGGTTTCGGAAGCAATTTTGATCTGTTTATCCGGGCTCATGCTTTCCAGGGTCCGCATGTTGTGCAGACGATCTGCCAGCTTGATCAGAACAACCCGCAAATCATCCGAGATAGTAAGGATCATTTTCCGGAAATTCTCCGCCTGCACAGATGTGTTTTGGTCAAAAACATCGGGGATTTTGGTTAAACCATCGATAATTCTCCGGGCTTTTTCACCAAAAAGATCTTCAATATCCTGTAAGGTAATATGCGTATCTTCAACCGTATCATGTAAAAGCGCACAGGCAATGGAAGTGGCTCCCAAGCCCATTTCTTCGACACAAATGCGCGCCACGGCAATCGGATGATAAATGTAAGGCTCGCCCGACTTTCTGCGCATGTCTTTATGCGCCTCTACCGCTACATCGAAAGCTTTTCGAATATACGCCGTATCCTGGCGGGTCCTGTTCTTTGTGGCTCTTAAAAGTCCTTTAAAAGCACTTAATATTTCCAGTCGTTCTTTTTCTAAGTCAATCTGAGCTTCCATATCCATTTTTGGAATCATTCTTTAAGATACAAAAATAGCCGAAAATAACGGGTCTTTTCAATTGGTTTTAGGAAGTGTTAACAGACGAAAGTTAAAAGAAGTTCTAGATTTAAAAACTTCAAAGTTTTCAACATCTAATTCATCCTAGAAACAAGAAATCAGTTAAGATCAAATTTTGAACATTCTAATCAACCTCGTATTTCAAACGAATGGTGATATTGGCCGTTTTCTTTTTGGAAGCGGTATTGAAATTTCCGCCCCAGGAAAATTGTTCGGAAGAGTTTTCACCTGTAATCTGGAAAACACCCATATCCGCTGTTTTTAGTTTCCCCAGGCTTCCACCGGCATTCAGTGCAATCTTTTCAGCACGGTTTTTCGCGTCTTTTGTAGCAGCTTCTATCATCTTCACTTTCAACTGAGCCAGTTTGGTGTAATAATATTCCGGTGGAAATGAGTTCAACTCCACTCCTGCATCGATCAATTCAGTAACTTCCCTGGAAATATTTTCCACCATGTCCACATTTTTTGATTGTACCTTCAGACTTTGTGTTAACTGATAACCATTGAAAACCGTATTTCGCAGCTGGCCGTTCGGATCGTAATCGTAAAAGAAATCCTTTTGAATGTCGACCGCTTCAAAAATTACCTCATCCGCTTTAATTCCTTTAGAAGACAGGTATTTTCTGATTGCCTGCTGATCTTTATTCAGCTCGCTGTATGCGGTTTTCAATTCGTAATCTTTTTTGGAAAAGCTTCCTCTCCAAACAATCAGATCACTGGTAAAATTCTCTTCACCTGAACCGGTAACACTAATCGCATCTGCTGTTTTTGAGCGGTTTTTATACCCGTTTGCCAATAAAAACCCTGTAATTATTACTGCCAGCGCAATAATAATGGTATTCAAATTCTGTTTCATCTATAACTCATTTGGATTCCGTCTAAGATAGAAAAAAGTTGGGCAGAAAGGAGTTTCCTTAAAAAGAAAAACCCCGACATTTACAGTCAGGGCTTTCCTTTTATAATATGGGATATTAATCAGTTCTTTGCAGGAAGAATCTTTCCGGAAACTTCTCCGAAACCAATTCGAATGCCGTCTTTGGAGGAAAATCCACGCATAATGACATTGTCTCCATCCTGGATAAATCTGCGCTCCGTTCCGTCATTCATTTTCAAAGGTTTTGTTCCTTTCCACGCCAATTCAAGCATGGAACCATAAGAATCTGGCGTTGGACCGGAAATTGTTCCCGAACCCAATAAATCGCCGCAACGAATGTTACAACCGTTCACGGTATGATGCGCCAATTGCTGGGCCATATTCCAGTACATGTATTTGAAGTTGGAAGTACAGATTTTTGTTTCCTCCCCGTTTTCCGGTTCGATGAACACTTCCAATTGAATATCGTAAGACAATTGACCTTCGTATTTCAGGTAAGAAAGAACTTCCGGCTCTTGTACCGGGCCTTCTACTTTAAATGGTTGAAGCGCATCCAAAGTCACGATCCAGGGAGAAATAGAAGACGCAAAATTTTTCGCTAAGAATGGCCCAAGCGGCACGTATTCCCAGGTTTGAATATCTCTTGCCGACCAGTCATTAAACAACACCATTCCGAAGATAAAATCTTCCGCTTCTTCCGTAGAAATGGATTCTCCAAGCGGTTTTCCATCAAAGGTGATGAATGCTGTTTCCAATTCGAAATCCAGGTTTCTGCAGGGAGCAAAGATTGGCGGTTCTTCCGGATTTGGTTTGATTTGCCCTTTCGGACGCACAACCGGTTCTCCTGAAATAATAATGGAACTGGCTCTGCCATGGTAACCAACAGGAAGCCACAGCCAGTTTGGCAATAAGGCGTTTGCAGGATCGCGGAACATGGTACCAACGTTCGTAGCGTGTTCTCTGCTGGAGTAAAAATCGGTGTAATCGCCAATTTGGACCGGCATGCACATGCTCACATTTTCAACAGGAAGTAAAACCTGCTCAACATGCTGCTCATTCTGCTGCAAATCTACCTGGTTGCTGTCGAACAATTTAGAAAGACGGTTTCGCAGGTCACGAACGGCTTTCTTTCCTTTTTTCATCATCGGATTCAATGAATCGGTGTCAAAATCACTCAGTTCGAAAGGCAGGTTTTCCAAATATCCCAGCACATGAAGTGTTTTCAAATCAATCACTTTATCTCCGATCCTTGAGGCCACATGCGGCGTTAGGTTTTCACTTCTAACAACACCAAAAGGCAGGTTTTGAATAGGAAAATCTGAATTGGAAGGAACTTCTATCCACGATTTCAAAGCAGGATTGTTTGCAGGAATTTGCGACATATTCTTTGATTTTTAATGGAAGCAAAGATACATTTTTAGATAGATGTAGGGGCGAAAAATTTTTCTCCCCTACACTCGAATTCATTTTAATCCCTCTAAAATTTTCTTTACCCACAAAGAATACATTTTGGCTCCCGGATGCAAACCGTCATCGGCTACCAAATCCGGTTCACTGAGCCCTCTCCTGGAAATCGGGGTAATATTCACGTAGTTCAATTTCAGCGAGTCGGAAATGCGTTTGTTGGATGCATTGAATAAATCGATTCGTTTTGAGATCTTTTCCTGGTTCGGCTGACCATATGGCGTATACCCATAATCAGGAATGGAAATAATGTAAACGTTCTTCTTTTCATTTCGAGCCAGCTCGATTGCCTTTTTGCACAAAAGTGTGAAGTCACGTTCGTATTCCTCCAAAGATCTTCCCTGGAATTCGTTATTCACACCAATCAACAAAGTCACCAGGTCGTATTCATTTTTCAAATGAGCAGATTGAATAGCATCCATTAATTGATCCGTGCGCCAGCCGGTACGCGCAATAATCAGCGGACTTCCGCACTCTTTTCCGGTTTTAGCCAATGAATCGGCCAATTGATTCGGGAAATTAGCCGCTGCCGGAACGCTTTCGCCGATGGTGTAAGAATCTCCCAAAGCCAGGTATGACATACTTTCTTTGGAAGTTGAACAACCAGCTAAGGATAAAACAGTAAGCATTCGAAGGATGTTTTTAGTCCATTTCATGTTTCACTTACGACCTAAGCCGATTTTAGGATTTCAGGATAGTCAGATTTTAAAACACAAGATCTTCATCAAACAAGGTCTTCACAGCTATTTTACTTTTGACTTTAGAAATTTCTTAAAATCCATCCAGCTTTGTTTGTCTGCGGCTTCATTGTAAGAAATGGGCATGGAGAATTTCCTTCCTGTTTCGGTGGAATGCGGGTTTGTAAATGCGTGTGTGGCTTCCGGATAATTGATGAAAGTCAGATCCGCACCAGCTTCTGTCATCTGTCGTTTGAATTCTTTGATACTTTCATCGGATACAAATGAATCTGCTGCGCCATTACAAACCAGGACTGCTGCTTTCAATTTGGTTTTATCTACCGGGATTCC
>CBFGOJ010000023.1:0-68363 GCA_965650365.1 uncultured Fluviicola sp. | reverse complement strand
TTTTTGGACCAGTAGCTCGTGAGCTTCGTGAAAACAATTACATGAAAATTGTTTCGCTTGCTCCCGAAGTACTTTAATTAGTGAAGTCATGCAAAAGAAATTACACATCAAAGTAGGCGACACTGTTAAAGTATTAAGCGGTGAGTCTAGAGGTCAGGAAGGAACAGTACTGACTATTGACAGAAACAAAGAACGTGCTACCATTGGTGGTGTGAATATGGTAAAACGTCACACGAAACCAAGTGCGTCCGATCCACAAGGAGGAATCGTCGAAAAAGAAGGAAGTATTCATATTTCCAACTTAATGGTGGTTGTTAAAGGACAAGCAAGTCGCACCGGCCGTAAGGAAGATGCGAAAGGTAAATTAGTTCGTTTTTCTAAAAAATCAGGAGAGGAGATCAAGTAATGAGTTATTCACCAAGATTAAAAAAGCAGTACAAAGAGGAAATCATTCCTGCATTGACTGAGAAATTTGGGTACAAAACCATTATGCGTGTGCCTAAATTGCAAAAAATCATCATCAGCCAGGGGTTGGGTGATGCAGTTGCTGATAAGAAAATTGTTGACAATGCGGTTGCAGATGTTTCTCGCATCGCAGGTCAAAAAGCAGTAGCTACAGTGTCTAAAAAAGACGTTTCAAACTTTAAATTGCGTAAAGGAATGCCGATCGGTACTAAAGTTACTTTACGTGGTGATAAAATGTACGACTTCTTAGATCGTTTTATTGCTGTTGCTTTGCCTCGTACACGTGACTTCCGTGGAATTAATCCTAAAGGATTTGACGGACGTGGTAACTTTAACTTAGGAGTTAAAGAGCATATTATTTTCCCGGAGATCGATATCGACAAGGTAAGCAAGATCATGGGAATGGATATCACTTTTGTTACATCCGCTGAAAGCGACGAAGAAGGAAGAGCATTGCTTGACGCTTTCGGATTCCCTTTCATTAAAAAATAATAAGATGGCTAAGGAATCAATGAAAGCGCGTGAGCGCAAAAGAGAAAAAATGGTTGCTAAATACGCTGCTAAAAGAGCAGAGTTGAAAGCTGCCGGAGATTGGGATGCATTACAGCAATTGCCTGCGAACTCTTCGAAAGTTCGTGTACACAATCGTTGTGGGTTAACTGGTCGTCCTCGTGGTTATATGCGTCAATTCGGTGTTTCACGTGTTACTTTCCGTGAAATGGCCTTGGCTGGTAAAATCCCGGGTGTTAAAAAAGCAAGTTGGTAAAAGTCTTCGTCAGTTGACGAATTGAAACTCTACCGAGTAATTAATAAAAGAAAAAGGACATGTATACAGATCCTATTGCAGATTATCTTACACGAATTCGTAATGCGAGTATGGCTCGTTTGAAAACAGTTGAAATTCCTGCTTCAAACACTAAAAAAGCAATTACAGCAATCTTGTTCGATCAAGGTTACATCGCGAATTACAAATTCGAAGAAGACGACAAACAAGGTGTGATTAGAATCGCATTGAAGTACAACCAGTCAACGAAAGTTCCGGCGATTACTAAAATCGATCGCGCTTCTCGTCCAGGTCTTCGTAAGTATTCAAGCGCAACAGAAATGCCACGTGTATTGAATGGTTTAGGAATTGCTATTGTATCTACTTCTCGTGGAGTAATTACAGATAAAGAAGCAAGAAAAGAAAACGTTGGCGGAGAAGTTCTTTGCTACGTATATTAATTGAAAGATAAAAAAAGGTGGCTGAGTCCCGAAGTTTCGGGAAAGTCTCCTTTTTTATTTTAAACAAGTAGAAACTAGAATGCAGATTTCTGGGTGCTAGAGGAACTAAAAAGACATGAGTCTTGACTTGTGTCTTTTATTGTTGTACCTTTGCGCTCGTTTTCGTAATTCGTAATTAAATAAATAATGTCAAGGATAGGAAAATCCCCAGTAACAATCCCGAGTGGAGTTGAAGTAAAGGTGGACGGATCATTGATTTCCGTAAAAGGAAAACAAGGTACATTGGAGCAGGAGTTCGATACAGAAGCTGTTTCAATCAATATCGAAGGATCTGTTGTCACTTTAAGCCGCGCGTCCGATGCGCCGGACCATCGTTCTAAGCATGGTTTATACCGCGCTTTAATTCAGAACATGGTTGTTGGTGTATCCGAAGGGTACAAGAAGGAATTAGAAGTAATCGGAGTAGGTTACCGTGCAACAGCAACAGGTCAATCCCTGGAGTTAGCATTAGGTTACTCTCACCCGATCGTCATCGAATTCCCGAAAGAAATTAAGGTATCTGCAGATACTCAAAAAGGTAAAGCTCCCGTAGTGACTTTAGAGTCATTCGATAAGCAACTTTTGGGCCAGGCTGCTGCCAAAATTCGTTCCCTTCGTAAACCGGAGCCGTATAAAGGAAAAGGTATTCGCTTCATGGGCGAAGAGATTAGAAGAAAAGCTGGTAAATCTGCAGGTAAAAAATAATTTTAAAAGTTATGGCATTTAGTAAATTAAACAGAAGAGCAAAGATTAAAAGAAGAATCAGAAAGAAAATTTCTGGTACTACTTTAGTACCTCGTCTTTCTGTATTCCGTTCTAACAAGCAGATTTATGCTCAGTTGATCGATGATACAAAAGGAGTTACTTTGGCTGCTGCATCTTCTTACAAAAACAACGCTGCTGACAAGAAAAGCAAAGCTGATCAGGCTGCAGTTGTAGGAAAAGAGATCGCAACAAAAGCGGTTAAGGCTGGTGTAGAAACAGTTGTGTTTGACCGTAACGGGTACTTGTACCACGGTCGTGTTAAATCATTGGCTGATTCAGCTAGAGAAGGAGGACTTAAATTTTAATCATCATGGCAGCAATTATAGGAAATAGAGTAAAAGCCTCTGATTTAGAGCTTAAAGATAAATTGGTATCTGTGAACCGTGTGACTAAAGTAACAAAAGGTGGTCGTACATTCAGTTTCTCAGCTATCGTAGTTGTTGGGGATGAAAACGGTATCGTTGGTCATGGTCTTGGTAAGGCAAAAGAAGTAACGGAAGCGATTACAAAAGGAATCGACGATGCGAAAAAGAACCTTATTAAAGTTCCGATCTTGAAAGGTACAGTTCCTCATACACAAAAAGGAAAATTTGGTGGAGCAGAGGTTTTATTGAAACCAGCTACAAATGGTACAGGAGTAATCGCTGGTGGTGCGATGCGTGCAGTTTTAGAATCTGTAGGTGTTCACAACGTATTGGCAAAATCTCAAGGATCATCCAATCCACACAACGTTGTTAAAGCAACAATCAATGCATTGGCGTCTATGCGCGATGCAGCAGCTGTTGCACGTCAGCGTGGAATTAGTATGGACAAAGTGTTTAACGGTTAATAAAAAATAGTATGGCAACAATTAAAATCAAACAAGTTCGCAGTGCTATCAAACGCCCGGCTCGTCAAAAAGCTACAATTAAAGCGTTAGGTTTTCGCCGTTTGAACCAGGTAATTGAGAAAGAAGCAACTCCGCAAATCCTTGGTATGATCAAGAAGGTTTCGCATATGGTACAAGTTGTAGATTAATACTTTAAAACGAATTATCCATGAATTTAAATAATTTAACACCCGCTAAAGGATCCGTTCTATCTGATAAGAGAATCGGTCGTGGACATGGTTCCGGTGGTGGTGGTACTGCTACGCGCGGTCACAAAGGAGCGAAATCTCGTTCTGGTTATTCTAAGAAAGTTGGATTCGAAGGGGGACAAATGCCGTTACAACGTCGTGTTCCTAAATTCGGATTCAAAAACATCAACAGAGTTGAATACAAAGCAATCAATTTAGATGCTATTCAACTGATCGTTGAACGTAAGAATGTAACTGATATTACTATCGAAGTACTACGTGAAAATGGTTTGGTATCTCGTAATGACCTGGTGAAAATCCTTGGTCGTGGAGAACTTAAATCAAAAGTAACAGTAAGTGCTCACAAGTTTTCTTCTTCTGCAAAAGCAGGAATTGAAGCTCAAGGTGGTAGTATTTCAGAAATCTAATTAACTTTGCCGACATTTTTTTTATGAAACGGTTTATACAAAACATAAAAAACATCTGGAAAGTAGAAGAGTTAAGAAAGCGTATCTTATTGACGCTTTTCTTAATTCTTGTATACCGTATCGGATCGTTTATCATGTTGCCTGGTGTGAATGCTGAAGCAGTACTTGCTAATGCATCTAACAAAGGAGGCGACAACGTACTTGAATCATTATTATCGATGTTCTCAGGAGGTGGATTTACAAACGTGTCAATTATGGCACTTGGGATCATGCCTTACATTAGTGCTTCGATCATTATGCAATTATTGGGGATGGCTGTTCCGGCTGTTCAGAAGATGCAGAATGAAGGTGAATCAGGTAGAAAACAAATCAATACGTATACTCGTATATTGACGATTATAATTTGTGCTGTTCAGGCACCAAGTTATATTTCATTGTATGCGGCTAGTATTAAAGGTGCTCTGCCTGCTGACCAAACCATGTTATGGTGGACAACAGCAGTGTCTTGTATGGTTGCCGGTTCAATGTTCGCTGTATGGTTAGGGGAACGCATTACAGATAAGGGAATTGGGAATGGTATCTCTTTATTGATTACCGTAGGGATTTTGTCCCGTCTCCCATCTTCTTTCCTTGCTGAAATGGCTGCCAACAAAAACTTCCCATTGAAGATTGTATTGGAGATCATCGTATTCATGCTTATTGTACTTGGAACAATTCTAATTGTTCAGGGTGTGCGAAAAGTTCCGTTAAACACAGCTAAGCGTGTTGTTGGAGCAAGAGCAGTAGATGAGCAGGGAGCAAGAAACTATTTACCTTTGAAAGTGAATGCTTCGGGTGTAATGCCAATCATTTTCGCTCAGGCGATTATGACTATCCCGGTAATGATCTTCCAGCAAAAAGGTGGTGACGGTGGTGTAATCCAATATGCTTTGGGAGATACACACGGTGTTCCTTACAATGCATTGTTAGCACTTTTGATTATCGTGTTTACTTACTTCTACACTGCAATTATGATCAACCCGCGTAAAATGGCGGATGATTTGAAACGCAGTGGAGGATTTATTCCCGGAGTTCGCCCCGGAGATGAAACTGCCGAGTATATCGATTCATTGGTATCACGCATTACCTTGCCAGGATCTATTTTCCTTGCCTTGATTGCAATTTTACCATCTATCGCATATGCTTGTAATATTACTTCTGGTTTTGAATACTTCTTCGGAGGAACTTCATTGTTAATCATGGTAGGAGTAGTTTTAGATACCCTTCAACAAATTGAATCTTATTTATTGAACCGCCACATGGATGGATTGATGGAAGGATCTCGTGTTAGAGGACGAAGAAGTATAAACGAAATGTCATCAGGTTTCTAGATTATGGCTAAACAGGCATCTATAGAACAAGACGGAACGATCATCGAAGCATTGTCAAATGCAATGTTTCGTGTCGAGTTGGAGAATGGACACGTAATTACGGCGCACATTTCAGGTAAAATGAGAATGTTTTACATTAAGATTTTACCTGGTGACCGTGTGAAGGTTGAAATGTCTCCCTATGATTTAACTAAAGGACGTATTTCTTTCCGCTACAAATAATTTGTAAGAAAGAACTCCGATAATAAAAAGCAAAAGATGAAAGTAAGAGCTTCAGTAAAAAAACGATCTGTAGATTGCAAAATCGTTAAGAGAAAAGGAAGAGTTTACGTGATTAACAAGAAGAATCCTAAACTAAAACAAAGACAAGGGTAATTATGGCACGTATCGCAGGTATTGATCTACCAAAAAACAAGAGAGGTGTAATCGGTTTGACGTACATCTTTGGAATTGGCCGCAGCACGGCTAGTAAAGTGTTAACATCAAACGGAATTGATGAGAATATCAAAGTACAAGATTGGAATGACGATCAGATTGCTTTGATTCGTACATCTATTTCTGAGATTAAGACAGAAGGACAGTTGCGTTCTGAGATCCAATTGAACATTAAACGTTTGATGGACATCGGATGTACACGTGGAATTCGTCACCGTGCAGGTCTTCCATTGAGAGGTCAGCGTACGAAAAACAACTCTCGTACTAGAAAAGGTAGAAGAAAAACAGTTGCTAACAAGAAAAAAGCGACTAAATAATAGTTAGAAATGGCAAAAGCAAATCAAAAGAAGAAGAAACAAGTCAAAGTAGACGCATCGGGTGAAGCGCATATTCAAGCTACCTTCAACAATGTGATTATTTCTTTGACGAACAACGCTGGTCAGGTTATTTCCTGGTCATCGGCTGGAAAAATGGGCTTCAAAGGTTCTAAAAAGAACACTCCGTATGCTGCACAAGTTGCTGCTGAGGATGCATCTAAAGAAGCACATGACTTCGGATTACGTAGAGTGCGCGTATTTGTGAAAGGACCAGGAGCTGGTCGTGAATCAGCAATTCGTGCAATTCACAACTTTGGTATCGAAGTAGTTGAGATCATTGACGTGACTCCACTTCCGCACAATGGTTGTCGTCCTCCAAAAAGACGTCGCGTTTAATAATAGTAATTTAAATCTTAAGGGGAAATTGATTATCGAAGGAAAAGCCTTAATTCATAATCCCCCTTTTCACATTTTATAGTATGGCAAGATATACAGGCCCAACATCGAAAATTGCTCGTCGTTTCCGCGACCCAATTTTCGGTCCGGATAAATCTCTGGACAAAAGACAATACGGACCAGGACAACATGGACCAAACAAGCGCCGTGGAGGAAAGCAGTCAGAGTACGCTATCCAACTTGGTGAAAAACAAAAAGCAAAGTATACTTACGGTATCCTTGAGAAACAATTCTCCAACCTGTTCAAGAAAGCATCTCGCATGAAAGGTATTACAGGTGAAGTATTGTTGCAATTGTGCGAAGCACGTTTAGACAACACAGTATACCGTTTAGGAATTGCTCCTTCTCGTCGTGCTGCTCGTCAGTTGGTTACTCACAGACACATCGTTGTAAACGGAGAAGTGGTAAACATTCCTTCTTATACATTAAAGATCGGTGATGCTGTTAGTGTTCGTGAAAAGTCAAAATCATTAGAAGCTATTACTTCTGCTTTGACTGCGTCTACAAACAAACGTTACGATTGGTTGGATTGGGATTCAGCTTCAAAAACAGGAAAAGTACTAAGTACTCCTTCCCGTGAAATGATTCCTGAGAACATCAAGGAACAATTAATCGTCGAATTGTACTCTAAGTAATAAGCCGATTCCGTGCATACGGATTCAAAATATTGGAGCCTGCTTTGTCAGGCTCCTTTTTAAGATTATATTAATCATTGAATTGCAGCTAAAGGGTTCGACTGACTTTCTTCAATCGGTCAACCGCGCAACTGCAAGACAATTAAAAAAGAAGAACAAAAAATGGCAATTTTAGATTTTCAAAAGCCTGACAAGGTAATTATGATCCAGTCGGACGAGCGTAAAGGACAATTTGAGTTCCGTCCGCTTGAGCCAGGATATGGAATCACAGTAGGAAACGCATTGCGTCGTATCTTACTTTCTTCATTGGAAGGTTACGCTATTTCTTCAGTTCGTATCGAAGGTGTAGACCACGAGTTCGCAACGTTGAAAGGTGTTGTTGAAGACGTTACTGAAATCGTATTGAACTTGAAACAAGTTCGATTCAAACAGCAAATTGAAGGAACGGATAATGAAACAGTTGTTGTTTCTATTTCCGGACAAGATAAATTGACTGCAGGTGATTTAGGTAAATTTACTTCCGGATTCCAGGTGTTAAACCCGGATTTGGTGATTTGTAACATGGAAAGCTCTGTTAAATTGGAGATGGAACTGACAATCATTAAAGGACGTGGTTACCTTCCTGCTGAGGAAAACAAAACAGGGAACTCGCCGTTTGGAACAATTTTTATTGACTCTATTTTTACACCGGTTGTAAACGTGAAATTCACAGTTGAAAACTACCGTGTAGAGCAAAAAACGGATTACGAGAAATTGGTTTTGGAATTGACTACAGATGGTTCAATTCATCCGAAAGATGCTTTGAAAGAAGCTGCAAAAATCTTGATCCACCACTTTATGTTGTTCTCAGATGAGCGTATCACTTTAGATAGTGAAGTAAAATCTGAAACAGAAGAGTTTGATGAGACATCATTGCACATGCGTCAATTGTTGAAAACAAAATTAGTAGATATGGACCTTTCAGTTCGTGCACTAAACTGTTTGAAAGCTGCAGACGTTGAAACATTGGGTGATCTTGTTTCTTACAACAAGAATGACTTATTGAAGTTCCGTAATTTCGGAAAGAAATCCTTAACTGAGTTGGAAGACTTAGTAGATTCTAAAGGATTGAATTTCGGAATGAACGTTGCTAAATACAAACTGGATAAAGACTAGTATCGCAAATAAAAAGTAATAATGTCGTAATAGGTGGCTGAG
This sequence comes from uncultured Fluviicola sp., assembly GCA_965650365.1. Lineage (GTDB taxonomy): Bacteria > Bacteroidota > Bacteroidia > Flavobacteriales_D > Crocinitomicaceae > Fluviicola. Next base: position 59,976 of record CBFGOJ010000023.1, on the reverse strand, counting down.
ATGATGCGATAAAAGCTCAGTTAACCGTTACTTACGAAATTCAAAAAAAATGAGACACGGTAAAAAATTTAATCATTTAAGTAGAAAGACTGCTCACAGAGCAGCAATGTTATCTAACATGGCTTGTTCATTGATCGAGCACAAAAAAATCTCTACAACAATCGCTAAAGCAAAAGCTTTGCGTGTTTATGTAGAGCCGATTTTAACAAAATCAAAAGACGATACAACTCACAACCGTCGTACAACTTTCTCTTACTTGAAAAGTAAAGAAGCGGTTACTGAATTGTTCCGTACGATTGCTCCGAAAATTGCTGACCGTCCGGGAGGATACACTCGTATCATCCGCACAGGTTACCGTTTGGGAGATAACGCGGAAATGTGTTTGATCGAGTTGGTTGATTTCAATGAAATCTATACTTCAGGAGAGAAGAAAACTACAACACGTCGTTCTCGTCGTGGTGGATCAACTGCAACTAAGAAAGCTGACGCGGCTCCTGCTGCAGAAGTAGTTGAAGAAGCAGTAGTTGTTGACGAAACTCCGGAAGCAGAAGTAGTTGAGGAAGTAAAAGCAGAAGAGCCAGCAACGGAAGAAGCAGCTCCTGAAGCAGATGCAACCGAAGAAGAAAAGAAAGATGAAGAGTAATCTAAAACTTCTTTAATGATAAGAAAAGGGTATCCAGTTATTAACGGATACCCTTTTTTATGAACTATACCTTTTGAAGTTGAAATAGAAATCCTAATTTTGCAAAAACATTTTAGTATATGGAAGAACGCAAGCCTGCGCTCCTGGTCCTAGAAGACGGAACAGTATTTTACGGCAAAGCAACCGGGAAGATTGGTACGACAACCGGAGAAATTGCCTTTAACACGGGAATGACCGGTTATCAAGAAGTATTTACTGATCCTTCCTATTATGGGCAGATACTGGTTATGACCACGTCCCATATCGGTAATTACGGAGTAACTCCGGAGGAAGTTGAATCCGAAACAGTGAAAATTGCCGGATTGGTTACCAAAAAGTTTGCAAACAATTTTTCCAGAACATCGGGAGTTTCGAATTTGCAGGATTACCTGATCGATAACGATAAAGTAGGTATTACTGATGTCGATACAAGATCATTGGTACGTCACATTCGCCACAAAGGTGCAATGAATGCAATTATTTCCTCCGAAATCCTGGACGAGAAAGTGCTTCAGAAACAAGTGAAAGAAGTACCGTCAATGGATGGGTTGGAATTGTCTTCAAAAGTGGCAACAAAAACTGCATACGAAATGGGGGATCCGAACAGCTCTTTGCGAGTAGCTTTGCTTGATTTCGGTGTGAAAAAGAACATTGTTCGCTGTTTGGCCGACAGAGGCTGCTATGTAAGAGTATTCCCAATGGGAACGACTATCGATGAAATGAAGAAGTTCAATCCGGATGGATATCTATTATCTAACGGTCCCGGGGATCCTTCGGCAATGCCGAACGAAATTGCTTTGGTAAAAGACCTGGTTGAAGTAGGAACTCCGGTATTCGGAATCTGTCTTGGACATCAAATCTTGGGTTTGAGCCAGGGATTGAAAACGGAGAAAATGTTCAATGGTCACAGAGGAATCAATCACCCGGTGATGAACCTGATTACAGGAAAAGGAGAAATTACTTCACAAAACCACGGATTCGTAATTGCAAAAGACAGCGTTGCATCCAATCCGCGAATTAAAGTTACTCACGAACATTTGAACGATAAAACAATCGCAGGAATTATGCTGACAGACAAACCGGTCTTTTCAGTACAATATCACCCGGAAGCATCTGCCGGACCGCATGATTCCCGTTATTTATTCGATCAGTTTATTTCAAATATGAAACAAGAGAAGCAAGGCTTCGAAGGGGACAAACGTTAATGCGGACCAAACAAAACAAAGAGCAACTAATTTTCAAACAAAACACATGAGTTATATCGCACGCATTGTCGGAAGACAAGTTTTAGATTCAAGAGGTAATCCAACTGTAGAAGTGGATGTTTACACAACAAATGGCGCTGTAGGAAGAGCTGCTGTTCCTTCCGGGGCTTCAACAGGAATTCATGAAGCAGTTGAATTGCGCGATGGCGATAAATCAGTTTACCTTGGAAAAGGAGTCCTGAAAGCAGTTGAGAATGTAAATTCAATCATTGCCGAAGAATTGATCGGGATGGATATTTTTGATCAGAAACTGATTGACCGTGTTTTAATGGAATTAGATGGAACTCCAAACAAATCGAAGTTAGGAGCGAATGCAATCCTGGGAACTTCTTTGGCAGTTGCTAAAGCAGCAGCACAGGAAGCCGGATTAAGCTTGTTTAAATATGTGGGTGGAGTTGGAGCAACAACAATGCCTGTGCCAATGATGAATATCCTCAACGGAGGTTCTCATGCAGATAATTTGATCGATGTTCAGGAATTTATGGTGATGCCTTTCGGAGCATCTTCTTTCTCTGAAGGATTGCGTTGGGGAACAGAGATTTTCCACCATTTGAAATCCGTTTTGAAAGAAAAAGGAATGTCCACCAATGTTGGTGATGAAGGAGGTTTTGCACCGAATTTGGGTTCCAACGAAGAAGCTATCCAGGTAGTTTTACAAGCGATTGAAAAGGCAGGATTCAAACCGGGACATGATGTGCATATCGCTTTAGATGCGGCATCTTCCGAATTTTACAATGCTGAAAAAGGACTGTATTTGTTTGAATCTACAGGAGATTCGATGACATCTTCCCAAATGGTTGATTATTGGGCTGATTGGTGTCAAAAATACCCGATCGTTTCCATTGAGGATGGTTTGGCAGAAGATGACTGGGCAGGTTGGAAAGAAGCTACAGATAGATTGGGTTCTAAAGTTCAGTTGGTTGGAGATGATTTATTCGTTACCAATACGAAGCGTTTATCGCAGGGAATCGAGCAGGGAATTGCAAACTCTATTTTGGTTAAAGTAAACCAGATTGGTTCTTTGAGTGAAACCATTGAAGCGGTTCAGATGGCAACCAGAAATAGTTATACTTCCGTAATGTCACATAGAAGTGGTGAAACAGAAGATAATACGATTGCTGATCTGGCTGTGGCATTGAATTGCGGACAAATCAAAACCGGTTCTGCTTCAAGAAGTGATCGTATGGCAAAATACAATCAGTTGTTAAGAATAGAAGAAGAATTAGGTGAAACAGCTTATTATCCGGGTAAAAACTTTCGATTTATTTAGTCTTTAAGTAACCCAAACGATATATTAAAAAAAGGAGTCTGCCATGGTAGACTCCTTTTTTGTTTCTTCAGAATGTACTTTGGGATAATTTGAATCTCACTATCACAAAAGATTCTTAAATTCCTACCCGGAAATTGTGACTTTAAGATTTAGTTAAACAAGTGAAAAATCAAGTTGATTTCCATTAAATGATCCAATTTTTAACAAAACGTTTAAAAGCGGTATTTTTTTATGAATTCAAAGCAACCAAATTGTTTTGAAACCGTTTAGAAATCAAAGCACTAATTATGAAGAATTTAATACTAGGTTTATTTTTTGCAATGGGGACGTTTTGGGCAGCTGCTCAAACATCTGGCTCTCAAACTAATACACCTGCTTTTTTTGCTCAATGCATGGTGAATGTCAGTAATCAAAGTGATTTAACGACATTGGAGAATCAATTGCGTACCATACCTTATGTTAGCGTAGTTCGGGTTGATATTCCAACTCACAGATTATTTTTAATCACAAAAGACATCAGTTCTTTTACAGCAACTGAATTTGCATCATGGATGGGAAGTTATGCTTCCTCTTTCAGCTGTCTTCAAATAGGATTACAAGGAGTAGATCCGATTGATAAGTATCCATTTACTAATTGTCCTGAAAACTAAATTCCGATGAAAGCACTTCTATACTCATTATTATTGTTCTGTTCATTTGGAGTTTGGGCTCAACAATTACCTGTAAATTGTAATTTAGCAGTTCCGGGTTGTTCTACACCGCAGTTTCCGATCGTTGGTCAGCAACCTGCTTACAACACTCCCGATTTTGGTTCCGGTACGATTTCGAATCCAAGTACGAACCCTCAAAATGGAAACAGCGGATGTTTGTTGTCCGGTGAAACAGTTTCAACATTTATTACAATCAATATTGTTACCTCAGGAACACTTCAGTGGTCATTGATCGGCTTGAATGCTAATGGAACTCCTTCAGGAAGCGGTTGTTTCGATTGGATTATGTGGGCAGATAGTCCAACAAGTACTACAGACGGTTGTGCAGGAATCAATGGAAATACGTTGCCTCCGGTTGCTTGTAACTGGAACGGGATGTGTAACGGAAATACCGGAATGTCTACACCGGGGAATTATCCTCCGGGAGCTTCTAATACAAGTTACCAGCCGCCATTAAATGTAACTGCAGGTCAGTCATTCATTTTGTGTTTGTCCAACTATAGTTTCACCAATCAAAATGTGAATTTGAACTTCTTTGGTTCGGCACAAGTTGTTTGTGGTGTTTCTGCAGCAGATCAGACAATTTGTTTGGGTAACTCAACATCAGTTACTATTGCGACTCCCGGATACACTAATCCAACATTCCAGTGGTTGACCACAACAGGGGTTGCTAATCCTACTGCCGGAACAACAACAGTGAACCCAACAGTTACAACAACTTATACAGTTGCCGTACAAGATCTTACTACGAATCCCATTCTTCAGGATACAGCTACGTTTACAATTACAGTTGTGAATCCTCCTGCACCAAATGCAGGACCCAATCAAACAGTTTGTTTGGGGCAGCCGATCCTTTTGTCAGGAAGCGTTGGAAGTCCAACAAATACGGCAAACTGGCAGGCAATTGTACCACCGGGTATGACACCCGCTGCAACAGCATCTTTCTCTCCGAACTTTAGTTCAATGAATCCTACTGTTACAGTGAATCAACCGGGAGTTTATAAATTTGTACTAAGAGAAACAAGTACGATCTGCGGTATTATCAGAGATACTGTGGTAGTTACGGTTTCACAATTACAAATTACAGCAGCACCTACAAATCCGGTTTGTAATGGGTCATCGGATGGTTCAATTACAATTACGAGTGTGGGAGCAAGTGAGTACAGCTTCAATAACGGAACCACTTGGGGTCCATCGAACACGATGACAGGATTTGCTGCCGGACAATATACTGTTTGTGCCAGAAATACACTTGGCTGTCAGAAATGTACAACAACAACATTGACGAATCCACCTTCCATTGTAATGTCTGTTTCAAATGACACCTTGATTTGTGAAAATGGTACGGCTTCTATGTGGGCTTCTGCTATTGGTGGATCAACATATTCTTATCATTGGGATCACAGTCCTTCTTTGGTTTCAGCAACTACCGTAAATCCTACGGTAAACGGATATTATCCGGTTCAGGCTGAAAGCGACCTGGGATGTTGGTCAAACAGAGATTCAATTTACGTAACGGTTCGTCCTCCTCTTTCTGCAATTATGTCTCCGGATGCATTTACTTGTCCGGGATATGAAGATTCCTTAATGGTTACTGCTTCCGGAGGAATCGGGGCACCATTCACATTTACGTGGTCAACCGGTCAAACAGATTCAGGTTCCGAAAGTCAATTAAATGCTTCGCCATTAGTTACAACTACTTATAGCGTAACAATTAATGATGCTTGTGAAACAACACCAATTACAGTATCAGGCATAATCAATGCACTTCCTGTTCCTGTTCCCCAGATTTTAATTGATAAGCCTGTTCAGTGTGAGCCAGCAGTATTTACATTGTACAATCCGGATTCATTGAATACAATGAGTTCTATCTGGAGAATCAGTAACGGAGATGAATTTATGGATGTAGATTCGTTGGTTACTTCTTCAACAATGAATGGTACTTACAACGTACAATTAATCATTACTTCCCCCGACGGATGTATAGATTCTACAACGTTTTCAGATACTTTGCTGGTTATGCAGACTCCGGTTGCAGATTTCAAATGGAGTCCGGATCCGATCACGATGTTTAATACACAAGTATTGTTTACAGAGTACTCTTTATATGCAGATACCTATGAGTGGTCCTTCCCCGGAGCATCACCTAACTCATCTACAAATGATGATCAAACGGTCATGTATCCTGATGGCCAGACCGGAACTTACTATGTAACTTTAATTGCTACATCCTATCTGGGTTGTAAGGATACAATAACTAAAGAAGTGGTCGTTTTACCGGAAGTAATCATTTACGCTCCAAACACATTCACTCCGGATGGAGATGAGTTCAACCAAACATGGAGAATTCACATTGATGGAGTTGATGTATATGATTTTGATCTTCAGGTTTACAACAGATGGGGAGAACTTATTTGGGAATCACATGATGTAGATGCTGGATGGGATGGTACTTATAACGGTACGCCTGTTCCTCAGGGATCTTATACCTGGGTGATTCGAACAAAAGACTTGATCTCCGATAAAAAGTATATTTGGAATGGTCTCATTAATTTGATTAAATAGTATAACAATTGATCCGTTTAATAATGGGCTGTTCGTTTGCGGACAGCCCATTATTGTTTTTAAGTAAAGCCAATTAAGGAGTTCATAATTTGTTTCAAAAGAGTGTTTCTTGATATTTAACCGCAAAGATTTTAAATTCTGCGACCTTTGTCTCGTTGCGGTTATAATTCTTCTCCCAGTTCATTGGAAATTCCTACTTTTTGGTTGAGTCAGTCAATCGAATTCGTAATTTTACGCTATAAGCGATATTTATGAATTTGAACGAATTTCAACAAGATATAACAACAGGAATTCCTGCTATTCTTCCATCCAAGAAGGAATACGAATCAGCAATAAATCATGCGCCAAAGCGTAAAGAGATTCTTTCACCCGAAGAGAAAATATTGGCCTTAAAAAATGCTTTGCGTTACTTTCCGAAAGATCAGCATGCTGAACTGGCAAAGGAGTTTTCTGATGAGTTAGAGAAACACGGTCGAATTTATATGTATCGTTTCAGACCGGATTATAAGATATATGCTCGTCCAATCAGCGAGTATCCCGGAAAATCACTTCAGGCAAAGGCAATCATGCTAATGATCCAGAATAACCTGGATTATGCGGTTGCCCAACATCCACATGAATTAATTACCTATGGTGGAAACGGAGCTGTTTTTCAGAACTGGATCCAGTACCGATTGACCATGAAATACCTTTCTGAAATGGAAGATGATCAAACATTGGTCATGTATTCAGGTCATCCACTGGGACTTTTTCCTTCACACAAAGATGCACCGCGGGTAGTTGTGACTAATGGAATGATGATCCCGAATTATTCGAAACCGGATGATTGGGAAAAATTCAATGCATTAGGAGTTACCCAATACGGGCAAATGACTGCAGGTTCTTATATGTACATAGGGCCTCAGGGAATTGTTCATGGAACAACTATTACGGTTTTAAACGGATTTAGAAAGATCAAAAAGGAACCGGCAGGAAATCTCTTTGTGACTTCCGGGTTGGGAGGAATGAGCGGAGCTCAGCCAAAAGCAGGTACCATTGCAGGTTGTGTAACAGTTTGTGCAGAGGTAAATCCAAAAATCACTCGTATCAGACTGGAACAGGGATGGGTTCATGAAGTATTTGAGGATTTGAATGCCTTAGTTAAAAGAGTTCGTGAGGCGCAGGAAAACAAGGAAGTAGTGTCTATTGCTTACCTCGGAAATATTGTCGACATATGGGAAAAGTTTGATGCAGAGCATTTACACATTGATTTGGGTTCAGATCAAACATCGCTGCACAATCCCTGGGCTGGAGGATATTACCCGGTTGGGATTTCTTTTGAAGAATCGAATCGCTTAATGGCTGAAGATCCGGACCAGTTTCGTAAGAAAGTTCAGGAAACACTTGTCAGGCATGCAGCTGCAATTAATGCACACACCGCAAAAGGAACTTATTTCTTTGATTACGGAAATGCATTTTTGTTGGAAGCATCACGTGCAGGAGCAGATGTAATGGCTGAAAACGGAATTGATTTCAAATACCCGTCATACGTTCAGGACATCATGGGGCCGATGTGCTTCGATTACGGATTCGGTCCTTTCCGCTGGGTGTGTGCTTCCGGAAAACCGGAGGATTTGGAAAGAACAGATGCAATTGCATGTGCAGTGCTGGAAGAAATGAAACAAAATAGTCCGGTAGAGATTCAACAACAAATGGCCGACAATATTCAATGGATTAAAGGGGCACAGGAAAATAAACTGGTTGTTGGTTCTCAGGCTCGTATTCTTTATGCGGATGCTGAAGGACGAATGAAAATTGCAGCGGCATTTAATGATGCTATTTCGAAAGGAATTATCGGTCCGGTAGTACTGGGAAGAGATCACCACGATGTTTCGGGAACAGATTCTCCTTACAGGGAAACCTCTAATATTTATGACGGTTCGCGTTTTACTGCTGATATGGCTATTCAAAACGTTATTGGAGATTCTTTCCGCGGGGCAACCTGGGTTTCCATCCACAATGGCGGCGGTGTTGGCTGGGGAGAAGTAATCAACGGAGGTTTCGGAATGTTGTTGGATGGATCCGCAGAAGCTGACCGGAAATTAAAATCGATGCTGCACTGGGACGTTAACAATGGAATTGCCAGAAGAAACTGGGCAAGAAATGAAGGTGCTATTTTCGCCATTAAACGAGCGATGGAAGCAGAACCTAAGTTGAAGGTAACTATTCCGGAGATTGTTGACGAAGAGCTGTTGAAAGGATTTAAATAATTGCGAATTTGAACAATTAACCCTTTTAACTTTTGAACTTCTTTAGCTGAGGCTAAAGCACCTTAATTCCCACCCTTCTGTTACTCTGCTCTTCTGATGCGAACTTTGCATTGGGGAAAATGGGCATGGTATTTCCGTAACCCACAGATGTCAGGCGATTTTTATCAATTCCGCTTTCGACCAGGTATAGATAAACTCTTTTAGCTCTTGCTTCAGATAATTTTTGTCCTTCGAAAGTGTTTTCTCCATTAGAATGAACGTGTCCCTGGATTTCTACTTTCACTCCGGCATTTAAGGCCAGGAAATCCCTCAGACGTCTTAGTTTGGGTTCTGCACCCGGAAGAAACTCGGATGAGCCCGGATAGAACTCAATTTCGTCGATCTGCATACTTTTTCCTTCACCCAATGGTTCAATCCAGACGACAATTTCAATTTCGGTATTGGCCGATACCGGTTCTTCACGATCTACAAAGAAATAACCTTCAGCGTCAATTTTTAATTGCACTTTTCCTGACTTTTCAATCGAAAAGCGAAAATCAGATCCCTGGTAAGCGGCCGTGATATCTTTTAGTCCTGTAACAGTAATGTTTGAGATTACCGGTTTTCCTGTTTCATAATCCCGGATAAGAATTGCAAGACCGGAATCCTTTTTGTCGGCCCTGAGATCCATTAATTTACCACCCTCTGCCGCTTCCTGCATTTCACCTGTCATCGGCTCAAAGACAAAATTGACTTCCAGGAATTCTTTCATTTTTGGCGGTCCAATAAAACAGATGATAATTTCCTTTCCTGCACTCAAATCAAGCGGATAAAGCACATGATCTGAAACAACAAGGTCAAGCCCTAATTCAGTAGAAGGTTTTGCAATAATTCTTCGAATTTCAGCAGAACCTTTTTTCATTTCTTCACAGGGATATTTGGTTTCACCTTCAAAGATGATCATCTGAATGGGCTGAGGACATTTTGCATTTAAGGTAAACCGGCCATTATAAGAAGCTTTAAAGGAACAAAACAAGCTGTTCTTTTCTTCCATGTTATTCAAAGAAGCGTATGCCAGGAAATCATTCACTTTGCCTCCTTTTCCGGAAAACTGCATGCGGTAATCACCGGTTTTGAGCACGGTAGTAGCACCAGTGCAGTCGGAGATTGCATCCGAACTTACAAGGGTTTGCTGCCCAAAAGCATGTGTAAAAAAGTACGCAAGAATAATTAGGAGAGTGTATTTCATTGATTGCAAAGATAGTTTTTTCAACAACTAGGAAAAAGCAGCTTTTTTTTTGACTTTCTAATTTGGCTATATAAGTATATTAAATGTGTTTTTTAGCTATTGTTTTACGTTCAATTGAGCCTTTAAACAGGTTCTGAGGTACAGATAATCGACAGTTGGGAAAATGTGAACCACACTAATATCATGGGTTTTTCCCTGTATGATCAGATCCCCGGTTTTCTTTTGAAGACTTTGATCAATTGTTTTTTTCAGGTCGTTGAACTGTTTGCTCAGATCCAATTTCGTTGCTTTTTCAAGCTCCGTATAAATTCGATTTGAAAAAAGCCATTTTGCGCTCTTCAACAACATGCTTTTTGTCTTTAGATCAAATTCCAGTTTACTCAGCTCCAATATTTTCGTGCTATTATCAAACGATGGAATTCCCTGCAGGTATAAAATTCCTTTTTTGGTTCCGCTGAAATGAATGGCCAATAAGATTTTGTTTTTGTCCAGCCCGCTTACCTTAATCGCATCGAATTCAAAGTGATTCTTATTAAAATCAATGGTTTGACCTTTCACCTGTTCGGTAAACAGGCGGGATATGGAATCGTAATTTAATTCGAAATCAGTCAGTAGATCAAAAGTGTCTTTTGGTGCATTTGGGATAATATTCAAACCAGGCAGTTCCGTAACCGGATTTTTAGCCGGGTTTTGATTCAGGTACGTTTTACAATTCAATACCAATGTGGTGTGTAATTTGTTTTGCTCCAGGCGTGGTTTAACCAGGGAAAGTGAGATCGGCTGGAAATGGATATCACCCATATATGGAACATGAATGGATTGATGCATACTTTTCCACAGATCGCTGGCATCTTTTCGAAACGAAATTTGGGCCAATTCTTTGTCCGTTTGCCTGCATTGATCTTCCAGGGTTTTACGAACTTCCTTCATGACCTTATCCGTTGCATCAAATCTGAAAACGGTTACTTCACATGGATTCAATGATTTCAATTCATTGATTGTTGTATGAGTATTTAAACCGTAATCTTCGTTCATGTTCAGTTCTGTTGAAAATCGAATTCTTAAAGAAGGTTTCTCTTCATCAATTCCACATGAAAAAGCAATGACCGGGGTCATGCAGATTGGTTTTTCAGAAAGCAAATCTGAACAGCCTGCACAGTATTCCATTTTTATCCAATAAGAACCATATAACTCGGAGAGTAACCGATTATTGATTGTTGAAATAGAAAAGGAGTCTTTTTGAAATTGATATTCATAGCGAATGCCGCTGCATGGTTTGTCGGAGCCGGAAGTAAGTTCGGGTACCGATTTGTTGGCATCCCTGAAATATGTTGCAAGGTTAATTTCGACCGGAACTACAATACTGTTCATAACCGAATTTATTTCCGGAGGAGTCGTTGATAAATTGACGCTTGTTGGAGCTTCCGGCAGAATGGATCGGCATGAAGGGATGAGAATAAGAAGTGCAATAACTCCTATTTGTAACTTTAAAAAGCGCACAATGACGGAAATTTCGAATTTGATTTTACAAAATTAGTATTAACTTCAAGTTATGAAGCCAATTTTATATTTTGTAATTTGTTTATTCGGACTTCTATCTTGTGCGAAGTCAAGAACATGTAGTTGCACGGATGGATATAAGTATACAGTCACTACTTCCAAAAAATCAGCCCAGGATGCTTGCGAAAAGTATTCTACTGGTGGCGTTGAATGCAAAATAAATTAATTTGAAATAGTTTTTTAGTTAACGGAGTTGCTATGTTCAAAATAAACATTATATTCGCGTCGTTAATTTATATTTTTTTAACCTTCATCTCAATTTGTATGAAAAAATTTGTATTATTCGTTGCTGTTGCTGCAACTTTAGGATTGACTTCTTGTAAAAAAGACTGGACTTGTTCATGTACTTACGATGGTGAGACTACGTCTTACGACATCAACGGGAAAACTAAGAAAGATGCTGAAGCACAATGTGAAGGAAAAGCTTCTGTTGGAGGATTCACTGTATCTACAGGGTCTAGCTGTACAACAAACAAGAAATAATAAGTTCTTTTGAAATTATTATGGGGGGCATTAGCCCCCTTTTTTTTGCTTTAAACTCTGATTTTTACATAAAACAAATTTATCCGGGAACAAAAAAGGCTTAGTTCATCGAACTAAGCCTTTCGCATTGATGCACTGAATCTTATCTTATATGGAATCGATGATCTGATTGAATGTTCCACTTGGTCTCATTGCTTTGACAGCTAAGTCTTTTGTTGGTTTATAGTAACCACCAATATTTACTTTACTTCCCTGAGCTCCGATTAACTCCTGATTGATTTTGTTTTCATTAGTTGACAAAGCTTCTGCAATTGGTGTGAATTTCGCTTTCAACTCTGCATCGCTGTTTTGAGCCGCCAATGCTTGTGCCCAATATAATGTCAGGAAGAAATGACTTCCGCGATTATCAATTTCTCCTACTTTTCTTGCTGGAGATTTATCGTTTTCAAGGAACTTTTCTGTTGCAGCATCTAGTGTTTCACCCAATACTTTCGCTTTTGCATTCCCGGTTGTTTGAGACATGTGCTCAAATGAAACTGCCAGGGCAAGGAACTCACCCAATGAATCCCAGCGCAAATAACCTTCGTCTAAGAATTGCTCTACGTGTTTCGGAGCAGAACCCCCGGCACCGGTTTCAAACAAACCGCCACCATTCATCAATGGAACGATGGAAAGCATTTTTGCGGAAGTACCAACTTCCAAAATCGGGAATAAGTCTGTGTTATAGTCGCGCAATACGTTACCGGTAACGGAAATAGTATCCAGTCCTTTTACAATGCGCTCCAGAGAGAAAAGAGTTGCGTCACTTGGGGAAAGAATACGAATGTCTAATCCGGAAGTATCGTGGTCTTTTAAGTACAATTCTACTTTTGAGATCAATTCGGCATCGTGAGCACGGTTTTTATCCAGCCAGAAAACTGCCGGTGTATTGCTCAAACGCGCTCTTGTAACAGCTAGTTTCACCCAATCACGGATCGGAGCATCTTTCGTTTGACACATTCTCCAGATATCACCTTCTTCAACAGGATGTTCTAACAAAACAGTTCCGTTTGCATCTGTCACCTGTACTTTACCAGTAGCAGGAATCTGGAATGTTTTATCATGGGAACCGTATTCCTCAGCAGCTTGTGCCATCAAACCAACGTTAGGAACAGATCCCATTGTTGTCGGATCAAGAGCTCCGTTCTTTTTACAGAAATCAAAAACTGTTTGATAAATTCCTGCATAAGATCTGTCAGGAATAATCATCAAAGTATCTTGCAACTGTCCTTCTTTGTTCCACATTTTACCCGAAGTACGGATTGCTGCCGGAACAGATGCATCAACAATCACATCACTTGGTACGTGAAGATTGGTAATTCCTTTTTCAGAATTTACCATTGCAATAGCTGGATTCTTTGCATAAACAGCATTGATGTCTGCCTCGATAGCCGCTTTTTTGTCAGTTGGAAGCGATTCGATTTTTGCATACAAATCTCCCAAACCATTGTTCGGATTAATTCCTAGCTGCGCAAATTCTGCTGCATGCTTTTCGAAAACGTCTTTGAAATATACTGAAACAACATTCCCAAAAATGATTGGATCCGACACTTTCATCATGGTTGCTTTCAGGTGAACGGAAAGTAAGAGGTTTTTCGCTTTCGCCTCTTCAATTTCAGTTGCAATATAGGAACGCAGCGCTTTCTGACTCATCACCGAAGTATCGATAATTTCTCCGGCTTTTAAAGCTGTTTTCTCTTTTAAAACTTTAGTCGTTCCATCATTTTGAATCAATTCGATCTTCACATCTGTTGCATCCGGAATAACTACTGATTTCTCACTCCCGTAGAAATCTCCGTTTGGCATACTTGCTACTTTGGTTTGAGAATCAGCTGTCCAGGCACCCATTGAATGCGGATGTTTCTTAGCATAATTTTTTACTGCTTTCGGAGCACGACGGTCTGAATTACCTTCACGAAGTACCGGATTTACAGCACTTCCTTTGATTTTATCGTATTTTGCTTTGGCATTTTTTTCATCTTCGGTAGTTGGGGCTTCGTTGAAGTCCGGAACTTTGAAACCTAAAGACTGTAATTCAGCAATTGCATCTTTTAACTGGGGAATAGAAGCTGAAATATTGGGAAGTTTGATAATGTTTGCTTCCGGAGTGGTAGCTAATTTACCCAATTCAGACAACGAATCCGGAACACGCTGTTCAGCAGTTAAAACTTCCGGGAAAGTTGCCAAAATACGTCCGGCAAGTGAAATATCCCTTGATTCCACGTTGATTCCTGCTGTTGCAGCAAAGGCTTTAACGATTGGTAAAAAGGAATACGTTGCCAAAGCCGGAGCTTCATCAGTCAATGTATACAGAATTGTTGAATTTGAATCTGCCATAATTTGAATCTTAGATTTTATTATTCCTGCTAAGACGAATTCTTAACAGATAGTGGCAAATTTAATGGTTGAAGCTTGGAATGTCAATAAATAAGGAGCTTAATTTTGGAGAGATTAATAAGGCGTAAATTTATTTGTTAAAATAAAAAATTAAACTGCTGATAATTAATTATTTAAGATCAAATGTGTTCGCAAATTTGCAAACAAGCGAATTCTAAAATTTGCAAATTCGTATAGATAAGGACTAGTGAGTTTATTTAACCGATTCGTTTCAGATAATCTATCATTTTTTCCAAGGCCAAGGCGCGGTGACTCATCCCGTTTTTTTCTTCATGACTCATTTCAGCAAATGTTTTGTCCGAACGCTCGGGTCTAAAAATAGGATCGTAACCAAAACCATTTGTTCCGCGTTTATCTGTTCCTATTTTTCCCTCTACTTTTCCTTCAAAAACCTGAACTTTGTGATTGATATACAATGCAATGACTGTTTTGAAGTATGCACTCCTGTCGTGTTTATCGGTTAATTTTTCCAGTACCAAATCCATATTGTCATCTGCATTTCGCTGCGGACCGGCATAGCGGGCAGAATAAACACCAGGCTCACCGTTTAAACCGGGAATGACCAAACCTGTATCATCTGCAAAACATGGAATGTTCATCTTCTCTGCCAAAAAAGTGGCCTTTTGGATCGCATTTCCTTCAATGGTATCAGCAGTTTCCGGGATCTCATCGTGAAAATGGATCTCTTTTAAAGAAATAAGTTGAAAGCCATGAGGCAAAATCGCTTTGATCTCGGCGATCTTGTGCTCATTGGAGGAAGCGAAAAGTAGTTTCATGCATTTAATTTTATGTAATGTACGGTTTTTTCACAGAAATGAATGTAGCTGCTGCAATCTGGATTTTAGATCAATGTAAAACAAACTATTTTTTTTCTTAGTACAGAATCTGGGGTGCTAAAGGTTAGTTGAATACAACATTTAGTTCCGGGATTTAATTTTTTTAGTTTACGGATTACAGAAATGGGAATTATATTACCCCGGCCAAGGTGACGTTTATTGCCGGAGTGTGAAATTTCCCAGGTGTGAATAGTAAGGCGACTTGGAACCAGGCATGTTTGGTCGTAATGCATGCTTAGAACAGACGTTGTATAAAACTTTGAAATGCTTATAGTACTGTCTATGATTTGCTCATTGAAGTAGATACCTGGAGGTGCGAGGTTTTGCAGTTTGAAGATAAACTCGTGGACTTTTCCATCCGTAGTTTCTACGAATAATGTGTCTTGTCCGATTGATCCCTGAGGCCGGTAACCAAGCTGAATTTTGGTTGAAGCCGGACAACTGTCCAATAGCTGTAATTCGCCTTTACTTTTGATCGAAGCATTGATTGGATCCGCAAATGAACCGAATTCCAGAATTATACGGTTGTCGTATCCGCGGTATAAAATAGTGTGGTCGACGTGTTGTAAGCCCATGAGACGAACGTCATGATTGTTTTGATTTACTGGTCTTTTAGGAATAACTGTAAATTTCATCTCCGTTTGGCTCAGATTTTCAGCAGCTTTGAAAGAATATTCTTCTTGTGTACAATTTGCTGTTTCCTGAAAAGTAGTTTTCTTTTTATAGCTTAAATCTTTGTATGCAGCGTCAACTTCCTGCTTGAGACGTTCTTTCCAGTCAGGACCATAGTTTACTTCAAGCCTTTTAGAGGTTAAGTTATTCAAGTGTTTAATGCTATCAGTAAATTCAGTGGTGGACATGCAACCTGCAACTGGAAGATAGGTGATGTCCCATTTTTTGGCGATACTATCTTTTAGTTCGTCGTATTCATCATGTTCACTGTAAAAACCAGCTGTCCGGATCACAAACCGTGCTGTATCACTTTGAGACCAGGCTAAGCCCTGAATGAAAAGAAGAAAAAAGAAGACAAGCTGTTTCATAGCTGTAAAAGTAAATCTTTACGGACTGGTAACACTTGAAGCATTGTATCCGAAGTAATTTTTGAAAGCATTTGAGAAATGGGAGAAATTCTCAAATCCCACGTGAAGATACACATCCGAGGGTCTTAATTTCGTATTCTGAAGTAAATTTTTCGCTTCGGAAAGCCGTTGCTGTTTCAGCCATTTTTCCGGAGTTTCCCGGAATGTTTTAGAGAAATCACGTTTGAAAGTAGAAATGCTTCTGCCGGATAATCGGGCAAATTCGACCAAGGGAATATTGAACAGGTAATTCTTATGCATAAAAGCTTCCAGGTCAATTTTGAAGGGCTCACTGAAGTCGAACAAAAAACCATAAAATGATTGGTCCAGACGGAGCAATAGTTCCACGGCCTCTTCTGTTTTTAGTGCAGCCATTTTGGAAGTGAAGAAATCCGGCCGGTCAAAGTAGGGAAGAAGCGACTGGAAAAAGCCGCTAATAAATGATTCTTCCGGAATTTCGTATAAATGATTTCCCAGATAGCGTTCCTGCGCAGGAATACTGTTTTTCAGAGCAAACTGCTGCAGGAATTCTTCAGTTAGGAAGATCGTGAAAGACTTAAAAGGCCGTCCGTCCAATGCAGGATGTTTCTTAGTTTTTAACAGCGTATTCTTGCGCATGATTCCCATGTTTCCTTCTTCGAAGAAACGCGATCCCTCGGGAGTGAAAATTTCCATTTTCCCGGAGATCACGATGCTCAATGCATGATGAACAACCAGTTGTTCGGTACCAAAATGCTGTTCGTGAACACATGAGAACAACATGTTTTCCTGGAGCTGATCTGCCATTACTTAGGAAGTTGACTCAATAATACTTTATCCATCGTTCTGTCACCAAACCATTTGCGAAAGAACAAAGCCGGTTTAGCCATGTATCCTCCAACATAACGTGTTTTGGGTCTTTTTGCTGTAATGGCTTTTGAAACCAAACGGGAAATGACCTCCGGTTCTGCATTTTTTGAAATAGTTGTCTCGAAAGCTTTTTTGAATTTATTGGCCATTTCACCGTAAGCAGTATCTTGCGTCGTTTTCATCAGGTTTTCGTAAGCAATGGTTGCCCATTCTGATTTTACACCTCCCGGTTCGATTACTACCACATCAATTCCAAAAGGAGCAACTTCTAAGCGCAAACTATCACTCATTCCTTCCACGGCAAATTTACTGGCATGGTACCATGCTCCAAAAGGTGTTGCGATTTTTCCACCGATGGAAGAAATATTGATGATCTTTCCGCTTTTTTGTTTGCGCATTCCCGGAAGTACCAATTGCGTCATGCGGGCCAGGCCGAAAACATTCACATCCAATTGTCGTTTTGCTTCTTCCATCGAAACTTCTTCAATCGTTCCGTAAGAGCCATAACCGGCATTGTTGACCAATACATCGATTCGACCTTCTTTTTCCAGAATTGTCTGAACGCAATTTTTCATGGATTCGTCATCCGTTACATCCAAAGCGATGGTTTTAACTCCTTTTTTGTTTAAATCGTTCAATAAATCGGTTCTTCTGGCAGCGCCGTAAACGATATGACCTTCTTTTGCTAAATCTTGTGCAAATACTTTTCCCATTCCGGATGAAGCACCTGTTATTAAAATGATCTTTTTCATATACATTGAATTTATAGGACAAAGATCAGCCAATTGAATCGATTCGATTTTGCCCAGGAGTTCAAATTGTTTTGCTCAGGAGTTCAAATCGAAATAAAACATGCAGGCACGGGATTAATCACGTGCCTGCTCTTATCCCAAATACTGTTTATCAAGCTGATCCTTCAATTGCGGATGCTTTTTCAAATAAGCTGCCACAAAAGGACAATAGACCATCACTTTCTTGTTTATCTTTTTTGCATACTCGAAAGCTGTGGATGCAAGTGCACTCGCGATTCCCTTACCGGCAAGAGAATCGGGTACATTCGTGTGCATAAATGCGATGTCTTTTTTATAGAATTTATAGGTAAGTGTTGCCAGCTCATTGTCTGTACGGTACTCAAATTGCTGCAGTTCTTCGTTGTTGGTAATCTCCAGTTTCTCCGGCATATTATTGTTGTTTTTCATTCCAGCTCATCATCCAACTGATCCCGAATTTATCCTGCCACATTCCGAAATAATCTCCCCAGAATGTACTATCCATCGGCATTGTTATGTTGCCGCCTGCAGATAAACCGTTAAACAAACGATCTGCTTCTTCTTTGCTGGAAGCTGTAATTGAAATAGAAAAATTAGTTCCTTGTTTAAAACTTGCGGCCCATTCACCACCCGTGTCACTTCCCATCAACATGGTTTCTTTGCTGATCGGTAGAGAAATGTGCATGATTTTCTCGCTCAATTCCGGGTCCATTTTGTTTAGATCATCCTGCGGCATGTCTTTGAATTTCCCGATGTATGGGAATTCTCCACCAAAAACAGATTGGTAAAACAGGAATGCTTCTTCGCAGTTCCCGTTAAAAGTTAAATACGCGTTTACTGTTGCCATAATTTTATTTTTTACTGAGTTTACTTTTTAACCAAATCAGTTGTGCTTTTGAGAATTGATCATTCAAAAAGAACATGGTCGGGCAGGAATAGTTATTTGTTGCAATCAGGAAGCCTTTTTTTTGAGAGGCAATTTCCTGAACGGCATTCCACTTGACAGCTATTTCTGCTGCATCGGATACCGTTTTTATTCCATCGTCCGAAAAGAAATAAGTGGCAATGCTGTATTTGAATTTTCGCATCGATTTCCGAAATTTGAAAAGATAGAGTTCCAAATACCCGGCAGTTAGCAGGAATCCGATTCCAATACCCGTTCCAATATGGTAATCGGAATAGGTATGGTGACCATCAAAACTGGAATGAATGGTATAACCGGAAGTATAACCGGCGAGCAAAAAGATTGGGCCCAAAAACCAGAAAAAGAAACTGATATAACGAAAGACATAAAGCATTCGTTTATTCATTAAGCCGAGTTTGGTTTGTGCCATTTCAGCTGTATCGGTAATCGTTATTTCCATCAATTATTGCTCACTTAATTCTTTCAGTTTTTCCAGTCCAAGCGGGAATTTCTTTTTCATAGATTCAATATGACCATTCGTCACATCCACTTCTACTTCCAATTCGGTAGTGTTTGCGTTGATTTCTACCAGGCGGTAAACTTCAAAACAACCGGTCCAATGCCTGCTTTCATCGTCGATGTCCTGTTCCGAACAATTCTTCAAATTCCCTACATGCCTGAAAACAAGCAGCGAGTGTTCCTTGAAAAACATCACGTCACTATACATCCCGCTTCCATCCGGAGCCAGGAAATGAATGCGGGCATCCTGGGCTAAATCGCCTTCGTAGCGAGATCCCTCACAAAAAGGAGAAGTCCAGATCTTATAAGCTTCCTTATCCCACATCGTCTTCCATACTTTTTCCTTCGATGCGTTAATATTGATGGAAAAATGAAGCTTTTCAATGAGGTGCAAATGATTGCGCAGGGAATTTTTGATGATCCCGTCCCAGCCCATTTGAAATTTCTCCGGGGTGAAATCCGGTCCGGCATCTGAAAAGGATTCAACTCCTTCATGTGTCAAAGTCAATTGTGAGTGGTGATCATCAATTGCCTCTACAAACCAGGTTACAACAGAAGAGCCTTCGGATTGTTCGGGATGTTCCCACGAGTGCACAAGTTTTTTTCCTTCTTCAAATTCAAGAACTGTACAATGATGCAGGTATTTGCGTGCTTCCGATTCGTAAAAGTCAAAACTCTCACCAACGGTTGTGGTAAAGTGAGGTATGTGAAAATACCATTTTTTAAAGCGTGCAGGATTTGTAATTGCATTCCACAGATCGCTCACCGGAACATCAAATTGCATGATAGTTTTAACCGTTACATTCTTTCCTGTCTCCATAAATCCTCCTTTTTAAGTTTTAATTTCCGATGAATTATTTTCCCCATTTTTCAAACCACATCAGGTAAGAAATGAGGTACCATATTTTTACTCCGAATTCTTTTCGCCCCGATAAAAAGTGCTCTTTCAGTTTTTCAATTTCTTTCCAGTTGAAAAGACCGGTTTCGTTAATTTTTCCTTCTGATAAATAGGTTTCCAAAAGATCGCGTAACTCATTCTTTAACCAGGATTCAATTGGAATTGCAAAACCCATCTTAGGGCGGTCCATCACTGATTTTGGAATGTATTGATGCACAATTTCCTTCAAAAGCCATTTTTTCGAACCTTCCCTGAATTTTAGTTCATCAGGAAGTTGGGCAGCATATTCAATCAATCGATGATCCAACAAAGGTTCCCGGCTTTCTAAACTGACTGACATAGAAGCCCGATCCACTTTTTGGAGAATGTCATCCAACAGGTACGTTTGATAATCCATTGCCTGGGCAAAAGCCAAAGGACTGTAATTTTTTAATTCCGTACTGTCGAAATACGTTTCCAGTTTCTGAAATGATTGCGTGCTCAGTTGATTGATCTGATCTTCGGTAAACAAATGGCTCAGGCTGAGCATAATATTTTTGTCACTGGTATTCCGAAGAATCGATTTTGTTTTTTCGTAGCGCTGTGCAAAGTTGTATTTATTTTTGAGCACCGGAATGGAATCTGCAGAAACCAGGTTCATGACTCCAGCCATACTTTTTCGGGCGAATCCTGGAATTTTGTTCAATTTTTCGCTGTATTTCAGGATCATTTCATAACGGTTATATCCTGCAAAAACTTCGTCACCGCCATCAGCACTTAAAGCCACCGTCACGTTTTGTTTGGCAATTTTTGAAACGAGTGTAGTGGGAATTGCACTTGAATCCGCAAATGGTTCGTCGTAGAAATACGGAAGTTCTGCGATCAAATTAATAGCATCCTGTGCCGAACATTCTGTTTCAGTATGATTGGTATGCAGTCTGGCTGCAATTTCCCGTGCATACGGCGCTTCATTCAAACCGATATCAGGAACTGAAATGGTAAACGTTCGTAAAGCTTCGGGGCGGTCTTTCTGGAGCAATGCTGTAACGCAGGTACTATCGTATCCGCCGCTCAGGAATACACCAACCGGAACATCAGAAACCATTCGGTATTCGCAGGCTGACTTTAAAAGCCGCTCTGTTTCCAGGATTGCTTCTTGCGGAGAAACAGCCAGTTTTGGTTTGTTGTAATAATCATACACATTCCAATACTGAACAGGACTGAATTTAAAATCGGCTAAAGAACTGAGTACGTAATGTCCGGGCTGTAACTTAGAACAATGTTCAAAAATACAATGTGGAGTAGGAACGCTTCCGTATTGCAGGTAAGCATGAACAGCGGGCGTATTGATCTTCTTTTCAAAACCCGGATGCTGATGGAAAGCTTTCAGTTCGGAAGCAAAAAGAAATAATCCGTTTTTTTGATAGATGAACAAAGGTTTTACGCCTGCACGATCTCTTGCCAGGAAGATTTCTTCCTTTTTCGAATCATAAATAACGAATGAAAACATTCCAATAAAGCGATCAAGGCATTTTTCACCCCATTCTCCATAAGCATGCAGGATCATTTCGGTATCCGATTCTGCCCGAAAAGAATGTCCCAGCTTTTCAAGTTCGGCTTTGATTTCTGAAAAGTTGTAGATCTCTCCGTTAAATACAATGGTGAATTGGTTCCAGTTCATGGGTTGTGTTCCCAGTTCGGAAAGTTCAAGGATCGACAATCTTCTGTGTCCCAGTCCTATTTTGTATTCCGAAGTGTTCTGCATAAATGTGCCGAATCCATCCGGACCACGATGCTCCAGGGAATTGGTCATCCTTTCCAAATCCTGTTCTGAAGAAGCTCGGTTGAAGTCAATAAATCCAGCTATTCCACACATATACTTTTCTTGTTTTACCCGCTTTTGCGGAACTAGTAAATATAGGGAAAATCCTGTAGGGGCGAAAAATTTTTCGCCCCTACAGGATTTTAGGAGGTGTTCAAAACTCTTTTCATAAATCAGGAAGTTCCTGTGTTTATTGGAAAGAGAGATTTCCTAACTTTCAATTCTCATTTTAAACCCTTCAAAAATGGAAAACACACAAAAATTACAGGAAGAAATCACAACGCTTGAGGCACAGTTGACGGGTGACATGTTTGCAGATATGGACATCAAAGACAAAATCCACAATCTGAAAATGCAGGTAGAAGGTGTTCGTCCGATGGACAGCTACATCGAATGCGTTGGTTGCGGATCTTAAGCAGGATTTCAATTAAAAAAGTAAAAGGCGTCTGATTAGACGCTTTTTTTATTGAAGTAAATTTTATTTGAGCCAATAAGCCTGATTTGCTTGTCCGATGGAAGTTTCTTTATAATTGCTCAAATCCAGGATGAAAATCTCATTCTTGCTATGACTTTCAAAGGCCTCTTTTTGATAACGGTCAAATAAGATAAATTTACCATCCGTTGAAAAAGAAGGATTATTAAAGCTTCCTGATTTTACCGTGTGAACTTTCTTAGTTTCAAGATTGATAAGTCGAAGTTCTGAATCTTTAAACGTAAAGGCTCCCGGCAGATAATTGTAAAGTACATAGTTGTGATTGGGATGCATTTGCGGGTCGAAATTACCTCTCCCGAATTTTGGTTCAAAACCATCTTCGTTTTCCACGAGCAAAGTAGTGTCGTTGTTTTGCACGAAATAAATTCCTCCCCGGTAAGAATAAACAGTTTGTTTGTCTAAAGTGTTAGACGAGTAAAACCGCGGAGTGTATTGATTGTATTGAACACGCCCTCCATTACCACTTCTGCTTTTGAAAGGTTCTTTTTTACTGCTTGCGAGGGTTGGTTTACCAGCAGAAGAATAGTTGGAAGATTGGATTGTAAGCAACCGATTATCAACAGTGAATGCTGTTTTTGAAGACAGGCGTGTTTCTTTGCTGCTGACTAATGAGGTGTAATAATATTCCGTATAACTTTCATTTTGCTCCGTATGATTTTCTTTGCACGCGGAATAATGAATCTCTCCGCATGTACCGAAGAATATAGTATCTCCATTTGAATGATAACCGTTTTCCAAAAAGTATAGGGAATCAGCAATTTTGAAGAGAAGCTTTTCTTTGCGGGTAATAAGGTTATATTCATACAGCCCGTTACGATCTTTGAACAAAAGAATTTTTTGCTGTTCGTTTATTGTTTTTTCTTCTGATATTAGTGAAAAGCTCAACCAGCTAATGACTACCAAAGAGCATATTCCTAAAATGGACAAAAAGATGTATTTTTGATTAAGTGGAAACTTCATATCTGAATTTAATAAAATAATTTCAGATAATTGGCTTTCCAAACTTCCACACTCCAATTTTGCTGAATCGTTAAAAGTGCCTTTTTCCCCAATTCTTTTCTTACCGATTCATTTTCCAGTAAGATGCGTAATGCTTGTTCCCATTCTTCGGAAGTTTCAGCAATGAATCCGTTTGTTTCGTGCTGAATGATCTTCGTGTTGACACCAACCGGAGAAACGATACTTGCCATTCCGAGCGCCATGTACTGAAGAGCTTTGAACCCGCATTTTCCTTCCGACCAGGCGTCTAAAACAAGCGGCATAATCCCGATCTGAATTTCTGCCAGGTCTTTAATTTCGGTTGCTTCTTTCCAGTCCTGGTAAACCAATGATTTCAAGTCGTAATTTGGTTTTTTATTGGAGATGACCTTAAATTGAAAATCGAATTCCTGTTCCAGTTTGCGTAAGATCGGAATCACGAAATCCAGGTAATGCATCGTGGAATGTGTTCCTGTCCAACCAATTACCAAAGGTTTCTTTTCCTGGTTAACGAGTTGTGTGTGTTGATTTTGAATATCAATGGTTGTTGGAATAACTTCGACCTGTGAATTGAATTGAAGCGCATACTTTGCCAGAAAATCGTTTCCGGCACTCACTTTTGAAGCCCATTTGATGAGGGTTGGAACTTTCCGGTAACATTTCAATTTCTGAAACCGGGCATTTGCAGAACTGTAATTGGGAATCCAGATGGCATCATCGAAATCGTAGACATATTTTCTCCGCATGATCTTAACGAGGATCCATTCAAAAACAGGTGGTCCGAAATGGGCCATTTCCCGGTGCATAAAAATGTGTTTCGCTCCGATCAAACGAAATAGGAGAATCCAGCGACGTAAAAAATGGTAGTTCAAATCCAGGAATTTCTGAACGAAAAGCCCTTTTTTGTACAATCTCTTCCAGCTCTTTTTTGTGTGAAAGGAATGATAATGGATCTCAAAATCCTGTTCCTCGAAAAAAGCCAGGTATTGCTCGAACCGGAAACGCTGAGAAGGAGCTTCGCCTTTCGGATATGGAGCAATGATATGGAGCTTTTTCGATTTCACAGAAGCAAAAATGGGCTTTTTTTTGAGATTAGGTAAAGAAAATCAACCGACAAATTGGTCATAGATCTTAAAATAGGATTCAACACCGTGTTCCAATCCGAAATATTCCTTCGCGCCCTGCATGGTAAGTTTCCGGTCAAAACCAGGGAAATCCAGCGAAAAGGAGGAAAGACTTGCTTCATCGGTATCTTTCAGGACCAAACCGGAATGATAACGCAAGACAATTTCATCGGTGTCACCAACTCCGGCATTGCAAATAAGCGGAATTCCCATCGCCATGATTTCACCTTGTTTTGTGGGAGAAGAAGCTTTCTTGGAGAAACTTGGCCGGATAAAAAAGATCGAGCAGTCGAAGAGTGAAATATAACATGGAACTTTTTGATGAGCTACCGAAACTACCCGGATAGCATCGGGGTTAATTCCCAATTCCCTGGCCTCGTTTTGAATAATGGACGGGGATTCTTTCGTAACGAAAAGAAAAAGGGCATGCGGTTTTAGATGAGTGATGTGTTTGAAAGCCAAGAGCATTTCCCGAAGCTGATACCAGGTCCCGATGGAACCCACATAACCCACCACGTAATGATCGGTCAGTTGATATTCCTGTTTCTTCTTATAAAGCAGCTCCGGATCTGTTTTTTCCGGATCAAACAGGTTTAAATCCACGCAACAAGGGATCACACTGATTTTGGCTGCATTTACGGACTTTAGCTTCCACGATAAGATTTCGGTTTTACCAATTTCAGTCAAACTCACAATGGCATCGCTTTCCTCAAAATAGGTTCGTTCCTTCTTTTTGAAATACGAATAAATGGATTTAAAAAGCGGATTTCGGATGTTCCATATTTTTCCTTCCACGCGCTCATCTGCCCAAAATCCGCGCATATCGAACAATAGTTTGACTCCTTTTTTGCGTTTCAGTTTCAATCCGATCAAAGCGCTGATGTAGCTTCTGCAATGGACTAATTGAAAGCATTTCTGCTCATGAAGGGCGAAGGCTGTGTTCCGCATCTTCCGGATATCGATGATTGTAGAGATCACTGGTGGGTTTTTCGTATACATCAGCGGCTTCCAATGAATGTTGTGTTCAATACACAGGCTTTCTATTTTACTTTTTTCCTGGGAATACCGATCCGGCTTTTCAAAACTGATCAGCGTAAATTGAAATCCTTTTTTACTCAGTCCGATCAAATAAGGCAATACCTGGCTTTGTCCCAAAGGATCAGTCATGCCGTCATACGACAAGTAAAGCACGTTCTTCATTTCCGGGTTCTGTTAAAAGAGTAAACAGGAATTACTTCAGATCAAATTACGCCTTTAAATCAGATTATTCAAGATTTTCTGAATTCCTGTTTCAAGGGGCGTGAAGCTTCTTCCCAAAAGTTGGTTCATTTTTGAAATATCCGGCTGTCTCCGGGTCATATCACCTTCTTCCAATGGCGGCAAATGAACAATTTTAGAATGAGAGTTTGTTAAACGAATAACGGTTTCCGCTAATTCCGAAATGGTTACGATATCTCCGTTTCCAATGTTTGCCACATCGTTTACAACCTGATTTGATTCCATGGCTTTTATGCAGGCATCCAAATGATCGTCGATGAAACAGAAAGTTCTTGTTTGTGTTCCGTCACCATAAACCGGGATATCCTGGTTTGCAAGTGCCAGACGAATGAATCGGGACATCACAAAATCGGTGCTTTGCTTGGGGCCGTAAGTATTGAAGAATCGGAAAATGGTATAATCCAATCCATATTCCTGGTGGTAAGACCGAAAATAAGATTCACCTACGTTTTTAACAACCGCGTAGGGCAGGCGCGAATTCAAAGGTGTAATGGTTTCGTGCTGCGGTAAATGAACCGGTTCTCCGTAAACTTCTGAAGAAGATGCGTAAAACACACGATTTACTCCGGTTCGTTTTGAAAGGTCTAAAATATTCCGGATCCCATAAATATCGTCCAATACCATGATTGGGTTTTCCAGCGTTCGGTGCACACCAACAACTGCTGCGTAATGAAAAACGTAATCGAAGTTGTAAAGACTGAAAATAGGAGAGATGTCGTCAAAATTATTGACATCTCCGTGAATGAATTTACAGTTTTCGTGCTGGGGAATGTTTTCTTTTTTTCCTGTCAGGAAATTATCCACCAAAACCACAAAATAATTTGGGTTCTGAAGGAGCCTGTCAGCAAGAGAAGAAGGAATAAAACCTGCGCCTCCGGTAATAAGAATATTTTTTTTTGACTGAGTCATTGCTAGTTGTTTGGAAATAAAAAGCGATATACACTGTACACGAAGTTAATCCGCTTTTTTGAATTCGGAAAATCTTTATAAGTTAAAGGTTTTTGTTGAAGAATAGAATCAAATTCCTCCGTGGAGATTTGTAGCTTTTTACAAATGAAAACCTTCTCTCTTCCAATAGTTTCTGGGTTGTATGGAAGTGATTCCAATTGCTCCAGTGCCTCATCACGCGTGATTTGATTGGCGCATATTTGGGTGGAGAAAGTCGCCAACCGATAATCAAAACCGTATTTTACCGGCATAATGTAAGACTGCCAAAAACCGGTGTAGCGGGATTCGTGGTGTTTTCTTTCCGGAAACTTACAACCCAATTCTTTTTCCAGGAGTAAACGCGCCTCATCCTTGTTGTAATTGATAAAGTTTAAAGGATAGTACGTTTTAATTCCTTTGATCATTTTGTAGTAGAACTCTTTCCAAAGTCCGAATCCCGGTGTTTTTTTCCGTTTCACCTTGCTGAATTTCCGGACAATGTACCGGTAGAGCTTCATGTCTTTCATCACATGATATCCCCACTGAAGCGGTAAAATTCCTTCGGAAGAATAATTTCCTCCCGACAAAATCGTTTTGATTCCATGTTTTTCCGCAATTTCATGCAAAGCCGCCGGAATGGCTAAATCACTCGGAATTTCAATGTCAACAATGGATGATCTCAAAAATGCCAATTGAATTTCCCGAAATTCAGACCAGTCCAAAACAACCGTTTCCAGGTCGAGTTCCAGTTTCTCTGCAACTGTTTGAATATTTTGAACCGCCAATTCTGTATTCCAGCCGTTGTCCAAATGCACCAACAGCGGATTCAAGCCATTTATTTTGGCATAATATGCCGTGTAGCAGCTGTCCACTCCACCACTGATCCCAATAACGGAATCATAGGATTTTTGACTGCCTTTGGATTTGATTTGGTCGATGAGGTTTCTGACCCTTTCTTCATTTTTCTTCGGATCATCAAACAGCGGATTGATTCTTGAAATGTAATCGGAACAATGATTACAGGTGCCATCTTCATTGAACTCAATGTCAGGATCACTGGTATCCATCACGCATCTTACGCATTGTTGATAGGAAGAATCAAGCATCTTACAAAATTAACAGCATCTGCGTATGAAGGAAACATTTTTCCCGACTAAAAAATAAGTAGAAGTACTGAATGAATATTTGGTAAGTTCAGCCGAACGTTTTGAAAATAGGGAAAGATCGCCGTTTTTAATTATTTTCACCTTTCCATCCGGGTAAACTAGTATTATGGTCAAACTAATTTCAGTGATAATTCCTTGTTATTTCAATGAATTGAATATCCCTGTGACATTTAAGCAATTACTTGAAAATGAATCGGATTTTGATTTGAACTATTCGTTTGAATATGTTTTTGTAGATGATGGCAGCGGAGATGATACCTGGAAAGCATTGGAACTTTTGAAAACGGATTACCCGGATAAAGTTCGGATTATTCGCCTTGCTAAGAATGTGGGGTCTTATATAGCTATCCAGGCAGGCATGAGTTATGCAAATGGGGATTTGAATGTTATTATCTCTGCTGATTTGCAGGATCCTGTTTCGCTGATGAAGGAAATGGTAAAACACACCGAGCAGGGAATTAAATTAGTGGTCGGACAACGTGTGAATAACAAAGATCCGTTTGTTTCGAAACAGACTTCGAAATTATTCAATCACCTGATGCGAAAGTATGCCATTTCGAATCTTCCGGAAGGCGGATTTGATTATGTGATGTTTGCAAAAGAAGTCAAACAGTCTGTTTTAAAAATCAATGAAAAGAATACCAATATTTTGTACCTGATGTTCAATTTGGGTTTCCCTACTTCATTCATTCCCTATGTTCGTGAGGAACGAAAGATTGGAAAGAGCAGATGGACTTTTAAGAAAAAAATGAAGTTGTTCATTGATTCGTTTATTGCATTTTCCTTTTTTCCGATACGTGTTTTGAGTATCATGGGTATTTTATTCGGGATATTGTCCCTGATCTACGCCGTGTATATTGTGATCCATAAGTTAAGCGGACAAATAGAAATCCAAGGCTGGTCGGCATTAATGATTACTGTTTTATTCATCGGGTCATTCCAGATGATCGGGTTGGGGATTTTGGGAGAGTATTTGTGGCGGATTCTGGATGAAGTGAGAAACAGGCCTCAGTATGTGGTGCGGGAGGAACACTAACAAAAGACGCTAGTGGTAATCTAAGTTTTAAATATGCAAATAGTAGTAACCTGTTTATTGTTCGTTACAATTCTCTTCCCGCTGGCGGCGCTTACAGGCAGAATATTCGTGGGTAAAAATACCGGGATTTATTCTTCAAGCGTATTTGTTTTAATCGGATTGATTACGCTTGTTAGTTTAGTAGCCTGTGTATTAACCGGAGGTAAAACCATTTTTCTGCCGGTATCTGTTTTCTTTGCTTATCAATTGATACGGAACCGGAAATTGCTAAAAAGCAGTATTCAGCTTCATTCCCTGATAAGAGATATTCGCCCGATTCTTATCTTCAGCTGGTTTGTAGTTGTTTTATTGGGTTTTTCAGTGATTATTCCTTTGGGAATTGATTCATATTTAGCTCCGGATTATATTTTTTATGGAAAATTGGGCAACTATTTAGTAGACACGGGATTTGAAACTAAAAATCTGAATTACTTTAGATTGGGAGAAAACTATACCGAGGTATATCATTATTTTGATATTTGGTTGATTGGTATTTTTCAAAAAGTAAGCCGTTTAAATTCTAACCAAAGCGTATTTGCGGTTGTCTTCTTTGTTTTTGGCCCGCTCATTTTTCAAAGCATCCTGGATATTTGTAATGGAATACGAAAAAGTAAAACCAATTGGGTGATTGCACTTATTTTGGTGGTCCCTTTGATTCAGATTTCGGGATCTACTTACTTGTTTAATTTTCTTTTTGGGAAAAACGAATACGGTGATTTTACCGGACTGGCATACCCCAAGTTGTTGATCGTTTACGCGTTTTTTCTATGTCTTTTGCAGCAGGTGCTGGTCCGTGAATTCAGATTGGTGGTCATACTGATTTGTTTATTTACAGTTTCGTACACACCCATATTTCCGGCATATTTTGGCGTTTTAGCGTTTTGGTATGTTTATCAATTCAAACGGGCCGTTTTTAAATGGAAAAACCTGTCATTGCTTATCCCATTTATCCTGCTGCTCTTCTATTTCGCGGTTTTTTATTGGTTGTTTTCATCAAAAGATTCAGTCCTAACAGACTCCGGGTCGGGAATGGATTTAAAAACAAGAATCAATATCATTGGTAAAACCGGGATTTACATGTTTTTTGGGGTATTGCCTTTACTGATCATTCTTTTTGTAAAGAAAGGCAGCTTTCCGGATGTTCTGAAGCGTATTGGTTTAATAGGATTGGCGGGTGTTTTTTCAGGGCTTTTTGCATGGGCTTTGATTTATTCCAAAACAGATTCGGTTCAATTGTGGAGCAATTTTTATTACCCGTTTGTTGGAGTGATCTATATGGTTGTGTTGGTTTATTTCATTCTGAATAAAAAACACCTGAAAGTTGTGTTTCTTGGAATTATAATCCTTGTGGATCTTTTTATTCCCAAACTCCTTTTCCCTTCCTTGGAAGCTGTTCAGGTTGATGCCTCCAACTATGGACTATTCAACAATAGAAAAGTGGCCTTTTTTGAGCAGTATAATTACGAACAAAATATTTACCTGAAGAACGATGCAGTTTACTTTGGTCAGTTATATGAATTAGTTTCTTTCAGTTCTCCAAGATTGATAAGCTTCTCATCGATTGAGATCAAACCACTCGATTTTAGATATGAAGGAATCATCCGGCAATCCCATTTGTATCAGTTAAAGCCTTTTTCTTTGGGTGTATCTAAAGCATTTATTGCTGATTATCAGGATGAACAATTGTCTAAGCTTGGAATAGAGTATGTGATTGTCAATAAACAACATGCATTCCCGGAAGCATTAAAGAGATGGCATCTGAAAGCATTAAATATTGAAGATAAAAGAGTGATCTATTATAAGTTATTAAACAGGCGGAAAAAGTATGGTAAAGCTCATTCAATTTAAAAAGATTGGAAATCCTTCCGAAGGATATTTGTCAATTGGTCAATCAAACCAGGAAGTTCCTTTTGAAATTAAGCGGACATTTTGGACCTATTTTACTCCGGATGGAATCACCCGTGGAAGACATGCGCATTATCATACGGAAATGATTTTGATAGCTCTTTCAGGCATTATTGAAGTGACGACCGAAGGATTGGATGGTTCTAAAAAACAGTTTACATTAAAAGACCCGCATGAAGGACTTTATTTACCTGCGCTGACCTGGCATGAAATGTCTTATTCGCATACAGCAGTGCAATTGGTGCTGACTAATTCTGATTATGATGAAAAGGACTATATTCGTAGTTACGCAGATTTCAAATCCATGCAATGAAAAACGTAACAATACATCACACTGCGGAAGTTCAAAGTAATCAGATTGGTGAAGAGACGATTATTTGGCAGTTTGCGGTGATTTTATCCGGAGCACAAATCGGGAAGAATTGCAACATTAATTGCCACACTTTTATCGAAAATGAAGTCATTATTGGAAATAACTGCACCATAAAAAGCGGGGTTTATTTGTGGGATGGTATTGTTTTGAATGATAATGTATTTGTAGGGCCGAATGTTACTTTCACGAACGATAAATTTCCACGCTCGAAGAAATATCCTGACGCATTTCAAAAAACACTAGTTGAAGAAAATGCTTCTATCGGTGCAGGGGCTGTTATTTTAGGCGGAATCACTATTGGTAAAAATGCGATGATTGGTGCCGGGTCATTAGTCACGAAAAATATTCCTGCCGGAGAACTCTGGATGGGAAATCCGGCAAAATTTATTCGCAAAATCAATGATTAAATTTCTCGATCTTCAAAAAATCAATGCACAGCATCGTGAGTTACTGATCCAAAAAAGTACGGACTTAATTGATTCGGGGTGGTATGTTCAGGGGCAAATGGTCAAACAGTTTGAAGAAGAACTGGCGGCATATTGCGGTGTAAAACATGCAATTGGGGTTGCTAATGGATTGGATGCCCTGACTTTAATTTTGAAAGCATACCTGCAATTAGGGAAAATAGAAGCCGGAAATGAAGTTCTTGTTCCGTCGAATACTTATATAGCATCCATCCTGGCTATTTCGGAAAATGGATTAATCCCTGTTTTGGTGGAACCGGATTTGCAAACCATGAACCTGGACGTTTCCGTTGCAAAAAATAGGATTACGGACAGGACAAAGGTGATTTTGAATGTTCATTTATACGGACGAGCTTCCTGGTCTGAAGAATTAGCTGGTTTGATCGCAGAAAAGAACCTTTTGTGTGTGGAAGACAATGCACAGGCCATCGGTGCAGTGTATCAGGGAAAAAAGACAGGTAATTTGGGCCATGCATCCGGTTTTAGCTTTTATCCGGGTAAAAATTTAGGGTGTTTGGGTGATGGGGGAGCTGTAACCACAAACGACGACGAACTTGCCTCAATGGTAAGAATTCTTGGAAATTACGGTTCGCAAAAAAAGTATCAGAATTTGGTGAAAGGAGTTAATAGCCGGCTGGACGAACTTCAGGCAGGATTGTTAACTGTGAAATTACCTTTTTTGGATGTCGAAAATAACAGGAGAAGAGAAATTGCTCAAAGATATTTGAAGGAAATCCGCAACGATAAAATACAGCTTCCGGAAGAGCCGGCTGATCCGTTAGAACATGTGTGGCACTTGTTTGTTGTCCGCACAGAAAATCGCAGTCAGTTGCAGGAATACCTGCTGGCAAATGAAATCCAAACGATGATCCATTACCCGATTCCACCACATAAGCAACCGGCTTATCGGGAATGGAACAATGATTCCTTCCCAATTACTGAAAAAATACATGAAACGGTACTCAGCTTACCAATAAGCCCGGTATTAACGGATCAGGAAGTAACTGAGATTATAACTGCGATGAATAAGTATTAGAACAAAAGGTGTTTTAAAGTTGCCCAAAATACCCGTTGCTTTAACGCACTTTTGTGTTCCCTGAATGCTTTCTTTAAATAAAAGAAACCTTTCCGTTTATGACCGTTATAGGCAAGGTCAACTGCAAGGATCAAATAGTTTCTCATGACAAAATAGGAGTAGTCGCTTCCTAAGAAAGCTTTCAGTTCCTGATTCTCATCAATGTATTTTAGGAAGGTTAAAAACCGTGTTTCCAGCTTATCAGGGTTGGTCATGGTATTGACACTGCGTTCATCGTGCTGGATTAGGAAGGAGGTGATTTCATTCGATTGCTGAAACCGATATTTAGCCAGTAAACGCAGCCACAATTCGTAGTCTTCACTGGCACTTAGTGCACGGTCCTCGATGAAGGGATTTTGTAAAGCGATGTCTCTGCGGACAATGACCGGGTTGCAAGCCAGGTAATTCCCTTCTATCAGGAAATTCCTGCGTTGTTTTTGATTTTCAGAGTATGAAGCATGAACCGGTGTTATTTTCCCGGTGATCGAATCTTTTATCTGGTACATGAGATTGAGCACTTCAGGCCGTTCTGAGGCCAATTCCCTGGCACTGGCCACATGATTCGGAAGCATCTCATCATCACTGTCGAACCAATTGATATAATCACCCGTTGCACGTTCCGTACCCCTGTTTCGCGCTGCGCCGCGTTCGCTGTTTGGAATGCGGTAATACCTTACTTTTTCAGAAAGATAGGATTGAATAATTTCCTCCGTATTATCCGTACTTCCATCGTCAATAATAATCACCTCAAAATCATCACACGATTGCTGTAAAACACTCTTCAGGGTGCGTTCAAGCAAGTGCGCCCGATTGTATGTAGGAATGACGATTGAGAGAAACATGTCTGACCGGATAGTGAGCTTTTGAATGAATATACATCAAAACTAAACATTTTTCAATGTTTTGTGAAGGTAACCAGGATCGTCTGGCCTTTAATTTGATTCTTAAAAAGACGAATGATTCCCCGAACAGGTTTGTAGGCACGTATTTTCCAAACTGCTTTAGTCAAAAAATGACTTTTGAACAGCATTCTGTGTACCACGTTCCAGGTGTAAACATCTACGTTGCTGTTGATCATGGGTTCGTACCTGGCATCAACCAGTTTTAATTCCGGGAATATTTTTTCAAGAGCGTGTAAACTGTCGTAATTCCATCTTCCCATGTGATGAGGTGGTTCATTCAGAATGCGGCTCATGTGGAGATTTGACCCCACAAAAGAATCATTGTTCGGAACTCCGATAATCAATTTCCCTCCGGGTTTTAACAAAGCAATCTGTGCCTGTATAAATTCCAATGGTTTTGAAACGTGCTCCAGTACCTGGAAAGAACAAACGATGTCGAATTGCTTCCCTGCTTGTGAAACATAATCCTGTACGGGAATTTCAAATACCTGCAAGCCTTCAGCCTGGAGTTGTTTGACACTTTCTGAATTCAATTCCAAAGCTTCAATAGTACAAGTTGTGTGGGCGATTACATTTTTCAAAAAGGCCCCGTTTCCGCAGCCGACTTCAAGAATGGTTTCATCCTTCAGCTGCTTAACAATCTCTTTATGTTCCCATCTTTCAGTTGGGTAATACCACGGTTCTGCGCCGAGTGTTTGGTAGTAAGTATCGTCTCCGGCAAGATTTAAGGGCCAGTAGAATTCGAATCCCGTGGTATTGCAGCGGTATAATTCAATGGTTTCCAAGCCGGAAAAAAATCGGGAAACGTCCATTCCCTTATCCATTACATAAGTATCTATGATTCGTTTGGTTGGAATTTTGGCAATTAAACGAACATCATGGGAGTAAGTTATCGGGCTGAAAACTGTTTCTTTCATTTTTTTTGGCTTAAAAGTGCTAAATAATTCGGTAAGTGAAAAGAGGAAAGACCAAATTTGGACAGGACGGTTTGTCGTAAAGCTTCTCCTTTCGCATCCAATGATTCCGGATTTTTCAGAATCTGATCCAGTACTTTTGCTGTTTCTTCAGCGCTTTGTTCCAATTCCATTTTCCAGCCATTTTCCCCGTGAAAAATGTAATCATCAAAATCTCCGACTCCCGAAGTTACCACTACCGGTTTTCCTAGTAATCCCAATTCTTTGACCGTACTGCTGGAGGTTTCGGTTAGTGAAGGATGGAATAACAGATCAGAAGCAGCCATGTAGTTGACAAACTCTTTCGTAAACCCGACAATTTCCACATGGCTGTCCAGTTTTTTGCGTGAGATTTCAGCTTTCACTTCCTCCAGTAAAGGACCATGATCCAATAGCAGTAATTGAATGTTCCAATTGTAATCGTGGATCAAAAGCGCTAAAACCTCCAATGCATATTGATGACGTTTGCTGGCTACAAAGCGCGAACACATGAGGAAGATAAAATCACTTTTATAATTTGATCGAATTTGTTCTACACGATTCGGATCAGGTTTTGGGTATTTGTCAAAATCGTAGCAATAGGGAATGACCTGGTATTTCTCTGCCCGGATAGATTCATATTTTTGAATATTTTGCAAAACAACCGGAGACGCCACCACGATTTGTTTCCCGAAACGGTCAATTACCCGGTCGAAGAATTTTTCCATTTTGGAAACTTTCTCTATTCCCGGAATAGTCAAATGATGCCTGAAAAGTGTTGTTGGTTTTTTGTAAAAAAAAGCGGCAAGAACCGCAATGAAATTGGTTTGTTGCAAGTGTGAGAATACATGATCGATTTGATGTGTTTTCACAAAATTTCTCAGGAACCGGATTTGTTTCCAATAATAAACGAGCCGGTTTTTTGATTGGCATTCAAAGGTATAACACGGAATTCCAAAGGCTTCCACATGGGTGTGAAAATCTCCTCTTCCACAGGTAGTCAGAACAATTAATTCGATGCCGTTTTCCCGGAGCAGTCTCAGGTAAGTCTCCAATGAATTGGTTTGTGTATTTGAGGGATAATAATGGAGAACCTTCATGAATTCAATCACTTATTATTTAAATGAGAAGCAATATACTCTTTCAGTAAATGACGTGGTTTCCAGTTAAAAGTTTCCTGAGCTCTTTTACTCGAAAGCCGGATCTGGAATACATCAAATGTTTTCTGCTCTTCAAAATTGCAGTGAATGCTGTATCCAAAATCAGGAATTAGCTGAATGAGTTGTTTGGGGGTATAATATTCTTCCGAACAAACATTTAATACGTCCAGCCTGGATTCGAAATGCCGGATTGTATGCATGATCAGGGCGTTCAGGTCATCAATATGCAGATAGCCTTTTTGTCCTTCGCCATCACCCCAAATCGTAAATTCTCGCTGCTGTTTCACGGCTGTGATCAGGTGATTGATGATTCCTGTAATCCGATCAGGTGACTGATTCCCGTAAACATTGGAAGGTCTCAATATCAGTGTATTGAAAGAAGTGTGCTTGCTGTTTTCTATCAATAGATCTTCGATGCGTTTTTTGGACTCACCGTATGCGGAAATGGGTTTTCGATCATGGAATTCGTCCACGGGTGTAGTTTGCGGCATTCCGTAAACAGCACCACCGCTCGAAAGGTATATGAACGTTTTACAGGCAGATTTATTCAATTGTCCCAGCACCTTTTTCATCAGGACGTAATCCACATCATTCTTTGCATCGTATTGCTTTTCACTCGGACGATCCTGGTGAAGCGTATAGATTACAGCATCTATTTCCTGCCAGATCTCCGGATGCTGCAAAGCCTCCGAAACCTCCATTTGATAGGAATCAATAAATTCCGAATGGATAGATGGAATGTGTCTCGAAATGACACGAACGGGATATTCTGATTGAACCAGCTTGCTTAAAAGTGCTGTTCCAATGAACCCGGATCCCACTAATAATACCTTCAACTTATCCCTCTCCATTTAGTTCTGTGATAGCAGACAAGATACGACGATAATTGGAATGTGCGTTCTTTTCTGTGTAAGATCTAACAGCAAAGCGAACATTTTTTTGAAGTTCTTTTTTTTCCACTTGTGAGAGTCGGAAATACTGTTTTATTTTTTCTGCGCAATCGGCAACCTCTGTTTTACAAACGAGCGAATCACTTGCTTTCAGTACCACTTCTTTTGTACCGGTATCTTCAGAAATCAAACATGGAATTCCTGCATGCATGGCTTCAATGGAAGTGGTGGGAAATGCATCTCCGCGAGCTACATGCAGATACAGATCGGCACCTGCATAATAATCAGGCAGGTTGTTGACGTAACCCTCAAAGAAAATACGTTCGATGGTTGCCGGTTTCAGCTGGTCAAGGATCTGCTTGCGATTGGTGGTTCCAAAATCTCCGATCAATACCAGTTTTAAATCCGGGAATTCAGATAAAGCCAGCTCAAAAGCTTTTAACATAATGTCAATGCCTTTGTAGTTCCAGCGAAAATCATTGTCTTCGACCTGGGAAATGTTTAGTAAAGTGGTCCCATCCAATTCCGAATGGATTTCCCTTAAAGCCATTACTTTTTCTTCCTTCGGGCCTAAAAAGGAATAATGAAGTTTTTGTTTCGATCGTACCATCTTTTCCGCCAGCTGCAGCGAATATTCCCCTTCGCAAATGATCTCGTCATAGTTGTTCAGTGCCCAGCGGTGTAATTGAGTTCCTACAGATCCGAATAAGCCGCGTGACATGTAATATAAGGTATGACTTCCCAGGTGAAGTACTAACCTTTGGTTCTTTTTGAGAATCCCCAATTTTTTTGCAATCACAGGTGAAAAATGCAGGTTGTCCACTAAGATTACGTCATAATCCCGGTATTTCTTGTACTTAAGAGCATTTCTGATCCAAAACCACGTTCTTTTTAAAGCGCCTATTGGTTGGTCCTGCCAGGGAAAGTCCTGATCTGCAAAATAGAAATCTGCATTCCAGGTTTTTGCCAAATCCTGATGAATATAGTGAGCGCCCGGCCTTCCGTGGAGATAAGCAACTTTCATCGTTTTTTTGCTTTGAATAAAAAGGTATTCCCGTAATTCCTGGAAAACAGCATGTGCTTTCCAATGGAGCAAAACAAGTAAATCAATGTGGATCTTATTCCTTTGCATTCACTCCATTTTTCAGCAAAGGGCCAATAAGCTTCCTTTACCTCGTAAGTCATTGTTTCCAGCGGAAATTGCCGGAAAAATTCCAGTTGATTTCGTTTGTTGCTGTAAATAATATGAGTAGGCGGATGTGTTGTAACGTATGAGCTGCTTAATGCCTTACGAATTTTCAGATAGTTCCATTTCAACCAGTTTGTCCAGCTCCAATTCATTTCCAAAGGCCCTTCGATCACTAAATAGCCTCCGGTTTCCAGTTTGTCGATAATTGCCCCGAGTTCTTTTTTTGGATCGGTGAAATGTTCCAGTACATTACTCATTCGAATGAGCTGGTATTTTTTAGGATCCGTTAGAAAATGGTCTATGGTAGCGAACTCCGAATCCGGTAGTTCGAGTTTTAGTTTTTCTACCGTTTCCCGGTTGTATTCCACTCCGTCGAACGGAATTTGGAAACGTGCCAGTGAACGGATAAAATGCCCGTCGCCACAGCCGAAATCGAGGTTTGAACTTTCTTTTATGCCGGGAATAGTGCTGATTTGCTCTTGGTAAGAGAAACGCAATCCGGGAAGCGCCTCTTCCAATGGAGGCAAAGCTGTGGGCCTTTCATCGTGGTACGACTCAGAATGATACATTTTGGAGAGCACTTCCGGTGAAGGAATCGGATCGATTTGAATCAGTTTACAGGCAGTACATTTGTAATAGCGGAAAGTAACACCTTCATACTGATTAGGCGGCAGCTTTCTGTATGAAGTTGTTGATTGATTGCAGAACAAACAATTAGAAGAGCTCATTTATTTTTTTTTCGTATACTATTAAAGGTTCTCCGGGTGCATATGCAAATGAATCCAGAACCGTTTGCCTGGCCGCACTTCCCAATTTACGTCTTTTTTCGCAATCGGAAATGAGTTCCTGAAGTTTATCTGCAAGTTCCTGCGGATTTCCCAATGAATAAGTCAATCCATTCACTTCGTCTGTCACCACCGCTGTCAATTGCGGAATGTCACTGGTAACTACCGGAAGCCCGCAGCCCATTTTTTCCAGTAAGGCAAGGGGCAATCCTTCTACTTTTGAAGGGAAAACAGCTATGTCAGCTTGTGCTAATAATTCCGGAATATCTGATCTGTTTCCCAGGAATTCAACATTCTCGGAAAGGTATTCGTTTAATTTTGCCTGGTTCTCCGGGTTTAAATCATTCGGTCCTACCAGTTGCAGCGTCATGTCTTTTCGGTTGAGTATTTTCCACGCTTTCAGAAGTTCCAGGTGATTTTTTACTACGCTTACCCGCGCAACGTAAATAATTCGTTGGATCTTTTCACGATACTCGATCTGCTTTCCGGATACAATGGTTTTATTAGGCTGGTGGTAGAGATTGATGAGTTTTGGTGCCAGTCTGAACTCGTGAAAGAAATCGGTAACACTTTTTGAAACGGTAATAACCAAGGTGTTTTTGAAATAAAAAACAAAAGCGTTTCGCTGCAGGATGCGATTGAGGAAATTAGCCGGTTTATTGGAAATGACGGTGTGTGCAACAAAAACAACCGGAAGGCTTGTCTCTTTCAGGTAGGGAAGGAACTGGAAATGACAGTGGGTAAATAACAAATCCAATTCGAGGGATTTAATAAACGCTTGAAAGGTGTCATGCCTTCGTGCTTTGAAAGCAACCTTCAGTCGATTTAGAAAC
The DNA here is from genome assembly GCA_965650365.1 of uncultured Fluviicola sp. Classification (GTDB taxonomy): domain Bacteria; phylum Bacteroidota; class Bacteroidia; order Flavobacteriales_D; family Crocinitomicaceae; genus Fluviicola. The sequence continues at coordinate 20,323 of CBFGOJ010000023.1, read as the reverse complement.
TGGTCCACAGCAGTTGTCTCGGGATAATAGGGAAGACTGAAATCATGGATTTTTATTCCCAGTTCGATTAAAGCCTGTTCAATTGATGGTTCCTTTTTACCGCCCAGTACAATGAGTTGGTAGCTAAAAGCCGCGTAGTCAGATTGTTTGCAATAATTGATTAAAAACTGGGAAACGCCACCCTGAACAAGGTCATTTACAACAATGCCGATTTTCTTAGGATTCATTACTGATTTTTCCAGCTTTAATTCGAATTACTCGTTCATACAAATGTAAAGAATTCTGTTTATGCGTAACCACAATGATCGTTTTTTCTAAGGCTTTCAGCGCTTGGATTTCCTCCAGTAAAACGGATTCAGTTTCAGCGTCCAGCGCACTTGTAGCTTCATCGAATAACAAGATTTCGCCACCGTGATACAAAGCTCGTGCAATAGCAATGCGTTGTTTTTGTCCGCCGGATAAATTGGTTGTGCGCTCGTTTACAAAGGTTTGCAGGCCAAGAGGAAGCGAATGGATATACGGTCGGAGGTTTGCCTGGTCGATCACTTCCTGAATTCGTTCGGTGTCACGCAGTTCGGATGGAATTCCAAAACAGATATTGTCTTCTAATGTTCCTTCGATCAATTGGACTTTTTGTGGAACAACAGAAATGAGTGAGAGATAAACTTCCTTATTAGATTCGTCGATCACTTTCCCGTCAACGGAGAGTGTTCCTGTGGAATGATTGGGAAGGTCGCCAAAAAGCATGGTGAGTAAAGTACTTTTTCCACTGCCGGATTCTCCAATAATTGCAACAGATTCGTTCCTGGCGAAAGCCAATTCCGGAAATTCCAGAATGATGCGGTCATCGAATTGAACTTTGACATTTTGAAGGCGGACTTCTTTTTTAAATGGGATTGGCTCCGAATTTTGTGACCTGCTTTCTCTCCATAATTTAGACTCCAGGAATTGATCCACAATGTATGCGCTGCTTTTAATGTAATTGGTATTTAAAACCACTTTGTTCAGTGAAGGAATCAAACGGAAAGAAGCAATAGCGAAAACCACCAGGAAATTGGCGATTTCTGTAATACTTACTTGCAGAAGTTGTCCGAAAAGATAAACGCCGACTATTGCAAAAACACCAATTGTTTCAATGATTTTCGGAGAGATCAGGTTTAATAAGTTGAATTGTTTGTGGACTTCCGAAAAATCATTCATGGTCCCTTTGAACTCTTTTTCGAAGTAGTTTTTTTTATTGAACAAGCGAATTTCGAGGACAGATTCCAGGAGTTTATTCGTGTTTTTAAAGATTGATTTACTGGTTGAGTCTTTTTCGTCATTCAACTTTAATAACAGTTTTCGGGTTCTCCAGGAGAAAACAAAATAGAGTGGAACGATGAAAAGTACAATGGAGACAAATAAGGAAATATTAAAAAACGCAATTCCAAGTGTGATCAATACAATCAGGAATAGTTCATTGATGAGGTTTATAACCGGAAGGCCGTGATAAACCATCAATTCAATCGGCAGTTGTATGATATTGCGCATTTGTTCGGAAGTTCCCTGGTTTACTTCATGGAACATAGAATGATTCAATTGGGTGCGCATTTTACGGATTGCCAGATCGGTTGCAATCTGGAATGTTTTTTTGAGCAACCACAAATTGATGAAGTAAAAAATGATGTTCTTGATGATGAAAATCACCAATACGGAAATGAACAGGAAACTTAAGAAAGTGTTGTTCGATTCAAATTGAAAATAGTCGTAAAGTGAGCTCGCCCAGCTGCTTTCCTTAATTTTTTCAGGGAAAAGCGTGAAATTGATAACCGGGAAAAGGATACTGATACTGACAGCATCCAAAAGTGAACTGATAAAAGCAATTGGAAGCGCTCTCCAAATAAACGAACCAATCTCCCGGGGAAGTTCTTTAAAAATTCGTTTGATTAAAAATAGCTGACTCTTCAAGGATTGCCTGTTTTATTGATGCTGCCAAATTACATAAAAAATCTGCACCAGCCCGGTTGCTTTATTTCGGAATACATACCAGATCTGTTTGGAAATCCAATTGCAGAATAGCATTTAAATCAGTTACGCCTTCTTTTGTACTTAGTTGATAATTCAATTTCAGCAGGTTGTCCAATGTTTCATCTGCCTTTTTGCCCTGGGCAGCCATGTTTTTAACGCTGTATTCAAAAATGAGTCTCGGTTTGAATTTTTCGATGGACTTCATAGCACCTTCCAATACATGCAATTCATATCCTTCTACATCAATTTTAATGAAATCAATGTGAGCTATTTGATGCTCCGATACAAATTCATCTACCGATGTAACCGGAACGGAAATACTGTTTTGAGTATCCATTGTCATGCGGAAAGCACCGCTGTTTGCCCCGTTGTGCCCCATGTGAAGAACACCTTTTTGGTTGCTCAAACCGAGGTTCAGTGCATGTATTTCTTTGATTTCAGGATTCAGGCTCAGGTTAGTCTTAAATTTTTCAAAGGTCCCCGGAAATGGTTCAAAAGCATAAACAATCGGATTCATGCCTTTTTTTGTTTGTTTTTGAAACATGTTGAAAGCTGTTTGACCGATATTCGCCCCGATATCGAAGATGATCTCTGATTTTTCAAGGTAATCGAGCACATGATCGCTGGAATCGGATTTACAGTGAAAATAGATCAGCCATTCCTGGTAATCCGAAATATCCAATTCATAGTGAATGCCTTTGCGTTTTGCTTTGCGGATACTTCCGGCCGGGTAATCATCGTGTGTTGGAACAAATTTGAAAAAGCGCTTGTTGGAAGCAACCAATTGGATTAGAACTAAAAGAATGCTTTCCGTGAAGCGATTAGTAAATAACTGCTTTTTCATTCAAGACTGTTTTTTGGACTCCTGTTTTCAGTCATGCGATGAAAAACAAAAAGCAGGAAAAATGGCATGATCGGAGCTTTAAATCGAACTAAAGTTCCAAATAATCCGGAAGTCAATCCTACAAAATATCCCAGGATGAAGACAAAAATCAAACTGAACAGGATATAATTTTTAAGATCGGTGCTTAACGGAGTTCTATCTTTCCTTCGTCTGAATAAGGAAAGGGTGAGTAGCAAGATGAAAAAGTTCTCAATTCCATTCAGGAGCATAAACGGGTTGTCTGCTTCCCAAATATAAGGGCGGAATAAAGAAACATTCAAAGCCGCCGGTATAACGGTTATAAGGCTGGTGCTGTTGAATTCAGTAATTCCCAGGTTGTAACGTTTACCGGTATATCCGGCATTGTTCATCATGTCTTTTTGAATGACTTCAGCTGTTTCGAAAACGGAATTTGCAGAAAATTCACCAAATGCCGCATCACTTCTGAAGTAGAGAACTAAAGCTGTGATCGAAAAGCTGATTCCCACAAAGCGGGTCAAATTCTTGACAATAAAAGGTTTTTGGCTGTTTAATTTAAATACGAGCAGGATAAATATGGGAAGATAGCAGGCCAAAAGGAGGAATGGTCTGATTGCGATCAGGAAATAACTGGAAATGATAATGATTACAATTGTTCCTAAAAGAGAGGTGTAATCCCTTCGGATCAATTTGAATAAATTCATAATAAGAAGCAGTATACTGCATAATGCGACTGTGTCTTTGATGATTCCGCTGCACCAAAAAGCCACAGACGGAACGAATAAACAGGCAATGGCAATATAGAGCGGTTTTATCTCCAGCATTTTGTTCATGTAGCGGTAAAAACGCCAGGTAATCCAACTGGATATGACAGAGAAGAACAGGTTCAAAGTCAGGTAGCTTCCAAAAGTAAACAGGGAAAGAAAACTGGCTAATTTGCAGACAAACCACGAATTGGGTTCGTTATAGATCCAGGTTGGGGGAGAGCCCACATTTCTAAAATAGGTAGGCACACCATTTCTGATTGGAGTAGAAAACAATTCGTGAAAATAGGCGGAAGGATTCTCAAACAGCAAAGCCTTTAGTTTTTCTGCCCCCTGCCAGTAAAACACCGTGTCGCCATGTCTTTCATAATATAAAATATAAACGAGCCCGAATCCAAGACCTGCAAATACTTTAAAGTAAAAATGAAGTAAATAATACCTGAATTCAGGGTTCGATTTATTCTTATTAAAAATGAACCAGGCACCCATTGCAAAAACAATGAACCATCCAAAAAATGACAGAATGTCTACTATTCCAAAAAAATCAAACATCATAGCCTACTGATGGTGATAAGGTTCATTTCTCAAAATAGTCATCGCCCGATATACCTGTTCGATAAAGAACAACCGGATCATTTGATGGGAAAAGGTCATTTGTGACAAGGAAATTTTCCCGTTTGAACGCTGATAGACAGCATCGCTGAAACCGTATGGTCCGCCAACAACGAAACAAATTTGTTTGCCACCCCTGTTAAACTGCTCCTGGAGATATGCTGAGAAATCAATAGAACTGAATTCTTTCCCTTTTTCATCTAACAAAATGAATGTGTCCGTTGGATTTACCTTTTCAAGGATTAATTCTCCTTCCCGCTGCTTAATCTGGCTTTCAGATAAACTTTTAGCCTGTTTGATATCCGGAATGATTTGTAGTTGAAAAGAAATGTAGTGCCGAAGCCGCTTCAAATATTCCTGTTCTCCATCTTCCAGGAATTTCTTCCCTGTTTTACCAATACAAAGTAATGTTACCTGCATGCAACGAATATACAAAAATTGTAGTTAGTGCTTAAAACAGGAACTATGAAAGTTGCTTTTTTGCTCGTCTGACGGATCACACGAGTAGAATATTCTACAAAAATGGTAGAGAATTAGCGGGATTCCATTTTAGGCATTATATTTGCTTACTCCGATTCAAATAACAATTGAAATATGGGCTTTATTTTATCATTAATAGCTTCTTTTGTTTTAGCATTCACTTCGGTTACAGATGCGAATTTCACAGCTGTGGAACAAGCATTTGGAAGAGAAGATGCTGCTAAAATTGTTTCCTATGGGAAAGACAAGGTCTTGCTTCAGATCCAGGGAAAGGAAGGAGTTTATGCCCAGTCCCAGGCAACTCAATTGCTGAAGGATTTCTTTAACCGCAAACCGGTATCCAGCTTTCGTTTTACCTTCAGAGGAAAGGAAAGTGATGATTCACCGCTTACTACAGGTACTTATACTTCCAAAAGCGAGTCCTTTCGCGTAACTATTAAGTGGAAACACCTTGGTTCGGAATTAAGGATCGAATCGCTCTCCATAGAGTGAATTCAAAATGCAAAATGATGCATTCCAAAAAAAACAGTCCAATTAATCAACTCCTTTTGAATTTTGCTCCCGGTAGCTATCGGGACATCATTTTGAATTAACTTTGTTCCATGTTTGATGAAATTATAAAAAATGCCCTTCAGGAGGATTTGGGGGATGGCGATCATTCTTCCTTAGCCTGTATTCCTGAAGATGCATCCGGAATTGCAAAATTATTGGTGAAGGATACCGGGATTCTTGCAGGAGTAGAAGTAGCCAAAAAAGTCTGTGAGTTGGTTGATTCAAACCTGGTGTTTGAGGAATTGCTGGGTGATGGGACTTTTGTAAAGCCCGGTGATATTGCTTTTTACTTAAAAGGAAGTGCCCGTTCTATTTTAGCGGCGGAGCGAACCTTGTTGAACTTCATGCAGCGTATGTCCGGAATTGCAACTCAAACAAAAAGCTATGTTGATTTATTGGAAGGCACAACAACTAAACTTTTGGACACCCGGAAAACGACTCCTGGAGTTCGTTACATGGAAAAATGGGCAGTGCGAATCGGAGGTGGAATGAACCATCGCTTTGCATTGTATGATATGATCATGCTCAAAGACAATCACGTGGATTTTGCAGGAGGGATCAAAGAGGCAATCCTACGAACGCATGACTACCTGAAATCTACCGGAAAAACCCTGAAGGTGGAGATCGAGGTACGTAATATTGCGGAATTACATCAGGTACTTGAAGTAGGGATGATTGACCGGATTATGCTGGATAATTTTACGCCGGATTTACTGAAAGAAGCTATTGAAATAATTGATAAGCGTTACGAAACAGAAGCTTCCGGAGGAATTACCAAACAAACCATTCGTTCTTTTGCAGAGACGGGAGTTGATTTTATATCGGTTGGAGCGTTAACACATAGTTTTGACAGTTTGGATATGAGCCTGAAAGCAAGTTTCTAATTCAGATCGATCAGCATCATACAAATATCGTCCAGTTGTTCTTCTGAACCCATCCAACGGAAGAGGCCCTGCTCAATTTTCTGCAGGTGATTCTGTGGATTCGGGTCATACTGCTCCAATACCATCTTTTTCAATCCCGGTGTTTTAAGCTTTTTACCGGTTTGCTGCCCGAATTGGTCAATACAGCCGTCTGAGAACAACAAAATACGCTGATTTTCGCGGTAAGTCATTTCATGTAATTCAAAAGGAAGGCTTGAGTCTGATTTTCCAACAGGTCTTTTTGTTGGCGGAACTACATGGATTTCATCTTCGTTCAACAACCACAATGGATTATTCGCTCCGGAGAAACGCAACAGGTGTTTTTCGGAATTGTAACAAGCTATTGAAATGTCCATTCCGTCAGACAATTCCATTCCATCCGTTAAGAGGTAGTTTCTTAAGTAGGAACTTACACGTGTTAACAAATCTGCAGGATCCGCATTTTCCAGCAAGCGAGCCGACTCATTCAACGCATTCATACATAAAACACTCATCATGGCACCAGGAACACCATGTCCGGTGCAATCTGCCACCGCAACAAATTTCCAAACTTCCTCTCCGATACGAATGCGTTTGATCCAGTAAAAATCGCCAGCAACAATGTCTTTCGGATAGTAGAATACATTCAGATTCGGGATGAGGTTGGTATAATAGGAACTACTTGGGAGCAATGCATTCTGAATACGTTTTGCATAAAGGATACTGCTTGTGATCTCTTCGTTTTTCTGCTCCAGCTCATTTCGTTGTTCAATCACTTCTTTGGTCCTTAACTCCACTTCTGCTTCCAGCTGAATGTTGAGGTTTTCTTTCAGCTCATTTGCTTCGGCAAGTACGGAAATAGAAGCGTCATTCATGATTTTAAAGCGCTGTAGGATACCAAACGTTAAGATGATCATTTCCACAGCAAAACCTATTTGGAGCCCGTTGTCAGCCAGGAAACTATTCGGAATTACACCAAAATTCCGCAATACGAATGCAAAAACAGAGATCTGCAAAATAGAGAATGCGATCAAATACGATTTAGCTGTTCTGGAACCTGTTCTTAAAGTAACAACCAGCGGATAGATGATAAATAGGTTTAAGAGCAGCGTCATGGCGTTGACGGTAATTGCAGAAATATTCATGAATGCCGTTCCGGGAATGATACTGATACAAAGATTTACAAGTAGTCCGATCTGGATAAACCGCACGATGGGTTTGATTTTTGGTGTATTGATGTGTAATTCCAGGTAGCGGTATGTAAAGTTCAGAAAGAACAAAACTCCCAGGGAAGCCAATACAGGATTTGCCCGGTTGGAAATAAAATACTGATCCGTCCACAGCCAGGTTGTTCCAAAACCCAGTAAAGACATTTGGAGCAGGGTGAATGATGCTCCATACAAGGTGTAGAGATATGCAATTCGCTGGCGAAACAGAATCCCTATTGCGAGGTTGAGAATAATGATGAAAATCATGATTCCAAACAGTAAGCCATAGAAAACCTGCTTGTTTCCGTGTTTTACCTGGATGTAAGAACCTTTTTCCAAGGAGCTTTGAAAGTAAAATTGTTCTCCGCCGTTGTTGACACGGAATAGGAAACCGTTGGTGCTGCGCGGGTCAAGTCGTAAAGGGAAGATTAATTCTCGGTTTCCATTGTATCGCCAGGCAAATGGACGTTGATCGCCGCCTTTTGCTGCCGGAATAAAAGTGCTGCTGCCAATGCGTTTGTAAACATCTACTTCATCAATGATCGGATTGCTCAGCTTCAGCATGCGGATCAGACGGGAATCCGAAGTGTTTTTTGTTTCAAAATAAAACCACACATCTTTTGTTTCGAAACCTAGATTCACCATCCGCGAATTAATTGGTTGAAACTCCTTCAAATGTGATTTTATAGTCTGAATAGTTGATTTGCCCTTAGGTGCAATAAAGTATTTCAGCTGAGATCCTTCAATTTTTAGAAAGTCATCATTCTGGGTGATTGAAACCTGAGAGTTCGAAATAAAATGAACAACAGAAAGCAGAAATACAATAAGATAGTTTTTCGTCATGCCGGTAGTATGCAATGTTCAGTAAGTTAAATACGCAAGAACCATTTTAAAGGTTTTCATACTAAATTAAAATATTTTATTGGTTATGAGTCAGTTATCCAGAATGTTATCTTCTTCATCTTTGTCTTTCCTGAAAGGATTCACGAAAAATGAAAATCCTGTTACAGCAAAACCTGCAATCAAAATATAGGTGGCGTATCTTAAATGGAGTGTTTGAAATACAAATCCGGTAAATATAACCAGTGAACCAATCCAAAATAATAAATTAAAATCTTCCCATTTCTCTTCCGGAATGAACCTGAATTGCAGGAGACTGAGAAGGAGTCCGGTTCCACCGAAAACGTAAAATCCAATTCGGATTATACCCGGCGATCCCATTGTGTTTTGGGTGTAAAGCAAGATAGCGCAAACCATTCCAAGGATGTAACAAATATTGGAAATCGCTTTTAATTGTCTGGCCAACATACTTTTCAGATTTCAGAAGTTTCGTAAAAGGTACAAATATCTTGGCAAAAATCTTCCAATCGGTGATGGGTTCCTTCTGAAAAAATCAATTTTTGGCATTTAGGCAGACTTTCTGCAATTCTGCGAATGGATTGAAGCGTAATTGGATTTGTACAAAGCTTTTCCGCCTGGTCAATAATGACAAGACTTAGCTGATTGACATGAAACCCATTTTGATTATATAATTCCAGGATTCTTTTCGGATTTCCAATGATGATTTCCGCTCCTTCAAAAATGGCATTTCGCTGTTCAATGATTTTTCCTTTATCATCCGCAATTTCGATGGTAACATCTGATCGCTTCATCAGGTTTTGAAAGGACTTTACCTTTTCGCGTGCGCTTTCCCAGGAAGGAGTGAACCAAAGAACACGTGGTGAGCCTTCCAGCATTTCAGGAGCTCTCATGAACGAAATAAAATGAAGGCCGTCAATTAATTCCTGATCCATCGATGTGAAAATCAGCTGGTTTTTTCCTTGCTTGGATAGTTTGATTAATTTTTCCTGTTTCTCAGTGTAGCCTTCACGGCCTGATTCGATCAGTATATTTTCTAATCGGCTGTTTAATTCTTCAAACTTCATACTGCAAAATAAGGGATTTATTTTGTTTTAGGACGGCTAAGTGTAAAGACTCCTTCGTTTATTTTATAATCCCAGCCGGTTAGCGTTTTGAATAATTGGACATATCGGAGAAATAAGCCGGACCTTCTATTGGATAATTGATGGTTTTCAGAAATGGGAACAAACTCAATGCTTTGACAATAATGAGTTTGTTCTATGAAATCGAGCAGGATAGAAACCACGGTTGCCATGACTTTATAGACATCGCCGGTGTTCATTGTTTGATATTCATCCTGATCATGATTTTTCAGGCTGAGATCAACAATATAGTTCGTAATGTGATTGTTTTTTTGAACAAACTGAACGCTGTATTCATCGCCATGGGAATTGGTGAAAAGATATTCACGAATTCCTATGAAAGCAGGTCTTTGGAAAGGATAGGGAACCGCAAGAGCAACACGAGTGTTCATAGAGAGTGAAAATAGTAATTTTCAGGCGGATAGCATATTTTTTGCCATAAAAAAACCCCGAAGCAGTCAGCCGTGGCTGACACTTCGGGGTTTTTAATATATAAGTTGAATCTTTATTAATAAACAACTACTCGGTGAGTAGATTTTGCAGCTCCCTGAACAGCATTCAGAATGTAACATCCTTTTGCAACGTTCATAGGAATATTTACTGTTTGAAAACCAGAAGAAGCAGGAACCTCAGTAGTTGAGATAATTGCACCTTTCAGGTCCATAACAATCAGTTTCATTCCAGCCTCTGTGTTCGGAACTTCTACTGACAGATCAGATCCTGTAGCAACAGGGTTTGGAGCGATTGCAATGGAAGACAACATTCCATTGTCCTCAATTCCTAATGTTCCTGAAATGTTGAAGTTGTCGAAATAGAAGTTAGAAGAGAAGTCAGAAGCGATAAACTCAAATTTGAATTTTGTTTTGTTATCAGCCGCTGTTGCAGTATGGTTAAAGCTAAATGTTTTCCACTGAAGATCATTACCTGGTGTGTAATCTGTGTTTCCAACATATCCTGCACTTACCAAAGCAGCACCTGTAATGGATGTCTTCTGAATCCAGGTTTTACCACAATCTCTGGAATAATAAATAATCAATTTCTCAGAAATGTCAGGAGTTGAAGTAGCTTTTGTACCGTAAGCATAATCAAATGAAATGCTAATGTTTGAAGTGCTTCTCAAGTCAAGAGCAGGAGTGATCAAATAATCTTTAGAGTTTCCAAGACGATCATAATAGTATGAATCTTCTGTAAACATTTGAGCTCCGGAAACATCTTTGTAGTTATTCAACTTGAAACACGCTGTATTTCCTCTACCACCTGTAGTTACGCGGTGAAAATTTGCGTGATTGTTTTCAGGGTTAAAAGTGATCCAGAAGTTTGAATTTTGGTTGAAATCTTCTGTTCTTGGTCCTGTATAGTCAGCCCAATCACCTTGGATATAAACCATGTGGTTGATAGTCTTTGTATTTGAACCGGCAGAGTTTGATACAGTCAATGTTACGTCATACCATCCCGGTGAAGCGTAAGTTACATTTGGATTCTGATTTGTAGAAGTTGAAGGTGTTCCGCCAGGGAAGCTCCAAGCCCATGAAGTAATACCAGCTTTCCAGGAAGCATCTTTGAATGCGATAGGATCGTTTACACAAGCCGACATTACGTTTGCGTTTGGACCTGTATTACCACTTCCTGCGTTAGCATCTACATAGAAATCAGCAATAGGAGTACATGTAACAGGAGTAAGTGTACTTGTTCCTGTTGCAACCAGGTTCGTTGAATCGTACAAATTGTTACGACCGCTTGTTTCCTGCTCCAATACATTATTCATAAAGTTTGCCTGTCCTTTTGTAAACATTACCGAACAATAAGAATAGTCCATGTAATTTTGAGCGTTGTCTACCGGATCGTAATCGCCCCAATATGAGTTTAATACAAGCGTATCGTTACAAGAGTTCAGAGCAAGATTACAAGTTGTCATACCGATACAGTTTGGAGTATCTCCAATACCATCATCCTGTCCACAACTCGCCGTGTTACCAGGATCGTTGTCATTCCCCCAAGTATGCGCCAATCCTAAGTAGTGACCGATCTCATGAGTTAAAGCTCTGGAATGTCCCGGAGAACTTGTACCAATGCTTCCAACATAGTCGTGAAGAATAATGATACCATCTCTGAAGAAACCAGTTCCCGTAACACCTGTTGGGTAATAAGCATAACCCGCAACTCCTGCAGATCCGATCGTTTTCGTCAACCAAACGTTCAGGTACTTGTCTCTGTCCCATTGGTATAATTTCGAATAATCATCACCCTGATTGCTGTTGTGATTGTAAATGTGCTCAATCCCGTTTGTACAGTTTCCATAAGGATCTATTGTTGCTAAACGGTATTCGATCATTGCATCCCCGATGATTGTGTCAAATGGAGAAATTACAACGCTTGTATCGGCATTGTTTTTAAGGAAATCCTCGTTCAGGATTTGCATTTGGTCATAAATTTGCTGATCAGATACATTTTCCGGACCGTATTCATGAACAATATGAAAAACGATAGGAATGATACGTACGGTTACTGATTTCCCATGAACCATACGGTTTTCCTGGTATCTGTTTACCAATTTTTTGTAGTCGGTCTCCAAACTTGGATTCTCGGCATACAATTTTTTCATTTGTGTATGACTCCCGCAATTGAAGTGATTTTCCTGAGCAAATGATTTCCCAGTTGAAATCACACCAATTAAAGAAAATACACCAAAAAGTAATTTTTTGCGCATGTTTAACAATTTAATAGATTCAACATTGTTTGTTATCAACTTAATTTTAACATTTCACGAGGAAATGTAGTGGTGCAATCTGGGCCGAATTTGAGAGTTTTTTTGGCTTTGTTACTTAATTAATATGCTTTTAATCAATAGTTTAGAACTATTTAAAAACATATGACTCCTAGTTTTCGCAGTTCGCACAGGGGTAAATATAATTCAATTATTTTAACAATGTGATTAAACAACTTCTCATTTAGTGAAGTGTGTTTGATGCTGATTAAACGGTATTGGGTTCTCTAATCAGCTCGAGATGAACTTTTTTGATAAGTCTCTATGTCTAGCAGGAAATCGATGTTTTCTTCTATTTTGTTTCCAATGACAATCACATTTGCCCCGGCATTTTTGAAGGATTCTATTTGTTCAACCGACCGAATTCCGCCACCTACAATAATAGGAGTGTCAATTTTTTTCTTCAATTCATGGATTAATTGTGGGGGAACAGATTGAAGTGCACCGCTTCCGGCATCAAAATAGGTGAGTTTTTGTCCCATCAAATATCCGGCAATGCCTGTTTTTAAAGAAATGGAACTGTTTTCCCGCGGTATAGGAGTTGTCTGACTAACGTAAGCAACAGAAGTCATTTTTCCTCCTTCAATCAGGATATAAGAGGTGGGAATAACTTCAATATCCATGTCGAGAACTTCTTCTGCGCATGAAACATGGTGCCCGATCAGGAAGTCCGGATTTCTGCCCGAGATCAGGTTTAAAAATAGAAGTGCGTCTGCTTGTTCGGAGAGCTGATTGCTCGAACCCGGAAATAAAACAATCGGAATAGTGGAATTGTTTTTGATTTTTGAAACAACTGATTCAATCTCTTTTCGGGTTACGGTACTTCCTCCAACAAAAAAGAAATCAATTAGGGCGAATTCAGCTTTTTTAATCAGATCTAACAAATGCTCTTCGTTTTTGGTCTTTTCGGGATCAATTAATAATGCCAGTTGCCCGTTTTTTGATTGAATTTTACGCAGAATGTTCATGTAGCAGTTTTCCTTTACTCGAATTGAAAGTTATTAAAATATTTTTAAAGTTTTCAACATGTAGTTTGTATTCATAAATTCCATCTGTTTTCAGGATGCTCCCATAGAATTGATCAGCTCTTTTGGTTACAAGTATATCGCGCTGAAAAAGCAGTTTATTTCTGTCGGATAATTTATAGAGGCACTCTTTAAAAGACCAAAGCAGGGACATGTCATTTTTATTGGTTTGATCGAAAAGAAGTTTTTCCGGATCCGTGATAAAACGACGGGATGTTAAGACAGATTTTTCCCGGATTTCTTCAATGTCTACACCAATCAGATGCTCGGTACAGCTGGCCAGGACTACATGTGTGCTGCAATGAGAAATGGAGATGAACCCCACGTTTTTAATTTGGGGCGCTCCGGTTGAATCGTATTCAATATTTACTTCCCCGAACAGATGATGTTTCAGGTATCTTGAAGCTGCAAATTCTAATTTTTTTTCAAAATGATTAATTGCCAAAAGACGCGATCTTTCGTGCTCATTCAGGGCGGATCGATAGGTTTCAAAATGAGAAAAATCAATTTCCATTAAATAAATGGAAACCGCATTTAAATTAATAATTGAAATGGCAGACATCCTGCAAATGTATGTTAGAATCACTAAAAACAGGCCAATTTTCCATTTAATATTTAGTTATAAATCCTTAAAAACAAGGGCTTCCGGGGTTTTTAAAAGTTAACGAAACGTTAACGCCGGTTAAATTATTACAAAACAGAAAAGTTTTTTAGTAAATGTTAACAAATCGAAAATTACTATATTTACAGGCTTTGTTACAATAAAAATGATGTAAAATTAAACTGTACTTATGTTACGTAAACTCAACTTGTTAATTGCAAGTATCTTGTTGACAGTGACTTATGGGTATTCTCAATCTGGTTTGGGAACTATCCGTGGTAGCGTTGTTGATAAGGACAGCAAGGAGGCTATATACGATTGTATTATAGTTATCAAGCAAAATGGAACAGTTAAAGGGAACACTACCACCGATGTGGATGGTAAGTTTCAACTTAACTCGTTGACGCCAGGTTCTTACGACGTTGAGATCAGTAACCCAGGGGAAGGTTATCAGCCTACAGCAATCAAAGGTGTGATTGTGAATGCTGATCGTATTACCTTTCTTGATGGGACTGCTCTCGGACTTCCAGGCGATGTGAAAGCCATCGATGAAGTCTTGGTTGTGGCCTACAGGGTTCCATTAATTAATAAAGACGGTGGTCCTTCCGGGGCGACCATTACGCGTGAGGATATTTCGCGTCTACCAACTCGTTCTGCGGCAGGTGTTGCTGCAACAGTCGGTGGTGTAACGCAGGATGAAGGATCGGGAGATCTTTCTGTTCGTGGTTCGCGTTCAGATGGTACTTACTTCTTTATTGATGGTATCAAGGTTCGTGGATCTTCCAACTTGCCTAAATCAGCAATTGAAGAGGTTTCGGTAATCACCGGAGGTTTGCCTGCCAACTATGGTGATGCAACCGGGGGTATTATTGCTATTACAACTCGTGGACCGTCGTCTAAATACTTTGGTTCATTGGAAGCAGTAACTTCAGGATTCTACTTCAAAGGAAAAGATGAGAATGGTTACGATGGAAAAGTGATTGGATTGGATAAATTCGGATACAACCTTGTTGAAGGATTACTTTCCGGGCCACTTTTGATGAGAAAAGATTCAACAGGTAAGAAAACAAAACCAATTTTAGGTTTCTTACTTTCTGTCAACTACACAAATGAATTGGACAGCCGTCCGCTAAATGGTGGTTCATACCGCATTAAGAAAGAGGCTAGAGATTATTTGTTAGAGAACCCTGTTAGAGCAAGTGCTACCGGTAACGGTACTTTCCACAATGCGAATTACTTGAGAGCAAGTGATTTTGAGAAAACAAAGTGGAGAATGAATGCTGCCCGTTCCACAATTTCAGCTTCTGCTAAAATTGACGTGAACACCGGGCCATCTGTTAACTTAACTTTCGGTGGATCTTTGAACTATAATTACGGAAGTAACTATGATTTCTCAAGTTCACTAATGAACTTTACAAATTTTGGAGTTTTCAATCAGTTGGATTACCGTGTTTATGGACGTTTCACTCAGAGATTCTCTAACAACAAAGAAGGATCAAGTTCGAAAGTGAAATCTGCTTTCTACTCCATCATGGTAGATTACTCAAAAACGAAAACATCGATTTACGATAAAAATCACAAATACGATTTGTTCAGCTACGGACATGTAGGGAAATTTACAAGAAGTTTCCGTCCTACTTACGAATTTAGAAATGGTGATTATTACCAAACAGCTACTCCTCAGGAATACCTGGTTCAATTCGAGGCTTCTGAGACAAATAGTGCGTTAGCTGCGATAACTCAAAATTATTTTGATTTATACGCTGGTAACCCGACAGATCATTTTGAAACATTATTGCAGGTTCAAAACGGACGTGCATTGAGAAATGGTGACGTTCCTACCTCTGTTTACGGAATCTGGAATAACATTGGTACTCCTAATAATGGTTTTAGTAAAGGAGAACAGGATCAGTTCCGTATTACAGGATCAGGATCAGTTAACGTTGGTGATCACTCCATCTCTTTAGGGTTCGAATACGAACAACGTTGGGATAGAGGTTGGGGAAGCGGAACTGCTGGCCCAATTGAGTTATGGACAGTTTCACGTTTGTATGCAAATAGCCATTTGACGGAATTAGACTTGAATAACCCAACTGTTGTCAATTTTGGTTCTTACCAACAATACAGCTATGATCGTTTGAATACAGGTAATGCTGGTCAGGAGATAGCAACAAATACAGATATCGATCAGAACGGTGTAATTGGAAACTTTTCGGGTCAGGAAGGGAATGATAAGCAATCGTTCTTCGACTACAATCTTCGTGAAAAACTTGGATTCAATCCTGCAGGAACTGATTACGTAGTTATTGATCAATACGATCCAAGCACATTCTCTTTAGATATGTTCTCACCGGATGAGTTGTTTAACCAGGGAAATAACTTTGTTAACTACTATGGTTACGATCATACAGGTAAGAAAGTAAAAGGAAATACAGATATCGATAAGTATTTCAATGATTTTGATGAGAACGGAAACTACAAACGATTCATCGGAGCATTCCAGCCGGTTTACATCTCTGGTTATATCATGGATAAGTTTGCTTTCAAGGATATCGTATTCAACGTGGGTGTACGTGTTGACGTATTCGATGCGAACCAGCCGGTATTGAGTGATAAGTACTTAGTTTATACAGCAAACAATGTTGATGAAGCTAAGGCTTTGATCGCAAGTGACTCTAAATATGCAAACATGGTTATTCCTGAATCAATGGGAAGTGATTATGTGGTATATGTTGATGATGTAACTGCTCCAACAAGAATCAACGGATTTAGAAATGGTGATCAGTGGTACGATGCAAATGGTATCGCAATTGAGGATCCAAAATTAATTCGTGGTGTATCAGGTATTTCTCCGTGGTTGAAAAATCCGGCTGCAGCTAATAATTCAAAAGTGAATTCAGATGCATTCAGAGATTACAAGCCGCAAATTAATGTAATGCCTCGTATCGCATTCTCATTCCCTATTTCGGATGAAGCATCGTTCTTTGCTCATTACGATATCTTGACAAAACGACCTACAACAGGTAACCGTTTTAACCCAATCGACTATCAATTTATTGAGGCTCGTACAAATACGATCAATAATCCGGATTTGAAACCAGAGCAAACAATCGATTACGAAATTGGTTTCCAACAGGTTTTGTCTAAAACTTCATCTTTGAAAATCTCTGCATTCTACCGTGAACAACGTAATAACGTGCAGTTGATGAACGTATTTGAAGCATATCCGAACACATACCGTACATTCGGTAACCGTGACTTCGGTACTGTAAAAGGTTTGACAGTTTCTTATGACCTTCGTAGAACAGGAAATGTTCGTATGACTGCAGCGTATACATTACAGTTTGCTGATGGTACAGGTTCTGATGCAACTTCAGCTGCGTCATTGCTAACAGGTCTTCAAACTGCAGGTTTACCTAACTTACGCAGTGTATTCCCTTATTCTTATGACCAGCGTCATACGTTTGCTATCACATTCGATTACCGTTACGGTGAAGGAGCTGATTACAACGGACCTATGATTGGTGATGCTAAGATTTTGGAAAACACAGGTTTGAACATTATTACAAACATCTACTCAGGTTCCCCGTATAGTTCACAAACAGGTGTTACCGGAGATGCATTGCTTAATCCAAATACTTCAGGTATTACAGGAACTGTAAACGGATCAAGATTGCCTTGGCAGTACCGTTTAGATTTACAGTTAGACCGTACATTTGGAATTGATTTTGGAAAAGAAGGTAAAAAGAAATCAACGTATTTACAAGTATACGTTCGAGTTACCAACCTTTTCAATACAATGAACGTTCTTGGTGTATACAGAGCTACAGGAAACTGGAATGATGACGGATATTTGGCAGATGCTCAATACCAAACATCTATCCAAAACCAGCTGGATGAGCAGTCTTTCAGAGATTATTACGCAATGAAAGTGGCAAATCCGTTTAATATTAGCTCTCCAAGAACTATTCGCTTAGGGGTTAAGTTTGATTTCTAAGAAAGAAAAAAATTAAAGTATGAAACGAACATTTAAATACTTATCACTCGCAATTACGATGTGTTTCATTGGTCAGGCCAATGCATACAATCATGATTTCGGGAAAGGGAAGTCGGCTGGTAAGCCGAAGCCCACGGTAACAACGAAAGCTGCCAACTGTGCGCCTGCCAACAATCCATTTAAAATGGACTTTAACGATGTTAGCTGTCGACTTGAAACGGGAGGATTGTTATTCTTGGATCGTGCAAATGGATTAGCTACCTATACTGTTCCAAAACAGAAAGGAAGTGAAATCGCTGTAACAGCGATTTATGCAGGAGCACTTTGGATGGGAGGAACGGATGTTAACGGACAGTTGAAATTAGCTGCTGTTAAGTTCCGTGCTGATGGAAATGATTTCTGGCCTGGGCCGCTTACTGCGGAATATGGTACGGGAAATTTTGATCCATCTGTTCCACAGGGAGATACAGCAAGACGTGATTACGGAGATGCTACTATTGATCCGGAAGTATGTTTGATGTATGATAAAATCTTTACCATCACAAAGGCCGGAGTTGTTTTATTCATTACTTATAATGAATGTACAACAGGTGATTGTACTGCTCCAACAAACGAAACTCTGGCGCAGATCAACGCATGGCCGGGTAACGGTGATGTTGGTCGTGGACAAGATCAGTTTTTGGCACCATTCTATGATGTACAGAACGATATGTTCTACGAACCTGAAGAAGGTGATTACCCTTGGTATGATGATATCTTAGGTCGTGATGATGTTGAATGTGGTGCGGACAGACGCGTTACATTATTTGGTGATATTACACACTGGTGGGTATTCAACGATAAAGGAAATATCCATACGGAATCACAAGGTGAACCTATCGGAATGGAAATCCATGCTCAGGCTTTTGCTTTTGCAACGGATGACGAGATCAATAAAATGACGTTCTATAACTACGAGTTGATTAACCGTGGTACTCAAACATTGTTTGATACTTATTTCTCTCAGTATATTGATGCGGATTTAGGAAACTACAACGATGATTATGCTGGTTGTGACGTTACACGCGGACTGAGCTACATGTATAACGGTGATTTGAATGACGAACCGAACTCTGGTCGTCCTGGATTCGGACAAAGCCCTCCTGCAATTGGAGTTGACTTCTTCGAAGGCCCTTATCAGGATGCTGATAATTCTGATAACCCGGGTCCTGTCATGGATACTCTTACTAATCAGTGGGTTATTCCTTCTGTAGCAACTGCTATAGCAAACAAAGGAATTGTCTACAGAGGTTTGGGAATTGGTTACGGAGATGACATTATAGATAATGAGCGTTACGGTATGCGTAACTTTACAATCTATACAGGAACAAATGCTCCTGCAGGACAATCAGATCCTACTTCATCTTCTCAATTCTACAACTACATGCAAGGATTGTGGCAGTTTGGAGATCAATTGTACTATGGTGGAACAGGATTCCCCGGAGCACCATGTGTTGGATCGATCGAAACAAACTATATGTTCCCTGCAAATTCGGATACATTACATTGGGCAACTGCAGGTGTTAATCCTGGATTTGACTGGTCAGAATTCGAACCTTGTGGATTAGGATCTACATCCAATCCATCTGGTGACCGTCGTTTCGTTCAGTCTGCAGGACCATTTACATTGCGTCCGGGAGCTGTAAACAACATTACAGTTGGTATCGTTTATGCAAGAAGTTTTGAAGGACAAATTTTTTCTTCTGTAAACTCATTGAAGACAGCAGATACGAAAGCTCAGGCTTTGTTCGACAACTGTTTCCGCATTTTGGAACCGCCTGCTGCACCTGTTATGACTATCCAGGAAATGGGTAATGAGTTGATCATTATGTTGGATAACCCACCAAACTCGAACAATTACCAGGAGAAATACATCGAGGAAGATAAGATTGGAATTATTGACCCGAATGGAGCTGGTGATACATTACCGAATGGTGGTCCAATCATTTATGATAAAAACTATCGTTTTGAAGGATACCAAATCTATCAGATGAAGAATGCTCAAGTAGGTATTACTGATTTGGATGATGAGACTGTAGCTCGTTTAGTAGCACAGTGTGATGTTAAAAACGGTGTTAAGCGTATGATCAACTTCGAGTTTGATGAAGAACTTGGATACTCTTTCCCTGTTGAAAAAGTAAAAGGTACTGATACGGGAATTAAGCATACTTTCAGAGTAACGGAAGATCAATTTGCCCAGGGAGATCGTAAATTGGTAAACTTTAAAACTTACTATTACATCGCAGTAGCATACGGTTACAATAGCTATAAGCCATACGATCCAAGTGATCCTCAATACTTAGATGGTCAGAAAAAACCCTATTTGCGTTCACGTATCAATGCTGACGGTACACCGTTACAAGGAATTCCTGCAATCCCTCATAATATTTCACCGGAATTGGGTGGTTCACAAGCAAATTCTATTTACGGACAAACACCGCGTATTACACGTTTAGACGGAGTAGGAAACGGTGGAAGAGAATTGCAGTTGACAACAGCATCTGAGAATGCAATTGTAGCTGACGGAT
>CBFGOJ010000022.1:0-71960 GCA_965650365.1 uncultured Fluviicola sp. | reverse complement strand
ATGGATCGAATCCATGTATTTGGCATGTAACATCAATAAAGAACACGCCAATCAGAAGATCCTGGACCGTATTGCTGAACAAACAGAAACTTTGAACACAATCATCGAATTGCTTACAGATTACAATAAAAAAGGAGAATCGGATGCTTTGATCAAAGACATGAAAGATTTGAAATTCTATTTCGATCAGATCACGATCAACTACGAATACATGGCGCCTATTACAAATGTCCAAAAGAAAACAACCACTTTAAGACACAAAACAGTTGTTACTGTTGACTCAAGCACGCTGAATTTTATTAACCAGAAGATCGAAGCAATTCGAGCTAGTGTAATCGAATAACACCCCTTTATATGAAAAAGTTAGCATTATATAGCATTTTTACCATAATCGTAGGATTTGGAGCAAATGCACAGGATTGTGAAACCTTAGTAAAGGACTGTGAAAACATCCTGAAAGGAAAAGAGAAAAATTTTGTTTCAGACGGACAGGTTTATACCGCTTTTTTAGACCGTGAAAAAGCAGAGTTTAAAACAACTTTCTTCGGAGGGACGACTTATCGCATTGCGGCTACCGCAGGTACCGATGACGAATATGTAATCTTTACAGTGAAAGATATGCAGGGAACTGTACTTTTCACCAATAGAAAATACAAAAACTCCAGCTACTGGGATTTCAAAGTACCAAGAACCATTCCTGTTGTCATTGAAACGGAATTGGACATGGACAAAAAGATCACCGGTTGCGCCGTAATGATGATAGGATTCAAGAGATAATATATTAGTTAAATAAATTCCCCGATAGCATGAGTGAACGCATACTCCGCGCTCTAATGCAGTTATTCGCGATTATCGCGAAAGTTGACGAAGTTACTGACCCTACTAGCGAAGCTATTGAAAGCTCCAATGGCAGAAGAATTGTAGAAGCATTTTTGAGGACAGAATTAAATGATGAATTACTTCAAAAGTACATTCAGTTATTTGATGAATTTTTGCTGGTCCACCACTCCGGATCAGCAAAAAAAGATGGTCAGCGTAAAAGAACATCCGTAAACTCCGTAAAAGTTTTACGTATTTGTGCCCAGATTAATGAAGAGCTTACGCAGCGTCAGAAAATGATTGTATTGCTGCGGATTTTCGACTTTATCCACGCAAACGACCAAGTACACGAGCAGGAACAGGAATTTGTTCACACAGTTTCTGAATCATTCAACATTCCTGATTTTGAGTACAAACAGCTAAAATCATTTATTGAAGCAAATAATGAAACAATCCTGGATGATGAGCATTTCATGTACATCACCGAAAAGGACCTTCATTTGTCACAGGCAAAACTGATCAAACTGGATGGTTTCGATGGTTCCATCTCGGTAATCCGACTGGAAAGTGTCAACATTTTATTCTTCAAATACTTCGGAAATGACGAGTTGATCCTGAATGGCCAGATTGTTTCCAACGAAAGAAGACATATTTTAAACCAGGGTTCTACTCTTCGTACGAACAAATCTGCACCGATTTATTACAGTGATGTAATTTCCAGGTTCCTTAATAATGACGACAGAGAGAAAATCACATTTAAAGTAGATCATTTACAATTCCATTTCAACAGCGGAAAAATTGGTCTGCACGAGATCAATTTCATTGAACAATCAGGCAAACTGCTCGGAGTAATGGGTGGTTCCGGAGCAGGGAAATCAACTTTCCTGAACGTACTGAACGGAAACTATGCTCCGTCTCATGGTGCCGTTACAATCAATGGTGTTGATTTACATCGCGAGAAATCCAAACTGGAAGGAGTTATCGGATTTGTTTCACAGGATGACTTGTTGATCGAAGAACTAACTGTTTTTCAAAACTTATACTTCAATGCGAAGTTGTGTTTCAACGATTTGTCCGAATCCCAATTAAAGAAAAAAGTACTGGATTTGCTTTCAGACATTGGTTTGGGAGACGCAAAGCATTTGAAAGTAGGAAGCCCGCTGGAGAAAACAATCTCGGGAGGACAACGCAAACGTTTGAACATAGCTTTGGAATTGATTCGTGAACCTGCGGTCATGTTTGTGGACGAACCAACTTCCGGTCTTTCTTCCCGCGATTCGGAAAATATTATGGATATGCTCAAAGAGCTTTCTCTCAAAGGAAAGTTGATCTTTGTAGTAATCCACCAGCCGTCGTCAGAGATCTTCAAAATGTTTGACAAACTCCTCATCCTGGACCAGGGCGGTTATCCGATTTTTGACGGAAACCCGATTGACGCAGTTGTTTATTTCAAAACACATGTACATCATGTAAATGCAAATGAGCGCGAATGTCCGATTTGTGGTAACGTGAACCCGGAACAGATTTTCAATATCATCGAATCGAAAGTAGTCGATGAATACGGAAATCAAACGAAAGTACGCAAAGTAACACCGAGAGAATGGAACGAACGTTATCTTTCTCATTACAAAACGCCGGATACCGAAGAAATTATTGAACCTATCAAAGGAACTTCGCGTATTGCAAATAAGATCAAACAGTTCAAGGTTTTCTTCCTGAGAGATATTCTGAGCAAGCTTGCAAATAAGCAGTACATGTTTATCAACATGCTGGAAGCTCCTGTTTTGGCAGCGATTCTGTCTTTCTTTGTGAAATTCTTTAATACAGACGGAAAAGGCCGCGAAGATTATGTATTCTACGAAAACGAAAATATCCCACAATACTTATTCATTTCTGTTGTAGTAGCTCTTTTCCTGGGATTAACCGTTGCTGCAGAAGAAATCATAAAAGACAAGAAGATCCTGAAGCGTGAAAGTTTCCTGAATTTGTCTCTTGGATCTTATTTATGGTCGAAAATCCTGATCATGTTCATGGTTTCTGCCATTCAGACCGCATTCTTTGTGCTGATCGGTAACCTGATCCTTGAAATTCACGGGTTGTGGTGGGAATACTGGTTAATCTTATTCTCCACGTCCTGCATGGCAAATGTACTTGGACTGAATATTTCGAGTGCATTCAACTCCGCGAAAGTAATTTACATCATTGTTCCGTTGTTGATTATTCCACAATTGATCTTTTCCGGAGTAATCGTGAAATTTGACAAGCTCCACCCTATTTTCTCTTCCAATAATGAAGTTCCGTGGATTGGAAATGCAATGGCGTCACGCTGGGCTTATGAAGCTTTGGCTGTTACCCAGGCTGTAGATAATGAGCATGAAAGCCAGCAGTTTGAATTGCACCAAAAGCAAAGTAATGCAAGTTGGAAGCGGGATTACTGGATTCCGGAAATGAAGAATCAATTGACGATTTTAGCCGACAAGAAATCTTCACAGAAAGACTTTGAGAAAGCGAAACGCATCTTATCCAATGAAGTGGAGAAAGAAATTTCCAATTGGGGCAACCTGGAATGCAAGGACTGTGCAGCAGGTTTGAACAAACTTCAAAAAGGAAAGTCTTCTGTGCAGGAAGTGCAATTCAATATTGGTGCTTTCCTTGAAACATTGAAAAAGCAATATAATCTGACGTATAATTCAACCACCGAGCAATTGGATCAGCTGGTGCTGAAAATGGGGGAGAAAAATTACGAAGCTTCACAGGCGGCATTCATCAATGAAAGTTTGCAGGATTTGGTGACAAATCGCACGGAAGTTCAGAAAATCATTGTAACGGATAATGAGTTGATCCAAAAAGACGATCCATTGTACATGGACCCGAAAAACACCCGTTTATTGGATGCTCCGTTCTATACGCATAAGAAGTATTGGTTTGGAATTCCAATGAGTACTTTCCTTGCAAATATACTGGTGTTATGGGGAATGACAGTCCTGATGATTGTTGCACTTTATTATGATCTGCTTCGAAAATGCCTGGGGATTTTCTCGAGCGTGAAATCTAAAAACAATTAGCAAAAAACAAGTAGGGGCGCGATTAATCGCGCCCCTACTTGTTTATATAATGATAGATATTACATCAACATTCCTTCGCAAGCTTAGGATTACATAAGCATTCCTTCGCAAGCTTCGGATTACATAAGCATTCCTCCACAAACGTGAATAGTTTGTCCCGTAATATAAGTCGACATATCTGAAGCTAAGAAAACCACCGCGTTTGCAACGTCAATTGGTTGTCCTCCTCTTTTCAATGGAATAGAATTTCTCCATTCCTCTACTACTTTCTGGTCTAATGCTGCAGTCATTTCAGTTTCAATGAATCCCGGAGCAATGGCATTGCAGCGGATATTTCTGGAACCTAATTCCTGGCCTACAGACTTTGTAAATCCGATTAATCCTGCTTTTGAAGCCGCATAGTTTGCCTGACCGGCATTTCCGCTAACACCTACAACAGATGACATATTAATGATCGATCCTGAGCGTGCTTTCAACATCGGGCGTTGAACAGCTTTTGTCAGGTTGAATGCAGATTTCAAATTCGTATTGATTACTTCGTCCCACTGCTCTTCTGTCATACGCATCAAAAGCGTGTCGCGTGTGATCCCTGCGTTATTTACCAGAACATCAATTGTTCCAAATTTCTCAACAACATCATCAACCAGTTTTTGAGCCTGGTCGAAATTCGCAGCATCCGATTTGAAACCAACTGCTTCTCCTCCATTTGCCGTTAATTCAGCTTCCAAAGCACGTGCCTTCTCTTCTGAAGATAAATAAGTAAAAGCAACTTTGGCACCCTGCTTAACGCATTCCTCAGCGATTGATTTACCTATTCCTCTGGATGCTCCGGTAATTAATACAACTTTATTATCTAATAATCCCATGAAAATTTTTTTGGTCTTCAAATATAGGAAAGGTTTCTTGGATAAGAATGAAATGGAGAACAAAGTTCAAAGGTTTAAATGTTCAAAAGTTTAAACATTTTGAACCCTTTTAACCTTTTTGAACTCAATTAACCGAAGGTTTAATTGAAGAAATCCCACGAAACCCCGAAACGGAACTGAAGCCCCACTACCGGATAACCAAGCCCTTCGAAATTGGTTGGTTTTACAAACGTCTGCTCAATATTTTCAACACGGACAAACCATCTGAAATAACCCAAATCAAACTGACTGAAGAAATGCAGCTTCATCATGTCGTTGAATTGTTTTCCGGTAGTCACTAATGTATAGGTATTCATCTGTGGAATAAAGTCGATTAATTGATAATGACCGATGTATCCTACTTCAATTCCGGTTACGGTTTTCAGTTTCTTCGCTTTGAACAGTCCGCCGTTATAAGCAATCCGACCTGAAATCAACCAGTTTGGAAGTAAATCCCCGGTGCTTTCGCGGTAGCTTGCTCTTCCCTGGATCAATAATTTCCTAAAGGAATATTCGAATCCTGCCTGAACACCCATCACATTCAAAGAAGTTAATGTATCCTGGCGCCATCTGCTTTCAAAAAATACCGGCAAGTTTGAATTATTCTCTACAAACGCCTGAAGGAAAAAAGGAACAAAGCGGTTCTTATTTGTCCAGTTTAATTTGAGTGAAGTACGGGTGCTCAATACCTTATTTGTCCAATTGTAGGAAACATTATTTCCGTAATAAGATCGCTGATAAATTTCCGGGTACTGCCTGATAAAAGCACCGTTTACTGAAAAGATATTTGTCCTAAACGCTTTTTTTGCATCTGCAACAACCTGCATTTCTCCATTTGCACCGGCAAACGTATAATTGGCAAGAGCATTCAGTGAATATCCTTTTATATTCATGTCCAATGCAGCAAAACCAAAAACTTCGGTAGTATCCTGGTGAATGATTAGATTGTCATAATCCCAATACCGGGCACCAAGTCCGGCTTCAATGTTGAAACCCTGGTTCTTGTAAAACACACCGCCGTTTAGTTTCATGGAAGACAATTCCCAGTAATCATTGGTGTTTAGAGTGTCGTAATTATAGAAATCGTAAATCTTATCCAGGGAGTCGCGGTCATAATAACGCTGATTTTTAATGTCGAGTCGCGGTTGTAAGATTAAGCCGATTTTCTGCAGCGAATCTTTAGTGAACGAAATGTAGTTTTTCCAATCGATATGAAGTTCTTTGGTCCGGTTTCCCGAATTCGACTTTTGAACTTCCTGGAATAGCAGTGGAAATCCTTCGCGAATCGAATCGCCTGTTAATCCGTCGGCAAATTGATTCACATTACTGTAAAACGCCACATCCAGGATAGTTCCGTAATAGTTGGAACGATGCATGAGTCCCAATTGAAAATAGTTGCGCTCAAAGCTGGAGTTTCGCAAGTTTCCATTATTGCTGTTTCGAATGTAATCGAATTGGATAAAGGTATTGGAATCAATTGCTTGTGTGTACGTGATCTTTCCAAATTGGGCCAGTTTTGATCCCATGGAATACTCGAAAGCAATATGTGGAATGGAAGAAAATCTTCTTGGCAATGGCTTAGACCAGCCTGTGCTGAAGTCTGAAAAAGAAAAGTGGAACAGGAACGGATTGAAATCACCCGGAAGTGTGTGCTGGTAAGTTGCCAGATTTGCATCTACAGAATCCAGCTTACCGGAAATACGATGTCCGGGTCTTAGTGAGTCCTGAAAGTAATTCCCAAAGGGAGATTGTGCCAGTCCATAAAGGTGACAGAGAGAGATAAAGAGTAGAAACAAAGTCCATTTCTTCATGAAACTTTATTAAAACACAAAAAGGTCTTATTGCCGAACGGCAGACAAGACCTTTTCATTTCTGAATGAATATTCTTATAATTTATTCACAGCAAGCGTCAAACCTGATTTAAGGTTAGCAGCTTTGTTTTTGTGAATGATGTTACGTTTTGCCAATTTATCCAACATGGAAGCAACAGCAGGTAATAAATCGCTTGCCTCTTTCTTGTCTTTCAAAGAACGAAGTTTACGAACTGCATTACGAGTTGTTTTGTGTTGGTACTTGTTACGCAAACGTTTAACATCGTTAGAGCGAATTCTTTTTTGTGCTGACTTATGATTTGCCATCTTTTTCTTTTATTATAAACTAAAGTTTGCAGCCCATAGGAGAATCGAACTCCTGTTACCAGGATGAAAACCTGGCGTCCTAACCACTAGACGAATGGGCCGTTTTTCATTTAAGAATAAACACTATTCTTTCTTGTAGCCCATAGGAGAATCGAACTCCTATTTTACGGATGAAAACCGCATGTCCTAACCGTTAGACGAATGGGCCGTTTTTTAATTTCGGAGTGCAAATATAGCTAGAGTTTTGCTAATTGCAAGCGATAATGCGCTTTTTTTTCTAAAAAATATCTCTGTCCTCCGCTTCAAATTTGAAACCCAGTCTTTTACCCGTCGACATTTGACTATTCGCTTCGATCTCGTGCATCTGGAATACGGTGACTTTTGATACGATTTCGTAAGGTGGTGTTAGTAAATCGAACTCTAACGCATAAGAAAATGACACATGAATAATGTTTGTCAGAATAGGATCGGTAAGCACAGAACTGGTTAAATCGCGGAATAAGAATCCCAATTGCCCCTTTCCTTCCACCATGAAATGTTCATCTTTGTTGATGAATACACGACCGATCAGGTAACCCAAATCGTTGCTCCTGTTCTTCAAATAAGATTCCGCCAGGAAATTATAGATGTTTATAATCCCGAAATAACCCCGCGATTTATCTTCTTTCAAATAATCCGTCTGCCACAAAGGATGTTCATCCGGAAGCCTGAATACGTTCGTATGCATCTGGAAAACAAGTACATCACTTCCAATGTAAACCTGGACCTGGAATTCACCCTTGTACTCTACATGCAGACGAATGCGTGTATCCTCAATTGAAGCCCGAAGCGCGTCAATTTCCTCTGATAAGTGTGCTTTAAAGCGTTCAAAATGATTTTTTGTGTCCTGGAAAATATCCTGTTTTAAGCCGGCTTTCTGGACTAAAATATTCTGTATGGTTTTCCGTGATTCTTCCATAATATCTTAATTCAAAATGCAAAATTAAAAATTCAAAAAGCTGACCGAAGTAAATCCGGTCAGCCATATTTTGAATTTTGCATTCATAATTTTTAATTCACTAATATGCTTTTGCAAAAACAACGCGCCCTTTTGAAGGAGCTCCTGTAACCATACATTTTCCTTCTTCCGAAGCAATGTCGATTGGAATACAACGGATTGTTGCTTTTGTTTCTTCTTTGATTTTAGCTTCTGTTTCTTTGGTCCCGTCCCAGTGAGCCAGGTAAAAACCGCTGTTCTTTTCCAATTGCACTTTGAAGTCTTCGTAAGTATCAACCTGGTGCATGTTATCTAATCGGAACTGCTGAGCTCTTTTAAGAAGATTGTCCTGGATCTCTGAAAGAAGATTTACGATCGAATCACCAATATTCTCAATGTTCATGGCGTATTTCTCTTTCGTGTCACGTCGTGCGATCTCCACTACTCCGTTTGCCAAATCTCTTGGTCCGATCGCCATGCGTACCGGAACTCCTTTCGCTTCGTATTCTGCAAATTTCCATCCCGGACGTTTTTGATCGTCAGCGTCATATTTCACTTTAATCTTCAATCCTTTCAACTCAGCAGAGATTTTAGCAACTGCTTCGTTGATTGCCTGAAGTTCTTCTTCTGTCCTGTAAATCGGAACGATAACCACCTGGATAGGTGCTAATAAAGGCGGAACAACCAAACCTTCATCATCCGAATGCGTCATAATCAAAGCTCCCATCAAACGCGTGGAAACTCCCCAGGAAGTAGCCCAAACGTAATCCTGTTTCCCTTGTGCATCGCTGAACTTCACTTCGAAAGCTTTCGCAAAGTTTTGTCCCAGGAAGTGAGATGTTCCTGCCTGAAGAGCTTTTCCATCCTGCATCATCGCTTCAATACAATAGGTATCATCAGCTCCTGCAAAACGCTCGCTTTCAGTTTTATGACCTTTAATCACAGGCATTGCCATGTATTGTTCTGCGAAATCAGCATATACATCCAGCATCTGCTCGGTTTCCTGGATCGCTTCTTCTTTTGTAGCGTGAGCGGTATGTCCTTCCTGCCATAAAAACTCGGAAGTGCGCAAAAATAAGCGTGTTTTCATCTCCCAGCGAACCACATTTGCCCACTGATTGATCAAAATCGGAAGATCGCGGTATGATTGGATCCATTTTTTATACGAATTCCAGATAATTGTTTCAGACGTTGGACGAACGATTAACTCTTCTTCCAGTTTAGCGTCCGGATCAACAATTACTCCTCCTCCATTCGGATCATTCTTCAAACGATAATGCGTTACAACAGCACATTCTTTGGCAAAACCATCCACGTGAGAAGCTTCTTTACTCAAATAGCTTTTCGGGATCAATAAAGGGAAGTACGCATTTTGGTGACCTGTTTCTTTGAATTTTGCATCCAGGATATCGCGCATGTTTTCCCAAATAGCATAACCGTAGGGTTTGATCACCATCATCCCTTTAACATCCGAGTGCTCTGCAAGATCAGCTCTGGAAATTAAATCGTTATACCACTTTGAATAATCTTCGGCGCGAGTAGCGTACTTCTGTGACATTTTTGAGTATGTTAAATTTTAAGAATAAAACCGTAAAATTAGAAATAAATCAGCTATCTTTAATCAACCTTTTAATCTTTATCATCATGAACAAAGTTTTAAAATTAGGACTTTATTTTGGAGTTGCAGTTTCTGTTGTAAGCTGTGGAACTTCAGAGCATTTCATGCAGGACGATGTTTACAACACACGCACCCCCATGATGCCTCCGGGAACGGATTTGAATGACGTAACTGATTACGCCACTTTCGTTGCCAAAAAAGAACAAACTGAGACTCCTCAGCAAACTGCTTACGTTTCACCCAGACAATACAACGATCTTTTTTATAATTCTCAGTTCGCTTATTACGGGTATTCGCCATATGCTCCCGTTACAGGTATCAGTTATTACGGATATAGCAATTACTACCGTCCCACTTACGGAATGTATTTTAGTAATGGAATAGGATCTATGTATCCTTACGGCTACAGCAGCGCATATTATGCAAATCCATACATGCTCGGTTACGGACAGTCTTCCTATGGAAACCCTTCCTGGTACGCACCGATAAACAAACCAAACACTTCTAAAAACCTGTCTTCCTCTCATGCAGGAACTTCAGCAGGAAGAATGGGCTCAACAACAAATAATGGAGTTGTAAGCTATCAAAATAAGATGATTGCAAAACCAAATACTCCAGGTTATTCAGGAACCGGAAGAAATACAACGGTTAATTCTTCTCCGGTAGTCAGTTCTTCTTCTTCAAGCGGAAGAAATTCCACCTTACAGCCGAGAACAACTGCCCGACCTGTAATTGCAGGACGTCCTTCGGCATCAGGTTCAACAGCAACAAGAACAAGCACGAATAGCAATGCAACTGTTGAATCGGGCAATTCAAACACGGGTACAGGAAGAACATTTACAAATAGCTCCAGCACAAGAACAAGTACTCCATCATCTGTTAGAAGCAGCGGAAGCAGTTCCGGAGGAAGCAGTACACCAAGTTCATCAGGCGGAGGAGCAAGAAGCGGTGGTAGACGATAAATTATATAAATGATACGAAAAATAATTTTGGCTTCAGTTTTTACGGGAGCCTTTTTTGCGTTCGGACAGAACGAGATAGATGTATACAGATATTCGAACACTTACGTTCAGGGTTCTGCCCGTTTTGACGCAATGGGCGGTTCTTTTGGCGCTTTGGGAGCTGAAAGTGGCTGCATCGGTATAAATCCCGCAGGTTTTGGAAGGGCTTCCGTTAGTTCCTTTTCATTTGGGATTATTGGGACAAGTGTGAAAACGACTTCTCATTTCAGAGGAAATGGCGAACCAATTTCAATGGGAACATCCTCCATGGATGCTTTCAAAATGCGGATCCCAAACCTGGCCGGAACAGTTGTCAGTGATGTATCTTCCGGAAATTCAGGCTTGATTTATACCCAAATTTCATTTGGAATGAACCGGGTTGCAAATTTCGATAATTCATTCAATTACAGCGGACAACAGTTTGAATCCTTACTGGATGTCTTTGCAAACGGAGCAACAGGTATTGACCCGACTCAGTTGTACGATTATCAACCTTATACTTCTTCTTTGGCTTATCAGGCTTATGCGATTGATCCGGATCTAAACAACAATTACTTTGCCCGTTTGAACTCCGGAGACATGATTCATAACAGAACTGTATTAAACCGTGGTGGAATCAATGAGTTTTATGTAGGCTTGAGTGCAAACTACCTGGACAAGATCTACTTTGGAGCTTCCTTCTCTTACAACACGGTTAATTTTTCAGAGTCAGTGATTCACAAAGAAACTTTGACAGATACAACCGGCGTTTCTTTGAGATCATTCAATTACCAATACGATTACACCACGAAAGGTGGTGGTATGAATGTGAAATTGGGAGCGATTTTCCTTCCTGCAGATTTTCTTCGGTTAGGTATTGCAATCCATACTCCTACTTTCTATCAATTGACTGATGAATCTACGGCTACCATGCAGGCACTTCATAGCGATGGAATGTACAATGTAGATCCAAGCTTTATCCCCGTTGATAAATACAAATACAGAATCTGGACACCTGCTAAATTTGTGGGTTCACTTGGTTTGATATTCGGCGACAATGGTTGTCTGAATGTGGATCTGGAATACCTGAATTATGGCTGGGGAAGAGTGAAAACTACCAACGATGAAGCATATGCTGCAGCTGATTTTAGTGCGGAAAATAAAGTCATTAAAGATCAAATGGTCGACGCCCTGAATATTCGTGTCGGAGGTGAATGGGCGATCAATAACATGGTTTTCATTCGTGGAGGTTATGGATATTATCCGAAAGGAGATACTTTAGCAAGATCTTACGGGAAGAATTACAGCCAGACGATCAGCGGAGGATTCGGATTTAGAATCAACCGGGTTTACATCGATCTTTCTGTTCGCTATTTAATGTCCAGCTCGGTATACAAAGCTTTTTACGAAAGCAGAACGGATTTGGACATCGTGAATACAACTTTCAATATCGGTATGCAGTACAAGTTCGACTATAAATGATTGTACTCTTTGATTGCTTTCGAAAAATCGACTTTATCCAACTTTGAATTGATCCATGCAGGAAGGTGGAAATAATCCAGAATTACCCGTTCCTGCTGATCTTTCATTAATTCAGCGACTTCGATCTTCATTTTGGACAGGATCTCATTGCGCTGAGTAATATTCATACTTTTTGCAAGTTTCCGCAGATGCTTGATCACGACATTTTCTATCTCGTAATCGCGGTCGTGCTTACTTAAATACCTGTTTGTAGATTTGATGACGTACTCCAGGAAATCATAATTCTCCAATTCCAAATGAATAATCAGGTTGAAAATGCGCGCAAAGCTGTAAATATCCTGTCTCAAACGCTGTTCATTGTCGTTCAGAACTTCATTGAGTGTCGATAATGCTTTTTTGTAATCCCCTATTCCGAAATAAGTATATGCCTGATTGTAGCTGAATAGAATATTCTGTTCCTTCGAAACTTTATCATCCAGATCACGAAGCCTTCCACGAACTTCATCTGCCAGTTTTGCAGATGCTTCAAAATTTCCTATCGCATTATTGAGGGCAAACTCTCCATTGTAAGAAATGGTGAAAATGCGCAGGGATAAATCCATTGAATTAAATCCTTTGCCGCCTTCCAATGAGCGAATCTCGTTAATGACATTTGTAGCTTCTTTGAATTGCTTGTTATCTATGTAGCATCTCAGCAAATGAGAAAGGGTCAGGATATAACGCTGTCCCAAATCTTCCTTGATCAACGGGTTATTATCCAGGATATCTTTCGTGCGGTTGAAAAACTGGAAACTATCTTCATAATTCCGATTAGTAGCAGCGCACAATCCTTTGATGTAATAACACATGGAAGATGCTCTTGTAGAAAGCGCTGTGTTTTTACCTTTGATCAGGTGATAATCCGATATGTCTTCTACTATTTTGCGCTCTTCTTCATTGCGGGTAAAACCTCCCGAACGAAATATTAGATTGATCTTCGAATAAATGACCTGGTATTCTGCCAGGTTTCTCAATTTCGCTATTACGGATTCTTCTTCTTCGATAATATCATCCAGGTTTCTTGAAAACTCACCGTCTTCATAAGCTGCTTCCAGGAGCTTTTTCTCCCAGGCAATCAATTCATACCAATAATAAAACTCCTCATGTTCAACGGCAAGGCTTTTAGCCCGCTGCACAAACTTTTCACACTCTTTATAAAGCGCCTTATTGTAAAGAATCTCTACGTTTTTCAACTCCTGTTTCAGAACACTGGAGGCAGATTGTTCCGAATAATACACCCGGAGGCTCTTTAAAATCAATCGGTATAAATGATTCTTTTCAGAAGGAAGATGCTTTACAAATGTCTCATTTTGAAAGAATTCCTTCAAATCCTCTTCCCTGTAAGCTCCCTGCTTTTCGATAAAATCGAAAATCTTCAGGTAATTCTTCTCACCGGATTGTAAAGCCGAAGAAAGCTTGAAAAATCGCTTCTCGGATTTAGTCAAAGACTTGATTAACTTATACAGTTCGTTTGAGGGTTTCATAACACTGGAGTTTCTCAAATTTAACAAAATCTTTTAATCCTAGTATTTTTCTTAAAACATTTTACCTTCTGTGAGGTAGTGGATTAAAGATGATTTGTTCGATTGAAGTTGAAATCCTAAACTTCGGCTTCGCTCAGTTATCTTGCTATTTCAATACAATCAATTTAAACTTGGTAAAGGTGACTGAGCGGAGTCGAAGGCACCTTTGAAAACAAAAAAAAGGTTGCATAACACAACCTTTCACAAACAACAACAATAAACTTCAACATAGATAACTAACGAAGAAGGACCTTCTGTCCTTTTTGGACAATAATATTGTCAGATGTGTATCCATTCATCTTTACTAAGCTCTTTAATTTGATTCCTTCAGATTGAGAGATTTCGATCAGCGTAATATCCTTTTTTGCAACATAAGTTGCTCCTTTACTTCTTGCACGACCTCTTTTCGGCTCGATGTAAACGATATCACCCGGTTCAAGCATATCTTTCTTATCCACAAAATTATTGTACTTGTACATTTGCCACATAGCAAGTTCATATTCCTTCGCAATTTTGTAATAAGTATCGCCTTTTCGTGCAACGACGAACTTCACATCGTTCTTGTTTTCTTTCGCGATATGAGTCTCGTATTTCAAACAGGATTCATCGATTTTCATGGAAGAAACCGCTTTGTTTCCTGCAACTTCTTTCGCTTTAGGCTTTGTCCCTGTGCTTGAAGTGGAATTTTCCTTCGCATTACTGGCTAAGATTTCTGTTCCTTTATTTTCTGGAGCAGTTTTATCATCGTATTCGTACAATTTCAGGCGCTCAATCAGGTCAATCAGTTTTTCAGCATATTCCGGATGAGTGGCATAACCTGCTTTCTTTAATCCTTTTGCCCAATTCTTGTAATCATCTACCGGAAACTGGAATAAACCGGCATAACGCGGTTTTTGAGTCAAAAACAAACTATGATCATTGTATGACTCAGTTGCCGAAGGATATTTCCGAAAGCACTCCCCTTTTGCGTCATCGTCAAAATACATCTTGTCACCTGTCCAGTTGCTGCACTTAATCCCAAAATGATTATTTGCCTCTGTTGCAAGCGGTGAATTCCCATTTGCACTTTCCAATAAACCCTGTGCAAGTGTTATGCTGGCAGGAATGCGGTAAGTAAGCATGTGCTCAACGGCTACATTCGACCACATATTCACGTAATCAGTTTGTGTCATTTTCGCTGGAGATTGTCCCCCGAAAACGGAAAATGAAATCCCAAATCCTACAATTGCTAAGCTTTTCATCATATTAAAAGGCATTGAATTCTTTTCAGAATACGCAAAAGTACGAACTTGGTTACAAAAATTGTTGAAAACTATGAATTCAATTGTTAATAACTCTGGAAACCGGCACTTCGACTACGTTCAGTGACTTCAGTTTACATACTTGAAAAGAATAAGAATTATAGGTGACTGAGCGTAGTCGAAGCCACCTATGTCAGTGAATTTAACCACGCACAAGTATCAACACCATCCGCAAAATCAGTTATGTCCGGAGCCTGTGCTTTGCCGAAAGGAATGAAATCATGTCCGACCACCGCCTGAAGCTCATCTTTCATACCTGTGATTTTATGAAGCAGCAACCCTTCCTCTTTATAGAATTCATAGTAAATAACAGACAATGGAGCATGAATCCCTTCATCTTCCTTCAGCATAAATACATTGTTATCTAAAAACGGAATTTGATTCATTAAAAAGATAGTCCGGTTATAATCGTAATTATTCCCGTACTTATGATGATTTATTAAATGTGCCTGGCCCAGAAAGTTCTCAAAAATGCGATCCAGGTTAAATCCTTCAGGCAGATACAATTTGGAAATATTGCGGCAGCCCATTCCGAAAAAATCAAAGCAATCCGAAGCAAGCCTGCTCAATTCTTCATTTGTTTCTGATCCGTCCAGAACTGCTATGGATGATCTGTTCTTTCTGAATAAATGCGGAACATGTCCGAAATAGGTTTCAAACTGAGCTATTGAATTATTACTGCCGGTAGCAATAACAGCATCGTAATTTTTGATTGGTCCCAATGAAATCTGCAAACGGTCTTTCAATTCCGGATTCCATTCGTGCATCCATTCTATTAGTTTCATTGGAATCCGCGAATCGGAACTACTCAATTTACAAAGCGCTTTATTTCCCGTGATCAACACACAAAGCAGATCGTGAAATCCAACAAAGGGAATATTCCCCGCCATAATCAGCGCAACTGTCCTGGGTTTTGATGTAAACTGATACCTATTCGCAAACTTTTCAAGCGATTCTTTTTCAGTTAAATGAATGATTCCATTTAAAGCTTTTATACAATTTTCTTTCGTGAACCAGGGATTAATCTGAACTTCTTTATTGATCAATCGTTGAAAGCTTTGAAACTCATCTTCCGTTAATCCACTTTCATACCCGGGCCATTGATCATCACTTTCAAAGGCCATAAGTACTTTTCTCAGTTGACCGAAAACTTCTATAATTGCTGTTTTTTCCACGATGCAAAGTTAATTCCTCCGGTAGGAATTCCATTATTTTTTTGAATTATTTCAACGTTTAAATCGCAGACCTGCGTATATTTGCACAAAAAAAGTCTCTTTATGGCAATCATGATTACAGACGAATGCATCAATTGTGGTGCATGCGAGCCGGAATGTCCAAACAACGCAATCTATGAAGGCGGTGCTGAGTGGACATATGCGGATGGCACGTCATTAAAAGGATTGATTACGACATTGAATGGTGAAGATGTTCAGGCAGATGATAATTTCGAACCGAAAGATATGGATGTTTACTACATCGTTCCGGATAAATGTACGGAATGTGTAGGCTTCCATGACGAACCTCAATGTGCTGCAGTTTGTCCGGTTGATTGTTGTGTGGACGATCCTGAATTCCGTGAAAGCGAAGATGAATTGCTTGCGAAAAAGGATTTCATGCACTTGTAAAAGTGTGGAGAGAGTCGTAAATTGTAACATAGTTGGTTTTCTAGCGTTCTAGTGTTATGAAGATTTCAGTTGGTTTAATACTTGCTTTTTTTGTCAGTCTCCAATCATGGGGACAATTTGACGTTTATTCCCGGGAGAATGAACTGGCTTCGCTGTTGGACTCTTTACGTTCTGCAAGGGATAATACAGCAAAAGAGAACTGGAACAAACAATTCAAAAAACTGGTTGATCAAACACTTCATGAACCAACAATCTTCGACATTAACTTCACAAAACTAAGAACGCTTGGAATTATCGACAGTCCTGATAAACTGGTACGAATAGTAAACTGGAATGTGGAACAGGACGACGGAACGCAGAAATACTATGCTTATGTCATTCACCGCAATTCATTGAAGGATACAAAGACCAAGGTCATCGAATTGATTGACAAATCATTCCTGCTAACAGCTAAACCTGAAGAAACACTGGAAGCTGACATGTGGTATGGCGCTTTATATTACCAGATTATTCCCGTAGAAAAAGCCAATAAGATTTATTACACCGTTCTTGGCTGGGATGGCGGAACCAGAATGAGTAACACTAAATTGATAGATGTACTTGTGTTTTCAGGAAACAGCGTAAAATTAGGCTATCCCCTTTTTAAATCGGGAGCTACAACAGCAAAACGCCTGTTTTACGAGCATTCGGAGCGTTCAGTAATGTCGTTGAAATACGAACCCGAATACAAACGGATCATTTTCGACCACTTAATGCCGGAAACGCCCACAATGGTTGGTTTCTATGAGTTTTATGTCCCGGACATGTCTTACGATGCATTTGTTTTGGATGGAAACCGCTGGGTATTGAAAGAAGATGTTATCGGGATCAATAAGAAAGATGTCAATGTTTCAGTAGCTTCTGTAGATGACCGAAACGGTGATGTAAGCACCTCTTCTACTCCCGGGAAATGGATTGATCCAACGGGAGAAGGAAAAGGTTCGGTAAATGATGTTCATGTAGCTGTTCTGCCTGATTCGGAAACGAAAAACACCACAGAAGAAGGCAAGGCAGCGGTCGTCAATAAAGATAAAAAAGACATGACCGCTTTGGAAATTTACAACTTGAAAAAGAAGCACAAAAAGGAGAAAGAGCCGGGCTCTACCCTCAACTCAGGCAAAAAGAAAAAACCTAGAAAGTAATTTTCTGACTCAAAATATTGTATTTCAATAAATAAAAATGAATATTTGTTTTGCTGCAACCCTTTATAAACTATGCAAAACGAACTGGAATACGACTCTCAGCGAGAAGTCTTTACTAAAATTGTCAAAGCCGGCAAACGTACCTATTTTTTTGATATCAAGGCTACAAAAGGCCATGATCACTACATTACCGTTACAGAAAGTAAGAAGGTAAACCTCAACGGAAAAGAAGTTTTTCAGAAGCACAAAATATTTCTTTACAAGGAAGATTTTGAAAAATTCTCAGAAACCTTGTTGGAAGTCATGAATAAAGCCAATGAACTGAATTCCGGAGAAAGTTCCGATTCTTCTTATGTGGGTGATGTTCACTTTGAAGACCTATAATCTTTCAACATTGAATTCGTTGAAAAAATAGCAACCGGAAATGCCGTTTAGGTCATTTCAATAACTTATCTTTATCCTCAAATTTACAGTACTCTTATGGGTAAAATAATCGCAATAGCGAATCAAAAAGGTGGTGTTGGAAAAACAACTACAGCAATTAATTTGGGTGGATGTTTTGGTGTTTTGGAGTACAAGACATTGTTGGTCGATGCTGATCCGCAGGCAAATGCTACGTCGGGAGTTGGTTTAGACCCAAAAAACTCGCGGAATATTTACGACTGCCTGATCAACGATGTGGATCCGTCGGAACTGATTATTGCTACAAGCAATCCGAATCTGGACATCATTCCTTCTCACATTGACTTAGTTGGTGCTGAGTTGGAAATGATCAATATGCCTAATCGCGAACACATGCTTAAAAAAGCGCTGGACAAGATTAAGGACCAATACGATTTCATTATTATCGATTGTTCACCTTCTTTGGGATTGATTACTGTAAATGCGCTAACAGCTGCTGATTCTGTAATGGTTCCCGTTCAGTGTGAATATTTTGCATTGGAAGGTTTGGGTAAACTATTGAATACGATCAAAATTATCCAGGGACGTTTGAATCCGGATCTGGAAATTGAAGGAATTGTTCTTACGATGTACGACACCCGTTTGCGTCTGGCGAATCAGGTTGTTGAAGAAGTTAAAACACATTTCCAGGATTTGGTTTTTGATACGGTAATCCATAGAAATACCAAATTAGGCGAAGCTCCGAGTTTTGGAGAAACCATCGTCATGCACGAAGCTACCAGCAAAGGAGCTATCAATTATTTGAATTTCGCACGAGAAATTCTTCAACGAAACGATTTGACAAAAATCGGTAATAACGACAAACAATTTCAAGTAGGAAATGACATCTAATCCGAAAAAACGTTCAGCTTTAGGAAAAGGATTGGGAGCTTTATTGGAAAGTTCTACATCTGATATTACAACAACTTCAACCGCAACCGCTCCAACACCAAGTACAGGCGGCGTGGCTTTGATTCCAATTGGTTCAATTGAAGCAAATCCATTCAACCCGCGTACTAATTTCGAGAAAGATGCATTGAACGAGTTGAAAGACTCTATTGCGATTCATGGAATTATTCAACCTTTAACGGTTAGAAAACTTGGTAAAGATAAGTACCAGCTGATTTCCGGAGAAAGACGTTTCAGAGCTTCCCAGTTGGCCGGATTGGAAGAAGTTCCTGCATACATCCGCGTGGCGAATGACCAGGCAATGCTTGAAATGGCTTTGGTAGAGAACATTCAGCGAGAAGACCTGAATGCAATTGAGGTTGCTCTCTCCTACCAGCGTTTGATTGATGAAATTGGTTTGACACAGGATCAATTGTCTCAAAAGATCTCAAAAGGAAGAACAACCATTACAAATCATTTACGTTTGTTGAAACTTCCGGCTGAAATTCAATTGGGCGTTCGCGATAATCTTATTTCGATGGGACATGCCCGCGCTTTGGTATCTGCAGGCGATGAGAACCGTCAATTGGATTTATACCGACAAATCATCGATTTCCAACTTTCTGTTCGTGAGATTGAAGAATTGATCCGTACAAACACTTCCCGTACAGGTGAGGAAACTCCAAATGCTCCTAAAACAGCTTCAACACCGGAGTTGTCATCTATCCAGGAAGTTTTCAAAAACCATTTGAGTGATCGCATTTCTTCGAAAGTAGAAATTAAAAAAACACATTCAGGAAGTGGTAAGATCCTAATCAACTTCTCATCGGAAGTAGATTTGAATCGCATCATTGAATTACTGAATAAAACGAAATAATGCACAAATTCCTTGGCGTT
The DNA here is from genome assembly GCA_965650365.1 of uncultured Fluviicola sp. Classification (GTDB taxonomy): domain Bacteria; phylum Bacteroidota; class Bacteroidia; order Flavobacteriales_D; family Crocinitomicaceae; genus Fluviicola. The sequence goes on along the minus strand of CBFGOJ010000022.1, from coordinate 52,082 downwards.
TTCATCTTTGTATGGTTTTCACTTCCGGTAAACGCCCAGGATTCCCTTGTCCCCGCTCCTGTTAAGGATACGATTAAAACACATTCCTGGAAAAGAGCTGTTCTCTTCTCTGCGGTCCTTCCCGGCGCCGGACAAGTATACAATCACATTGCGATGCCTAAAGGCAAAAAGAAGGCTTATTGGAAAGTGCCACTGATCTACGCCGGACTTGGTGCAGCTACTTATTTCGCCGTGAATAACAATATGCTGAAGAACAGTTACCGAAAGGAATACGAAGACCGTCAGAATGGAATTGGTCCAATCAACTTCCTGGAATACGACGATCAAAGTTTACTCTCCTTGTACACCCAGCATCGGAACCGGCGTGATTTTGCCATCCTGGGAATGGGAATTGTTTATTTACTGAATGTGGTGGATGCAGGTGTTGAAGCTCATTTTGTGAATTTTGACATCAGTGAAGATCTTTCGTTATCGATTCATCCAACTACCTATTTCCCGAATGCTTACGGAGTTTCTTTTCAATTTAAATTTCGTTAAAAGGTCAAATAGGAAACGGAAAATAGTATTTTTGCGCTACATGAAAATCGGACTAATCGGATATGGAAAAATGGGGAAAGCGATCGAGCGGATTGCTTTAGAACGCGGACATTCCATTGTTTACAAAGTAGATTCCAAAACAACGATCGACCAGGTGGATTTGAGCCAGGCGGATGTTGCCATTGAATTCACTCAGCCGGGATTAGTTATTAAGCATATTGAAGCCTGTTTGGCTCAGAAAACTCCGGTTGTAGTTGGAACTACTGCCTGGCAGGATCAACTTCCGTATGTTGCAACTTTGGTTACTGAAAAAACCGGGTCGCTGCTGCATGCATCGAATTTCAGCATTGGTGTAAATATTTTGTTCAACATCAACGAAAAGCTTGCAGGCCTCATGTTCCCTCACCCGGAATACAAAGCACAAATAGAAGAAGTTCACCACATTCAGAAATTGGATGCCCCAAGCGGAACTGCTGTTTCTTTAGCTCAGGGAATTATTCAGAACAATCATACTTACACCTCCTGGAAATCAGAAACAGGTTCATGGCCTTCGGTTTCTGAACACGAACTTCCTATTCAGGCGGTAAGAGAACCGGATGTTCCCGGTACACACACGATTTCTTACACATCATCAATAGACACTTTAACCCTGAGCCACCAGGCACATTCCAGAGATGGATTTGCAGTAGGTTCTGTCATTGCAGCGGAATTCCTCCATGGAAAAAAAGGAATTTATACCATGCGCGACGTATTAGCATTTTAGCCTTATGATTGAAATTACCCATTACAAGTATTACCTGATTTTTCTTTTACTTATTCACCCGATTATTTCACTTTGGTGGAAATCTTTCGAGCGTATAGGAGCAAAATCCTGGCAGGCATTCATACCGGTTTACAACTACTTTGTTGTATTTAAATTTGGAGCGGGGAAACCATGGTGGTCTTTATTAATGCTGATTCCGGGGATTCACGTGGTGATGTGGATGGTGGCAAATGTCTCTTACATCCGAAGATTCGGGTTCTTTACAATTGGTGATACGCTGCAGGGAATCTTCTTTCCCTATTTGATTTTGTGGAAAATTGCGAATGATCAGAGTTTGCCTGCATTGGCGCCTACAAATTGGGCGAGTCCGGTAGAAGTAGCGAAAAGAACAAACAGCGATCACGTTGCTTTATTCCTGGCTTTGCCGATCATCGGACACGTAGTAGCTTATGTTTTATCCTTCCGTTCCAAAAGAATCGGTAAAAAGTCAGCTATTAAAGAATGGGGCGATTCCATCATTTTTGCACTGGTTGCAGCAAGCATTATTCGTACTTATGTTTTTGAACCGTTCCAGATTCCAACTGGTTCCATGGAGAAAACATTGTTGGTTGGAGACTTCCTGTTTGTAAACAAATTGGCTTACGGCCCGAAAGTTCCTGTAACTCCGCTTTCATTTCCATTGGTTCACAATACCATTCCATGGATCAATGTAAAATCTTATTTAGGAATTGAAACTGCCAATTACTACCGTTTACCGGGATTTGGAAGCGTAAATCGAAACGATGTAATGGTTTTCAATTATCCTTCAGGAGATACTGCTATTTACGACCCAAGAGTTCCGGATGGTTTGATGGGACATGATTATCATGGAGTGTTGATCAATGAAGCGAGGTTCGCTTTTTCTGAAAAGCATGCAGCCCAAAAAAGACAATATGCGGCCTATTATTCGGATAGTCTTATAAAAGATATTACGGCTAAAAATCAGGTGCCAAACATCGAAGTGATCAATTTCTATGCTGAGATGTATGCCCAAAATGAAGTCTTAAATAATTATGGTGACGAGTTTATACGCGATATCGAAAAATGGAAACAAAAAGCAAGATATACGCTTTCAGAACAAAAAATCGCGCATACGCAGCAAGGACTCATCTCTCACTACGGTTTGATCCCAAGACCGGTAGACAAGCGGGAAAACTACATCAAGCGCTGCGTTGCTTTACCGGGCGATGAAATAGAACTTAAAAACTCTGTTTTGTTTGTGAATGGAAAAAAGGCATGGCGTGCTCCCAATCAAAACCTGAAATACGACATTTTAGGAGGAGATCCATTACGTGAATCTACGGTGGCATCTATCGGTCTGTCTGTCAATGAAGGAGATTATTCAGTTGATGGTGAGGGGAATATTCAATACATATTTCTTACAGATTCTAAAAAGGCTGAGCTAAAGAAAATGGTCCCTAAGGTTGTCTTTAAATTAAGCCTGGAGCCTCAATATTCAGACAACAAAGATTACAAGCCCACTACTGTTGACCTGATTAATAATTTGAATTATTTCCCTAAAGATTTCCATATCAATAATACAGTCAGTGATTTCACAAAATTCCGCATCCCGAAAAAAGGAGCGGTGGTGAAATTGACGAAAGAAAACATTGCCTGGTACAGAAGAGCAATTTCTGCTTACGAAGGACATAAATTACAGGAAAAGAAAGACGGAATTTACATTGACGGTAAGAAAGCAACTACTTATAAGTTTGCAATGAATTACTATTGGTTAATGGGAGATAATCGCTATAACTCTGCGGATTCGCGTGTTTGGGGATATGTACCGGAAGATCACGTAGTTGGGAAAGCATCGATTGTTTGGTTCTCAAAAGGAGCGAATATTCGTTGGGGGCGTATGTTTACGAAGATTCAGTAATTCATGCTTCCTGTTTTTCCGGTTGCCTATTTTGGAAGTGTCCGCTATTTCCAGGATCTGGCAGCATTCAAGCAGGTTCTTTTTGAAAATTCGGATCATTTGCCTAAGCAGACTTTCCGCAATAGAATGGTGATCCTGGGTTCCCAGGGAGCACAAGTGCTGACTATGCCTTTGGAAAAACCTTCCGGATCGAAAACGGCAACAAAAGATGTATTGGTTTCCTACCAGCAAAACTGGCCATTGATCCATTGGCGCGCCCTGAAAACTTCATACGCTTCTGCCCCCTATTTTGAGCATTATGGGTCGGATATTGAAAAAATACTTTTCACAAAACATCGTTTCCTGGTTGATTTCGATTTAGCCATTACTCAGTTCATTTCAGATACCTACCAATTGGAATTGGATTTTTCGTACACGGACAACTACGAAGTTTCATACGAGAAAGACTACCGTGCTTTTAATTACGAGAACCTGGAGATGACCAGCGAATACAATCAGGTATTGTTCAGTCAAAAGCAATTTAATACCCGGGTTTCTATCCTTGATTTACTGTTCTGTGAAGGCCCAATTGGACGGGCATCAATCATTTAAATGCATTTCTTAAAATATTAAATAATTGAATTTCAGTGATTTAATATTTTTAACGATTTTTTATCTGTTTTTTTTTGACTTGGCTGTTGCATTTCAAATTTCTTATTGTATATTTGTTATGATTTAGGTGGTTAGGTTAGGTTGATTAGTGAATGGAGTTAGGACGCCCGTCTTAACTCCATTTACGCTTTTAGGGCTTTGCCAATTCTACCAACGTTCCTTTATTGGTCTTTTGCGACTTATATTCAAAGGGCAATCTTTCCCGGTACAAGTACTTTTTCTGAGTTGATTCGAAAGGACGATAGATGTAGTACACACTATTTCCTTTGATCTGGATGTTTTCAGGATATTTGAAGTGCAATTCAACCGGAGCACTTAGTTTCCCGGTGCTTGTATCGAAATGTCTCAATTGCGCTTTTCCCGCATTCTCATAATGAATGTAGATCTCCCCTGTTTCATAATCCTGGATCAGATGCTTCTTCCATCCATTCTCCTTAGGCTGCAAATGATAGTAAATCGGAATACTGTCTACTAAATCGCCCTCAAAAGAATATCTGAACAGTAAATTCTTGTAATGATCAAACAGGAAGACCGAATCATTGCGCTCAAAAATCGGCGCATACAATTCTTTGTAATAGATCGAACTCGTGAAGTAATACATTCCAACCCAGATCTCTTTATCAACACCTGTTTCGTTTTCCTTCTCTTTGGCCCACAATTTCGTTCTTACATCTACCCATTTAAATTCCGAACGATATAATTCCATCATCAAATCGTCCTGAACTTTTGCAATTTTGCGGTAACTGGAATCCACAATATCGAATGTGAAATAATCGAAAGCAGGATAGTTGGGATTGAAATTTGAGAAGTAATATTTTGTCAATGCAGTATCTACAATCGGGGCTATATAGGTCATGTAATAGCTCTTTTCGATCTGAGCGATGTGGATTTGATGATCTTTCTGATTTATTCCGTAAACATTCTTTTCAGTCAATACATGCGGATTCCCGCGATAATCACGAATCAACTCCTGCCCTTTTTCAGGCAGAGGAATCTCTCCCAGCAAATTGAATCCGTCATAAAGTACTAATTCAGTTCCTTTCTTCAGGTTTTTCGGGTAAGTCAATAGAAGCAGGTTATTATCCGGCATAAACTCAAAATCCGTTACAGAAACGCGTTCCGATTCGAAAATCGTATCAGGTGCTCCGATAGGTTTGACAACCACTTCATCAATCAAACGCTCTTTTGAATAGTACATGCGTAATTTGATTGTCAAAGTATCTGTTGGTTTTCCTGAAAACACTTTGGCAGGAATTTCATCCAATGAATGATAGGCAATGTGCTCCAACTCGAATCGAGTCAATTCTTTTGTAGAAACCTGGAAATATGCAATTCCTTTCAATGAAGTGTACCGGGACGAGATCAATGAATCATTTTGATACTGACGGATGAAAACCCGGGATACGGGATCTCCGTTGCTTCTGTCTTTAGCAATGATCCGAATGGTAGTCTGAGCAAATGTGCCTGTTGAAAGCAAGACCAGGAAAGCAAGGTGTAAAATCGGTTTCATGACTGTGAATTTCTGTAGAGATGCAGATAATTTGATTTTTCCATAAAACAAGTAGGGACGCGAAGCATCGCGTCCCCACAGGATTGTTGTATAATCAAATTTACAATTTCAATAACCAACCGAAGCTGTCTTCGATCTTTCCGGATTTCAGATCATCCAGGTAAGCATGAACCTTTAATGAGAATTCACGCGTTTCTATAGCAGGAAGAATCAAATCTTCATCACGGTAACCAATTTTTGCAATGTGTGCGATTGTTGCCGCCGTTCCTGCTCCAAATGCTTCTGTCAAACGACCTTCTCGATGTGCCTGAACAACTTCAGCAACAGAAACCTTACGTTCTTCAACAGGCATTCCCCAAAGCTCTGCGATTTCTACAACAGATCGTTTGGTAATCCCTCGAAGGATTGTGTCACTTTCTTCAGAAGGGGTAATCAATTTTCCATCGATAACGAACATCACATTCATCGTACCTGATTCCTCAATATACTCGTGGGTTTTGCCGTCTGTCCAAACCAATTGGTGATATCCTTTCTGCTGTCCTAATTTTGCAGGATACAAAGCCGCTGCATAATTTCCGGCAGTTTTAGCCCTTCCAACTCCACCAACTGATGCTCTTGTATAGAACTCTTCGATTTTCACATTCACAGGCTCATTGTAGTAAGCTCCAACAGGGCATGCAAAAATCACAAAGCGATACGTATCAGATGGCTTGATTCCGATGTATTCATCTGTGCCAAATAAGAACGGTCTCAAATAAAGGGAATATCCTTCTTTACCTGGAATCCAGTCACTTTCAACTTCAACCAATTTCCGGGTCAATTCTACGAATACATTCTCAGGAATAACAGGCATACACATACGTTCACAAGATTCTTCGAATCGTTTTGCATTCATATCCGGTCTGAAAATAGCTACCTCCCCATTCTCCATTCGGTAAGCTTTCAATCCTTCAAAGATCGATTGCCCGTAATGGATTACAGACGTAGCCGGATGCATGGAAAGTGGCCCGAAAGGCATGATTTCAGCATCTTGCCATGCGCCATCTTTATAATCCATAATCAGCATGTGATCAGAAAAAACTTTACCAAACGGTAAGTTATCCCAATCAACAGCATTTAGTTTTGACTCTTTTGTAAGAGTAACTTTAATGTTGTCTTGTAATATCATAACGACTAATAGTTACGCGAATATACCTAAATTAGTTGACGATTCCATGCGGATATCGGAAGTAATTCCAATATTTGTAACAACACGTATTTTTAATGTAACCAAACAAAAATGCCCGGACTTACAACACTTTCATTGAAAAGCTATTCAAAGAGAAAGCTGCTGCTTTGTTTCTGCCTGTTCCTTTTTTCTTCAATTAGAATTTTTGGACAGGCACATTCCTTTAGCGGAAGCATTGGAAAATATCCTGTTTACATTCAATTTACGCTTGAAGGCACCAAGGTGGAAGGATATTATTTCTACAAGAATAAATTGATAGATATTTATTTTTCAGGAACTTACAAAGCCGGATTAATTACTTTTAAAACAACCGATGCGCTTGGGGATGAAATAGAAAATCCGGAAACGTTCAAGTTCAAATGGCCGAATAAAGCGCCGGTCGGAACCTGGACCAATAAAGGAAAAACGAGCGAACTAAAACTGCTTCCGCTAACAGTGAAAGAAACTTCAAGTCCTAAATGGAACAATTCTTATCTCGTTCAACAAATGAGTGAGATTAGCAATCTCCAAAAAGTGAAGATCGGTCTTTTCAAGTTAAAAGAAGATGGTCAGCCACGCATTATCAATCGGGTCAAGGTTCGATACTTTACAGAAGTGCATTCGGAGCTCACCTTTTTTCGCATAGATTCCGGATTGGTCGCAAATAAGCTAAATGATATGAATTCATACCTGGAATATTTTCACGTCTCAGAATTCCTGGGTTCTTTGGATTGTGGTTCCTATTCCAGTTACGGCACGGATTACGGTTTCGATGTTTCTAACATCACTATCTCAAATGATTTGATCTGTTTTTCAGTTTTTGCAACTTTTTATTGCGGCGGAGCACATCCGGATGAAGTCAATTATGGGGTGAATTTCAATTTAAGCACTCATAAAGCAATTGCATCGGATGATTATCTCCTTGCAGGCAAAAACGAATTATTTCAGGAACAAGTTATAAGCTATTTATCGAAAACAAATCCCGGATATTTTGATTCGGAAATGTCTGAGGACGATATGGGATGTGAATATAACTCCCCGGAATTATGGACCACGGATTGCAGTTTTACATTTACAGATGAAGGATTGAAACTGCATCCGTCATTTGCCCATTACAAAGCACCTTGCCTGGATCCGGAATGGGCTGTAGTCCCCTATTCGGAGTTAAAAGATTTGATAAAACCGGAATATTACAGTAAACTGATTAAATTGAAACCGTAACTTTACAGGTTCAAAAGTTGAAACAGTTAAACAGTTCAATGGACTGAAGTGTTTAAAATTTTTTTTGAACATTTGAACGGTTAAACCATAAAGCATGTCAAATAAAAGCGTAGAAATTCTCTCCAATTATTGGGGTTATTCTAAATTTCGTCCCTTGCAGGAAGAGATTGTGGATGCTGCCATTTATGGTAAGGATGTCATAGCGCTTTTGCCAACCGGAGGAGGGAAATCCATTTGTTTCCAGGTTCCCGGAATTGCACGTGAAGGAATTACCATTGTAGTTTCTCCGCTTATCGCGTTAATGGAAGACCAGGTAAATCAACTGCAGCAACGTGGAATTCGTGCAAAAGCATTGACGAGTGGACTTTCCTTCCGGGAAATTGATATTTTACTGGATAATGCCAAATTCGGCGGACTCGATTTTTTATATATTTCTCCGGAACGAATCCAAACTCGTTTGTTCCAGGAAAGAGTGAAACAAATGGAAATCGGGTTGTTTGTAGTTGACGAAGCACATTGTATTTCAGAATGGGGACACGACTTCCGTCCGGCGTATATGGAAGTTGCCAAATTGAGAGAGTACCACCCGGAAGTACCGATCATGGCCGTAACCGCAACAGCCACTGAAAAAGTAAAAAAAGATATTATTTCGCATTTAAACCTAAAGAAACCGGAGATTTTTGAGGCTTCTTTTGAACGGACAAATGTCAGTTATGAGGTTTATCATGTTTCCAATAAGCTGGATGCGATTACGAAATGGATTCATAAAAATCCGGGAGATGTGGGAATTATTTATTGCCAGACGCGCAAAAGCGTAAAGGACGTAATGATTTACCTGCAATCCATGAAGATTAAAGCAAATATGTATCATGGCGGAATGAATTCCAAAGAACGCAGCCTGGCACTATCCAACTGGCTGTCTGAGAAAACACCGGTAATGGTTGCAACCAATGCTTTTGGAATGGGGATTGACAAACCCAATGTGCGTTTTGTGGCCCACTATGAAATTCCGAACAATCCGGAATCCTACTTCCAGGAAGCAGGAAGAGCGGGCCGCGACGGAAATGAATCGCGTACTTTTGCTTTTGTTGAACCCATTGATATAAACGAGATTGCTGAACGGGTATTTGCCCAGTTTCCGAGCACCGAAAAGATCAAATTGATCTACAGAGCTTTATGCAATCACCTGAAAGTGGCAATTGGTTCGGGAGAACACGAATCGTATGAGCTGCAATTCAATGATTTTGTAAAGAAGTTCAATCTCAACATGCTGGAGGTTTACCCGGCATTTAAACTGCTTGAAATGAATGGAAGTATTCTTTTCTCGGAACAGGGATTGAAAGGTTCTCGGATCAAAGTAAGTATTGACAATACGCATTTGTACGGTTTTCAATTGAAAAATCCGGTTCTTGATCCTTTAATTACCTGGGTTTGCAGAAATCACAGCGAAGTTTTTGATTCTTTCTGCGAACTGGATGAAACGGAAATTTGTCAGCGTCTGAAGATTTCAGGACAGGAATTGGAACGTCAGTTGAAATACCTGGAAGAACATGGGATCATTGATATTACCTGGCGGACTGATCTGCCGATGGTTACTTTTCTTCACGAGCGCTTCCCGGATGATTACGTAGAATTAAAACCTGAAGTCTATCATTTCCGGAAAGAACGTGCCCTGGAACGTATGAACGTGATGAAAAAATTCATCGAGGAAAAACACTGCAGACCTCAATTCATTATCTCCTATTTCGGTCAGAAGAGTGATGTATGCGGAAAATGTGACTATTGCCTGGAACAAAATCTATTGGAGAAACATCCAAGACTGGAGTTGGAACTCATTTCCCTGCTGGAAACAAAAGCCCTAAGCTTATCTGAAATCATTGCTCAATTCGACACTTCTTTTTCAGCAAAGATCAAGAACACCTTGCGAGAATTGATCAATGAAGAACGGATTGTTTTTAATGAGCAACGTTTTTCGCTCCCCCGGTAACTGTTCTCTTCAAATCCATGATCTCACGCTGTAAATCCTGGATACTTCTTGTCAGCGTTGAATCATCAATACGCATTTCAGGAAGACTTGGAGAAATGTAATTCACGAATTTCCACATTTCCACAATGTCATTCACATTTACGTAGTAAGGCAAATACAAAGGATTGGTAGAGCACAATTCAAATGACTGCTGCGTTTCGATCTGATTATTCACGATCTTAAAAACAATCCCGTCGTCTTTCGTGACTACGATACAAGGAGTTCCATTGCGAATACTTCCCCAATTCTGAATGTATTCTGCTACGACGAAAGAACCTTCATCTACCGGCGGCATGGAATCTCCCATAATTGGAAAAGAACGGTATTTTCTATTCTTGTTTAAGAACGGCAAACTGAATGTAGGAAGTACTTTTAAATAATCCGGATCAGCATAACCCGTTGTGTAACCTGCTCTCGCCTGCTGCGGGATCAGTTCGATCATCTCATTGTCGTCCGCATCAACCAGGGAAGTCAAAACCCGGAGGTTGTTTCCGTTGATATCGGCGTACAAACCGGAACTGATGGTTGTCCAGTCACTTTCTGTAAACGTAGAGAAGTCTTTCGTCAACAAAGCATCAATAGGAACCGCATAATAATTACTTAAAGCAATCAGCGTATCAATTCCCGGTTCTGCGATTTCATTCTCGTAACCGGAATAGCTGCTGCGGGTTAAGCCTAAATCAGTAGCTACCTCTTCCTGCGATTTTTTCTTGCTTTTGCGAACGAGTTTCAGATTGTTCCCTAATTTCATGATGATCAAATTTTAATCAAATATATGATTATTTTTTAATCTAATTAGAATTACCCCGAAAAAAAATGAAATCTTCTTCCCGGAACAATGTCCGTGCAGGAATTAAAGGTTCAGTATCTCTATTTTTTTTCAACGGGGTCAAGGACTACCGAATGATCTTTTTTCTGCTTTTGCATATTCTGAAGTAAAACATGTACTTCAAAAATGATGGGCCTTCCGACCAATTCCGAGTAAACCTTGATGAATTTGGCACCCAGGAAGATGATTTGAGAGGTGTAATACATCCACGCAAGAAAAATCAATAAGGTTCCGGCAATTCCCATCTGGCTTCCGAAAAAGAAGTTGGTGAGATAAAACTTCAATCCGATTTGTCCGATATGCAGCAGACAAGCAGTAAGCACCCCTCCTGAAAAAGCAAGTTTCCAGATCACTCTTCCGTCGTGAAGGAACTTATAGACCAATGCAAACAGGATGGTATTGATGCCGATAGAAATCAAATGGCTGACCAATTCCATGATCCATTGCTGCTGCAGGTGAAGCCAGTTAAAAATCTCTCCGCTAACAGACATAAAAATGGTTTCTGCAGTGTACAGCAACACGATCGAAACTCCAAATACTGCGAGCATGAAAACGGAGATCAATTTCGTAAGAATCGCATAGAAAATCTTTGTTTTCCGGTCATCGATTTTCACATGGATATCGTAGAATTCATTGATACTCATGCGAAGAGAGGAAATCAATGCGGAACTCGAGAACATCAAAGCAATAATCCCGATGATATTCAGTACCATGCTGCTTTTCTCAAAATGAACATCTGAAAGAAAAGCCAGAATCCCGGAACTGTCTTTGATCCCAACCTGCTCTTCCAGCAACACTTTAATCATTTTCAGGATTGCCTCCTGTCCCATGACCATTCCAAAACTGATGACAGCCAGGTAGATGATCGGAATAATTGCAAAAACTGCATAATAAGCCAGTGCCGCCCCGTGAAAAAATGAATTTTCCTGGAAGAACTCCATAAAGGTACGTTTGAACATGATCCAAACTTCCCCCCAGCTAAGCTTTCGTATTTTTACTTTTGAGCTCAATTCGTTTTACTTTTTTAAGCGGTTTATCTCCGTGAAGTATAATTGTCTGCCTGTTCTTTGTTTTGAAGAATGATTTCCAATAGGCACCAAAGAAAACGGCATCCTGGAATTCCACTTCAAAACCGTCCTTTTTGACTACTTTGTATTCACAAGGTCGAAATAAAATTTTAGTTTTCCCTGCTTTCAGTTCATTTAATTCTCCAAAATATGCTCCTTCATTGAAATTGGAAGGATTAAAATAAAATGCTTCAGCTGTGTCAATCCGGGTGAATTCCCCATTATGCAGGAAGGCAATTTTACTGCACCACTGCATCACTTCATCGCCTTCGTGGGAAACCAAAATGCACAAAGTATTGCGGATTTCTACCAATTGCCGGATGTAAGCCCCGATTTTCAATCTTAAATGCGCATCCAAATGTGAAAAGGGTTCGTCCAGAAGCAACACTTCAGATTCCATGGCCAAAGCTCTTGCAATTGCCAAACGCTGTTGTTCACCTCCCGATAAATAACGCGCCTGCTGTGAAGCTGCCTCATTCAATTCTACCAAATCGAGCAGTTCGTCACAAAAGCGATTACGGTCTTTCTCCGGCAGGTTGAGAATCTTTATCAGGATGTTTTCTTTGACTGTATGAAAGAGATCCAGGTTAAAGTCCTGATTTACCAATTGAATTTCAGGATGGCCGGGAATCAATCGTTCACCGGGACCTAAAACACGTCCATTCTTCCAATGAACTGTTCCTTTGGCGGGATCCAGGAGTCCGGAAATGATCTTTAGCAAGGTGGATTTACCGCCACCGCTCGCTCCAACAATTCCAAAAACTTCACCTGGTCTCAAATCAATTGAAACACCGTGCAAAACATGCTTCTGTTCGCTGTATGAAAAATGGATCTGCTTAATTGAAAGCATTAATTGCGTAATTCCTTTGGGAAAGCACTTAGTACGATATAAACTCCGGGAACCGGGTTTTCCACTACTTCATCATCATTCAGATAAACTTTCAAACGCTTATGATCGTGGTCTATGATGTATTCGTCGAGGCATTTCTCCGAAAAAACAATAGCCGAGGCTCCGTTCTCTCCGTGAAAAACAAACTGGATCACGCCCTGAATTTCATAATGAAATGCTTTGCCTTCTCCCAATTCGCCAGCTAAAACAAAAGGCTGATCGCGAACAATCTCAAGCACATCCGAATCATCAGTCAGGCGGAATTCGTCCTCCCATTCATACCGAATGTTTTCAGGAGAATCTTTTCCTTCGTGTTTCTCTTGAGCGTACTCTTCTGAAAAGGAATTGTTTTTTAGGAAAACTTGTATTGAATAGGACATCTTGCTTTTTTAACAAAGATAAACTTAATTCAAAATTATGAATTCATAATTCAAAAGTTAAACACTCAATCTGCCATTCTTTTTGCATTTTGCCTTTTGAATTTTGCATTTAAACTATCTTTGCAGGAAATTTCAGTTTATGTACTCCAGTGTTCAATTACTTCCCCACAAAACGCAATCGATGGAAAGAAGACATCCATGGATCTTTTCGGGTGCTTTAAAAGAGATGCCCAAATCGATTGAAGACGGTGAAGTGGTGACTGTTCTGGATTCACGAAACAATGAAATTGCAAAAGGACATTTTCAGCATGGCTCCATTGCGGTGCGCATCCTGACATTCAATAAAGAACTGATTGACCAGGAGTTTTTCAATAAGCGCATTTCAGACGCAGTTGATTTGCGCAAAAAACTACACCTTTTCAGAGAAGACAATTCGATTTGCAGGCTCGTTCATGGCGAAGGTGATGAATTACCTGGTTTGGTGATTGATTATTACGGCGGTGTTGCCGTGATCCAATGCCACAGTTTGGGAATGTATTTGCAGATTGAGCTTATCAAGAATGCACTTGTAAATGCTTTAGGAACAGACTTGAAAGCAGTTTACAATAAATCCAAAGAGACACTTCCGGGAAGGATTCCGGTGGAAGACGGTTATTTACACGGAACTTGTGAAACTCCGCATATTGCTTTTGAAAACGGGGTGAAATATCAATTGGATTGGATTACCGGTCAGAAAACAGGATTCTTCATTGATCAGCGTGAAAATCGTGCTTTATTGGCAAAATACGCTGAAGGAGCCAAGATTCTGAACACTTTCTGTTATTCCGGCGGATTTAGTTTGGCAGCTTTAAAAGAAGGTGCGAAAGAAGTTCACTCACTGGACAGTTCTAAAAAAGCCATCGAGTTGACGGATGCAAATATTGATTTGAATGGTTTTAAGAACCACAAATCGATAGTAGCAGATGCCATGAATTTCATTCGTGAAACAGGTGAAGAATACGATATTGTTATTTTAGATCCACCTGCATTTGCCAAACATCGTGATAAACGACACCAGGCCGTTCAGGGATACAAACGACTCAATGCAATGGCTATTCAGCACATTCGTCCGGGAGGTTTATTGATGACTTACAGCTGTTCGCAAGTGGTAGACAAACAATTATTTACCAATACGATTATCGCTGCTGCCATTGAATCCGGAAGAACTGTAAAGATTTTGGAACAATTGCACCAGCCTGCAGATCACCCGATCAATGCCTTTCACCCGGAAGGAGAATATTTAAAAGGACTGCTTTTACAAATCATTTAATGCTTGATATACGTTATAAGAGCATCCTGACTGTTGCTCTTCCAATGATGCTCAGCGGATTCATTCAATCCGTCATTTCCATTACTGACGCTGCATTTTTGAGCCGTTTCAGCAAATTGGCTTATGATGCATCCGGAAGTGCGGGACTTTGGTACATTACCATGTACATGGTTTTCATTGGACTGGGCGATGGTGCTCAGATTGCCATGGCACAAAAAGTGGGAGAAAAGAACGAAAGAGGATTCGCAGCTGTTTTTCAGTCGAACTTCGTGATTCTCTTTATTGGCGCAATCCTATTGACTTTATTGGTCCAATTGGGAATGCCTGCTTTGATGAATTATTTGGTTACCAATAATGAACTGGCTCGAGCAGAACAATCCTTCCTGGAAATCCGCAGTTATTCCTTTTGGGCTGCTACGATTACAATCAGCATCCAGGCATCTTATTTAGCCGTGGGGAAAACGACACTCGTTTTAATTGCCTCACTGATAGCTGCCATTTCTAACATTATCCTCGATTACTTGCTCGTTTTCGGAATTGGTCCTTTTCCGCGTTTGGGACTGGAAGGTGCTGCGATAGCTTCCACCAGTGCCGAGTTTTTGGCGATGCTGTTCCTGCTTTCAACTTTAATTGGCGGGAGACTGAAAAAGCAATATCCGGTTTGGAAGGAGAATTTCATCACTAAATTCCAACTGAAAGAAAACCTGAAAATCGGAGTTCCACTTTTATTCCAGGGAATCGTAGCACTTTCTATCTGGACGATTTTCTTTATCTGGATCGAACAAATGGGCGGCGACAACCTGACGGTTTCTTTAAATATTCGCTATATCTATTTCCTGGCCTTTATTCCTATTTGGGGATTTGCAGCTGCTACCAAAACATACATTGCTCAATATTTCGGTGCAAAACAGTTTGATCAGATTCCCCGCATTCAGAAACGGATCCGGCATTTAACCGTTGGTTTTCTCATTTTAACCTTCCATGGTGCAATTCTATATCCGGAAGCATTGATTTATTTGGTTTCAGAGCAACCCGGACATATTGAGAAAAGTGCCGAAATACTTCGCATTGTAAGTGGTTCGATCTTCATTTATGGTTTAGGAAGCGTGTATTTTCAAACCATTAGCGGAATTGGAAGAACCCGGATCACTTTTTTGGTAGAGTGTTTAGCGACTACGCTCTATATTATTTCCGCTTATGTTTTCATTAAAATCTGGCATTGGCCCATTCAATGGGTCTGGTTGGTAGAATACGTTTACTTTATTACAATGGGAACGACTTCCTATCTTTATCTAAAATGGTATAATCGCACACAAAGAATCTACATATGAATAATTTGCGCATTGTTTTCATGGGTACGCCCCATTTCTCCGTTGGAATCCTTGAAGCTGTCAAAGCAGCGGGAATGAATCTGGTTGGAATTGTAACCGTTGCAGATAAGCCTGCCGGTCGCGGACAAATCATGCACGAAAGTCCGGTGAAACAATTCGCGATCGCCAATCAAATTCCGGTCCTTCAGCCCTTGAAATTGAAAGATCCGGAGTTTCTTACTGAGCTTGAAGCTTTAAATGCAGACGTTTTCGTAGTTGTAGCATTCAGAATGCTCCCCGCAGAAGTTTGGAAAATGCCGAAAATGGGAACATTCAACCTGCACGCTTCCCTTCTGCCCGATTACCGCGGGGCGGCCCCAATCAATTGGTCCATTATAAACGGTGATCAGAAAACCGGGGTTAGCACCTTCTTTATTGACGAAGCTATTGATACCGGAAATGTGATCGGTCAGACCGAAATGGACATTGCAGAAAACGAAAGTGCCGGAGAATTGCACGACCGCATGATTGAAACCGGCGGAAAACTGGTAGTTGAAACTTTAAACCGCATTGCAAATAAGGAAGTGAATCCGATTCCACAAACCGAACTGGGAACTTCTATGCGTCCGGCGCCGAAATTATTCAAGGAGAATACGCAGATCAACTGGAGCGCAAAGCCAGAAACGATCCACAACCTGATCCGCGGACTGAATCCGTATCCGGCTGCATGGACGACCTGGAAGAATTCGAAAGGAGAAGTGAAGAACGTGAAAGTCTTTAAAACGATTATCAGCGATCAAACAGGTTCCGGATCACTGCAATTATCCGCTTCAAAGACTCAATTATTTGTCGACACAAACGAAAAACAGGTCGAAATTGTGGAATTCCAGGTGGAAGGAAAGAAGAAAATGACCGCAAAAGAGTGGTTGGTAGGGAATAATTCAGGTGACTGGACGATTATTTCCAACTAAATTTCATCGTACAAAAGACTAAATTAGTCGGAAAACCCCTAAAAACAGGGATGCTTATCAACAAATGCGTGTATTTATCAACAAAATCAGCGCTTTTTAGTGTTTGGCCTTGGTAGAGAAGCATATTCATATATTTTTGTTGAGTTAATTATTAGAAATCATTCAAAAAAAAACCAAACTATGAACAAAGCAGAATTAATTGATGCGATTGCTTCTGAAGCAGGATTATCTAAAGCTGATGCGAAAAAAGCATTGGATGCATTTGTAGGTGCTACAGCTGGAGCATTGAAAAAAGGAGACCGTATTTCTTTAGTAGGATTCGGTTCTTTCTCAGTTTCTAAGCGTGAAGCTAGAACTGGTCGTAACCCACAAACTGGAAAAGAAATCAAAATCGCAGCTAAGAACGTAGTACGTTTCAAAGCTGGTGCTGAGTTATCTGGAGCAGTTAACTAAGAACGATATTCTTTAGAGAAAAGATCCTTTCGTCTAACGGCGGAGGGATTTTTTATTTTTCAGGGATAACTGAGCACGATCCGCACTTCCTTTCACCACAAATACACGAATTTTAAGAGGCGCCTAATGCTTACGCTAATCGCGTGTCGCCAATAGCTTTAGCGATGGCACAAGCTTCAGCATAGGCGCACCGGTCGCCATCTTCTGTTGGAAAAATCCATAATTATACAAGCGAGACCGGTAGGCTCGCTTTTTATATGCGTATTTGTGGTAAAAAGAAAAGGCTGTGCCGAAGGCGCAGTTTGGGCTTCTGTAAAAATCTGCGGGAAATAAAACCTCTGTTGTTAAATTACTATTCACCACCTTTCATTCGCTGATCCATACAGTTCAGGAAATAGCTTCTTTTTTCTGATCCTTAGTCGTTCAAAATTGAATAAATTGGCACTCAGACACTTGGTGCTATGACAAATCACGACAATCCTTCTCTCTACAAAAACGGTCAGATAATCGTGCGGGTCGGTGATGCCGGAAATGTCTTCAATCTTTCAGCTTTAAAACACTTTGAGCATTCGATGGTTTCCAATTGTTTCGCAATTAAATTTGTACGCAACGGGATTGAGCGCTATACCATCAACAATAAATCGTATACGGTTAATTCCGGCTCGTATCTCTTAATGAACGGAGAAAAAGAAGGAAAAGTAATCATCGACAGTGAAAAGGATGTAATGGGAATGTGCCTGAATGTTTCCAATGACCTGGTCGCAGAAGTTGTTGCGACAAATCAGGCACCGGATACCCCGTTTGCAGATCAAAGCCTTTCTGATTTCTTCTATACCGGGAAGTTTTTAGAAAATCAATACCAGGCTGCTCATCATTCTTTGGGAAGAAAACTCCGGGAAATAAGTGAGCGGGTGAACAATAACTCTTTTTCCACGGATCAGATCGACCAGGAGCTGTTTTATCAACTGGCAGAATGTCTTGTCAGTGATCAAACACAAGTTTTCAAGCAGCTGCAAACAATCAAAACCGTCAAACCTGAAACTCAGCGAGACTTGTGCCGACGTGTTTTGAAAGGAAAAGAGTTTATTGACTCCAGTTTTATCGAAGCATTGACCATTGAACAAATCGCCAGAACAGCCGGAATGTCAGAATACCATTTCTTTAGATTGTTCAAACAAATGACCGGCTTCACACCTTATCAGTACATGCTGTCAACCCGACTGAAGAACGCATCCTTGCTATTGAAAGCAGATCATTCTGTTTTTGACGCGGCAATAGCATGCGGGTTTTCGGATATTTTTTCTTTCAGCAAAGCGTTTAAAAAACATTTCGGAGTTTCGCCTTCAAACTATGTTTTAACAAAGACCTAAATACCGCTTAACCCGGTTTTAAACACATTTACACAAATTAGCCCTTTTTTACACGCAACTATTCGGTAATTAGAACATCTTTGCAACAGTTCTCAATTTCAAAATCCGATGACCCGCAAATACTTCACCTGCATTTTTCTGCTTTTTTCTTTCTTAGCAATTCAGTCTTTCCAACTTACTTCAGCGCAAACAACTCTTGTAAGCGGAAAAGTGACTGGTATTGATCCGCAGTCCCCTCCAATTGTGAGACTGTGCCATACTGCAGATTCTTCTTTGGTGAAAGCGGCCATCAGTGATTCATTGGGGAATTATGAGATTGAAATTACCAAAACCGGAACCTTTTTGATTATCATCGATCAATTGGATTATCAGAAATACGTAAGTCCTGCTTTTGAAGTGGATACTGCTTCATCGCGGATCGAGCTAACGACAATTGTTTTAAGTGCTCCAATCACGAAATTAGACGATGTTGTTATTACTGTCAAAAAACCATTTATTGAAAGAAAGATTGACCGTGTAATTGTAAATCCGGATGCTTTGGTGGGAAGTTCGGGAACTACAGTTCTTGAGTTATTGGAAAAAGCTCCCGGAGTAATCGTTGATTTTAACGGGAATATTTCATTGAAAGGAAAACCCGGAGTTCAGATTTTTATAGATAACCGGCCAACCTACATGTCGCAGGAAGATCTTACCGGATACCTGCGTTCTCTGCCTTCCAACCTGGTTGCTTCTATTGAGATCATGACCAATCCGCCGGCTCGTTACGATGCTTCAGGAAATGCAGGAATCATCAATATTATCCTGAAGAAACTCAAAGAAAGGGGATTCAATGGCGGAATTACTCTAAGCTACGGACAAGGAAGGTATTACCGCACCAACAACAGCTTCAACTTCAATTACCGGGTAAATAAAATAAACCTGTTCTCCACACTTGGCTGGAGCGAAAACAATTCTTACCAGGATTTGGACATTAATCGGTATTACTTCACTCCGGACGGACAGCCCAGCTCGTCTTTCCTGCAGAATTCTTATATCAAAAGACAACACGGCGGAAGATCAGCAAAAGTGGGAATGGATTGGTACGTGAGTAAAAAATCAACCATTGGCGTGGTTCTTTCCGGTTTTTACAATCCTTCCAAGACCAGTCACGACAGCCAGGCATCCATTTTAGCAGCAGATAATTCGGTTGCTTCGCTCGTTTCTGCTTACACAACGGCAGATAACAACTGGTATAACGGAAGTGCAAATATCAATTACACCTGGAAGATCGACAGTTTAGGGAAAGAACTTTCTATCAATGCGGATTATATTCGCTATTCATCCAGCCAGGATCAAACCCTGGACAACAAAGTCAGAACGACAGATGGAACTCCGGTGAGCGCTTTGAACCTGTACTCTTCCCTGCCTGTAGATATTGACATTAAAACAGCCAAGATCGATTACATTCATCCCTTTAAAAGCAACAACAGATTGGAGTTCGGAATAAAGACCGCATTTGTGAATACAGACAATACCGCTGATTTTTACGATGTGGTAAATGGTGAGAATATTCCGAATTACACGTTCTCCAATCGCTTTCTGTACAAAGAGAATAACAACGCTGCTTATGCAAACTACGCGCAGGAATGGGGGAAATTTGGAATGCAGCTGGGTTTGCGTTTTGAAAGCATCCAAATGAACGGTAATCAATTGGGAAATGCGATGGTAAGTGATTCCAGTTTCTCCCGCATGTATAACAGCCTGTTCCCGACCGCTTATTTCTCCTATTCGCCGGATAGTTTGAAGAACCACCAGCTCGGACTGTCGTTCGGAAGGAGAATTGATTACCCGAATTACGAGGACATGAACCCATTCACCTACCCAATGGATGCTTACACCTACTACGCCGGGAATCCGTATTTGAAACCAACGTTCTCGTATAATTTTGATCTGACTTATGCCTATAAAAATGTTTTTGCAGTAACTGTTAACTACAGTATTGTTCACAATCTCATCAATGAAACCAATGAGCAGGTGAATAACATTTATTACAGCAGGCCCGGGAATTACGGAAACCAAACTACTTATGGAATCAATGTCAGCGGTGAGTTTAACCTGGCAAAATGGTGGATTGTTCAGTATTACTCCGAATTAATGAATATCGGCTATAATACTTCCATTTATAATCAGCCATTGGTTGAAAATCGCTGGTATTGGTATGTGGGGCCCGCTTTCAAATTCATCATCACGCAAAAATTCTCCGCAGATCTTGCCGGATCTTATCAGACACGCATTTTATCGGGTCAGTTCTTAACTATTCCGGTTGGATCTCTCCGTCTTGGACTGACCTACAAAATCCTGAAAGAAAAAGGTTCCGTCAAATTGAATCTTGCAGATGTCCTCTATACCAATCAGCCGGGCGGAGATATCCGCAACATTGCAAACTCCAAAGCGAATTGGCTGAGTAAACTCGATACACGTGTTATGACTTTGAGTTTTACTTACCGTTTTAGTAAAGGAAAAGCATTGAATGCGCGTCAATCAGGTGCTTCGGATTCGGAGAAACAACGGGTAAACGCGAATTAATTCCGGAACTTCGACTACGCTCAGTTACCCCCGTAAATTTTGTTACGATAAGAAAAGGTGGCTGAACGAAGTTGAAGCCAAATTAGCAGTTTTCGACAAATGAATCGATGCTGGTCTCAGTAGTTTTAGTTCATAAATTTTAAAATCTAAGTTTATGAGAGTATTCTACGCATTGGGGCTTGCAGCTTCCTTTCTTTTTGGAGCACATTCAGCAAAGGCACAAATATCTATCCCTTTAGACAACGAATTACAGCATACACTCGACAGCATGCAAACTGTTCTTGGGGCGAAATCACTCAGTGCTGCCATCCAGGTTTCAGACGGTTCTGTTTGGGCGCATGCAAAAGGTGTTTCTTCTGTTTTTACAACTGTAAATCCAAACGACGCCTACCTGATCGGAAGTGTTACCAAAACCATTACTTCTGCCTGTATTTTGCAATTGGCAGATGAAGGAACTTTGAATTTGGATGACAGTTTGCACGAATGGCTTCCAACGATGCTGTATATCGACACAAACATCACTATTCGTCAATTATTGAATCACACCAGCGGACTTTATGACGTATTGAATCATCCGCATAACCAGGACTCATTGCTGGCCGATATGGCACGAATCTGGACAGCAGCAGAATTAATCGACCGGTTCATTTCTCCTCCGATCTTTCAACCCGGAACTTCGTGGTCGTATTGCAACACCAATTATTTCCTATTGGGAATGATCATCGAGGAAGCCACAGGAAATCCGTTTTATACCGAGTTGCGCAATCGTTTTTTTGATCCCTTAGCATTAAACACCTTTGCCATCCCTGCTTTCGAATCACTGAATGCTCCGGTAGCACATTTGTGGCTGGACATTACCGGAGACGGTGTTCTGGATGATGCAAACAGTTTTTACATGAGTTATATGTCGCTCAATTCAACAGCCGGAGCCGCAGGAGGCTACTTCTCTACTCCAACCGACTGTACCAAATGGATGCGAAGCTACATGCGCGGTGATTTACTTTCACAATCCATGATGGCAGAAGCAAAAACCACCGTTCAGGTTGGCGGAAATATTCAGCAGTATGGATTGGGATTGATGCACCGAACCAGTGGTTTCCTCGGATACGAAGCTTACGGGCACGGCGGAGATTTGGCATATCATGCTTCTTCCTGGTATTTCCCGGCACTGGATCAAAGTATCACCGTCTTCACCAATGATAACAACAAGAACTCCTGGACTTTGATCCCGGTAGTCCGTGAGTTATTGAGAACGATTGTCGACAATCAAACAGCTTCATTGAAAGAGCATGTGATTAACAGCATACAAGTCAGCCCGATTCCTTTTACAGACCAGATCACGATTTCCTGGGACGATGCTGCTTCCGAAGAAGTAACCATTACTCTGGAAGATGCTTTCGGACGAGCGATTGATGTTCAAACAGAGCAAATTCAGGACAATACTCATTTTGAAGCACAATTGAAAAACATGGAAACACTTCCGGGCGGAATTTACTTTGTTCGAATTACAGGAAACAGCTGGGCAAAGACGGTGAAAGTATTGAAATAAGCGAAAAAATCAGATTATGAAGAATATTCTAAACGTAGTTCCCGCTTATTTACAATTGCGCAAAAGAAACTGCGACCTTGTGCCCTTGGCTTTGTGGCGATCCGGTCCGACAATTAAGAATTGATCAATAACAGGAACAAACAATTAGAATACTCCCTCCCATTAAAGGTTAAATTAAAGATGCCTCGTTCTGCTCCGGTGGTTCGGGGCATTTTTTGTTTCAATCAATGGACACGCGATTAATATCGTGCCCACTGATTCTTGTAAATTCATTAGCTTTGCCCCATGAAAAACGAATTGCTTCAGGCATTTTACAACCTGATTCCGGAAGTTAAAGGACAGATGTTCGATGAAATAGCTTCCAAACGTACGCGTTACTTGACTGTTTTATTGGAAGAGATTTTCCAGGAACACAATGCAAGTGCCGTTCTAAGAAGCTGCGACTGTTTCGGGATCCAGGAATTACATGTCGTGGAGAGCAAGAATCAATACCGGGTGCAGCGTGACATTGCTCGCGGAGCCGGAAGATGGGTCGACCTGTTCAATTACAACGAAGGTCCTGCTCCTTTGCTGGATGCTGTTACAAAATTAAAATCACAAGGATATAAAATTGCTGCGCTTACACCTGATGCAGAACTTTCCATTTTCGATTTGCCGCTGGATCAACCTCTTGCGCTGTCATTTGGAACAGAATGGGAAGGAATTTCCGACGAAATCCGTGAAATTGCCGATTATAAAGTGGGAATTCCGATGGTTGGCTTTACGGAAAGCTTCAACGTATCGGTTTCTGTTGCCCTTACTTTACAGGCTTTGAGACAGCGATTGATCGAATCAGATGTTGACTGGAAGCTGAATGAAGAAGACCAGACAGACATCAAACTGAAATGGTGTCAGCGCTACATGAAAAACGGGGATGTGGTTCGCAGGGAACTGGAGAAACGATTGCAAAGTTCAACCAGTTGAATTTCGATAGCTATCCGGATTAATCGTTCAAAGAGTTCTATTCTGAAAATTCAGGTGAACCTTTTCAACATTTTTGAACCTTTTGAACAATTTATACGGTGTAAGTCAAAGAGAACGTTATATTTGTATGACTTTTCGAACTAAAAAATAAACAAATAAACTATTATGGGAAAAGGTGATATCAAGACGGCAAAAGGAAAACGTACAAACGGATCCTATGGTAATACCCGTAAAAGAAAACAAGAAGCTGCGGCAGTAATTGTACCAGCAGCTAAAAAAGAAAAAGCTCCTGCAGCTGAGAAAAAAGTAGCAGCGAAGAAACCAGCTGTTAAAAAAGAAACAGCGGAAAAACCTGCAGCAGAGAAAAAACCTGCGGCTAAAAAGCCAGCTGCAAAACCAGCAAAGAAAACTGAGGAATAATCGAATGACTAGTCCTTCAACATATTAAAAGCTCTGCCTATCGGCGGGGCTTTTTTTGTGAAATATTTTAATCAAAACACTTCTCTGTTAATTCAAAAAACTCGAAATTTGTTCACTTCCAAATTGAGAGCAAAATCTTATAAAAAGACAAATGAAAAAACACAACTTTGGCGCAGGACCATGCATTCTTCCGCAAGACGTATTTAAAAAAGCTGCCGATGCCGTATTGGATTTCAACGGTTTATCCATTCTTGAAGTTTCACACAGAAGTAAAGATTACGAAGCTGTGATGCATGATGCTCGTGAACTGGTAAAGAAAGCATTGAACATTTCCGATGATTATGAGGTGCTTTATTTGCAGGGAGGAGCAACACTTGGATTCACGATCGCTGCTTTGAACATGATGCGTTCTACTAAAAAAGCTGGATACATCAATACCGGAACATGGGCTTCAGGAGCGATCAAAGAAGCGAAAAAAGTGGGAGTTGATGTCAATGTATTTGCTTCTTCGGAAGATAAAAACTTCAGCTACATTCCTAAAAACCTTCAGATTCCAACGGATGCGGATTACATCCACTTCACTTCGAATAATACGATCTTCGGTACACAATTCAAAGATTTTCCAAAAACAGATCTGCCTTTGGTTTGTGATATGTCTTCGGATATTTTCTCCAAAGAGATCAATGTTTCCGATTTCGACCTAATCTATGCGGGAGCTCAAAAGAACTTAGGTCCGGCCGGAGCAACTTTATACATCGTTAAGAAAGACGTTCTTGGAAAATCGACTTCTGCTTTCATGCCCAGCTATTTGGATTTGAAAGTGCATGCTGAAAAAGATTCCATGTTCAATACACCACCGGTATTCTCTGTTTATGTTGCCATGCTGAATCTTCAGGATTTGATAGCAAATGGCGGAGTTTCTAAAATGGCGTTGAAGAACCAGGCAAAAGCAAAACTAATTTATTCGGAAATTGATGCAAATCCTTTGTTTAAAGGAACAGTCGCAATAGAAGACCGATCAGAAATGAATATCAACTTCTTACTGACAAACGATGGGTTAGCAACCGAATTCGATGCAGCCTGGAAAGCAGCCGGAATCATTGGTTTGAACGGACACAGAAGCGTTGGCGGATACAGAGCTTCCATGTACAATGCATTGGAATTGGACAGCGTTCAGGTTTTGGTTGATGTAATGAACGATTTCTCTAAAAAACACGGATAGAAAAAAGTTTAAAACCGTAGCGATAAGTCGCGATTGATCTTCTGCAGTTTTGAAAGGAGTGTTAACAGTTTGAATTTTAGGATAAATTGAAATAAGCATTATGAAAATATTAGCAAACGACGGAATCTCCAACGAAGGAAAAGTTGCTTTGGAAAAGGCCGGTTATACGGTAATAACAGATAAAGTAAACCAGGAAGACCTGATCAATTATGTCAATGCGAACAACATTGAGATTATTTTGGTTAGAAGCGCAACAACCATCCGCCAGGTGGTTATTGATGCTTGTCCGGGATTGAAATTGCTGGGACGTGGTGGTGTTGGAATGGATAACATCGATGTTGCCTATGCCCGTGAGAAAGGACTGACAGTGATCAACACACCGGCTTCCTCTTCGCAATCCGTTGCAGAATTAGTGATGGGGCATTTGTTTGCCGGAGCCCGTTCATTGCATGATTCTTTTAAACAGATGGAAACCGGCGATTTTTCGGCATTGAAAAAGAAGTACGGAAAAGGAATCGAATTACGCGGAAAGACCATTGCTATTGTTGGTTTTGGCCGGATCGGACAATCTTTGGCAGGTTATGCTTTGGGTTGTGGAATGAAAGTAATCGCAGTGAATAACCATGAGATCAACATCGAAGTTTCTATGGAGATTCACGGATTAGGCGAAATCAAAGTTCCGGTTCAATCAACGAACGATTTACATTTCGCATTGGCACAGGCCGATTTTGTTTCACTTCATATTCCAAAACAAGCAGATGGCTCAGCTGTCATCCAAAAAAAGGAATTCGACATCATGAAGAAAGGCGTTGTTTTGGTAAACGCAGCACGCGGCGGAGTTGTAAACGAATCGGATTTACTGGCTGCAATTGCTGAAGGCAAAGTTGCTTACGCAGGCTTAGACGTATTCGAGAATGAGCCAAATCCAAGAGCAGATTTATTGAATAACGAAAAAATCGGAACGACACCACATATTGGAGCTGCAACAAATGAAGCTCAGGATCGCATTGGTTTGGAATTAGCAGATCTGATTGTTAACCAGTTTGGAGTTCAAGTTCCGGCTTAAGTTATTTAAACTAAATGTCTCTAATACACCCCTTTAAGGCAATTCGTCCAACGAGAGATAAAGCGCAGCTGGTTTCCACGAGACCTTTGGCGGCTTATCGCAAACACATTTTGCGCGCAAAGCTGGACGAGAATCCTTACACGTTCCTGCATATCATTCATCCGGAAGGCGACAAAGAACATCAGTCGAAAGCAAATTCTGCAGAACGTTTTGAAGCTGTAAAAGAACGCTTCGATTCCTTTGTTGACCAGGGAATTCTGATCCAGGACAATACTCCTTCATTCTACATTTACCGTCAAACAAAAGGTAAACACCAATTTACCGGAGTAATTGCCGGAGTAAGTGTGGAAGAATACAAAAACGACCTGATCAAAAAGCATGAAGCAACGATCACTTCGCGTGAGGCCATGTTCTCCAATTACATTAATATCACCGGATTTAATGCGGAACCCGTTCTTTTAGCCCACAAGCATTTGCCGGAACTGGATAAATACCTGGATAAAGTAACGAAAGCAAGACCGGAATACGAATTTTCCACGACCGACAAGATCAAGCACGAATTGTGGGTGATTAATGCGGAAAAAGATGCGAAACTGATCGCGATCTATGCTTCGCTGAATCAATTGTACATTGCAGACGGCCATCACCGATCGGCTTCCTCTGCCCGCTTGAAGGACACCATTATTAAAAACAAGCAGGAACAATTTCCCAACCACGATTTCTTTTTAGCATATTTGATTGACGAACAGAAATTGGAAATACTGGAGTTCCAGCGTTTGGTAAAACATTTGAATGGTTTGTCGCCGGAAAAATTCCTAAAGGCTTGCGAAGCTCATTTCACCATTGAAGAATTGAAGAAAGCCCGCAGACCGCTTCAACGGCATGAAATTGTGTGTTTATTAGGGAAAGAAGCTTATTCCTTCACAGCAAAAGAGCCTATTTCCAAAATAAAAGATGTGGTGAAGCAATTGGATGCCCAGATCCTGACAGATTACATTCTGAATCCGATTTTGGGGATTGAAGACCTGAAAACCAGTAAGGATATCGAATTTATTCCGGGAACAAAGGAATTGAAAAAGATCATTGACCGGATCAAAAAAGAAGAATTCAAAGTTGGGTTTTTACTTTACCCGGCTTCCATAGACGAAGTAAAAGAAGTGGCTGACAAAGGAGGAATTATGCCTCCGAAATCGACTTGGGTTGAACCCAAAATGCGCAGCGGATTGACCATTTATAATATTAACGAATAAGATGTCATTAGCCGATAGAATTGATTCATTGAAACAGGAAATTTCGGAAGATGTTGTTTTGGTGGCTGTTTCAAAAACGAAACCTGCATCATTGGTTAAAGAAGCTTATGAAGCCGGACAGCGTGTTTTCGGAGAGAATAAAGTTCAGGAACTCGTTGACAAATGGGAAGTACTTCCCAAAGACATTGAATGGCATTTGATTGGTCATTTGCAAAGCAACAAAGTCAAATACATTGCACCTTTTGTTTCATTGATCCATTCCGTAGACAGTTTTAAATTGCTGCAGGAAATTGATAAGCAAGGCGAAAAGAACGACCGGGTAATTCCCTGCCTGCTTCAGTTCCACATTGCACAGGAAGAAACCAAATTCGGACTTTCGTTCGAAGAAGCAGAAGAAATTCTGCAAAGCCGTGAATTCGTGGAGATGAATCACATTTCGATTGTAGGTTTGATGGGAATGGCCAGTTTTGTAGAAAACGAAGAACAGGTGCGTGATGAATTCCGGAACCTGCACAACTATTTCATGATCCTGAAAAGCAATTACTTCAAATACAACCCGGATTTCAAAGTGCTTTCCATGGGCATGAGTGGTGATTACAAACTGGCTATTGAAGAAGGAAGCACCATGATCCGTGTAGGAAGTTCATTATTCGGCGACAGATGAAAATAGGTTTAATCTTATTCACCCTAATTTCTGCGGGATTCTCCCTGGCACAAAACTCGTATGCAGACAGCCTTGCGCAGGAACGTAAAAAGCACGAAGAAGAATTCCTTTCAAAAGTTTTGAACGAAGAAGAGCGCAAAATTCATCCGGAAATTTGTTTCTTCCCGATTCACACTTCTTTTACCGTGGAAGCAGATTTTGTGAAGGAAGTTGGACCGGCATTTGTGATGCCTATGTCGAAAGAACGAACTGTTTACTACCGCAAGGTTGGTTATTTGTCTTTCAAAATCAATGATACACTCTGCAAGCTGAGTGTTTATCAAAACCTGGATTTAGCAGGGAAGAAAGAATACAAGAATTACTATTTCGTTCCGTTCAAAGATGCTACGACCGGAATTTCAACCTATGGCGCGGGGAAATACATGGATTGTTACTTCAGTAGGAAAGCCAAAAAGGTAAAACTCGATTTCAATACTTCCTATCATCCTTATTGTGCTTATTCGGATCGTTACTCCTGCCCGATTGTTCCGGCAGAAAATCGAATTCCTGTTGCAATAACTGCCGGTGAATGTTATGTTCAGCATGATTAAACCCACCAAGTTGTAAACCATTTAGTTAATTCGTTTATTCCCTCATCCTTCCGTTTATACATTAAACCAACGGCTTATCTCATATTCTTTCATTGTCTCAAATTATTTAGCTAACTTCAAAACTGAATAATCGAATGATATGAAATTACAGAATATGATTGCTTTTACTTCTCTGATGGCACTTTCAGCGGCTTGTGGTAGTAAAGAAGAATCAATGGAAGAAGGAACAGTTCCCACAGGAACCACCGTAGAAAGATTTGCAGATGTTCAAATTCTCCGCTTCGAAGTTCCAAGCTGGAATAAACTGTCTCTAAAACAAAAAGAGCTGGTTTATTATCTCTCACAGGCAGGATTGGCAGGAAGAGATATCAATTACGATCAAAACAATCGTTTTAACCTGGAAATTCGTAAAGCCCTTGAAGCAATTCATGAAGAATATGACGGCGACAAAAACTCGGCAGAATGGAAACATTTTGACGAATGGAGTAAGCAGGTTTTCTTTTCAAACGGAATCCACCACCATTACAGCATGGAAAAGCTTCAGCCGAAATTCTCTTCAGCTTACCTGAAGGGATTAATGACGAAAGTGGAACACAATTTAAGTTCGGAAGCAATTGATGCTATTTTCAAACCGGAACTGGAGAAAAAGCGAAAAGTAAAAAATCCGGATGTAGACATGATTGTAGCCTCTGCAAACAATTTTTATGGCGCTGGTGTTACACAGAAAATGGTAGCGGATTACTATTCAAAGAAAATGGATTTGGCAGATACAACTCCGGTAGAATTAGGTTTAAACTCGACCCTGGTCCTGAAAAACGGGAAACTTCACGAAGACGTTTGGAAGAGCAAAGGGAAATACGGAGCTGCAATCGACCAGATTATTTTCTGGTTGCGAAAAGCGGTAAAAGTGGCTGAAAACGATCAGCAGGCAAAAGCATTAAAAGTATTGATCGAATACTACAAAACCGGCAGCCTGAAAAAATGGGATGAATACAATATCCTTTGGGCAAAATCCACCAGCGGAGACATCGATTACATCAACGGATTTATAGAAACCTACGGCGATGCTTTGGGGAAACGTGCAAACTACGAATCTATCGTTCAGATCAATGATTTTGAAGCGTCCAAACGCATGGCAACTTTGGCAAAAAATGCCCAGTGGTTCGAAGATAATTCGCCGCTTATGCCGGAACACAAGAAAAAGAAAGTAGTTGGTGTTTCTTACAAAGTAGTGGAAGTTGCCAGCGAATC
Organism: uncultured Fluviicola sp.; assembly: GCA_965650365.1. Classification (GTDB taxonomy): domain Bacteria; phylum Bacteroidota; class Bacteroidia; order Flavobacteriales_D; family Crocinitomicaceae; genus Fluviicola. The sequence continues at coordinate 22,131 of CBFGOJ010000022.1, read as the reverse complement.
AGGTGATGCGGCCCCTTCCACTCCAATTGGTGTGAACCTTCCGAATAACAATTGGATCCGCGAGGATTACGGATCGAAATCGGTTTCTCTTGGGAACATCATTGAAGCATACAACAAAGCTGGCGGACCTGCTCTTACGGAAGAATTTGCAAACGACCAGGAAGAAATTGACCGTGCAAAGAAATACGGAGCAATTGCAGCAAAAATGCATACCGCACTTCATGAAGTGGTGGGACATGCCAGCGGACAGATCAACAAAGGAGTTGGACAGCCTTCCGAAACACTGGAAAATTACGCGTCTACCTTAGAAGAAGCCCGCGCCGACTTAGTTGGATTGTACTACATCATGGACCAGAAAATGGTAGATCTGAAACTGATTGAAACCCTGGAAGTTGGAAAAGCAGAATACGACGGCTACATCCGCAATGGAATGATGACGCAGCTGCAACGCTTAGAACTTGGACAAAACGTGGAAGAAGAGCACATGCAGAACCGTCAGCTGGTGAGTGCATGGGTTTTTGAAAAGGGTCAGAAAGACCAGGTGATCGAGAAGATTGTCCGCAACGGAAAAACGTATTACAACATCAAAGATTACAACAAACTGCGCGCACTTTTCGGTGAATTGCTGCGTGAGATCCAACGCATCACATCAGAAGGAGATTACAAAGCTGGAAAAGCGCTGGTTGATACGTACGGGGTGAAAGTCGACAAGAAGATCCATGCAGAAGTATTGAGACGTGTAAAACCATTAGACATTGCTCCTTACAATGGTTTCGTTTACCCGGTTTTCGTTCCGGTAATGAATGATGAAGGTAAAATTAAGGACATCCGATTAGAGAATAAGCAAAGTTTTATCGAGCAGATGTTGTATTACGGGAAGAACCATAGTTTTTTGTATTAACGATAACATAAAATAATTTTACCACAGATTCGCAGATTTCCTGCGCTCCTACCGGTAGCGCTAATTCTGTTTAAGCGAGTGCGGTGCGCCTATGCTGAAGCTTCAGCGTAAGCATTATCCTCGCTAATAATCTGCGCATCTGTGGTAAACAGAATCTTTATCCATTCCTCGAAAATGAATATTAGAAAAGCAGTTTCTTCTGAAATCCCCGCTATCTGGAAAATTATCCAACAAGCCATTGAGCGTAGAAAACAAGACGGCAGCCAGCAATGGCAGGACGGTTACCCGAATGAGCAGAGCATTCACACTGATTTGGCGAACGGATCAGCGTATGTTTTGGTGGAGAACGATCAGATTTTGGCTTACGCAGCTATTATTTTTGATATCGAACCGGCTTACACGGACATTGAGGGCAAATGGCTGACCGATGAGGATTATGTCGTTGTTCACCGGGTTGCAACTTCCAATGAAGCAATCGGGAAAGGAATTGCAACTCATGTGTTCAAACTGATCGAAGATTTGGCTATCGATTCGGAAGTTTACAGCATTAAAGTCGATACCAACTTTGACAATCTTCCCATGCTGAAGATTTTAGACAAATTGGGTTATACGTATTGCGGAGAAGTCTTTTTCCGCGGTTCTGAACGAAAGGCTTTCGAGAAAGTATTGCGGAAAGATTAATCACTTAAACCTCTATCAATGGACGTAAAACATTATCTTGATATTTATAAAACAAGACTGCAAATGCAGGAAGAAGGGATTACCAATCCTACTCCTGAAATAAAAGAGCTCACCCGCACCATTGTCAAGAAACTTTCTATGCTTCCTTTGGATGACAAAATCATTAATAAAAACCTTACTCTGAAAGATAAACAGGGCAATCTGATTGTCGATTTCCAAAATTACGGGTCGTTCTTTGTACAACCCACATTAGAAAACGACCGCATCATCCTCTACCCGCTTCAGGAAAGCGATTTTGAAGACTTATATGCTGTTGCTTCCGATCCAAAAGTTTGGGAACAGCATCCGAATAAAGACCGCTGGAAAAGAGAAATCTTTCAGAATTTCTTTCATGGAGCAATGCTGAGCAAAGGCGCTTTCAAAATTGTAGACAAATCAACCGGAAAAGCCATTGGCTGCACGCGCTATTACGATTACAATGACGACGAAAACTTCATACTGATAGGCTACACTTTTTACGGAACGGATTACTGGGGAAAAGGTGTTAATCCACAGGTGAAGAAACTCATGCTGGATTACATTTTTCAGTTCGTACCGAAAGTACAGTTCCACGTTGGAGCCAGCAATTTACGCTCTCAAATTGCCGTTGGCAGAATTGGAGCTAAAAAGATCGGTGAAGAAAAAGTCGCTTATTTTGGAGAAGCTCCGAAATTGAATTTCATTTATGAGATCAAAAAGGAAAATTGGGTAGCGTGAGACAGAACACATTAATTATTTACCTGTTTGTATTAGCAGCTCTTATACTAGTTATTGCAATTACTTTGTCCGGACATCCGGGAATTGAAGCAGGAGTAGTTTCAGGAATAGGTTTTGTAAGCATCATTACCTCTTTTGCTCCCTTTTTCGTTTCCAGATATCTTTTCAAAAAGGGCGAACCATTCACTCATTACCGTAAAAGATACCGAATATGGGGAATGATCCTGTATGTATTCTGTTTTCCGGTCAAAGTTTGGTCAATTTATGTGCTCACTTACTTATTGGTTCATGGAGAACCGAGATGGGCTTTTGGGTAAAGAACTTGATAATTGATCATTCTGTAATTGATAATTAATTATCTTAATCCCATGAACTACCTCGGGCACATCTACTTTTCCAACAACGATCCGCAATTGGCGGTGGCGAACCTGTTCGGTGATTTTGTAAAAGGAAAAAAATACCTGGAATATCCCGAACACATTCAAAAAGGCGTATTACTGCACCGGAAGATCGATGACTACATTGATCATCATTTTGAAGTGGTTGAATTGATCCATAAAATACGTCCTGAACTCCCAAAAGTAGCTCCGATTGCCATCGACATTTACTTCGATCATTTATTGGCGCGGAATTGGGAACAATACCATTCCACCAAACTACAAGACTTTCTGCAAGATTTTTATTCTAACATTGATTTAAAAAATGAACCGTATCCGGATGATTTCAAGCAGTTTGTGAATTTATTGGTCGAACGGAACTGGATCAGTTATTATCACACCGAAGAAGGATTGTACAGAATGTGCCAGGGAGTGAGCCGGAAGCTCTCTTTTGAGAACGCGCTAACGAACGGACACACCGTGTTTCAGCACTTTGAGAACGAAATTACTAGTTGCTTTCATGAATATATGCGCGATGCAAATGAATATTTAATGGGGAAGGTTTAAGCATTTTTCTCGTAATTTGTTCGTAAGTTTGATTTATATGCCGCAGATTAAATCGCGAATTTTATGTCTTTTCTTCTTAATCGGATGCCTTATATTGGCGTCCTGTTCGGCGGAAAAAATAGACTCCAGGAAGAAGCCCTTAGATGCGCATAATTTCGACTTACCCGGAATCTACAAACGCGGAAGCCTGGTTGTCCTGGCAGAAAACAGCTCCACATCTTTCTTTATTTACAAAGGCAAGAAAATGGGATTCGAGTATGAGATCCTGAAAGAATTTGCAGAGGAACTGGGTGTGAGCCTGGAAGTAAAAATCGTGAACAACCTGGATGAAATCAATGCCATGCTGAATCGTGGTGAGGGTGATATTGCGGCCTGCAATTATACGGTTACACGTGAAAGAAGATCGGAAATCAACTTCTCGACTCCGTTCCTGCAAACCAACCAGGTACTTATTCAGCGAAAATTAACCCCGGAAACAAAAGATCAAAAAGTTACTTTTATTACAGACCCGATCCAATTGGGAAGTAAGAAAGTAGTTGTTTGGGAACGTTCCAGTTATTACACCCGTTTGATTCATCTGCAGGACGAAATCGGCGATACAATCATGATCCGTCCTACACAGGCACAGGAAGGCGTAGAGGAATTGATCGAACAGGTTTCAGACGGAGTGATCGATTATACTGTCGCTGAAAGAAACGTAGCCGAGATCAACGAACGTTTTTACGACAACCTGGATGTGAGTCTTCCTATCTCATTCAAGCAGAACATTGCCTTCGGACTCAATAAAAAATCGCCGATCCTTCAGAAACGCCTGAATATCTGGTTGTCCAAATTCATGAATCGCGAGGCATTCTCATACATCAAACGTAAATATTTCGAACAAATCAACTCTTCATTGGGCGGCGAAAGCAATTTCAAATCAAGAAGAGGGAGTATTTCACCGTTTGACGCCATTTTAAAAGCTGAAGGAGAGAAACACAACATTGACTGGCGTTTGGTTGCCGCATTGATTTACCACGAAAGCAAATTCAACCCGAATGCCCGTGCATTTGGCGGCGCTTACGGATTGATGCAGTTCATGCCGGGGACAGGTCCGAAATTCGGTGTCTACCCTACATCCACTCCGGAAGTTCAAATCCAGGGCGGATACAAATACCTGAGCCGAATTACCAAACTCTGGACAGGAATTAAAGACGAAGAAGAGCGCAACAAGTTTATTCTTGCAAGCTATAATGCCGGTGCCGGACATATCCTGGACGCACAGCGTTTGGCAGAAAAGAAAGGATTGAATCCGCATATCTGGGCAGACAACGTAGAAACGATGGTGATGAACCTGGGAAAACATTCCTACTACACCGATGAAGTGGTGAAAAGTGGTGCTTTCCGTGGAAATATCTGTATCCGCTATGTCCGTGGAATTACTTCCCGTTACGAAACTTACAAAACATTAGTGAAGCGCTGATTCATTGACAAATCGTACTTTTGCGTATGCAACAATTGATAGTCATTGAAGGTCCCACTGCCAGCGGAAAAACAGCCCTTGCCGTAGCTTTGGCTAAAGCCCTGAATACGGTTGTTTTATCTGCAGATTCCAGGCAATTGTATAAAGAACTATCTATTGGCACAGCAAAGCCGAGTTTAGACGAACTGGAAGGTATTCCGCATTATTTCATTGATTCACATTCCATTGCAGATCCGGTAAGCGCCTCCCGGTATGAAGCCGAAGCCATGGAATTGATCGAAGGAAAATTGGCGCATCATTCCAGACTCATTTTAGTGGGCGGTTCCGGAATGTTTATCGATGCTTTGTGCATTGGTCTCGACCCAATTCCTGCAGATCCTCAGATTCAGGAAGCTTTAACAAAAGAATTCAACGAAAAAGGAATAGAACCTTTATTGCAAGAACTGCAGATAGCAGATCCGGAATATTACCAGCAGGTCGACAAACAAAATCCCATGCGTATTCTGCGCGCTTTGGAAGTCATCCGTTTAACAAAGATTCCGTTCACTACCTGGCGGAAAAACGATCTTCCCAAAAGACCTTTTGAAGTGATTCGTTTTGTGATCAATCATCCGAGAGACATTTTGTACGATCGAATTAATCAACGCGTTGACCTGATGATCGAAGCCGGTTTGATCGACGAAGTCAAAAGCGTTTCGGAATACCGGAATTTGACAGCTCTGCAAACAGTCGGTTATAAAGAAGTTTTTGAATACCTCGACGGAAATTGGGATTTGGAAACCTGCATCAATAAGATAAAGCAGCATACACGCAATTATGCGAAAAGGCAGTTGACCTGGTTTAAAAGACATCCGGGAACAACCTGGCTGGATGCAAAATCGACCAAAGAAATGCGTGATGAAATTCTGCAAATCGTTCAAAAGTAGTATTTTACAATCTTGGAATGATATTTGAAAATGAGATTCAAAACTAGCTAAAATGAACATTCAATTTAATCAGGTTATGCCCTTCCCGCTTGCATCCATTTCTCATGGACCGGATAGTATTTGGGGAAACAGTGCAAAGCTTGAGTCCGGCAAGAAAATCCTGCTGAATGCGTCTTCCGGGAAAGGAAAATCTACTTTCTCCATGACTGTATTTGGAATTCGGAAAGATTACGATGGTACGATACTTTATGACGACCGGGATATAAAAACCTTCACGGTCGATGAATGGACGGAGATCCGTCAGCGCAAAATTTCTACGGTTTTCCAGGATTTACAGCTTTTCCATAAGTTGACAGTTGCAGAGAATTTATTGCTCAAGAATGAATTGACGAATTTCAAAACTGAAGTAGAAATCAAAGCGATGCTTGCCGAATTGGAAATCGACCACAAATGGAATGATCCCTGCGGTTTATTGTCGATGGGACAGCAGCAGCGCGTTGCAATCGTTCGATCGCTTTGTCAGCCATTCAACTGGTTGGTTTTGGACGAACCGTTTTCGCACCTGGATGAACGGAACAGTTTGCGCTGTTTGTCTATGATAGATGCGGAATGTAATCGACAAAAAGCCGGATTTGTTCTCACTTCATTGGATGACGACAGCCGTTTTACTTACGATTACGAATTAAAGCTCTGAGGTATGTTGCGCAAATTATTATTTCAACACCAGGACAAACGTCAATTGATAATTGCCGTTGTGGGAGCTTTTATGGGAATGACCTTCCTGATCACTTCCATTCATTATTTGATCAAAGTGAACGATTTTGGAAAAGGAGCCGACATATTAGGTCCGAATACCGTGATCGTTCAAAAGAAAGTCTCCAGTTTCAATACACTGAACATCGCCAAAACTGATTTTTCTTTGAGTGAGATTGAAGAAATGAAGAAAAAGCCTTTCATTTTGGATGTACAACCGGTAGAATCGAACAATTTCAATATCACGATCGAAACAGCAGATCCTTCTGTTCCTAGATTTAGAGGCGATATTTTCATTCAAACAGTAGATCCTGATTTTTTGAAACTTAAATCCAACAATTTTCATTGGAAGGAGGGCGATACGCTGGTGCCTATTCTCATGCCGCGTGATTTATTGGTCATGATGAATATGTTTATGAGTTCGAAAAATATGCCTCAAATCAGTGACGAATTGGCTATGGACATCAAATTCAAGTTCGCCCTGATCAGCGATACCGGAAAACATTATATTTCATGCCGCATTATTGGTTTTACCAATGATATGCCTTCTGTATTGGTTCCCCAAAATTTTATGACTTGGGCAAACAATCGTTTCGCACCAAATAAAGAGCAAAAGATCACGCAGATCATGATTTCGGGGAAAGAAAATGAATTTGGTTTAGTGGAACAAATGCTGCAGGACAGACACCTCGAATCCAAAAATGCACAAGTTGCTATTGGTCGTTTAAAAAGTACGGTTGGGACATTAATCCTTGTCGTATTGGGCATATCAATTATTGCAGTATTCCTTTCCGGTTTGGTATTAATTCAGTACCTGCAGCTGTTGTTGAGTAAGAATTTGTACGAAGTAAGAACTTTGATGCGTTTGGGACATCATCCTAACTCACTGGTAAAGAACTTCTTTGTTTATTTTTCCAAAGTTTTCGGGATAATTGGCATTCTAAGTCTGGCTTCTTTTATCGGATTTAAGTTATTTTTAGACTCCTTATTGAAGGATGGAGGATTGTATATCGATACAAGTTTAAGTGTTCTGAGTATTCTTGCTTTAGTTCTTGCTTATTGCTTATTCGCGCTGGCTTCCTACCTGAGTGCCCGCAAGGGAATTTACGAACAGAACAATGGTTAATTTTCTGTTAAACCAATGACTTTATTATTTTTGCTACGTCATGACTATAAATAACAACTCAAACATGAAACAACTTTTAGTAATTGCCCTGCTACTTGTATCAACTTTTGGATTCGGTCAAAAATTGCGCTTCAAGGTTGAAGGAGTAAAAGACACCACCGTTTTTCTTACAAAATACTACGGTTCCAAACTATTTTATGCCGATACTGCACAAATGAAAGGCGGTGTTGTAGAATTTACAGCAAAAAAAGACTTGAAGCCAGGAATCATTGCTTTGTTAATGCCCGGACAAAAATACTTCGAGGTCATTTACAACAACGAGGATATAAGTATAGAAACAAAAGGTCCTGATTTTGTTTCAAACATGGTTGTGAAGAAATCTGATGAGAACAAAGTGTTTGTTGCTTATATCAACTATTTGCAGAAACAACGAAAAGCAGCTACCACAATTTCGGATGGCCGTAAAAAATTCAAAGAAGCTGACGCTGAATACAAACGTATGGGAGAGGAAATGGATTCTATCTCTAAACTCGTTGCAGCTTACCAAACTGATTTGCAAAAGAACAATCCAACAAAATTGGTTTCCAAGATCATTAAAATGTCTATGGACGTTTCAGTTCCTGACGCGCCGAAAGACGCAAGCGGAAAAGTGATCAACCCGAATTACCGATACGAATACTACCGTGCTCATTACTTCGATAACATCGATTTGAAAGATGACCGTTTGGTAAATACACCGGTATTTGGTTCTAAAGTGGAATATTTCTTCGGGAAAAATATGTTGGTACAACATCCTGATACCATCTTACAGTTTGCATTCCCTTTTTGTGACCAATTAGACAAGAAGTCAGAAATGTTCAAATACTCAGTTGATTATATCACAAATACCTTTGCCAAGTCGAACATTATGGGATTGGACAAAGTGTATGTTTATATGGTAAACCGTTACTATTGTCAAACAGATGCTGCCGGAAATTCAATTGCCTATTGGATGAAGGACAAAGAGAAATTGGATGAATTGTGCAAGGAAAACAAAGTTAAAATGAACCTGGTACAAGGTGTTCGTCCTCCAAACATTAGTTTGCGTGATACAACGGATGTGAACTGGAAAAATTTCTACGACCTGAAAAGCGAATACACGATTCTTTACTTCTGGGATCCGGAATGCGGACACTGTAAGAAAACTACTCCGAAATTGCAGACTTTGTACGAGAAGAAATTCAAGGCTCGTAACGTAGAAATATTCTCAGTTGGAAAAGCAACTGGCGACGATTTCGAGAAATGGAAAAAATTCATTCGTGATAATAAGTTGACATTCATCAATGTTGGTTTGACCAAAAAATTGTTCGAAGACGCAACCGCTGATCCAAGAATGTTTATTCCAAAGTTCACCACGCTGGAAGCATTGAATTATCACGACACATATGATATTTATGCTACTCCAAGAATTTTTGTACTGGACAAAGACAAGAAAATCATCGCGAAGCAATTGACGATTTCTCAATTAGAGGATTTCATTGACCGCATGCAGAATATTAAGGATGCTGAGAAACTCTTCCCTCCTGATCCGGAAGAAGAAGCTCATTGATCATTGAAAGGCCAGTCTACACAGATTGGCCTTTTTTTTTGACCACTTAGGAACATAGTCCACATCGTTTTTTTCTTAACTGATTTGTATTTTCCAGTAAGTTACAAATAACCCGTAAAATTTGTATCTTCGGAACACACTACAATTACCTATGAAAACTACTCTTGCCATTCTGTTGTTAGTCTTTTTATTTCCTGCATTTTTAAATGCTCAATGTCCTACCTGTGGAAATGGGGTGGTTGATGCCGGAGAAACAAGTCTAAATTGTCCTTCTGACGTTTCACACAATGCAACTTGTACAAGTCCTTGTACTCAGCCGGGATCTTTTGAATCGGCTGCAGGAATAAGGCAAGCATTCGACTTTACCGGCACGACAACCTGGTCATCTGCAGGCTTACCAACCGGCTGGACTTTCGCAGGTGCACCAACTCCCACAACCGCAGGAGCTATCCCGGCTGTGGATACTTACGGAGCTAAAGTCGGATTGATCCAGCCAAATTGTTCAGGAAGCTGCACTGCCACGAACGGTTTTTGTATTGGTAACCTGGCAAATTTAGTTGCGGTAGGATCAGGAGGGGCAACCGGTAAACTAGGGGCAAATTTCGACGGAAGAGCAAACATTAATCAAAACTTAAGTTATGCCGTTCTGCGCGGACAAAGCAATCCGACACTGGTTTCTCCGGCTTTTAATATGTCGGGAGTTGAGGGTTTCAAAGTACAATTCTGGTTATTTCCTTCTGAAACTTCCTGCGGGCAAAGTAATTCCTGGGGTTCCTGTGTAGGAAATGCAGCCTTTTTGGATTTTTCATCAAACGGTGGGACCAGCTGGACACAAATTATGCAGATGGATATCAGTTCGACTAATACCGATATGTGTATCAATAATTCGACAAATACGAAATGGATCACTGAAAGCGCCTGGTCGAGGGTTTGTTTGACCGTTTTCAAATCAACAAGCTCTCCGGGGAATTATTATACTGCAGCAACAGGAACAACTGCAGCTTCCGGAATTATGGTTAATAGTTCCTATTTTACCGCAAATTTCAAATTCAGAGTACGTTATGCACAAACGGCAAGTTGTACTTCCGGAGTGACTGCCACAAACCCAGGACGTTACCTGGCGATTGATTATCCGGTCATTACCTCCGGAGACGAAATGATCCCATGCGGCATTTCTTTTTCAAACATGTGCGGATATGGTTCGGATGACAATGACGATGGTGTTGGATCAAGCAGTTCCACCACTCAGACTACCGTTTTTTCTACGGTTAAGAGCAGTGTGAATCAAGCCGAAAGAGGTGTGGAAATACTGACATCTCAGAATTCGGTATTCGGAAGCCAGAACCTGAGCGGCTCTTCTCTTGCCTCCAATCAGGATCTTTGCAATGCAGAGGGCGGTGATCAGCAATGTATTGACTGGCAAAGCAATAATAACTTTTATTCAGCAGTTTATGAATGCATTACGGATTGGGAAGCTCCCACTTCTAGTATCAATGTAAATTATTATCAAGGAACTACTCCCCAATCTTTTGGATTAACCAAAGTTACAACAACAGGGAAAACAGCGGCGATTGGCTGGAGATATAGCGGAGCTCGATTTGTAAGCTGCGGTGCAACCAGTGATTTGAATGCGGGCTGCAACGGTTATTTATTCCGGTCCAATTCGCTTCCCTCGCAGTTTAGCCGTGGATTCTATGGACTAGCGACAAATAACCTCGGGCAATCCTGGACTTATTATGGCGCAACGAGCTGCAGTCATTATTTCAACGGGCCAACTTTTGCTCCTCTTGCTGTTCCGACGGCTTTACCAACTGCAACCAATTATACGATTTGTAACGGAAGCGACCTGGTTTTCACTGCAGATGCTGCTTATTGTTCTACGAGCAGTTTCACCGGTTCAGCGACCATTTCCATTACGGGTCCGGGCGGATTCTCAGAAACCGTCGATGCAGGTTCAACCGGCTCTACTCCTATTGTTGTTGCCGGAGAATACTTCCTGACGGGACACACTCCTGCTAGTCCGGCTCAGTGTCTGGATTGCGGAAGAACTATCTGTGTAACAGTTTCTCAATTAGAAATTGACAATTGTTTAACGGCTCTCCCGGTTGGTCTGACAAATTTGCGGGTTCAAAACTCAGATCAAACTTCCCTCCTGCTTTGGGAAACGGAAAGCGAAGAAAACAGTGCTTATTTTGTCATTGAACGTTCTACGGAAGGTTTGAATTTTGGAGCTATCGGGACTGTTGCGGCGAAAGGAAACAGTGACCAGAAACAATTCTACCAGTTTACAGATTCTGATCCATTGTTTGGAACTTCCTATTACCGTTTGAAAATGACGGACCTGAACGGAAGTATTCGTTATTCTCCAATTATTTCAAGTAAGCGAGATGACAATCCGATCCAAGTCATTCCAAATCCAAGCAACGGCACTTTCCAGGTTGTTGGATTAAACGGACTAAACAAACTGGAGTTATGTGATTTACAAGGAAAGGTCCTGGAATCGAAGGAAACAAATAAAGAAGTTGTTTTCTTTGATTTGAAACAAGACGCAGGTGTTTATTTGCTTCGGATCAGTAATTTAAAGTCAACGGAAACGATTCGGGTTTTGGTACGGTGATTACTGTGAAAAGCAGCAGTGATTCGCTAAATTCAACTTTTCAGGAATATATTCAACTTGTCTATGTAACTTTATTCCATGATACAACAATCCACACTCGATTTTCTTTCGATGCTCAAAGCAAATAACAACCGTGAATGGTTTCAAACGAACAAAGCGGTTTATGAGCAAGCACATCAAAATACCATCGCTTTTGCGGATTCACTGCTCGAAAAGATGCGCATTCACGACAGTATTGAAACGGCGTCAGGGAAAGCAAGCTTGTACCGCATTTATGCCGACACCCGATTTTCAAAAGACAAGGCTCCATACAAAACGCATTTCGGAATCCGATTCAGCAGAGCAACCGCTCAATTGCGCGGCGGATACTATTTTCACCTGGAACCTGGAAACAGCTTTATGGCCGGAGGTTTCTTTTCTCCAAATCCGGATGATTTAAAGCGAATTCGTACCGATATCCATTTGAATTACGAAGATTGGAACGAGATTCTAACCCAGCCTCCCTTCCTGGAGACTTTCGCGGAATTACGCGGTGAGGGTGTAAAAACAGCGCCAAAAGGATTTGACAAAGATCATCCGGCTATTGAACTCTTGCGTAAAAAACAATTTTTAGTGAGACATGATTTTACCGACAGTGAAGTGCTGCAATCAGACTTCGTGGAGAAACTGGATCAAACGTTCCGGGAACTTCGTCCTTTTTTGGATTATATGAGCGAGGTGTTAACGACAGATTCGAATGGACAGGCAATACTCTGAAAAAGTATTCTGAGCTAGCTTTTTGTTTTCACTTATTACAAGTCCACCAAGGATGGAAGTCATTTAATCAAACACCGCTTCCAAATCACTGCGCTCATTTTTAGGCACACGGAATAGCATCACTAATCCAACAACGAAGAAAAATGCAATGGACACAACTGAAAAGCGCATGTCATTGAAAACAATCTCCATCGTTCCGAAGAATAAGGTTCCTGTTACGATACCAATCTTCTCCGTTGCATCGTAAAACGAGAAATAACTAGCATGATCTTCTGTTTCGGGAAGGTATTTGGAATAGGTAGAACGAGCCAATGCCTGAACACCACCCATTACAATTCCTACAGCACACGCTAATCCATAGAATTGAACTGGTGTTGCGATCACAAAAGCAGCTGCACAGACTCCCAGCCAGATAACCAGAGAAATTCCCAATGTTTTTATATTACCAATTCTTCCCGACAAGCGTGACATGATAAATGCTCCCGCTGCTCCTAATAGTTGTATCAATAAAATGGCAATGATTAATCCGCTGTCATCCACTTTCCCATCCTTAACCGGCCAGGATATTTCCTTTTTTGCGAAGAATGTAGCCATCAACATAACAGTCTGAACACCAGTGTTGAAGAAGAAAAATGAAGTTAGATAACGTTTCAGGCGTTTTGTCTTCCGGAATTCTGCAAAGACGGTTTTCAATTCCTTGAATCCTTTCCAGATATATCCCTTTTCTTTCACGCGTATTGAAGAGGTATTCGGTAAGACACGGTATGTAAATTGAGAGAAACCAACCCACCATAATCCTACTAAGATAAAACAATAGGAAACCGGCATTGCTTCTTTTACGTCCAGCGTAGCAGGATCATCAAAAAAAGAAAAGATCGGAACCTTAATTAAAATCAAACAAAGAACCAATAATACCATGGATCCTATATATCCCATTGAAAATCCACGGGCTGAAATCTTATCCATGTCTTGTTTAGGTGCGATTTCCGGCAAATAGGAGTTGTAAAAAACCAAACTATTCCAAAAACCGATGCTTGCAAAAAATAAAGAAAGCATTGCAACTTCCAATAAACCATCCCGCATCAGATCGGTGAAGAAATAAAGAGACATACAGGATGCGGCCCCTAAATAACAGAAAAACTGTAAGAAACGCTTCTTATTTCCCCGATAATCAGCAATTCCGGAAAGAAATGGAGATGAAAAGGAAACGATCAAAAAAGATGCAGAAAGTACAAAGCTCATTAAAGCAGAATTCGGAATATGCATCCCGAAAAAGTCTACCATTACTTCTTCTCCTGCTTTCAATTGTGAGGGATCCAAATCCGCCCAAGGCTTTGCAGGATTTTTCTCTGACAGGTACTGTTTCGTTGTCACCGTATCGTAAAAAATAGGGAAAATCGCTGAGGAAATCACCAAATTGTAAACCGAGTTTGCCCAGTCATACATGACCCACCCTCGGATTACTTTTTTATCGCCTTTCTGTATCGCCATAGCCGGTTTTTAAGCTGTTACCTGGTTGACGTAATCGTTCAGGTAAGCAAAATAAGAAGTTAGATTTCCGTTCAAGTCTGTTTCGGAACCTCTTCCGATGATGTTATCGGGATCGTCACCAAACAAATGCGGAAAAACAGATTTGATCAATTCATTTCCGAAATCTTCGGAAGCATCTTTGGGTAATTCGCATGGTAAATTATCAACCGCCATTACCATAACAGCTCCATCTTGCTTCCAGTCGCATTCCTGTCCTGTTTCCGGATCGTATCCATAGAAAGGATCTGCAATTTTGGAAGGACGCAGCGTAGATGCAATCGGCCCCTGAATATCACAGGAAACGTCTGCGATGACCTTTATCTTGTTTTTATCGGATTTTAAATCTTCTTCGGTAAGGATAAACGGTGATTTGTTGCTCCAAAAATGACAGGCTACATAAACATCTGCCTCTTTAGAATATTGCCCGAAACTGGATTCGTAAAGATCCGGCGTGCTGTAAAATTCTTGTTTGCTGAATGGTTTTCCATCTTTACGCTGGTAATAATCTTCTATTTCCAAATGTGTGAAGACCGGTGTGTCAAATTTCTCGCTCAAAAACTCTTCCGGGCCCACTTCTGTAAACGGAAGCAAATCCATAATCTCACGTGCTCCGTAACCTACTCTTCCGAAACCTGTCAGGACCAGTTTCATATCTGAAGGAAATACTGCTTTATGTAATTCGGCTTCCATATCCTTTCTGCCGGAACATTCGTTGGCAGGTTTTAAATGAAAGGCATTTGTTTTTTCTCCGTATGCACGAATTCCGTTGTAAGCGCCTACAATTCCTGCATAACGCCCGAAACCAATGATACGTTTATTGTCTTTTGACTTCAGTACTTCGTAATCGATCAGCTGGATTTTCTTTTCCAGAATCGCGCGGAGTAAATTGCGGTTATAAGGCTGTTTTTTAATCGTATGAGAAAAGAAGAGGAATTTTTTCCCGGGAATCAAATCAGTAATATTTACTTCCTTTACTCCCATGATGATGTCACAATCCGACAAATCTTTCACTACTTCAATTCCTTCGGCACTATATTCTTCATCTCTGAATGCACGGATATCACTTTCCTGGACAAGTACTTTGACTTGTGGAAATTTCATTTCAACCAGTTTACATTGCTTTGGCGTAAGTGGAACCCGTTTATCTGGCGGCACTTTTCCTTCACGTATAATGCCCAATTTCACTTGATTCATGTTGTGTTAAAATTCTTTTATTGGTTCAGGAAGGAGAAAGTTATCTATAAATTCTCTCACGACTCCCGTACCACCATTTTTTGTTAGTACAATATCTACTTCTTTCTTGACTTCCTGAACAGCATCTTTCGGACAGGCAGTCAGCCCGATTTCACGCATAATGGACAAATCATTCACGTCATCACCAATCATTGCTACTTCATCCAAAGTAATGGATAATTGCTCACACCATTGTCTTAGAATGGTGATTTTCTGATCGCGGCCAACATACACATGTTTGATACTCAGTGTTTCAGCTCTGTATCGAACCATTTTATCTGTAAATGCCGAAGAAATGATTCCACATAGCAATCCACCTTCCTGGGCTTTCATAATACCCATTCCGTCTTTGGAATTGTATTTCTTTACCTGGTCTCCCAATTCGGTATAATACATTCCGCCATCAGTCATTACTCCATCTACATCCAAAATCAATAATTTGATCTTTTCAATTTTGGATTTCAGATGATCAAAAACAAATAAAGGTTTGAAAAGCAGGGAGTAAAAATCCACCTCGTACTCTTCGGCAACTGCCTCCAAATCCAGGATCGACAATTCAGTGACTCCATCCACGTCAAAATCTTTCAGCATTTGATAAAAATCAACACCGAACTTTGCGCAAAGGCCTTTTATATTTTGTTCTAAAAACAAGGTTAAACCAGTTTATATCCAACGCTTGCCGCAATCGGATTCAATGTTTGTAATAATTGCTTGAATTCTTCGTGGTTCAACTGCTGAGAAGCATCTGACTTGGCAACTTTCGGGTTCGGATGAACTTCTACCAACAATCCGTCAACTCCCAAGGCAATACAAGCTCTCGAAAGTCCTGCAACTCCGTAAGCGTAACCCATAGCGTGGCTCGGATCCAGGATTACCGGAAGATTCGTATAATGTTTCAACCATTCTACTCCGCACAAATCCAATGTAAAGCGCGTTCCGGTTTCAAACGTACGAATTCCGCGTTCACACAAAAGCACGTTTTCATTTCCACCGGAAAGAACGAACTCTGCTGCCTGAACAAACTCCTGCAAAGTAGTTCCGAAACCACGTTTGATTAAAACTGTCTTTTGTGTTTTTGCACAGGCACGTAAAATTCCCTGGTCATACATCGCTTTTGCACCAACCTGGATCACATCCGCATGCTCAATAATTTCATCAATATGTGTTGCATCACGCGCTTCAGTAACGACGGAAAAACCATATTCTTCGCGCATTTTTGCAAGTAATTTCAAACCATCCAATCCCATTCCCTGGAAACTGTACGGACTTGTTCTTGGCTTGTAGCAACCGCCACGAAGTGATGTTAAGCCCAATCCTTTCAATAATTCGGAAGATTCCCGGATCTGTTCTTCTGATTCCACAGAGCAGGGCCCGGAAATTAGAATGGTATTTCCTGATTTTCCTCCAACAGTTACATTTCCTACTTTTACTTCACGCGTTTCGGAACGGTAATTTCGCGAAGCCAGCTGCATGTCATTTGGAAACACCCAATGTTCCTCTGTTACTGCTTCCAAAGCCGCAGGAACTTCTTTCACACCGGAACCTGTTACCAATACATTTACCCCTTGAGAAATCAAATGGAATGCTTTATTTTCCGCAGCCAATTTAGCCGCATCAGTTGAACTTACTGATTTTTTTAAATGAATGATCATATTTCCCCTTTAATCAGGTTTACGAATGTTAAAATCCCTTTTGCTTTATTATTTTGATCCACAACGGGTAAATAAAGAATCGGGAAAGGATATTTTTTTATTTGTTGTAGTAAATCGTTCACAGTTGCTGTTTCAAAAATCACCAAAGGCTTGGCATTCATGATCTCAGCAATAGATTCGTTATTTAGATTTCCACCTGTACGGATCAAACTCTTGCGAATGTCTGCATTGGAGATCAATCCTCTCAAATTAGCAGTTTCGTCCACAACCAGTGTAAAACCCAACTTTCCGTCTTCAATTTCATTCAACACGGCCGAAATGGTTGCGTTTTCTCCAATTGCAGGAGATTCTGTCACCGGGATCATAAAATCTTTTACCAAAAACTGGGAATCTACGTTTCGTTTTGTCAGATCCATCAAAGCATGTCCAACACTTGGCGCATTGAACAAATAAGATCCGGAAACGGAAGTATGAACTCCCATATTTCTTAAAATAAAAGAAACTTCTCCATTTACTCCCCCGTCTACATGAACCGATTTTGAGGGATATTTCTTTTGAAAATCACGAATCTTTTTAAAATTCACCGCATCAAAAACACCACCGCTTTGACCCGGAATCGTTGCCATGATCAAAATGAAGTCGAAAGTGCTGTATTTATCAAATGCTTCAATCGGAGTTGGAGTAATGACTGCTAATCCTTTCTTTCCTTTGATATCGGAAGGAATAATCAATTCTTCTTCCAGATCTTCCACCTGGAAAGTCACATATTCAACCGGAACCGCACGAAGCAGATCGTAATATTTCGATGGATTTTTAGTAATGATATGCAAGTCGATTGGAATGTTGCACCAAGTCCTTACTTTACTGATATCTTCAAAAACCGAAGGATCGTCATTACAATCAACATGCAGCAAATCTACATGGTGAGCGGCCAGATCTTTGATCGTTTCCGACAGTTCACGTTTCTTATCCGAATAAATCGAAGCAGATATTCTCATAAGACAAAAATAACGAAAGTATTCCCTATACAACTCCTATTTTCAGAATGATATTAACAAGAGTTTACACAAAAGCGAACCAGAATTTAACATCCGGTTTGATTTATTACTTCCTGATAGATTGTAAAAATCAAGTGGCTTTTTAGGACAAAAACCGGACAGCCTGTTTTGGTGTTGGAAGTGCACAAAAAGCAGGGGCCAATCGCATCCTTCGTTTAGCAATCATGCTGTAAATACCATCGCGGATAAATCCCGGACAAAGCCAGCCTATCTTTCCCAGGTTATACGGAAACTTCAAATGGTTCAATACTTTCAGTGCAGCTGTGGAACGTTTGTTCAACTTCTCCCCGTCCCAAAAATAAAAGGTCGACAGATCAATTTCATCGATTCCGTGTTTTTTGAAAAACGACTTTGCAAAATCACTTTGAAGTGCACAAAAATGAATTTCGGAGTTTTTCTCCTTGTTGAGCACAAACTGAACTGTTTTATTACAAAAACCACAATCGCCGTCGTAAAATATGATGGGTTTATCCATGTAAACAAAGATACGAAATAGAAAGAGAATCGTATTTTTGAGGAGAAGTATTCGTAGAGGGGCAGCATTTGACTTATTTACCAAGAGGAACACAAGGGACACAAAGTTATTGGCAGAAGCATTGTAATTAAAGCTCACCAAGTGATTTTGTGGATGTGAGCTAAAGCTCCGAATGGCTTGGATTATATAATTGAATTAAAAACTAGAAAATGAATTTTGGAATTTTACTCTCCGGGTCCGGAGTATATGATGGTGCAGAAATCCAGGAGGCCGTCTTGAGCATGCTTGCCGTCTCTGAAGCCGGCGACACTTATACGTGTATTGGTGTGGACGCAGATCAGTTTCATGTTATTAATCACCTGACGGGCGAACCCATGAATGAATCGCGAAACATGCTGGTTGAAGCAGCACGCATTGCACGTGGAAACATTGTTCCGATCCAGGATATACAGCCGGCAGATTTAGACGGATTGATCATTCCGGGCGGATTTGGAAGTGCGAAAAATTTCACGAAATGGGCTTTTGAAGGTCCGGAAGGAACGATTTTGCCTGAAGTGAAATTGCTGCTTGTTAACCTGGTAAATGTGGGCAAACCAATTGCAGCATTGTGCGTAAGTCCGGTAGTTTTGGCCAAAGCTTTGGAAGGTTCGGATATCCATCCGTCTTTGACTTTGGGAACAACTGCGGAATCTTCTCCTTACGATATTGAAGCATTTTCGCAAGGATTGGAAAAAACAGGTGCAGTAACTACTTACAAGTCAGTGAGAGAAATCCATGTTGATCCTGCCAATAAAATCATAACGGCCCCTTGTTATATGATGGATGCAAACATCAGCGAAGTTTGGAAGAATATCCACCAGGCAGTCAGCGAATTGAAAAAACTGGCTTCTTTATGATCCCGAATTATTCCCAAAGATCTAAATTTTACCAGGAATCTGTTAATCAAATCAATAAACAGCTTCGTTTAATTGGCTGGTCGCGGTTATTTGCTCTAATAATTTCAGGGACTGGTTTTTACTTTTCAAAAAGCGAAAACGGACTTCCTTATTTAATAGCGGCAATTATTTTTCTGGTGATTTTTGCTTTTTTGGTAAATCTGCATTTCAAAGTCAAACGGAAACTTCAGGTTGCTGCTGCTTATCTGTGGCTGAATGAATCGGAACAGGTGTTTTTAAAGGAAGGAAAGCCTTATTATCCGGACGGAAAAGAGTTTACAAATACAAAACATCCGTACTCTTTTGATATAGATCTGTTTGGCCCGTTTTCCTTATTTGAGCACTTAAACCGTACCTCAACCATTATTGGAAGTGAAAAACTAGCCGCTTCCCTGCTTCAAACTCAAAGCGAAGATTCTCTCAAGAATTCCCAGGAATCCATCGCTGAAATAGCCGAAGATTTGGAATGGCGTCAAGCTTTCCAGGTTTATGCGAAACTGGGCAAAGACAGCCAGGAGATTCGAACTTATATCGAACATTGGCAGGATTCCAACCAATCGCTTTCCATTGTTTCGAGCATTCTTGCTTTCATTTTCCCGGCATTGGGATTGACAACCATGATCTTACTTTATCAAACCGGACAAGTTTATTGGTTCAATGCCGGAGTGATTCTAGCAGTTGTAAACATCTTATTATTTGGTGCAATTGCAGGGAAAATCCGAAAAGAGATCGGGAAAACCGAACGCATCGGTGAAGCACTTTTAGCTTACAGCGAAATGCTGCAAATGATTGAAAAACGTCAGTGGAAATCAGCCCGCTTGCAGGAAATCCATTCGAAAGTTCATTCCAAAAACCAGGCTGCGAGTTCTTTACTGAAAGAGGCTTCACGGATTTATCAAAACATGGACACGATCAATAACGGACTGGCTGTTTTTATGTTGAACGGTACGATCCAGTTTCATGTGCATATTTTCCGTCAATTGGTGAAATGGAAAAAGAACCACCGGGAATCTATCAGTCAGTGGATCGAGCAGATTGCAGAAGTGGAAAGCCTGCTTTCCTTCAGTAATTTCAAGGTAAACAACCCTGAATACTGTTTTCCAACAATCAATAAAGAACAGATTTCATTTGAAGAATTGGGACATCCGCTGATTTCCAAAGACAAACGTGTTTGTAATTCCATTTCTTTCGACCAGGAACGCTTTGTGATCCTTACCGGTTCGAACATGTCGGGGAAAAGTACTTTCCTCCGAACACTTGGAATTGGAGTCATTTTATCGAATGCCGGATCAGTTATCCCAGCTCAAAGCGCACAGTTCTACCCTATTCCTTTATTGGTTTCCATGCGTTTAAGCGATTCCCTGGAAGAAAGCACTTCTTATTTCTTTTCAGAAGTAAAACGCCTGAAGCTGATTATCGATCACCTGAATAATGGCCCGGCTTTTGTGCTTTTAGATGAAATTTTGCGTGGAACCAATTCGGATGACAAGCAAAATGGTACGATAGGAATTGTGGAACAAATGGTTCGCCTGAATGCCATCGGAATGATTGCAACGCATGATTTGGAGGTTTGCGAAACCACATTGTCACATCCTTCGTATTTAAGGAACAAGTGTTTTGAAGTGGAAATCCGGGATAACGACCTGTTTTTTGATTACAAACTTCGAAACGGAATTTGTCAAAATAAAAGCGCAACGTTCATTATGAAAAAATACCAGATTATATGACTACAAGATTCGTCCTCACCCTGTTATTGATTTTGCCATTTACTTTATTGGCCCAGCTAACCGACATTTCAGATAAATTATCCGAAAACAAAGGCAATCTGAGTGGTTTCATTCATGAGCCAACTCAGAAATTTGACGGAAAACGTCCTTTGGTATTGGTGCTTCATGGCTGTAACCAGAATGCAAAAGAAATTTCCCAGGAATCAGGCTGGAACGAACTGGCTGACTTCGCCGGATTTTACGTCATTTACCCGGAACAAAGAAACGCCAACAACATGTTCCGCTGTTTCAATTGGTTCTTAAAAGATGACCAGGAAAAGGACAAAGGAGAAGTTGCCAGTATCCATGAAATGGTCCGATATGCTGTTTCTCATTATTCCATTGATGAATCCCAGGTTTACATTTACGGAGTAAGCGCCGGAGCTATGATGAGCGTGAGCTACATGGCTTGTTACCCAAACGAAATCAAATCGGGCGCAGCTTTTGCCGGGTCTTCTTATAAACAAGTCGATTCACCCATGCAGTCTTTCGCCGAAATGAGAAAACCAAGTGTTTTCAGTGACGATACACTTCGTGAAAGATTGTATTCCCAAGATCCGCTTTACAAAGGTGAATTTCCGCAATTGATTGTTGTTCATGGAACCGGAGATAAAATTGTGAATTATGGAAACAGCGAAGTCCTGGTGAAGCAATGGAAAACAGCATTCGAAATCGTTTCGGAAAGTGAAGAAAAAGTAAAGGTCGGAACCAATTCCCCCATAATCACACGCAAAGAATACAAAGACGGGAAGAACCGTCCGGTGATCATTTTTTACACCGCCGATGATTGGGGACATTACTTATTGATCGATCCCGGCCCGTCGCCAAAACAAGGCGGAATGGTTTCCAATCACGCCAAAGACGGCGATTATTTCAGCACCTATCAAATAGCAAACGACTGGAACCTGGTGAAGTAAATTGAAAATTGAATCATGGTAAGGAACTGTGCTGCCGCTTGTTGTTCTTCCCATG
>CBFGOJ010000021.1:0-73152 GCA_965650365.1 uncultured Fluviicola sp. | reverse complement strand
GCCCTTTTTTGTTTGCTGGCGCGAGCCTCAGGCTCGCGCCAGCCTTTATTTTAGATAAATCAAATGTCCTTTTTCAATCTCCAGCGGAGCCTCAAAATTCGTCTCATACAATCCGCCTGTTCCCAATCCTTGTGGTAAAACCGCATTATAATCTGCCGTAAACTGCGCAATCGCATTCAATCCGATATTGCTCTCCAACGCCGAAGTAATCCACCATGGAATGGCTCTTTCGTCCGCCAGTTCAATCCATTCTTTCGATCCGCTGAATCCGCCGTGCAAACTCGGTTTCAGGATAATGTACTGCGGTTTGATAGTCTCCAGCAATTCAATTTTTTGCTTCGTCTCATTGATCCCGATCAACTCTTCATCTAAAGCAATTGGCAAAGGTGTAAGCTCGCAGAGCTTTTTCATATCGTTCCATGACCCGGCTTTAATCGGCTGTTCAATGCTGTGAAGTTCTAATTGTGCTAATTCTTCGAGTTTCCAGGGTGCATCTGCCATCGTAAAAGCACCATTCGCATCTACACGCAGAACAATTTTCGATGCATCAAATCTCGAACGTATTCCTTCCAGTAACTTTAATTCCTGCTTAAAATCAATTGCTCCGATCTTTAGCTTGATACACGTAAATCCGGAAGCGAGTTTCTCTTCTATCTGGTCCTGCATGTAATGCGGATCTCCCATCCAGATCAAGCCGTTGATAGGAATACTGAATCCATCCGGTCTTTTAGCTGATTCAAAATAGATGCGTTTTCCGTCATTCAACAAGTCGAAATAGGCACTTTCCAAACCAAACAGGATGGAAGGATAATCGTTTAAAAGCGCTTTGTTTTGAGTAAATAGAAATGGATTTTGACAAACTTCTTTCAGTTTTTGCTCATAACCTTCGTCTGAACTATAATCCGGTGACAAACCCGGAATGACGGAACATTCTCCCAATCCGGATCTTCCTTCAAAATCGGTTAATACCAGTTTCCAGCCTTTCTTTTGGGTCAAAACTCCGCGACTTGTTCCACTTGGACGTTTAAAATCCAGTGTAAATGCCTCAAAAGAAGCTTTGAGTTGTTTTAGAGAATCCATTGATTGACAGAAACGCTGATTACGAATAACAGGCTGATGAAAAATGTTCCCAGAGCTACTATTTTCAATTGAGAGTCCAATTCCTTTGGGATCGTATTCTTAGCAACAAAAACAAGGTGTTTGATAAATAAGACAGCCGGAAGGAAGGAGATGAATCCAAGCCAGTTTTTTGTCAAGGCCAAAAAGATTCCCCAACTCACAAAAGCACTGATTATTAAAAAGAAATGATACTTTTTTGCATTCGAAGCTCCCAGTTTTACAACTAATGTACGTTTCCCTACTTTTTCATCATTCTCACGGTCACGCATATTGTTGAGGTTCAAAACCGCTGTACTTAGAAAGCCAATAGTGATAGCAGGAAACACAAGAAACCACGATAGTTTATCTGAAAATAAAGGGTAAACACCAATCACGCTCACCAACCCGAAAAATACAAACACAAAGATGTCGCCCAGGCCGTTATACCCATATGCCTTTTTTCCGATGGTATAAGTAATTGCAGCAAAAACAGCAGCAATTGCCAAACCGATGTAAATGTAAACGCTTGTTGCAGAGAGATTTTGAGTCCCGAAATAAATGAGTGCTCCTGCGCTGATAAAAGACAAAAGAGAAGTCAGGACAACAGCATTTTTCATGGCATTTTTCGAGATTGATCCCGACTGTACGGCCCGCATCGGGCCAACTCTTTCCGAATTATCAGCGCCTTTCAATGAATCGCCCAAATCATTTGCCAGGTTAGACAAGATTTGAAACAAAAGAGTAGTAGATAAAGCTAAAGAGAAAATAATCGGGTTCCAATAACCTTGAAACACGGCTACGAACGAACCAACGAGTATTCCGGAAATGGATAAAGGAAGAGTTCTTAATCGAAGTGCGCCGATCCAGTCTGATGAATTTGCCATGTTCAAATTTCGTCATTTTATCTCTTCCTTGTTCTAATTGACAACTAAACTTTCGGATTCACGAAAAAAAATGATTAATTTGGTTAGACTAAATTAAATGTATGAAAAACGGAATTGCACTAATTATTCTTTTAGCCGTTTCATTCGGAACCTTTTCACAGGAAGAGGCAGAAAATTCAGGCGAGAGAAAGTTCGCGCTTAAATTCTGCCCTACTCAATTGGTTGCAGGAGAATTCAATTTCAGCTATGAGCAGCGAATTGCCCCGATTTTTAGTTTGGAACTGGAAGTAGGTCCAACGATCTCGCAATTCGGATTGAACTTTGGAAATCAGCGTTTGTGGCAGGGAGACAATGGACTGGGATTCTGGGATTTTGAATCGATTGACTCAAGAGCTAAACCTTCCATTGGTATACATGTTTCTATAGCTCCGAGATTCTACCCAATGGCACAGGATAATCCAATGAAAGGATTGTACCTGTCACCTGTTGTTAAGTATAGAAGATACAATTACATCAATGAAGATTTAAGTGATGTTTTGGATGACGCACAATCCTATGTGGACCAAATGATCTATCGATTCAATTTGGGACTTCAGTTCTGGCCAGGCGATGGCAACTTCAGTATCGATATGTATTTTGGTGTGGGATTAAGTACCTATAATCTCAAAGGAAACAGATACTTTAATACTGTTACTAATGAAGGAAATGTGCAAACTCAATGGGATACATATAGAGATAACGGAATTCGTTTAAATGTCGCGACAGGTCTGAAATTCGGATTTGGAATGTAACAAAAAAAGCCTTAAAAATAAGGGAGAGCCTTTCTGAGAAATCAGGGAGGCTTTTTTGTTAATTCAAAATGATGAATGAAAAATTCAAAATTGAGCAGGATGTAGAGTCACAACCTTTTTACATTTTGAATTCATAATTTTGAATTGATAGTATGCGTGCATAATTATTCGTATATTTGAAAGTAATCAATTGAAAATGGAAAAATTAGCTCTGAGCAATTTATTGAATATTGAACATCCGATTATCATGGCGCCCATGTTCCTGGTTTCCAATGAGGAAATGATTATTGCCGGAACTGAAAATGGAGTTGCTGCTGCGATTCCTGCACTAAATTATCGATCTACGGATCTTTTGAGAGAAGGTCTGAAGCGCATGAAGAAAAGCGCAAAAGGGCCAATCGGAATTAATTTAATTGTGAATGCTTCCAACATTTACATGGAAGAGCAATTGAAGATCTGTGTGGAAGAAGGAGTAGATTTTTTCATCACCTCTTTGGGGTCTCCGAAAAAAGTAATAGATGCTGCTCACGGCAAGAATATCAAAGTTTTTTGTGATGTGACAGATGTTACATATGCTCAAAAAGTAGAGGCTTTAGGTGCAGATGCAGTTATTGCGGTGAACAACCGTGCCGGTGGTCATGCCGGGTTAATAGATGCACCAACTTTGATCAAAAGTATCAAAGAAGCCATTTCAATTCCTGTTATTTCTGCCGGAGGAGTAGGCACAAAGAAGGAAATGGACGAGCTGATTGCCGCAGGAGCAGACGGATTTTCTATAGGATCTATTTTCATAGCCTCCCATGAAGCAGGTGTTTCTCAGGAATACAAGCAAGCTTGTGTAGAGTATGGCGAAAAAGATATCGTGATGACTTCCAAACTATCCGGAACTCCCTGTACGGTTATCAATACGCCTTATGTAAAGGAAATTGGAACAGAGCAATCCTGGTTTGAGCGTTTTCTAAATCGGAATAAACGGCTAAAAAAGTGGGTGAAAGCATTGACTTTTTACCGCGGTATGAAATCTTTGGAAAAAGCCGCTTTTAGTGCAACTTATAAAACAGTTTGGTGTGCCGGACCAAGTATTGAGCATGTAAAATCAATCCGTTCAGTAAAAGAAATCATCGAAAGTTTGACCAAGTCATGAGCAATCCGAATTTGAAGAAATATGGCATGATGCTTCGATTGATGGGTATTTTCAAAATCCCAATGATTGGTTACGTCCGTCCCAGATTAGTGGAGCTCAATGATGAAGATGTTGTAGTTCGAATAAAATTAAGAAGAAGGACTAAAAACCACCTGAAAAGCATGTATTTCGGGGTTTTAGCTGTTGGAGCAGATGTAACAGCAGGCTTACATGCATTCTATTTTTGCGATGAATTGAATGTCCGGCCTTCTTTTGCCTTTAAAGGAATGAAGTCGGAATTCGTGAAACGCGCGGAAACAGACGTAATCTTTTCCTGTAATGAAGGAGCCGTTGTGCGGGATCAGGTTTTGAAAGCGATTCAAACCAACGAACGCCAGAATCACTGGGTGAAAGTAACCGCCAAAGATCTGAACGGGGATGTGGTGGCACTTTTCGAGATGGAAATCTCAGTCAAAATCAAATAAATTCAAAATGATGAATTCAAAATTCAAAAAAGCATTGATAGAAGAACCTTTTGAATTTTACATTTTACATTTTGAATTAAAATCTATCTTTGCCAGAAAAAAGAATGAATCGTATTACCTCTGAAGCTTGTAAGCAGCTGATTCAAAATAACGAGGCAGAACTCATTGATATCCGCGAACCATGGGAAGTAGAAATTTGTTCTATTGGCGGAACGAAGATTCCGATGCACAAAGTTCCGGAAGTTGCTGAGTCGATGGATAAATCGAAACAGTATATCATTGTTTGCAAAACCGGCAGAAGAGCTGAATCTGTTGCGAATTTATTGGAGTGTGGACATGGTTTTCAGCACATCGCAATCTTAGAAGGAGGAATTACTAATTGGTTTGAAACGTTCGAGCCTACTTATGAAATGTACTAAACGATGGTAGAATTATTCAAACATTTATTTCACCTGGATTTCACCTGGATCTTCGATCATTACAATGATTCCATTTACGTGGTTCTTTTCCTGGTTATTTTTATTGAGACCGGATTGGTTATTATGCCTTTTTTACCGGGAGATTCCCTGCTTTTTATGGCGGGAATGTTTGCCGCTAACGGGAAAATGGATTTGGCTTTCATACTTGGATCGCTTTCAGTTGCTGCTATTTTGGGAGATAATGTCAATTACTGGATCGGACGTAAAATGGGATTGGGTGTTTTTGAATGGAAAATCAGAGGTCGTCAGTTGGTAAAACAATCTTACTTGACTAAAACAGAACAATTCTTTGAAAAAAGAGGAGTTGCGGCAATTATCATGGCGCGTTTTGTTCCGATTGTGAGAACATTTACACCCTTTGCCGCTGGTGTTGGGAAGATGAAATACCGCACATTTTTAATTTACGATATCATCGGTGGAATTTTGTGGATCTGTACCATGACTTTAGCAGGTTACTTTTTAGGAGAAATTAAATGGGTTCGGGAAAACAATGAGAAAGTTGTTCTGTTGATCATTTTGGTTTCTGTCCTTCCAATGTTGATTAGCTTCCTGAAATCAAAGTTCAGTAAAAAAGATGCCTGAATTCGGATTAATTGGTAAGACCCTCGGACATTCTTTTTCGAAGCAATACTTCGAAGAGAAATTTCTAAAAGAAGGCTTGAATCATAGGTTTAAAAACTATGAATTGGCTGAAATAAAAGAGATTCAGCGTATTTTTAGTATTCCCGACCTAAAAGGTTTTTCCGTTACAATTCCTTATAAGGAACAAATTATTCCATTTTTGGATTCATTGAGTGAAGAAGCAAAAGCGATTGGCGCAGTGAATTGCGTGCGTCTATCTTCCGATGGAATAAAAACAGGATACAATACCGATGCATTTGGTTTTCACCAGATGATCAAACCTTTTTTGACGAATGAACACGAACGGGCATTAATTCTGGGAACAGGCGGAGCTTCAAAAGCTGTAGCTTATGTTTTGAAGAATATTGGGTTGGATGTTTTGTGGATCTCCCGTAATCCGAAGACAGAGAAGGAGTTTTCATACGAAGCTATCAATGAACACATGCTTCGTGCTTGTAAGGTCGTTGTCAATTGTACGCCTGTAGGAACTTTTCCGAATGTGGACGATTTTGTTCCTTTTCCGTTTGAATTTCTGACAGATAAACATCTGTGCATTGATTTGATCTACAATCCGGAGGAAACACGCTTTTTGAGAGAATGCCGCTTGCACAGTGCAACTACCTTAAATGGGCTTTCTATGCTGAAAGAACAGGCAAATAAAGCCTGGGAAATCTGGAATAGCTGATCGTCAGCCGGAAAATTCAGGTAACAAGTTCGAGAAATCTAGAACTCGCGAATTCTGAAATTCGCGAATTTGCAAATTCCATATGATAGCTTTAGTTTTCCCGCTCAAATTACTTTTCTTCTTATTTTTGCAATATGCAGTCGGTAAAACAATTAATCAAAGAAGGTGAACACCAGCAGCAGGATTTCAAGTTCCGGATCGATGACTCCAAAAAGATTGCAAGAACACTTGTTGCCTTTGCAAATACCGATGGAGGAAGACTACTGATTGGTGTAAAAGATAACGGAAAAATCGCCGGGGTCGATCCAACCGAAGAAATCCATATGATCGAGGCGGCAGTTGACATGTATTCCAAACCAAAGCTGGAATTTCAATCGCGTGTCTGGCAGGAAGATATGAAACTGGTCCTTGAAATTTCCATTGAAAAAACAACCGATAAACCCGTGCTTGCACTGGATGAAGAAGGAAGGTGGAAAGCCTACGTCAGAAGGAAAGATCACACATTATTGGCTAATAAAATCCTCCTGAATGTTTGGAAGCACGAACGTTTTGATCAAAAAAAACCGGAGAAAATAGGCGAGGAGGAAACACAGCTGCTTGCTATTATTTCTGATAATCCCGGAATTACACTGAGTAAAATTTATCGGTTGTCTAATTTGCAAAAATCCAGTATCGATCGACTAATGGTACTGTTTATCTGTTGGAAGTTAATCTCCATGGAAATGAATGAAAACGGTACATTTTACCAGCTTGTCGAATGCTAAATCATTTTCTATTTTGGTGATAATCAGTCCTTTTTTTAGGAATTTAAAAATAAAGTCATATATTCGCGCCAAATTTGAAGATTGAATAAAGCTCTTTATATTTCAAGCTTGGTTCTTAGCGTACTATTCTGTGTCACTATTATCTACTACATTGAGTTGGTTACAGCAGCCAGATATAGTAGCTGGTATTCAGGTAATTATTACAATTCAGGATCAAATGAAACCCAGGAAGCAGGGCTGATAAGTTTATTTTTCTTTTCATTTTTTATGACAACATTTTTACTCGGATTAATTAAAATTAAGCGAGTTACAAATAGAGTTTTGTCGATCATCGGCTTGTCTTTGTCGGCATTATTTTTGCTGTGGGATTTAGTCATGTTGAGCTCACCGTCGAGTTTAAGTTTTGACGAAATAGGGATAGGTTTTTTCTTTTTTATACCCGTTATTGCGGCTTTTTCCATCGTTGGAATAATCCAGTCGGGCAGGTTTAAAAAACAAGGGGTCCTATACAAACAAAAAGTGGAATCTGATTTATTGGATTCCTAAAAAAATATAATTTTAATCGAAGCATTTAATGTATTGCTATATTAGATGCAGAAAAACACAAACAAATGGGTAGACCTCCAACGAAACCAGCAAGATTGCGAGATGGTTTTTACATTGAAGTTAGAAATTCAGGATCACAAGGTATACGAATTAGAAGAGATACTAGAGAGCAGATGCTCCTTGCAGCTGAGGATTATTCGCGTACTAAAGACGTAGTGATCTTAGGTGAAATGAAAGATGATAAATGGATTGATTAATTTCACTCCTCGCAGAATGTGATAAAGAGGTTTTTCGGAATGAAAAGCCTCTTTTTTTATGCCTTGACGTATTGATCAGTCGCGACTGATCAATACTATTTCATTCTCATTCTGTTTAATGAATAACCACCAATTTTACCGGGGATTTCTGCTCAACAGAACCAACGTATCTAACATAATAAATTCCTACCGAAAGCTTATCTGTTCGAACTTCCACTTTCGGACCTTCAACCGTGTGAGTTGAAATAACTTCGCCGTTCATATTAACGATTTCAATTGCTCCGTCCTGGATAGCCTGATCGAATAGAATGTTAACATAAGAACTCGCAGGATTCGGGACCAGGTGGAACAACTCTTTTTCATTTTCAGCAAGGCCAGTCACATCCAAATTGTATAAGATCTCAAAATCATCAAAGTAAAACCCATCGCCATTTGTTCCCTGATCTGATTTTAGCAGGAAACGAACCCTGATATTGTCTCCAATGTAATCACTCAGGTTGATTTCTTCCAGTACCCAGCTTGCTTCTGTGCCTTCGTAAAGAGGTTGATTATCCGGTTGTACAGAACCAGAACCGGAGCTGTTTCCCGGAACGGTGTAATTTCCGCATTGACCAATCCATGAGGCTCCATTATCTGTGGAAACCTGGAATTGACAATAGTCATAATCTGCTTCAATTTCCCATTTTGCATAGAATCTGATCATTGCTTCAGTAACATTTGTCAAATCAATCGTATTGTTGAATTGGTAGGTTCGGGTAATGTTGTTTGCATAATCTCCGCTTGGAGAATCTGTGAAAGAAGTACTTGGGGAAACAAAAGTGGAATTCGTTGTCGCCCAGCTTCCAGTCCAGTTTACTGAGCTGTTTGCCTCATCAATAAACTGGGAAGTAATGCTTCCGAAAGTTTTGATGACGGTATCGTGTTTTGTCCAGCCAATGTATTCTGTATTCAGTACGTATTTGATTTCATCTCCGAATTGAATGGTTGGATTCAATACATAAGAAATTCCACCGTTTTCAAGTCCCATAACAGCCAGGTTGTGAGTATTGGCAGAACCAACGGATTGAATTCCGGAGATAGGGGTGATGCTGACGTTTACAGGGCCGTTTTCAAGTCCTAAACGGTAAGCACTGTGATTGAAATTACCGGTTGCAGAAGCAATCATTCCCGGATCAATGTCTTCCACTACTAAATAACGATGAGTCAGATGAGATAGAATTAGATTCGGGAAAACCATGTCCTGGCAGATTCCTGTAATTTCATTCACCGCCGGCCAAAATCCTCCGCTGGTGTTACTTACTTCCGGAGTCATGGCAAAGATCTTGGGTTTGATGATCGTATCTACTTTGTACATGTAATCATCAGAATCTCCCGAAGCTGGATAAAGTGCCGAAGATTTTTTGTTCTCGTATCCGTTGTATTGTACCATGTGATGTGTGAATGCATCAAAATAGTTGTGATCTACGGCAAATTCTGCTGTTGTGGTTCCGATCGGGAATAAGATGTCATTTGCGTAAGTATGCGCATTGAATGCATATTTGAAATCGCGGTTTTCGCAAAACCATTTGACTGCCTGAGTTTCCGGTTCCGAGAAAGCAGCAGTTCCGCAATAAGTGTCGTTCCCCTGGTTGGTACTTGTTCCTGTTGTTCCCCAGCCGTAAGAATAGTTTCTATTTAAATCAACTCCGTAACTTCCGCCGCTGTTCAATCTGCGGTTTTTTCGCCACATACCGCCACCGGCAGAATTTGTTGTTTGGTTATAAACATATCCGTCAGGATTAACCATCGGAACAAAATACATTTCGGTATTGTCTACCAGGTATTTGATCTCCGGGTTCGCATTGTAGTTTTCCAGCAGGTACCACATGTAGAAAATCACTTCAGATAAAGAGTTTGGTTCTCGGGCATGGTGAACAGCTGTGTAAAGTACTTCCGGCTCTGCTTCGTCTGAATTTGGATTATCACTCAGGCGCATCCAGTAAATCGGACGGTTTTGAATACTTAAAAAGTTGTTTATCGTGTCTTTTACTGAAATCAGGTTGGGATATTGAGCCGCCATTGCGTCAATTTCGGCAATAAACTCCTGGTAAGTATAAAATCCACCCATGGTTCCCAAATTAAAATTTGCCGGAACAGCAGGAGTGAATGTACTTGAACCGGATGTTGGCGGACAAGTTGCATTTTTTTCAGTTGCCGGGGAATTTGGATCAAGCCCGATATTCTGATTGACATAATATGCCTGAACATCAGCAATCAGAATCTCGACCTGGAATCCCGCGTCACGAATTTGTTTTATTTCTTCTTTGGAGAAGTCGGAAATAAAGAAAGTTCCGCGTTTTACCGTGCCGTGATCGATAGCAATTCCAAGTTCCGCAAGGTGCTGCAAACCGTCAGAATCGGTGAGGACTTTTGCCCTGGAATAATCCTGTGAGAATCCCCAATACGAAATCAGGAACGAAAATAATAGGAGAGTTGTTTTCATAGAGAGTATAGTTTCCTATAAAAATAACGATTCTTACGCATTCTATACTAACTAATTAACACAAACGGCATTTCGACTTCGCTCAATGACCTCCCGTTTGGCTTCATAAGATTTAAAGGTGACTGAATGCTTCCACTGAAGCTTTAGCATAGGCGCAGCGGAGTCGAAGTCATTTCTTCCACTCAAATGTCTCGATCAGATGGATCAAATCTGCTTTCAGATAGTTCAATGAAGGTCGAAGGGAATCGTAATTCGGTCTGCAGTTCATCAAGACTTCACCTCTGATGAAATTTGACGTGGAATCTGTCAGGTAAAACTGGAAATTGGTTGCCACATTTCCTTCAAACTCAAACAAAGTACCGTAAACTTTTTTATCCTTGAAAATGAAATTCTGATCCTTAATTCCTGTAGCTTTAATTTGGTGCTCATCCACCTTGTCATTGGATAAATTGATGTATCGAACCAAAGTATCCCTGTTCGGGACCGGATAGTAATTCAAATAAATAATTCCGTTCAAAGGACCAAGGGTAATTTCTTTGTGATTGGTAACTTCTCCTTTGTAACTCAATGCCTTTTGGAAATATGCTTTCGATAATTCAAAGGAATAAGTCGTTGCGTCATCCACCTTCACATATTCATGCTTGGGAAAATTGGTGCGCAGGTAAGTAGGAGGTTTTGGAATTAATAATTCATCACCGCAGCTGCTTAAAAGAAGTGTCAGTATTAAACTCGTAAAACCAATAATCTTAATCATTTTCCCGGATTGTTTTAATCATTTTTATTCTTCGCTTATCAGAACTTTCAACGATAAGTTTGATATTTCCACAACGAATGTATTCGTTATTTCTCAGAATTCTGCCGGCTTGTTCAATAATAAATCCGCCAAGAGTGTCTGATTCTCCTTTTATCTGGTCAAAATCCTTGCCGTCGATTTCCAATACTTTGTAAAAGTCAACCAAAGAAGTTCTTCCTTCAAACAGGTAGGTTGAATCATCAATCTTCGTGTAAACAAGATCATCGTCATCAAATTCGTCTGTAATATCGCCTACTATTTCTTCCAGAACGTCTTCCAGCGTTACCAATCCATTTGCTCCACCGTATTCATCCACAACGATAGCCATGTGCATCTTCATATCCTGGAACTCCTTCAGCAAGTCATCAATTTTCTTGTTTTCAGGGATGAAATACGGCTTTCTCATCAATGTACTCCATTCAAACGATTCGTTATTGATGAAAGGCAGTAAATCCTTGATGTACAAAATTCCCGTCACATTGTCGAGAGTTTCTTCATGAATCGGAATTCGTGAATATCCTGCATCCAAAACAACGTCCAATACGTCCTGAAAACTCGAATCGTTTGAAATAGTTACAATATCCATCCGGGACCTCATGATTTGTTTCACCTCCGTGTTCCCGAATTTGATAATTCCTTCCAGGATGCGATGTTCATCTTCGTTGTCCGAATCTTCCTTGGTTAAAGCCAGGGCATGTTCCAAATCATCTGCAGACAAATTGATTCCGCGCTTTTTCGCTCTGCGGTTGATTAGATTCGTTCCGTTTACGAGCAGCCACCGCAGCCAGGAGAAAGGAGGCAGAATATTGATGAATGTAATGGGATTGGCCATGAAACGTGCCGTAGACAAGGTGTTTCTGGAAGCATACAATTTAGGTGCTACCTCTCCAAGCAAGAGTAAAAATGTAGTGATACCAACAACTTCAACCAAAAATCGAAGTGTATTTGGTTGATCTGAATTCGGAAAGAACTGATCAATCAATTCAGTGGAAAGGATAATGATGCAAACGTTGATGAAATTATTGGTGATCAGGATTGTTGCCAGTAAGTCTTTTGGTTTCGAAAGCAGTTTTAAAATGGCGCCGGAACTTCTCGACTGGTCGTCTTCCAGGTCTTTCTTTTCTGCAGGACCTAATGCAAAAAAAGCAACTTCCGATGCGGAAATCAATGCCGAACAAGCAATCAGGATTAAAACAATGATCAGTGAAATGACGTGGTCTGACACAAATCCGGCGTGAATACTGGCGGGAATAATATCAGAACTTAATTCGGGTATGGATTCCATTCTTAAAAGGGTAAATCGTCATTGGGACTGATGTCCAGGTTCATCGGACTTGGATTCTGAGGTTCTTCTGTTGGATAAGGAGGTGTATTTGAATTCATCGGAGCCTGCTGATCACTTCTCGGTGTCAGAATCGTTAATTCATCTGCCACAACTTCAGTTGTATAGCGTGTTGCGCCGGTTTGATCTGTCCAGGAGCGTGTTCTAAGTTTTCCTTCAACATAAACCTTGATGCCTTTTTTGACATATTTCTCAACGACTTCAGCCAATCCTCTCCAAACCACAATATTATGCCAATCCGTATTGTCTTTGCGTTCTCCGGTTGTTCTGTCGGTATAAGTTTCAGATGTTGCTATTGAAAAACTGGCAACCACCGTTCCGTTCTCTAAACGTCTCACTTCCGGGTCTTTCCCTAGATTCCCGATTAAAATAACCTTGTTTACGCTTCCTGACATAATTGATATTTGTTTCTAGATTCCTAAAATTACGAATTACGAATGAACATCCAAATAATTCGGAATTCATAATTCGGAATTACTTTCGAGGTATTTTTCCATCAACCGGTGTATCGGATAATCGGGCAATTCACTTTTGTCGATGAAATGAAAGTTCAATCCTTCAATTTCAGATTCTTCTGTTCGGTAGAAATAAGCATAAATATGCTGATGGCTCAGAATGTGTTTGGTTTGATAACATAGGTTTGCAGAGTCCCTGAATTCGGAAGGAACGTTTTCGCTTTCACTTTCGATCATGGGAAATTCGTATAATTTTTCCCAAACATCTTTCCCGGTGCGTTGATCCAATGCGATTTCGGATTCTTTTTCAATGTGCAGGTAGTGGAAGTAGCGCTTCCGAACTTTCGTTTTCCCCTTTTTAACCGGAAGTTTTTTGATTAATTCAGTATTGAATGCGCTCACACAGCTTTGATTTAACACACAGGATCCGCAATCCGGGTTGTTCGGAGTACATTGCATCGCTCCGAACTCCATAATTGCCTGGTTGAAAAGTGCCGGTTCTGTTTCCGGAATGAGTGAATCTGCCAATTTTTGGAAGATCTTCTTGCCCTGTGTAGAATCGATTGGTTCATCAATACCATAGTAACGACTAAGAATACGATAGACGTTTCCGTCAACAACAGCATGAGGTAAATCAAATGCAAAAGAGGAGATGGCAGCCGCAGTATATGGACCTATTCCTTTTAATTGAATAATTTCCGCATAAGTTTTTGGAAACTCTCCTCCATATTCGTCACGGACTTGTTGAGCTGTTTTGTGTAAGTTTCGAGCTCTCGAATAATACCCCAATCCCTGCCAAAGTTTTAGAACGGATGCTTCATCAGCATCTGCAAGTTGGTTCAAAACGGGATAGTTTTCGATGAACCGGAGGTAGTAATTCATACCTTGGTCAACCCTTGTTTGTTGCAGAATTACTTCCGATAACCAGATGAAATACGGATTTTTCGTGTTTCTCCAGGGGAGCTCACGAGCATTTAGTCTGTACCAATCGCTTATTAGTAGAACAAAATCAGCCATTTAGGGAAAAAATTCATAATTTTTAAAAATAAAGCAAAAATAAACGTTTATGCTGACTACTTTTGCACCTGAAAATCACAATGTTGAAAATTTTTAATTTATAATAAGATGACAAAGGCAGATATCGTTGCTGAGATTGCAGAGGAAACAGGATTGGAAAGAAATGAAGCACAGAAAGCGGTTGAAGCTTTTATGACTTCTATTAAAACTTCTTTGACGAAAGGTCAGAACGTTTATTTAAGAGGTTTTGGTAGCTTCATTGTGAAAGAGAGAGCAGAAAAAACAGGGCGCAATATTTCAAAAAACACAACGATTATTATCCCGGCTCATAATATTCCTTCATTCAAACCGGCTAAAACTTTTGTTGAAGAGGTGAAGAATAAGGTGATTGTGAAATAATTCCATCTTTTTTACTACAACTAGTTTGTAGGAAAACTTATTTTAATATCTTTGCACTCCTGTTTAACGGCAGGAGTGCTTTTTTTAAAGCTGTTGAAAAAGAAATAATTGTATTAATAACCATAAAATAATATTGCTATGCCAAGCGGTAAGAAAAGAAAAAGACATAAAATGGCGACGCACAAGCGTAAGAAAAGATTAAGAAAAAATCGCCATAAGAAGAAGAAATAAGAATCTTCTTAAGATAGTTGGAAGAGCTTAGTAAGTAATATGCTTACTAAGTTTTTCTGTTTTAGTTACTTTCTAATTATACGTTCGTGAGTTTAGAACTAGTTGTTGACACCCGTGATGGTGGTGTTTGGCTTGCTCTCTTGCGCGATGGGAAATTGATTGAGCTGCATCAGGAACAGGGGAGTACCGATTTTGCCGTAGGTGATATATACCTCGGTAAAGTTAGAAAGGTGGTTCCAAGTTTAAATGCGGCTTTTGTGGATGTTGGATATGAGAAGGATGCATTTTTGCATTATCTTGATCTGGGACCGCAATTTCAATCTTTGAATAAGTTTACCAAAGATACCATGCAAGGGAAGCAGGGTGTTGCCGATCTGCTTTATTTTAAGCCGGAGAAGGACATTCCAAAAGACGGGAAGATTACCGAAATTGTCTCTACTACATCACCAATATTGGTCCAGGTTGCAAAAGAGCCTATATCAAGCAAAGGACCTCGTTTAAGTGCAGAATTGACACTTGCGGGGCGCTATTTGGTTTTAGTACCATTTTCGGAAAAAATTTCGATCTCTCAAAAAATTAAAACCCAGGAAGAACGTGATCGCTTACGTCGCCTGATGGACGATATCAAACCAAAGAATTTTGGTGTGATCATTCGTACGGTTGCTGAAAATAAAAAAGTGGAAGCAATTGATCAGGACCTTAAAAACCTGATGGAAAAGTGGAAGAATATGCATGCAAATTTGAAGCAGGCAACTCCACCGCGTCGGGTTTTAGGTGAAATTGACAAAACGTCATCCATTCTTCGGGATTTATTGAATGCTGATTTTTCCAATATTCATGTGAGCGACGAAAAGCTCATGGCTGAATTGAAGGAATATATCAGCGGAATTGCTCCGGGTCGTGAGAAGATCCTGAAATTGTATGATGGAAAACTCAATATTTTTGAGCGTTTCGGAATCAATAAACAGATCAAAACGATGTTCGGTAAAAAAGTGCCTCTGCCTTCCGGCGGATACTTGATTATTGAGCATACGGAAGCCATGCATGTAGTTGATGTGAATAGCGGAAATCGTAAAGGTGCAGATGGGCAAGAATCCAATGCGCTTGCTACAAACATCGAAGCTGCAGAAGAAATTGCACGTTTACTTCAATTGCGTGATATGGGTGGAATCGTTTGTATCGATTTCATTGATATGCACGACAAGGAAAACAACAAGGACTTATTTGAGAAATTGAAAGAATATATGCGCTCAGACAGAGCAAAGCACAATATTCTTCCTCCTTCCAAGTTCGGAGTTGTTGAAATTACCCGCCAAAGAGTAAGGCCTGAAACAGATATCAATACATCTGAAACATGTCCTACTTGTAACGGTACCGGTGAAGTACAGGCATCTATTTTGTTTGCTGAAGAAATTGAAATGAACCTGAACTTCCTACTTGGAGATAAGAAAGAGCAGAAAATATCTCTTTTGGTTCATCCTTACCTGGAAGCTTATTTCAAGAAAGGATTATTCTCCAAGCGTTGGAAATGGTTCATGAAATATAAGAAATGGGTGGATGTGCGCGGTGTTACATCACAGCATCTTCTGGAATATAGTTTCCGGGATAAAGATAATAACGAAATTGCTCTCTAAGTGGGGAGCAATTTTTCGTTATAGTTTGAGGATTAAGTACTAACATCTGGATGAATGTGATGGATCAGGAAACATCAAAGAAAGAACCGAGAAAATTTTCTTTTTTAGAGGCCAAGGCAAAAATTGAATCCTATTGTGCCTACCAGGATAGAAGCCACTTCGAAGTAAAGAACAAACTCTTTTCCTGGGGATTAAGTTCAGATCAGGTTGATCAGATAGTCGCTTATTTAATAGAGAACAAATTCCTCGACGAAGGCCGTTTTGCAGAATCCTACGTTTCCGGGAAGTTGCGCATCAAGCATTGGGGGCGGATCAAGATCAAACAAGGACTAAAACAAAAATTTATATCGGAAAAGATCATTCAACTGGCTTTTAAGACCATCGATCCGGATGAATATGTCAAAATTCTGAAGCACGAAATCGCGAAAAAACAAAGGGACCTTTCAGCTGAGAAAGATCCCTGGAAAAAGAAAGCAAAAATCCTGCGTTACGCGCAGTCTAAAGGTTTTGAGAACGATTTGATTTTTGATGCACTGGCTGACACAGAGGAAAATTAGAATGATGAGGCTCTCATTCTGTTGATGATTTTTTTATTTTTACTCTGATTTCATCACCTAAATTACTCTATATGGAAGAAATAGCTCAAATACTTGCGAATGCAGTTTCAGAATCCGCAAAAAAAGAATGGACAAAAGCAGAACTGACTATCAAAGTTTTAGGAGCATCCATTGATAAATTTCTGGAATTCCAGTACAGCAAAAACAAACATAATGTTTCAGAAATCCTTTCCGACAGGGGAAAAGTTTCACGTCCGGTTTACGAATTGCACAAAACGATGAATGCTGAAAGTCCAAAACACTGGAATAAGCTTCTCTTCACAATAGATTCTGATGGAAAATTCGATCTGAGTTTCGAGTGGGACCAGAAAGAACAGGATCATTTTGAAGCACATTCTAAATGACAGAAGATCCCACGAAACTCATAAGGCGACCGGTAGGCGCCTCTCAAAATTCGTGCATTAGTGGCAAAAAAAGTGCCTGCTAGCAGGCACTATAATATTTATTTAAAAGTCGACTTCTTAAACAAGCCCAATATCTTTTCCTTATCGGCATCATTGTCATAAGAAATGGTAACGTTCATAAACTTGCCCTTTATCACTGCATTCAACAATAATTGAGTTGTAAACACTTTTGCCTCGCGATCATTTAGAGAAAGTTCGTAAGTATCAAATGTAACTCCGCTTACTTTTAATGTTCCTGCTACTGTATCGGAATATATCTTACGCTCCAGGTAGTTGGTATAAATCAGTAAGTGATTTCGTGCAATAATCCGTCTGTAAGAAGCCTCGTCACCGGAAAATTCTTCCCAACTCGATTGAAAATTGTTGTCGAAGTTCTTTTGAAACGCCAATGTGCGTTTAAGCCCGGACATGTTGGAAGTTGTATCGTCTACCAATTCTTTACTACGTTCATCCAAAGCCTCTAAACTGGATTTGGAAGTAATAATCCAATTATCGGGAAACTCCATGGTCCAGCCCAATGCCTGGCTTGTGTAAGTGTTTCCGCTAAAAGTACCTTCATCAACTTCTTTGGAATAATCCTTTTTTGCTGGTCCGCCACAAGCTGCTAATAGAAAAAGTGCGAGTGATAAGGCCGGTAGAATTGCTTGTTTTAAATTCATTGTTTTGGATTTTAGATACATATTAAATGACAACTATTTTTCGAATAATGGCTTGTATTTCATCTTTATCCGTGTAAAGATGGATTTTAATTTGGTAAGTTCCCGCAGAAAAATGAACTGGAATTTCAGCATAACTGAAGTGCTCACTGATTCCTTCCGAAACGGACTTTCCGTTCAGATCATAAATGGTCCATTCGGTTTTTACAATTTCATTTGGAATGGTCATGAATAGAGATCCGGAAGTGGAAACCGGATTCGGGAAAAGATCCATTTCTTGCGTGAGTGGAAATGATTGAAGCATCTTTTCCTGATCGAAATGCAGCAGGAACAATCCGTATTGTCTATCTGAAACAAGCAGTCTTTTGGAAGGCAGATCTGCGAAAATTCCCCAGTTTCCATTCATTTTGTAAGGGTGTTCATCCGGATAAGTATCGTAATGGGCTACTTCAAGCGGAGACGGGTAGCGCAGATCAAAAACGCGAATTCCTTCATTGTAATACGCAACAAAAGCAAATTCATTGGTTGCTTTGATATTGTGTGGAACGGAACCGTTTTGATAATTCGTCCCGAAATAGTTGTTTATAGTTACCAAAGAACCGTCAAAATTGCAATTCTTTACGCGCTTTCCATTCGTCTCATCGGCAAATAAATACCTGGTTCCATCAGGCGTGAGACATCCCTGGTGATTGTATCCCTGATCGCTGTAAATCGATTTTGAATCCAGGTATAACGGAGCGTTCGTATTGGTGAAATCGTAGACTTTCAATCCGTCGTAACCGCAATTCAACAAGGCTTTCCCGTTCCGAACATAGATGTCGTGTACTTCATTTACATCGGTTGGTCCGCTCCAAAGTTCCTGTAGAGCCAATGGATCAGCCAAAGAGAAAATTTTCATCGGCGAATCAATTGTCTGGGTGTTTACGGTGCTTCTGTGAATACAGGAATATAATTTCTCCTGCGCAGGATCAATAAAAATGTTGTGAACACGACCAAATTGAAGCGTATCTTCTGCTGCCATGTGAATAGAATCGGGAAGATACTGAAGGTCAATAATTTGTAAGCTGCTCACTCCTTCATCACAAACGGCATAGAGGTAATGTTTGAAAACAGCATATTCACGATGCTGGACGAAGGTACTTGAATATCGCCCTTTGATAAATCCTTTAGGAACGAGTTTGTCCTGTTGATCGACCAAAAAAACATGTGT
This sequence comes from uncultured Fluviicola sp., assembly GCA_965650365.1. Taxonomy (GTDB): domain Bacteria; phylum Bacteroidota; class Bacteroidia; order Flavobacteriales_D; family Crocinitomicaceae; genus Fluviicola. The sequence goes on along the minus strand of CBFGOJ010000021.1, from coordinate 54,179 downwards.
TCCTTCCGTAGAACCGATCACCGCATATTCTTTTCCGTTTTGAACAAAACCAAAACAATCCGAATAGCGCACTTTTGAAGAGTTTGAGATCAGGCTGTCCTGGTGCCACTGATCCAAAAGTGTCATATTGCGAAATGATTGGGCAAATAACAAGTTATTCAGAAACAAAGAAAATACTAAGAATGCTATTTTTGAAGTCCATTTCATGTAAAATCAAAGATAATGAATAATCAAAATCACGAAGGGTCATTCCTTTAAATGTGCCGATTATCATGTGAAATGTAAATGTTATTTAGTCAAACACCAATTCGTCATTCGCAATTTGTGATTAGGCATTTGCAATTCATGTAAATTATGTTAGAAACTACAGAAATGCGTACAAGAAAGCGGAATTTGACTATTTTTATCACCTGAAATTAAACCCACGTGACGCGAGCAGTTGTAATTATCCCAACGTATAATGAAAAAGAGAATGTCGAGCGGATGGCTCAGGCTGTAATGGGCTTGCCTGTTGCGATTGATATTCTTTTCGTAGATGATAATTCTCCTGATGGAACAGCATCTATTATTCGCGACCTGATTTCCCAATTTCCGAATCGCATTTTTTTAGAAGAAAGGCAGGGGAAACTAGGTTTGGGAACAGCATATATTCACGGTTTCAAATGGTCCTTAAAGCAGGACTACGAATACATTTTTGAAATGGATTGCGATTTTTCCCACAATCCTTTGGATTTACCAAGATTATTGGAAGCATGCACTCAAAAAGGAGCTGATGTAAGTATCGGTTCGCGTTATACGAAAGGCGGAAAGGTTCAAAATTGGCCAATGGGACGAATTCTGATGTCTTACTTTGCATCAGTCTATGTTCGAATGATCCTGTTTATCGGTATTTCGGATACAACTGCCGGATTTATGTGTTATTCGAGTAAAGTGCTGAAAGCAATCGATTTGGATAATATTCATTTCAAAGGATATGCTTTTCAAATTGAAATGAAGTACGCAGCAAAGAAAAAAGGGTTTAAACTGATTGAAGTTCCGATTACGTTTATCGATCGTCAGTTTGGAGAATCGAAAATGTCTTCAAGTATTTTCAAAGAAGCTTTCTTTGGAGTTTGGAAAATGAGAAATTTAAAGGTGTAATGGCAAAGGTTTTATTGAAAGGCGCAACGCTTGTAAATGAAGGGAAAGAGTTTGTAGCAGATGTTTTAATCGACGGAAAGCGCATTGCTAAAATCGCATCTTCTATTACTGTGGAAGGATCCGTTGAAGAAATCAACTGTGAAGGATTGCACTTGCTTCCGGGCTGCATGGATGACCAGGTTCATTTCAGAGAACCGGGTTTGACACATAAAGCCAACATTCAATCAGAATCAAGAGCCGCGGTGGCAGGAGGAATTACTTCTTTCATGGAAATGCCGAATACGGTTCCCAATACACTTACACAAGAATTATTAGCTGCAAAATACCAGCGTGCTTCAGAAGTTTCTCCGGCAAACTATTCCTTTTTCATGGGAGCGTCGAATGATAACTATGATGAGGTGATGAAAACAAACAGCCAGGATGTTTGCGGAGTCAAAATCTTCATGGGTTCCTCAACCGGGAATATGCTGGTAGACAACACCAATACTTTGGAGCATTTGTTCGCCAATGTGCCGATGCTGATTGCTACTCATTGCGAAGATGAAGCAACGATCAGAAAGAATCTGGAGGATTACAAAGAGAAATACGGTGAAGATATTCCGATGTCTGCCCACCCATTGATCCGAAGTGCCGAAGCTTGTTATTTATCCTCTTCCAAAGCGGTAGAACTGGCTAAAAAGAATAATACGCGTTTACACATTTTACATATTTCTACGGGAATCGAGACAGAGCTCTTCCGAAATGATATTCCGCTGGAAGAAAAACGAATCACTGCAGAAGCTTGTGTGCACCATTTATGGTTCTCAGATGCTGATTATGAGAGTAAGGGTGCATGGATCAAGTGGAATCCGGCAGTAAAAACGGCAGCGGACAGAGATCAGATCTGGCAGGCACTTTTAGATAATCGCATTGATGTGATAGCAACAGATCATGCACCTCATACCATTGAAGAGAAACAACAATCCTATTTGGCAGCACCTTCAGGCGGACCTTTGGTTCAACATGCTTTATTAGCTATGCTGGATGCTTCTGCCAACGGAAAAATTCCTTTGGTGCGGGTAGTTGAAAAAATGGCACATGCAGTTGCGGTTTGTTTCCGGATCAAAGACCGTGGTTATTTGAGAGAAGGTTATTTTGCCGACCTGGTTTTGGTTAATTTGAATAAGAAGTCTACTGTAACGAAAGAGTCACTGCTTTATCAGTGCGGCTGGTCTCCGTTTGAAGGCACGAATTTCTCTTCAACGATTGAAAAGACTTTTGTGAATGGGGCTTTAGTTTATAACAATGGTCAGCTGACAGGTGTTCAGGCTGGAGAACGGCTGACATTTAACAGATGAAACAATTCTTTGTCATAGCGATCCTGGTAGTGCTGCAGTCATGCACAAGTGAACTTCGGGGCATGGAAAAGCCTGCGAATCTAATTCCTAAGGATCAAATGATAGAAGTGATGACCGAGATGCTTATCCTGGAAGGTCATGTTCAAACAACCTATTCTACGGTAAATCGCTATTACAAAGTAATGACGGCTTCCGGAAAGTATTATTTGAAGAGTAAACACATTACTCAAAAACAATACGAAGATTCATTTAAGTATTATTCCTGTACTTACGAAGAGTATAAGCAGATGCTGGATAAAGTGATGGAAAATCTTCAGAAAGAATCTATAGAACTGCAAAAGAAGTCTTAATGACATTCCAGTTGAACAGAGGTCATTAATTTTCTGAATTCCTGCCTGTACTGGCTTTCATTGAGCCACACTTTTTGATTCTGCAGAACGCAATTCCACCAACCATACCTTAAGACTTCAATGCGTGCCCAGAATTCGGGATTCGGGCTATTCCAATGCTGTTCAAATGCGGCATTGATCGGATCCGGATCAAGTGCTCCTTCAATTTCTTTATCATGCAATGTCTTCCATGCATTCAATAATGTTTTGCCACCTTTTTCCAAAGCTTCGGTATATTGAGAACATTCCTTGCAATACGGTGTTCCTCTCAGAGCTTTAGGCTGAGTCAATGCAATGACTGCTTTCTCGTGCAAAAGACATTGTTCCTTGATATTGTTCAGTCTCAATTTCTTAAGATTCGTCCAGTATTCACCTTTCGGATATTCCATTTTCTCCAATTCCGAGATGAAATTACTACATTCAAATCGAATGCTTTTGACATTCATATAAGCTGTGTCTTTTGGCTGATACGCCAGGAAAGGCTGACTTAATTCGGATGCCTGGATAATGGTGAAATGTACATTTTGGACCTGCAGATAATTTGCCTTTGAAGAATCGATCTGTGATTTGGAAAGACAATAGCCTTCAAACCACTCAAAAACCTCTTGCGCCTGAAGAGATGCCGAAAATGAAAGAAGAGAAATAGTAAGGACAAGGAGATTTTTCATCTTATTTTTCGTTCCGGATTTTTACTTAGAAAACTGGTCCAGCTGTTTCCTTTACTTTTATTGTTTTCACCAATTCCTTTGGAAAAATGATGACAAACAGCTGCTGCCAAACCATCCGTTGCGTCCAGGTATTTTGGAATTTCTTCAAAACGAAGCAAGGTTTGGAGCATTGCTGCAACTTGTTCCTTGGAAGCATTTCCGTTTCCGGTAATGGCTTGTTTAATGCGTTTGGGAGTATATTCTTCGTAGGGAATGTTTCTTCTCAAAGAAGCGGCTATAGCAACGCCCTGTGCTCTTCCCAATTTTAACATGGATTGGACATTCTTTCCAAAGAAAGGAGCCTCAATAGCCATTTCGTCCGGTTTGTATTCTTCCATAAGCCCATCAAGGCGATCAAAAATGCGTTTCAGTTTATCGGGCTGGTTGTCTAATTTATGCAGCTGGATAATTCCGAAGTTGAGCATTTCAATTTTCGTGCCTTTAATATGGATTAATCCATATCCCAATACAGTTGTTCCGGGGTCAATCCCTAAAATTATTTTATCTTCGGCCATGCAAATGAAAGAGAAAGTTAAAGCTACTAAAAAACGGGCTGGTTTAATGACTTTATTCAAATTATTGCTGTTTGCAGCGGTAATGTGGACCTTGTATTATCAGTTGAAAAAGGTGGATTGGCAGCATGCTAAAGGATTGGAAATCAAACATTGGTGGGCACTGGTTCTGGCTTTTCTATTACTTGTCCCTAATTTATGGATGGAATTCCTGAAGTGGAAGGTCATTACAAAACCTTTGAATGTAGAATCCAGGTTGGTAAAGAATGCTTTTTGGGCAGGAGTAGCGTCCGGTTTTATGTCGCCCAACGGATGGGGAAATTTTCTTGGAAGACTGATTTATTTTCAGAAGCGACAAACCATTTACATCGTCTTTTCAACAGCTCTTGCCAATTTAAGTCAACTCATCCCGACTTTGCTTTTTGGTTTGTTTGCGGTGCTTTTAAAATATGGGAATTCAAATTCGTTGTACCTTCCAACCGGTTTCGGTGCGATAGTCATTTTGGCATTTTATTTTTTCGGAGATTATTTACTTCCCAAAAGAAGAAGCCGGTTTTTATTTGTGCGAAGATTGCAAAGCATCCGTGGAAGATATCAAAATCTGAAATGGCCTTTCCTGGCCTTTTCGAGCATACGTTTTGCAGTATTTAGTTTGCAGTATGCCTTATTGTTTGTGGCTTTTGGTTACGAAGACCTTTGGTTTCTGCTTACTCAGATTTGGCTCATTTACCTGTTTACCTCTTTTGTGCCTTCACTTTGGTCGGGGAAAGTCCTGATCCGGGAAACGGCTGCATTATTTATTTTTGCAGGAACAATTGTTTCAGCCCCGGATGTAATTGTTTCAAGTATTATTATTTACCTCATAAATATCGCTTTGCCCGCATTTATGAGTAGTTTTATTTGGCTGCCGAAAAAACGATAGCAGATCCGCCGCGACGGATCGCTCTGTTTTATAAGAAAAAAATAAGTTATGTGGTTGGTTGGTTCCTGGGTACTTCTTTACATTCTTTCGATATTGACACTGCTCTTCGGTGTAAATCGCTTACGTATGAGCCGGTCTTCGAAAAAGATGATGGCAATCGACGAAATATCGGTCGTGATTCCTTTCAGAAACGAAGCACATAACCTGCAGGAGTTTTTAGAATGTATTTACGCTCAACGTTATCAGCCCGCACAATGGATTTTTGTGAATGACCATTCTTCGGATTCTTACATTGATTTATTTAAAGAAATGGATGCTTTTCCAATCCGCTTATTGCATTTGCCGGAAGAGCAAAGAGGGAAGAAGCGCGCTATTCGTTTTGGAATGGATCATGTTCGAACAGAATATTGTCTAACCATGGATGCTGATGTTTCTTTCGGAAAGGATTACATGAAATCAATGCTCTTGCTTCCGGAGGCCGAATTGATTATTCTTCCGGTTGAAATGACAGGTAAGAAGTGGTGGCAGTCTTTTTTTACCGTGGAATACCTTTTTACCGCACTATTGAATAAAGGTATTGCAGGTTGGTCAAGACCGGTCAATTGCAGCGGGGCAAACCTGCTGATCCATGTTTCCAGTTTTGACCAGGTTGACGATATTGAAGATCACGACCACATATTAAGCGGCGACGATATTTATACGCTCAGGGCATTTCGGGAATCCGGGAAGCGCATTGAAATAGTAGAAAATGAAGCTCTGAAAGTAGAAACAGAAACTCCCGAAACCCTTTCAAAGGTCATGGAACAGCGAGTTCGCTGGCTGGGAAAGACAGGTCACGTGGCAGATTCACTGAATAATTTCCTTGGAATTTGGGCTGTAGGATTGCATTTGTATTATTTCCTGCTCCAGGTCATTACCTTTTTTGCCGGAGTTTACTGGTTGACGTTTTTACTCATTGCTTTTAAATTCGGAATGGATTTTATGCTCGTGAAAATGGATAAAAAGAAGCCGAAACCCTTCGATTTGTTGGGTCTGGCCTTATTTGAACTTTTGTATCCGATCTATTTGTTCGCATTAGTAGCATACCTGATGGTTTCTCAACCTGAATGGAAAGGACGATAATTTAGGTCTTTTTAATATTTGCCGGGTTTATTTCTCGCTAATTTAGACCTATTCAAATATTCAGGAGTTCAAACAGATCAAAGTTGAACCTTTTGAACTTTTTTGAACCTTTGAACAAATATTATCTTGGAACAGTCGAAACGATTTACTCAAACAACCCGTGGAAAGCTCATTTTAGCTTTCGGATTGGTTTTGTGCGTCTCCCTGTTTACCTGGATCGTTAATCGAAGTGCATTTGACCGGATCAATACCGTTGTAGAGGATCTGGCAAGACCAAATAATCGCCTGGAATCTCTGAATGAACTTCAAATGGAAATGAGCCGGCTGAATGATTTCTATCGGGCGGAAGCGCTGCAGAATAAATACAATCCTTCCGATGAATTCGATCAAAGAGTTAACGGGATTTCCAGCAGGATCAACGAGTTAAAGGATTCTTTTGCGGATAATTCCACCCAGGTCCAGCGTTTGGTTGAGGTAGATTCTATTTTTACCAAACGGAACAAATTGTTTGAGAAATACCTCAAAATCCGCTACAATTACATTCATAACGGATTGGTGGACAAACAATTTGAAGAACTGGCAGAGCAGGTTGATCGTGAGAATCTGAAAGTAGATACAAATGTGGTTACAGTCGAAAAACAAACGAAAACCTATACTTATTTTGATCCGGTAGTCAAGGAAGCAGTTCCGGAAAAGAAACGAAGATTCCGGCGGAAGAAGGAACCTGTTGTGGAAACAAAATCGTATGTGGTGGTAGAAGAAAACACGAATGTTCACATTGATACGCTGAGTGTTTCACAGAAAAAAGACAGTATTATCGAAAACATCCGCATTTCCTTAGATCAGGTGGAATCGGAACGGAATTCAGGACGAGAATTCCTGCAGAAACAAGAAATGATTCTCATTAAAAGCAATGAGATCTTATTCAATCGACTGCTGGAAGTGATCGGAGAAGTAAAAGACGAAGAACGTCTCAGCACACAAATGAGTTCGGCAACATCGATCCAAATTGCGCGGGAAACTATTTCCTTTACCAGAATATTAACTGTAGTTTTCGTTTTGGTGGCTTTTGCGTTGATCGGTTTTATTATCGGGGATGTCTCAAAGTTCAATCGCTACCGCAAGCAATTGGAAGCTTCACGGGAAGAAGCCGAGTTTCACAGTCAGGCAAAACAGCGTTTTCTTTCAAACATGAGCCACGAGATCCGTTCTCCTTTGCAAACGATAGTTGGGTATTCTGAATTGATGATGAATGAACCCGAAGCGGATAAATCAAAAATTGAAATTGTTTCGAAGGCTTCTGAACATTTATTGCAGGTCGTCAATGAGATCCTGGATTATTCCCGCATCATTTCTTCCAGTTTTAAAATAGAAAACAAACCTTTTTTATTGAATGAGATCATTGGTGAAGTGGCAGATCTGGCTGCTTTTCAATGTCACCAGAAAGGACTTCATTGGAATTTTGACATCAATGAATCGGAAATAGAACAGATGTTTGTTATTTCAGATTCCTTCCGCTTAAAACAGATCTTGATCAATGTTTTGAGCAATGCCGTGAAGTTTACTGAAAAAGGTTCGGTTTCTCTAATGGTCCAGCTGGAAGATGATTTGGACAAAATAAGCGTTTCTTTCAGGATCCTTGATACCGGGATCGGGATGAGTCCGGCTGACCTGAGAGTTGTTTTTCAGCAATTTGAACAAGCTAGAAATGCTCCGATTCAATCCGGAACAGGTTTGGGATTAAGTATTGTAAAAGAACTGGTTGGTGCCCTGAAAGGCGAAATGAGTGTGAAAAGTACTTTGAGAAAAGGAACAGAGTTCGATCTGCGTTTCACGTTCGAAAAAGCACAGCTCCCGGAAACGAAAATTGTTCGCAATGAACCCGAAATCATTGAAGTAGATGGAACCGTTTGGGTAGTAGATGATGATCCTGCTATTTTGAAATTATGCGGACAATTATTAAAGCAGAAAAATGTGCGATTCAGATGTTTTGGTAGTCCTCAGGAATTGCTTGCCGCGGATTGGGACGAGGAAGTGAGGTTGGTTTATGCCGATGTGCGAATGCCTGGAATGAGCGGGATTGAATTGTGTGCTGCGTTGAGAAAACGCGGACATACCTCAGTGAAGATCATTGCGCTTACGGCCCAGGTCCTTCCGGAAGAGAAAGAACTATTCCTATCAGCTGGTTTTGATGGAATTGTCTTAAAACCGTTTAAAAGTAAGGAGTTCTATGGTCCGCTTCAGGAAGGAAGTAAAAAAGAAAGTGAGTTCGACTTTTCAGCCTTACGAACCATGATCACCGATGAATCCGATTTCCGGGAAATCAAAGCGCAGTTTGTTTCTGATTCCCGGGCAGATTTAGTTTCCATGAAAACCGCTCTCAAAGAAGAAAATACCCGCGAGATTTTGTTATTGGTTCATCGCCTTGCCGGAAGGTTCGGGCAAATGGGCTCGAAAAAACTGGCTTCGCGATTGCGGAAACTGGAAGTAAGCCTGAAGAATACCGCCCGGGGAATTGTTATTTACGAAGTGAAAGAGATCATTCCGGAATTAGAAAAGGCTATTAGTACGATTTGATTTCTTTGCGCTCTTTCACTCTTCGCGGTAAATTTTTCTAGGTTTTAGTCGCGGTGAAGTGTTAATCCAACTGGTATTTTTCCATCTTGCTGTAAAGCGTTTTCCGATCAATATTCAGTAACTGGGCGGCTTTCGTTTTGTTATATCGTGTTTGTACAAGCGCATGAAGGATCAACTCGCGCTCGTTTGTTTCCTGCACCAGTTTCAAATCATTCGGATTATTGGTTTCAGCACGAAAGGTCATTTCTTCCGGCAGTAATTCGATCCCAATTTCATTGTTCCCTGAAAGCAGCACCGAACGTTTGATTACATTGCGTAATTCGCGTAAATTTCCCGGCCAGTCATATTTTTTGAACACTTGGAGAACTTCCGGAGAAAGACGTTTTACCGAGCGGTCCAATTCATTGTTTGAGAGATTGACAAAATACTGAATGAAGAGTTCTAAATCCACATCGCGATCACGCAGGGCAGGCATTTGAATTTTAAATTCGTTGATTCGGTGATAAATATCTTCCCGAAAATTACCCGCACCGATTTCCTGCAGCAGGTTTTCATTCGTTGCACTGATTAAGCGAATGTTGATCGGAATGCTTTTTCCGCTTCCAACCGGTTCAATAGTTCTTTCCTGGAGTGTTCTAAGCAATTTCACCTGCACATCGTAGCTTAAATTCCCAATTTCATCTAAAAATAAAGTACCGCCATTTGCTTTTTCCAATACACCAACCTTGTCCTGCATGGCTCCTGTGAAAGAACCTTTCGCATGCCCGAATAATTCGCTGGCAGCCAGTTCTTTTGAAAGAACCCCGCAGTCAACAGCGATAAAAGGTCCGTCAGCGCGTTTACTTTGGTTATGAATGGATCGCGCAATGTGTTCTTTCCCGGTCCCACTTTCCCCGATGATCATAACAGACATCTCAGTTGGAGCAACGAGGTCAACGTATTCGTATAGTTTTTTAGAGACAGAACTTTCACCTTTAATGAACGAAGGTGTTGGTGAAACAGTTTTTTCCACCGCGGTGGGCTGTTTTTTAGAAGAAGTTTCTTTGTGGAGAGCTGACTCAACCACTAATAACAATTCATCCGGATTGATAGGTTTGATAATGTACTCGAAAGCCCCTGATTGTATTGATTTTACGGCTGTTCTGACATCATCAAAACCCGTTATAATGACTATAGGAAGCACCGGGAAATGGGTTCCCATTTTGGAAATCAGGTCCAAACCGATTCCATCAGGTAATCTATAATCCAACAGTAAAAGATCGAATTTCTCGCTGCTTAACAGTTTCTCTCCGGATTGGAGATTTGGAGCAGAATTTACCTGATAACCTTTCTTGTCGAGGAAAGTCGTTACAATTTTTGCGAAAGTCGGATCGTCTTCAATTAACAGGATTTTCTTGCTCAAAGCCTAAGTATTGTGATTCCTAATAAAAATAAGAAAGGTCAAGCAGAAGCAAGACCTTTCTTATGATTATTTAAGGAAAAACAGCTTAGTTGATCACTGTACCGTCTCCTCTGAATTTCACTGTTTTTAATTCTCCGGTTTTGTTAGCCAACTCTACTTCGTAATAAGGTGAATCTTTTTTTGAATCTACAATGTAAGCAGTTTTTGCTGTCCATTCCATGTAAGCACTGTCTTTCAATACATTTCTTACTGGTTCAGGCAATTCTTCCAATTTGATTTTTACACGATCAGCTTTAGTTGCATTTGCATCTGTTGCTGCTACGTTTTGTTCTGCCTGAGCTTTATTGTTTTCTGTCTGAGCCGGAGCCTGAGCGTTTGCGAATACGGTTGTTGTAAGTGCAAGTGCTGCGATGAATAACTTTTTCATGGTATTTATTTTTAATGATTTCTGCAGATACACTAGGAAATATGATACCACAAATTGAATTCAACATTCAGAACTATGTATTTGAATGCTGAAACCGTTGGTATGAAAGGGATTTAGAATATGTATACCTTGATCAGGTTTTGCATGACCTATTTATCAAACCCAAAAAAAGTGTGGAATTGTTCCACAAATCGGGGAGAGGTTCTACACATTGGTGGAAGAAATGTAACTATTATCCGATCGAAGGATCTAGTTTCAATTGTTGAATGACTTTATTGCGGATAGGGAAAAGTGACGCGAAGTAAAGAATACCAATTCCGCACAGCAGGACGAAAAAAAGATTGGATGTTAACAGATAACAAACAATGGCAAAAAGAATGGAACCATCGAGCAAAGCCAATTGAACAATTCGTGAGGATGTATAAGATTGGAGAAGTTTCAATGGATTTGTTTCATTGTGAACTTTTGCAAGCATAGATTTTCGAAGAAAAATACTGACACTTACCGTTACTACCATGAAAATAGAGGACGTCAATTGGAAAATTTCCATTTGATCAGTAGGTACCTGAGTTTCCCCGGGAGTAACGAGAAGAAGGGTCGTTACAGAAAGAAAACTGAGTATACCAAATAGCAGTCCACCGAAAATGATTCGGATCAAGATAATAGTTAATTTCAACTTACGTAAAACTTGCTGATTCATGGATTGAAGGTAGAAACCAGTAGGGGCGCGATTAATCGCGCCCCTACTGGTTATAATAATTACTTAGAACGGTAAATCGTCGTCGTCGCTTGGTGCTGTTGAAGCATTTGGAGTTGCAATTGGATCTAAGCTCATAGCTGTTGGTCCACCTGCCGGAATTCCACCTCCCATGGAAGAAGCTGCTCCAACTTTTTCAATTCTCCATGCTTCCAGGGTATTGAAGTATTTTACTTCTCCCTGTGGGCTTGTCCATTCGCGACCTCTTAAGTTGAATGATACTTCAATTTGGTCCTGCATATTGAATCCATCAATCAAGCTGCACTTATCTTGTGTTAATTGGAACAAGATATCCTGAGGATACATACTTGCGTTATCAGTTAAAACAAATTCTCTCTTTGAGAATTTTTCTGATACTTGAACTGTATCATTCTTCACCTTTAAGATTCCGGATATTTTAAACATATTTCTACGGGTATTACTTATTTTAATCGTTAAAAGAAAGCAGGGTCATCCATGCTCCTTCAATATCATTGTTGTTAATTAATTCCTTTGCACGCGTGTGTAAAGCGAGTTCCAGCTTTGCCGGCTCATCTTCTAAAGTTAAGAATAAATCGCTTAATTCTAATAACTTATATTCGTTCACATCCGTTTCATTTGGCGTTTCGGTAATACCTGCAAGTTGTGCAAGATCATTTCCGGAAAGCACTGAACTTGTGCGGATATCATCCGGGAGCTGGTCAAAACCGATCCCGATAGTTGTAATTGGTTTCGTGACTTCAAACATGGATGCTTCATTGGCATGACAGTACCAATTTCCCCCCATTCTTGCTACCAGGTTGATCTTTTTCTGATCAATGGTACCGTCTTCTGCAAGAACTTCTTCGTGGATGTGAATTTTAGTTACTTCGCAGATTACCAAATTCCCGGCACCTCCCTGGTCGCCCAGTTCTTTCACCTCAAGTACCTTGCATTCGAATTGAACAGGAGCTTCCAGAACCCGCATGGGCTTAATTGTATCCGATTTAACCGGAGTAAGGCCTGCTTTCACAAATTCATCCACTTCAGGTCCGTATGGAGAACTGCTCAAACTCATCTGGTGCAGAATATCCATGTTCACAATGTTAATAACCACTTCGGGAATATTTTTGACATTGTTGTAAGTGTCTTTGGTCGTATTCGTTCTTCCGTTTCTTGCCGGAGAAAAAATCAGAATCGGCGGCGCAGCCGAAAACACATTGAAAAAACTAAACGGAGATAAATTGTTTACCCCGTCTTCATTGATGGTTGACGCAAAAGCGATAGGCCTTGGACCAATAGCCCCAAGTAAATAACCATGAAGTTTTGGTACTGGAAGTTCTTTCGGATCAATCGTCAACATCTTTGGATTTTTTACAAAAGTACCAAAATCAGCGAGGTGTTTTGAAGATACTTTCCAAAATTAATTAACAAAAAAGGAGCTTTTTTAGTGTTCTTAAATAATAACTTCTAACATAGCCTTTACCTCATTCAAGTTAAACTGAGATACTAAATTATACAACCCATTCATCATTGATTTTAATGCTAGACTTCCATCTTCTATATTTTTGAATTGTTCTCCCGCATTACTCAATAATTTTATGACTGATTTTAACTTTCTACTCCAACCTTTTTCAATTACATCGCCACTATTTCTTGCTGATTTTGAGTCGTTTGCAAACTGAATAACCTTGTTTAAAGCGTCTTTCAGTAGCTCATTGTTCTCTTCTAGAGCTTCAAGCAGATAATCGGCTTCTCCTTTAATAGTACTACTTATATTATTGACAACGTTAATGTCAATATCTATGTTTATTTCAGTATTTATTTGAGCGTTTACTGTTGGACTGTTATTATTTAATATATTAATAATTAATGGTGGAATTTTTTCTGTTTGGAAATCATTGTACTCTATATCAAAGACTTCATTTTTAAATTTCTCTATTGTCTGTTCCTTACTTTCAAACATCCCAATCAAGTATCCCACGTTAAAATCTCGTTGTAATTTTGGATGAAAGTAAATTGATTTGTTTGCCGAAATATGACTAATTAGATCTTCATAAGAAACTGTGTTTTCAGATTTGTTGTCTAATGAAATTAATTCATTGTAAGAAATTGATGCGTAATTAGATGTAATGTCATGAAGTTCCCTGCGAATATGCTCCCAGAGGCCAAGTTTTTCTTTGCCTTTAATCCTCACATAAATTCGTTTTGCCTCTTTATCAGCATGAATCATAGCTAGAGACTCACTTTTGTTATCATTTATGACAATTCCTGAATACCAATAATTGTTATTATGCGCATTTGGTAGTTTTTTTGCTGTAAATCTATGAATCAATGCCAGTGGCATGTAATCCTTGAATTGTAAGATATAGGTGCGGACTTCCTCGCCTCTAAATTCGCTATATTCTACCTTTGGAACTTTTCCGAATGCTGATGGTATTAAAATACTTTTATCATCAGGTGAGTAGCAGAGGTCGAATTTTTTCATCATACTTAGAATATAACCATAATGTGCTTCTTCATAGATATAGTCATTTTCACTTGAAGGATATAATAACTCTTTAAAATGATTGATGTTAATAACCCCTAAAAGTTCCGCAGTCTTTTTTGAAGTAATTATTTTATAAACACCTTGAGTAATCCATTTAGGACTAAGAACATGAAGGAAATTTAGATAGGTATCACCAAACCAAGTTATCGCACCAATTGTTGTAAAGTATTTGAGCAAAAGTTTCTGAATTTCCTCACTATTAACATTATTGGATTTGCAGATTTCACTGTAACTCTTGTAATCCAAGTAATGCTGTTCACCTGAAGTACATTCTTTAATTGCTTTTTTTATGTTGAACCAATTGTTAGGAAATTGCTCATCGACTGTTTGTAATTTGATAACGTTTTTTGCTAAATCATCTTTAAATTCATCAACTCCAAATCCAGTTTTGCAACTTGTATTATAAAAACCTATAATATTTGGATATTTTTCCTTTAGAAACTTTCTATCAGCTATTTCTGTTATATTTTCATCTTGTTTATTGAAAACTAATAATACAGGAGCATTTCCACCAAGGCTTTCGATTTGTTGAAGCCAATATTCAGGTTCTTCTTCTTTACGATTATCTAGGACTAAAACATATAAGCATCCTTCAGTGAAGAAAAATTTGTGAACAGCATGCTGAATTTCTTGACCTCCAAAATCCCAAATATGAAATGTTAAATTTCTACTATCTAAATGTGTCAACTCCCATTGTTCAATGAAAATCCCATTAGTTTGAGTTTTTCCTTGGGCAAATGAGTTATGCAAAACCCTTTCAATTAAACTTGATTTTCCGGCGCTTCCATCTCCAACTACAATGATTCGACCTTCAGACAATGGTTCATAACCAAATGATTCTGAAGCCTCATAGTAATTTTTAATAGATTCTTGACCTAACTGTAAAACTGAATTAGGAGGATATTCTAAAGGATTTCTGCTTAAACGAAGAGATTTATTTGCATTAACTCTTCTTTGGCTCAACCAGCCGAAAGATTCTGCAACTTGTTTCGGAATAATTTTAATGTTATTATTTGTCAAGTCAACTTCCTTCAAATCAGTCATTTCAGCTAGTATGGATATATCTGAGATTTCATTATAGGAAATATTAATAATTTCAAGATGATTTAATGAGCGAATAAAATCTAAGCTTTTTATCGCTGCTCTTTGGCAGTATAATTCACGAAGATTTGTTAGTGCACTTAATGAAGTTAGATCTTCTATTGGATTAAACCAAATAGCTAATTCTTCTAATAGTAAGGATTGTGCTATTGGAGTTATATTTGTTATCTTATTAGATCCTAAATATAAATATTTTAGTTTCGGTTTCGGAAATATATCAGAAATATCAGTTATTGAATTGGTCGTAAGGCTTAAAAAAATCAAATTATTTAGTCCTTTAATATGCTTTAAATCTTCTGATTTAAGAGATAATTCATTTATACCTAAAGCGATGATTTCGCCATTCCGATTGCGGACAAAGAAATTTCTTAAACTACGATTTATACGATCAGCTAAGAATGAACTTTCCTTTTCTTCATTGAATACAATATCGCAAATTAGTTCTAGTTCCAATATTTCATTGGGTTTCTCTAAAGACGTTTTCATAGTGGTATAATTTATTTAATTCTAATCTTGCTTCTTTATTACATACAAATTCTTATTCAATTCAAAGGAATAATCATGCCCGATTGAATAAGAACTCCATTTGGAAGTACAGGTCAGTTTCTGATCTCCATTCATGATAGGCATATTGAAACCTTTGACACAGTTTATCCAGCGGAATTTGACTTTGTTTCTCTTGTGTTTCAGCTGCAAAGTCGGCGAATTTTTCGTTCTCAGGTATTGATCAAAGACTTTTGAAAGGTCCATATTCAGCTGGTTCGACATAAACTGCTCAATTTGCTGAGAAGTCACCGTTTGATGATAGAATGTTTTATTCATCTTCCGAAGCATCATGCGGAATAAAGAATCGTTGTTGTAAATTGTTCGAATGGTGTGAAGCATGTTTGCTCCTTTATAATACATATCGCCGCTTCCTTCCGTATTTACTCCATAAGGTCCAATGATCGCTTTGTCATTCATGATGTTTTTGCGAAGTCCCTGGATGTATTTGTCTGCATCTTCTTTCCCGAACCAATATTCCGTAAATAAAGTTTCACTGTAGCAGGTAAATCCTTCGTGAACCCACATGTCGGCAATGTCTTTAGTGGTCATGTTATTTCCGTACCATTCATGACCACTTTCATGGACAATGATGAAATCCCATTTCAATCCGACACCCGTATTACTAAGGTCGGAACCGAGATACCCGTTTTTGTATTTGTTTCCGTATGCCACAGCACTTTGATGTTCCATTCCGAGGTGAGGAGCTTCCACTAATTTATATCCGTCTTCGTAAAAAGGGTAGGGACCAAACCAATATTCCAATGCTTTCAATGTTCTGGGAGCATCCTGGAATTGTTTTTTCGCTTTCTCTTCGTTTCCTCTAATAACCCAGTAATCAATTTCAAGACTTCCTTTTTCACCGGTAAAATGTTCGTGCATATTTACGTAATCACCGATGTAAGGGATCATACAATAGTTGTTGATCGGATTGGTGACTTTCCAGGAATAAGTGGCTTGCCCGTGATTATTAATTTCTTTCCCAATGAAAATACCGTTGCTCACACAAACCAATGAACCCGGACAAGTGTAATGCATCGAAACTCCTTTATCCGGTTCGTCGACTTGTGAATCTTTGCACGGGAACCAAACGCTTGCTCCTTGTCCCTGACAGGCAATTGTTACCCAGGGTGAACCGTTCGGATCTTTGGTCCAGATAATTCCACCGTCCCAGGGTGCGCGTTTTGCCACTCTTGGTTTTCCGTGAAAGTAAACGGTCATTTGCTGTTTTGTAGCTTCTTCGTCATCATATTGAGCGTCCTGATAGTTGATCAGGTATGCGTCTCCGTCCCGTTGAATGTCTTTTACAGGAATTTTGAGCATTCCGTTGAAAACACTGTCGATGACCATTGGCTGCTGTAAATCTATTTGAATGGTGCGATCCATGTAGACTCCTTTAACAGCATCGGCAGAAAAAGTAATCACATTCTTTCCGTGAATTTCCTGCTTATCGATATCAAACGTTACACTCAGATCATAATGTTTCAAATTCCACCAGTCGCGTGTTTTTCCATAATTTCCCCGCAGTGAATCAGCATGTGTGAATTGACTGTGTGAATAAAACGCAGAAATGATCAAAGCAAGAATAAGCAGATATTTCATGAAAAAGTTTTTTCCGAAGTTAATGATTCCATCTAAATAGGACTTGTCTTTTCCTTCGTGCCAAGCAGTTTGTGACTGCTGCCCGAAGTCTTCAATAGCTTTGCTTTTTCTTCTTACTTTTTTCCGTACTTGGATTGGTTCTCAGCCAGGCGGAACAGAACGATTTCAGTAATGAGTTTGGAAGGAAGCGGCTCATCCAACGGGAATTGCACCGATCCTTTCCCTTGTTTGTACTTAGAAAGTTCTTTTTCGAACGCTTTGTGTCCTGTTGGTGTGGCGTAAAAACCAATGTGAGACTTGTATCCGCCGAAATAAACCAACGGTTTTCCATGAACTTTATACGCAGGCATTCCGTAAGAAATGGATTCCACAGCTTCCGGAGCAGCTTCCTGAACAAGTTTACGGGTTTGAGTTAAGCGTTTTTGCGTTTCCCCCTCAAAATCATTGATGTATTCATCGACGTTGGCAAAAGTTTTCATATCTAAAAGACTAAATACGTTATACATAAGACCAAAGACAGATTCAAGTCTTATGTCTTGACTCTTTTGTCTATTAGTCTTTTAATGATAAATATAATTCAATTATGCCTTGAAAGAAAGTCCCTGGTCGCTTAAGAGTTTTCTCAGCGTTGGAAGCGAGGCTTTTCCCAATCCGTGAAATTTCAGAATTTCTTTTTCGCTGTAAGAGACAAGTTGCTCCAAAGAATAGATGTTGTTATTCTCCATTGCTCTCTGCGCCGGGGCTGAAAGAAGGGCAAAGATTCCTGCCTCAGATTTTTTTTCTTCCTCGCAAATAGGACAGGTCGGACAATCCGAACTCTTAGAGTAATGGTGTCCTTTCTTACAAACTCTTTCTGTTTTTTGTGACATCTCTTAATCGTATTTTCCGGGGTTTGATGAATTTTGTTAACCTGCTGTTGGTCGGATAAGACCGGTTTTTTGTCAAATTATTGGTGATGACTGCCACTAAAAGCAAGATCATTACTCCGGATAGAACAGGAGATAAGACGTACATAAATCCAAGTGCTTTGATTTTTGGAATTCCGATCACGGCAATCAATGCGGTTGCTCCTCCGGGCGGATGGAGTGTTTTGGTCATTTGCATGGCAACGATTGAAAGACTTACGGCAAGCGGAGCTGAAATCCAGACAGGATCTGGAACCAGTTTGAATACACACACTCCTATGAAGGCTGAGATGACATGACCACCAACCAGGTTTCGCGGCTGTGCAAGCGGACTTTGAATGGCTCCATAGATCAATACACTGCTGGCCCCAAAAGATCCGATCAGGAAAATGTTCGATAGTTTGTCGAGAGACAAGGACTGCGTAAAGGCAATTAATCCGATCCCGAAAAAGGAACCGATGAAGGTCCAGATATGCTCTTTGAAATCAACAAGTGTTTCTTTGTAAAGCACATAGCGCACTTTTCGAATGGATTTGTTTCTTTTTTTTTGCATCTGCTTTTTCCGAATTTTTACAGGTTGACGTAATATTGCGTTTTTACGTCCGATAAAAGGTTGGTCATTGAATATCAGGAATCTTTTGCAGTACAAGTTGGTTCGTGATCAATCGGGAAATTACACGAATTCGCTATGAAACATTGTTTATTGGCTTCGTGGTGCAGGCTGTTGGCAAGTTCGATCCTGGAAGAATCTGTGATTACCACTTCGGGTCGAAGAATCACGGATGTAAAACGACCGCCAGCCGGGTCCTGGATCATCTTTCCAATCGGTTTGTCTGTATATTCAATCACCTGAATTCCTGCATCGGCACATAAATGGAAAAACCAAAGCATGTGACAGCTTGAAAGCGATGCCAAAAAGAAGTCTTCCGGATTGTGTTTGGTTTTATCACCGCGAAAAGGGACGTCTGCAGAACAAAGCAAGTCGGGTTTATCATCGATTTGAAGCGTAAATTCTCTTCCGTATGAAGCATAATCGGAAGTTCCGGTTCCTTTATTGCCGGTCCAAAGGATCGTTGATTTGTAGGTATGTTCTTTCATAATGAAAAGTTCAAAGAGTTTAAAAGTTCAAATTATTTGTTATTCTTCAATACCAAAGTAGAAAATTGACGTTCTACCGGCTGGCCTTCTTTGGTTAGAACAGTTTCCAGCTGTGAATCTTCCTGATCCAGCACAAAGGAACTTTGTGCTACTAACTTCATTACTTCATCCGGATTGTATAAGGTAAATCCGAAAGGTGTGAAAGGCAGTGTTTCCATGAAATTCCGGTGAGCAAAAGTTAGGGAGAAAAGAGCTTTTGGCTTCAAAACCCGCGACAGTTCTGCAAGCAGCTCCAGCGGATTTTGCCAGAAATACAAAGTATTCACGGTGAAACATTTATTGAAGGAATCAGCAGCAAAAGGAAATAGTGTTCCGTCATATAAAACAAAAGACGCTTTTCCGGAATCAACAAAGGATTTATTAGCAAGCTGAGCCTCCTGGTTCATCAGTGTTGAGATTTCCAGGCCGGTATAGTGAATGTTTTGGCATTGAGAAAAGAGAAATTCCAAGTGACCGGCATTCCCATGGCCTAATTCCAAAACAGAATCATTGGAAGTGAGATTCAGGTTGGCGATGGCATTTTTTGTCATCCCGATATTGGTTGCATGCATCATTTGTGCAATTTCATTGCCATGATCACCGGAAGGATGACTTAACTGCGAAGCAAGTGCTTTTAGCTGATCTTTCTCCATTTTAATGTGTTTTTACGAAAATAGTCATTTGAATTACATTCATAATTAACAATTAACATTCACCTAACGTCCATGCACCGGAATATGGGGAATTTTGCGCAAAAAAATGGAAATTTTCATCAGTGTTTTTGCCGCTTTATTCTCAGTTTTGAATCCTTTGGGAACGGTTCCCGTTTTTGTTGGGTTGACCAAAGATGATACAAAACATCATCGGGACAAGACCTCTTTCTGGACCTCAGTGAATGTGTGTATTATTCTTCTAATCTCTTTTTTTGCAGGGAAATACGTCTTGAATTTCTTTGGAATAAGCATTAATTCGCTGCGTGTTGCCGGCGGATTGATTATAGCAACTTCCGGTTTTGCGTTGCTTACAGGCTCTTTCACCAAGCACAAAGGTATGAAGAAAGCCAGTGTTCAGGCCGATATGGAAACACGTTCGGAGGTATCGCTAACTCCTTTGGCAATTCCTATGCTGGCCGGTCCGGGTTCTATTTCCCTATTGATTACTTACAATCAATCATTCGACAAACAAGAGCAGCATTTGTTTTCGGTTTGTGCTATAATTGCTGTCTGCCTGGTGATTTACCTGATTTTACGGACCTCGCACTTCATTGTAAAAGCCCTCGGAGCTTCAGGCATCAATGCAATTTCCCGAATAATCGGATTTATAGTGATTGCAATAGGAGTGGAGTACGTTTCTTCAGCAGTACAGGAGATTTTGAGAATTAAATAATTATCACTGGTCTTCCTGTGGACTAAACGTAATGTCGAAAATAGTTTCCGGATACGTTTTCAATTCCATGGTTCCTTCCAGCTGGTCTGTTAGAGATTCGATGAGGTCTAATCCGAAAGAACCCTGTCTGGATGGGGCTTTCCAGGTTCCGCTGTCTTTGTAGATCAATTTGCATTTTTTTCCCTGGTGATGCATGAATGAAATGGAGATGAGGCAATTATCGTAGTCGTCGAAAGCGTATTTCAAAGAGTTTGAGATCAATTCGTTCAGAATCAATGCGATTGGTACAATGGATCGTAAGCCGATGGAGTCGATATCGCATTCTATTTTGAGGCTTACCGGATAACCGGATTGGTAAGACGACACCAAATCGGAAGAAAGGTCATGCAGGTATTCGCGCAGGTGTAAAGTGGAAAGATGATCGCTCTGATACATTTTTTCGTGAATCATGGACATGGCGATCACCCGGTGGGTTGCATCTTTGAATTTGGCAATTGCCTCCGGGTTTTCGAGCTCCCTGGATTGAAGTCTGAGCAAACTGGTAATGATCTGGAGGTTATTTTTCACGCGGTGGTGAATCTCTTTCAGCATCACTGTTTTCTCTTCGTTTTGCTTGGAAATGATGTTGTATTGAACCTGTAATACCTCTTGTGCTTCGTTTAGTTTTTTCCTTCCAACCTCATTGGTCCGGATGTTTTCCCAACCCAGGTAACCGATGATCAGGAAACAAATGATACAGTTAACGACCGTTGCGATGAGTTGTTCGTGAGTCAGGTTCCGCATGATTTCCATCTGCTCGTCCAAAAAATAATAGTAATAGACTGATTGGCAGATCGCATGAAAAACAGTTAATCCAATTCCCCACCTTGCTCCAATGACGATAAAGGCAAAAAGAATATTGATCGTCATCCAAAGGCTGTTTAAAAAATGAGGCTGATTATCGAGCAAAAAAAGTGGAATTGCACAGGATACAGCACCAGTCAGGCTGAAGATGATCGTTGGGACGCGGAATTTTCCTGTTCTATAAATATAGATCGTGGCAACAAGGATGGTGAAAAAAGCAATGAGGGTGATGGATGCAACCGCAATGTGGAAATAAATGAAAAGTACAATGCTGAGTATTCCTATCGCTATTCCCAGGAATAATGACATGCGGTAAGCAAGCGTTAATTTGGTTAGATCTTCGGAATTAGTTTCATTAGTGAACTTTGGATAGAACACACTTTGAAGCAGTTTAAGCATAGTCTGGTTTTAATAAAGTGAATATACTGATTCTTTAATTGTCTGGGTAGATTTGTTATTGAATTGTTCGTAATTCACGGGGAATGTTAGTTGAAAAAGGAAAATATCTCCCTTTGAAGTAAAGCAGACTTATCAGTCGCTTTATTTGAACAGGAACGCAGAATGATTTGGATTGTTTAGCCCTTCGCGAGTTTAGATTGTATTCTGGCTGAAAAGGAAACAAAAAAGCCCCGATAATATATCAGGGCTTCAATCTTGTTATTGTCAGCTGTGGCTGACGTATTGAATCGAAAGCAATGCTTACCTCAAACTAATGCTTTATAAAAGCAATTTTCGTCTTCAAAAGCTTTGCTTTTTCTTCTTACTTTTTACGATCTACTTCAACAGTTGCTAATTCGTCTGCTTTATAAGCACCGGCGTCTAATTTATCTTTCAATTTTTTAAACGTTTCGATGGTATAGTTTACATCTTCTAAAGTGTGTGCTGCAGTTGGTATAATACGCAACATGATCACATCTTTGGGAACAACCGGGTAAATAACGATTGAACAGAAGATATTGTAGTTTTCACGCAAATCGAATGTCAAATTCGTAGCTTCTGCCAGGTTTCCTTTCATGAAAACCGGAGTTACCGGAGAGTTTGAATCACCTATATCAAATCCTGCATTTTTGAATCCGGATTGAAGTGCGTCAGCGATTTCCCATAATTTAGCTTTCAATTCAGGACGTGTACGCAACAACTCCAAACGCTTACGAGCACCAATTGTGATGGTGATAGGCAATGCTTTTGCAAACATTTGCGAACGCATGTTGTAACGGAAGAATTCAACGATTGATTCTTTTGCACAAATAAATCCACCGATAGATGACATAGATTTTGCAAACGTACCGAACAAGACATCGATTTCGTTTTGAACTCCCTGAGCTTCACCGGCACCTTGTCCTGTTTCACCCAATGTTCCGAATCCGTGAGCATCGTCAACAAATAAACGGAAGTCGTATTTCCCGGATTTACGGAATTCAATAATATCTTTCAATCTTCCCTGGTCACCAGCCATTCCGAAAACTCCTTCCGTGATAACCAAAATACCTCCGCCTGTAGTTTCAGCCAAACGGGTAGCATTTCTCATTTGCTTATCGAAGCTTTCCATGTCATTGTGCTGGAATACGAAACGCTTACCTGTGTGTAAACGCATACCATCCAAAATACAGGCATGTGCTTCAGAGTCATATACGATAATATCGCTTCGGTCAACTAAACAGTCGATAGCAGAAACCATTCCCTGGTATCCAAAGTTCAAAAGGATACAATCTTCCATCCCCATGAATTCAGCCAACTCGTTTTCCAATTTTTCGTGCTCACTTGTCTGACCGGTCATCATACGAGCTCCCATCGGGTAAGCCAAACCGTATTGCGCAGCTGCATCAGCATGAGCTTTACGAACTTCCGGGTGATTTGCCAATCCAAGGTAATTGTTCAAAGACCAAACCAAACACTCTTTTCCGCGGAAAATCATTTTGTTGCCTAATTCACCTTCTAACTTTGGAAAGGTGAAATAACCGTGAACTCCTTTAGAATACTGTCCGATAGGACCACGATTACGTTCAATTTTATCAAAAATATCTGCCATACTTGTTCATTTTCCATTAATCATTCTAATCGCTGATTAACAGTTGAGAGTGCAAATTTAGCAGTATTCCACCTATATTACCAATTTGTAATGAAAATTAATTAACCAAGAAATGAACAGATTGAATATTTGAAAACGTAGGGGCGCGATTAATCGCGCCCCTACGTTTTATTCTAAAACGCTTCGTCTGTGTCTACGAGATACCGTTCTTTGATGATGTTGCAATGATGAATCGTATGTCCGATCGTGATCCAGCCCAGGTTTCGCGCCGTATTCGGTGTGTTGTTTGCTGTTCCCACGAAATCCAGCATCGGAGTGTTCATTCCTTTGAACAGGGAAATACTTGCTTTACGAACATCTGTAAATTCCAGTCGTAAATCTTCCAGCGTGCGCTGGTCGTAATTATTGTGCTGTACATACTGGTCTTCATCAAATCCATCCAATGGAGTTTTGTCTTTCCGTGAAAAACGAAGTGCCCGGTACTGGAAAATGCGTTCAGTTTCAATAAAGTGAAGGATCACACCTTTTAGCGTCCATTTGTCATCAGCATATTGAAAATCTGCTTTTGATTCGGGAAGAGTTGCTATGAAGTTTGCAGTGTCGTTCAAATCTTTCTCTAAAGCGGCAAGTAAATCCTCCTGACCTAATGTGCGTTCAAAATAATATTTGGCATAAGCGGGTGCAAATTCCGGGTTTGGTCTTCCGCTGAATGGATTCTGTTCGCTCATAATTACAAGGATTTATCTAACAAATATACAAAAGCAGCCATACTTGCGCAGCCTAATTCGAGTTCGCGCTTGTTGACACTCTCAAAGACATCGCTTGCTGCATGGTGAAAGTCAAAATAACGCTGAGAATCCGGAACAAAACCGAAGAGTGGAATTCCTTCATAGGATTTTTTCAGCGGACTGATATCCACTCCGCCATAACCGGCTTCAAAATGGTGCAGATCGTATGGTTTTAGCAGTGGTACGAAACTTTTGATTAATTGGATATATGATTCATTCCCATCGCATTCAAAGCCATCCGGACTAAATCCGCCGCGATCACTTTCAACTGCTGCAATGTGTTTTTTGTTTTCTTTTTTCGCCCATTCGGCATAATTGATCCCGCCTTTGTTTCCGTTTTCTTCGTTCATAAAGAAAACCACGCGAATGGTATGTTTTGGTTTCACTCCTGCAGCTTTCAAAATGCGTAAAGCTTCCAAACAATGGATAATTCCGGCACCATCGTCGTGTGCACCTTCTCCGGCATCCCAGGAATCCAAATGTCCGCCGATAGTAATGATCTCATCCGGTTTTTCACTTCCTCTCAATTCTCCCATCACGTTGAAAGAAGGCTCATCGGGGAAATCGCGGCAATCCATTTCCAGGATCAGGTTTACTTTTCCTTTTGCAAGTGCTTTTGATAATTCATTGGATGAAATGGTGGAAAGCGCTCCGGCAGGAATTTTAGCAACTCCATCTTCATAATACATGGAACCTGTGTGCGGAAAATGATCGTCAGGCAAAGCCAATGATCGTATCACCACTCCAACAGCTCCCAATTTTGAACTTTCAACAGCGCCTTGTCCGCGAATGCCGTAGCAGCCGCCATAAGCTTTAAAGGTCATAATATCAGACGGATTCATTGCCTGGTTCAGGAATACGATTTTTCCCTGCACGCTGGCTTTCGATGCTTTTTTCAGGTCTTCCAATGATTTGAATTCGATCACTTCTGCTTTCAACGTTCCGTTTGTGCCGATTGAACCGCCTAACGCTAATACGTCAACAGGAAAAACTTCTCCGTTGCCGCTTTGCATCCAGGCTACTTCTTTGTTTCCTCTTTCCCAGTGCGGAACCATGATCGGCTGCAGGTAGATTTTATCGAAACCGTATGCTTCCATTTTTCGTTTTCCCCATTCCACAGCCATCTGGGCCTGAGCAGAACCGGAAAGCCGTGCACCAATCCCTTTGCAAAGCGAACGCAGGTCTTCGTGGGATTTTCCACGTATCAATGCTTCGTCGAAGAATTTACGGATGGCAACAGAATCCGATTGCTGACCTGAAACTATTCCAGTGAAAAGAAATGTGAAACTGAAAAGTATATGACGAAAAACCATATTCAAAATTTTTGGTTTGATGAGGTGCGAAAATAAGAAATGAATTCAGAATACCCCTTTTTGTTTTCCTAATTAGGCATTCTAAAAAGTGAATCAGTCAGTTTTTTTAATTTTAGGAAGAATGCTGGAATAATTAACATTTTTTTTGTTTCTTTGTCTAAGAAACTTAGATCCTAAACTAAATTAATCCACTTGACCACACGGCTTACCATTATTTTCAGTCTATTTTCAACTTTCCTTTTTTCTCAGGACATTGAGAACCTGGCATCTGATGTTAAAAATATACTTCATCAGGATCCATTAAGTCTGACAGGTGGTTTAAATGCATCCGCGGTATTTTACGATGCGAAAGGGATGAAAATGAACCGAGACCCATTCTATTGGTCATTGAATGGCAATCTAACTGTCAGTTTATACAATAAACTTTCTATCCCGCTTTCTTTTACGTTAACACAGCAAGATAAGCAATTTTCAAATGGTTTAGATCGCTTTAATCAGCCTTTTAATCAGTTTGGAATGAGTCCGCACTATAAATGGCTGACTGTTCATGCCGGATACAGAACGATGGAATTTAGTGAATACTCTTTAAGCGGAGCACTTTTTTTAGGGGGTGGTGTAGAAATTGTTCCAAGCAAAGGGATTGTCTCCGGAAGCGCTGCATTCGGAAGGTTTTTGAGGGCTATTCCGAAGGGCGGGATAGATGGCGCTTCAGTTTCCATACCATCCTACGAACGATGGGGTGGAGCGGCAAAGCTAAAAGTTGGAAAGGAAAAAAACTATATTGAATTGATTTACTTTAAAGCTACTGATAGAAAAGAGTCTATTCCTTTTGATACATCCACAAATGTTTTGCCTTGTGATAATCAGATTTTCGGATTAAAATTCATGAAATCAATTGGTCAAAAGCTTTCTATTCAAGGTGCATACCATTACAGTATGTTTACTCCGAACACTTATTTACCAATCTCTAAAATAGAGCGATTTACCTATATTAATAAATTGTTTTCTTCCCGAGCGTCTTCCCGATTTAATTCAAGTTACAATTTACAGGCAGATTATGAAATAAAAGGATATAGAATTGGGGCTAAATTTAAGCGAATAGATCCGGATTATGTTTCTTTAGGTGCCGTATTCATAACGAATGATGTTCAGGAATTTTCTGTTACATTGAACAAGCCATTTTTTAAGAACAGAGTGAATATTAATTTGGGGTTGGGAACAACACGAAATAATTTGGACAAAAACCAAATAGCTACTCAGCGAAGATTGGCCTTGAATGGAGCTGTAAGTATAAGCCTAATCAAGAATTTGAATGTTTCAGCTTCTTATAATAGCTTTTCAACGGATGTGGTGGCAATCAGGGATGTTTTTTATGACTCAATCAGATTGTCTCAGGTGAATGAAACAGGAACGCTTAATCTTGGTTACAATCTGGGTAAAAATATCCGTCAGACATATGGTATAAATGTCATGTATCAAGAGTCAGGAGGTAACAAACAGGCTACAAATGCTGTATTTATGCTCAATCCTTCCTATAATGTTACTTTCACCAAGTACAATTTTGGAATTATTTTAGCTGGAGCATACACACTAAGTGATGCAGTTTCTGCTAAGACTGAAAACTTTGGACCAACTTTAGGATTGAATAGTTCCTTTTTTAAGAATAAATTAAAAGCGGGAGTAAACGGTTCATACCAGAGTTCAAAATTGAACCAGGTCCTTTCGAATAAAAATTATGCTATTACTACTTTTCTGAACTATACGCTGACTAAATCCCAGTCGTTGAAAATAAATTACGCTTTCATAAATCGTATTGCAGTTGTGCCCGGGGCTCAAAATTTTTCCGAAAACAGGCTAACTATCAGCTACAGCTATACGTTCAGCACCAGT
The DNA here is from genome assembly GCA_965650365.1 of uncultured Fluviicola sp. GTDB lineage: Bacteria > Bacteroidota > Bacteroidia > Flavobacteriales_D > Crocinitomicaceae > Fluviicola. The sequence continues at coordinate 26,841 of CBFGOJ010000021.1, read as the reverse complement.
TATCTAAAAATTAAAGAATTAATTAAAGCGAAAAAAAAGGATGAATAAATTTCTTCTGATAGTATTTCTAATAGGTTCATTTTCCCTGTTTTCGCAGGAAAACAGGTTGGTTATGAAGCAAAATGACCATTCCATTGAATTAAAGTGGTATTCAAAAGAATTGATTTTTAAAGAATCTATTATGCTTTACCGATCGGTTAACAATGGATCCTGGGAAAAAATAGGTCCGAGTCAATTTAGTTTGGGTCAGGTAAAACCAACCAGCTCAGAGTTGAAGGCGGACCCCGAGTTAAAGGAACTGGCCGAACTCTTAAAAAGTTCCAAAAAATTGGAAGGATTAGGGTTATTAATGCTGACACTTAAGTCATTCAACAGCACCCCGTTTTGTAAATATATTGGAAACTATTTTGAGGACAATCAAGTAACAGAAGGAAATAGATACCGCTATCGGATTATTCATGCAGGACAATCAGTTTCAGATCCTTTAGCTGAGTCAGAAGAAGTTGTTATTGGGGTAGAAACATGGAATAAGCCAATTGATAGTATTCAGTTTAAAACTCGAAAAAGAGCGGTTGATTTCCGCTGGAAGCCCGAACCTGATCGTTACTACGGGGTGCAGGTTTTCAGATCTGAGAGTTTGGATAGTATAGGACGCTTAATAACAAAAGATCCGATTCTTCTATCTACTGTCCTGGACCCTAATGGAAAGGTTGTTTATCCTGAATACTTTTTAAGCGAAGAAAAGTTAACCGAGAAAAAGACGTATTACTACACTTTTGTAGGAATAGGTTTCTTTGGTGAAAAATTGAATGCCTCAGAAAAAATTCGGGTAAGAATTAAAGATGAAACATTACCGGAACCTCCAACAGCTATTAAAAAAGTGCTCTATGGTAAAAGTATTCAATTAAATTGGCACAAAGAAAATAAGGAAACTGATTTTGCGGGTTACAAAGTATACCAGGCGCACGTTAAAGGAGGAGATACTGTACTATTTAATCCTGTGAATTTGGAATTACTTCCTTTTAAGGATTCTACATACAGATTTTCAGTTCCTGAATTTGGATTGTATTTTTTTAAGGTTGCAGCTGTAGACGACGAAGGAAATGAAGCATATTCTGCCGAATTAATTGTGGATGTAATTGACAACGAACCACCGGGAATCCCATTGAATGTAACGGTGATTAGTGATACAGCCCGCCTGATTATTACTTGGGATAAAAATAAGGAGCCTGATATCTTGGGGTATAAGATCTATCGTTCTATCAAAAATGACAAAAGCAACTTAGCTCTTAGATCTCCGGATGTTTTAAGGGAAAATGTTTTTTACGATTCCTTGCCGGCAAATGCTCTCAATGAGTTTACCTATGCCCTCATTGCACTTGATACCAGCCTGAATGAAAGTAAATTGTCCAAACCGGCAACGAATGTTATGATTGATGTTTTGCCGCCAAAAGACCCCTTCCTGAAGCAAGTTTATCGTTCGGAAGATAAGATCGTAATAGAATGGGTAAAAAATACGGAATTGGATTTAGTGGGCTATAACTTGTTCCGAACTTCAGATGCGGATTCGAACAGGGTACAGTTAAATAAAGAAGTGATACCTAAGGATATTTCCAGTTATTATGATCGAACAATCGAACCGGGGAAATCATACAACTACTTTCTTGTTGCTTTGGATTTAAGATCAAATTGCTCCAGGGAATCCAATAAAATCACTATAAAGACTAAGAGTGAAGCTTCAAATGTAAAAGGAGTAGTACAAATTTCTAAGGTAAAATATGAGAAAACTACCGGATCTGTGAAAGTGTCCTGGAGATCCAATCCAACGGAGGAGCAGGTCAGTTATGTTCTTTTTAAACGAATTGGAGCTGATGAATTTAAAATGATAACATCCCGAAATGAGATAACCAACTATCGGGATTACGTGGTGAAGCCAGGTGAATCAATTGATTATCAGGTACGCATGTATAATCAGGAAGGTAAAGTTGTTAGAAGTGAGATAGTCTCATTTTCCGTACCCAATAAGAAAACAAAAAATAAATCATAACTATGAAAAAATCAATCGTTTTAGTTTTGTTTGCTTTGTTTACAATACATTGTATACAAGCACAAGTAGGAATAAATACTTCAACTCCGGATTCTTCCGCAGCTTTGGATATTCAATCTCCTTCAGGCGGAAGCAACTTGCGAGGTGTTTTATTTCCCCGAATGACGACCAATCAGAGGAATGCTCTTGGGCTTGAGAATCCAGCTCAATCCTTGTTTGTTTTTGACACTGACGATATGCTGTTTTATTATTATGACGGCAGTCGCTGGTTAGGACTGGTACCAACAGAACCTGCGGGTACAAGTGGTCCCGGAATCCCCCATGTTAATGGAGACATTACACTTACTACGGGAACCGTTTCCGCTCCAAATTTGCAAACAAATACACTCGACGTTACAGGTTTTTCAAGTAATGCGTTAGTACCAACAGGTGCAATAATAATGTGGAGTGGAACAACTCTTCCTGCGGGATGGGGGTTATGTAACGGACATTATTATGCGCCAGGTGGTGCGGAGTTCACCACTCTTCCAGGATTTGCAGTTCCGGGTCTTATTCAATCGCCAAATTTGCAAGGACAATTTGTAGTAGGGCTTGATCCATTAGTTGTCGATTATAATTCAATTGGAAATCAGGCCGGAGCGAATTCTGTGACACTCGTAAAGGAAAATTTACCCAAGCATACACATGTTTTGGACGATGGAACTGATGGTGCTGTTTTCTCCAATAGTGGGGCCCACAGTCATGAAATTGGTTTTGATTCTCAGGATAGAAGCGGTGGAAATACAGGTACCGACATGGTCCGAAGTTATCCGGGTAATGATGGTACTTATACAACAAATACTATAGGTGACCACAGGCATACCGGAAATACAGGAGATGGAACTACGAACGGATTGAATGCCGCTCCATTTGATACTCGTCCACCATATTACGTTTTAGCTTACATCATCAAACTTCCTTGATATGATAAAAAAACTGATTTTACTGTGGCTATTTCTAGCGACAGCTGTTTTTTCCAGGGCCCAGGATGGATTGTTTATAAATGACTCGACTGGTGGATTCAGGGTATTGCATAATGCATTTTTGTATATAGACGGAGATTTCCAGATACTAAAAGCATTCCCAAATCCTATTAATAAACTCATCAATGGTCAGGTTTATATCACAGGGAATTTAGTTTCAACAGACTCCGTTTATTTTGAGCGGCAGGATAGTTTACCCCATACAAAACCTTCACAAATTCACTTTGTAGGGAATACGGATTCACGTATTCTGGGAACAGTAGCGTCTAAATTATCGCAGGTAATTGTGAATAAGTCGGCAGGGAATGTATTGGCAGAAACTTCTTTTGAATTGCATGATACACTTCGTTTTTTAAGTGGGAATATTATCATTGAACCAAATATACTCGTAGAGTTGGTCTATCATACGGGAACAAATTCAGTCAACTCTAACCCCTGGTTACTTGGAGAATCTGCTCAGCATCGATTTCTGGGAGAAGGGATGCTGCATACGAGTTTTCCGATCGCTGCCGGTCACGATTTATCAGTCGCAAATACAGGGTTTTATTTTCATGGACATCAAAGTGATACACTGAACCTGTATCGAGGGCATAAAAAAATGCTTTATGCCGGTAATGGAAGTATTGATCGTTATTTTGATATTGCTTTTATTAATGGATTGTCTTCAACAATCTATCATGATACTATTGATATAGAATATCTTGGAGATGTAGATTATACAGCAATGGGAGTTGATGTAAATCGATTGGGCGTGTTTGTTTCGTCTCAATTTCAGGATATGGATTTTAGAAGAATTCAGGCGGAAGAATTTCCATTACAAAACAGGTTTTCATTAGCAAACGGGACTAACTTTTCAGTACCTCAGGTAAATATCTCTCCTTCATTTTATCGATTAACTCTTGCAGATACCCTTTGTACACAATTACCCGTCTCAAACCTGCCAAATAACTTATTACATATTTGTTCAGGAGACAGCGTTTTAGTGGAGGCAGTTGGAAGCGGGTATCCATATCCAATCTATTGTTTTTGGGAAGATGGGATACAGGCGAGTAATCGTTATTTTCAAGCAACTAATACACCCCAGGAAATTCAGTTGCAGCTGATTGATTCAAGAGGTTGTTCCATCTATGATACGCTTTTTATTGATAGTACAGCTCCGTCTCCGATACCAAACTTTACGTGGGACGATGCATGTTTAGGCGATTCGGTCTATTTATACAATGGATCATCTGTCTCACCCGGAAGTTTTACTTCTTCCTGGTCATTCGGAAATAATACGTTTCAAACAACTTCTGACAGCATTGTACCTGTTTTTTATGCTTCACCGGGGAGTTATGTTGTAAACCTGCATTTGGAATCCAACTATGGGTGTGTATCGGAAACAACCCACCAAGTTGATGTTTTTAATAATCCTACTGCTTCTTTTACGATAACTGAAAATTGTTTTTACGATGTTTTTCAAGTGGATGGAAGTACTTCCACCGGAATTACAATTCCAAATAATTTCGCAATAACCTCCTATAACTGGTTCTTAGACAATAGTTTACTAGTCAATAATACATCAGCTTTTAACCTGGCATCTCCGGTTGTTGGAACACATGTTCTTGAACTGGTGGTCTCTGCAGGAGGAGGTTGCACAGATACCTTACAACAGGTGTTTTCTGTTTTCACACCTGATACGGCTGCTTTTACACTTTCAAATGCTTGTGTGGGGCAGGTGATACCACTTCTAAATACATCGATACTTCATAATTCCGGAGCTTCTTTTCAGTGGATTTTTAGCGATGGAACCAGCTCTACAGATATGAATCCGTTAAAATCGTTTTCTGCTCCGGGAATTTATGGAGTTCAATTGATTTTAAACACAGATGCAAACTGTTCGGACACCATTTCTTCTTCGGTAACCATTTACGATTTGCCACAAAGTACGTTTAGTGCAGGGAATACATGTGTTTTGTCAGCGAATGCACCATTGCCGGATATTATTGATCTTAGTTTTAGTTACAATTGGGATTTTGGAGATGGAACGACAAGTTCTCAAATTACACCACAACATCCGTACGCAGTGGCTGGAACTTATACTATTTCATTAGATATTTCCAATGCGAATGGATGTTCAAGTCATCAGGAGGTTCCTGTAACTGTTCATGCATTACCTGTTGCATCGTTTAATAATACATCAGTATGTTTAGGCAATTCTACTCCTTTTTACTCCAATGCTTCCGGAAGCGGTTTAAGCTATATATGGAGTTTTGGAGATTTGAATCAATCCATAGCAATGAATCCAACTCACGCGTATGGAAGTTCAGGAAGCTATTTAGTAGAGCAAGTGGTGACAGATCTTAATGGTTGTTCGGATACCAGTATGCAGAATGTTGTTGTACATGCATTACCGAATATAAATTTCGGGAATATTGCAACATGTGGAAATCAATATGTTTTAGATGCGTTGAATATTGGAAGTTCTTATTTATGGTCTCCGGGGAATCAAACGACACAATCAATCCAGGTTAATCAATCGGGAACTTATTCTGTAACTGTTACCAACCAGAATGGGTGTTCGGCTGGAGCTTCTACAAATGTAACTTTGAACAGTAATGTTTCTCCTGAATTGGGGGCAGATACCTCCATTTGTGGAGCTATTCTATTGAATGCAAATTATCCGGGTTCATCTTATTTATGGCAAGATGGTTCAACTTCTCAAACATTTGAAGCATCGTCTCAGGGAACCTATTGGGTAGAAGTAACGGATATGAATGGTTGTTTAGGATCTGATACGATTGTTGTTCTAAACATATTGACACCTGCTGTTCCTGATTTAGGTTCCGATCAAATCGTTTGCTTAACGAATCAATTGATTACTCTTGATCCGGGAATGTTTACGACTTATTTGTGGAACAATGGTTTACAAACAAATAACATTCAAGTAAATACGAGTGGTTATTACTTTGTCCATGTAACATCACCAAATGGTTGTTCGGGAGCAGATACCGTATTCATTCAATTCAATAATGCACCAGCGACTACTTTAGCTAACAATATGTCAGGATGTGACCAGCTCACATTGACAGCTGCCTTGAATCCAACTGATAACTATTTGTGGAATGATGGGAATACTGCTCAGATCCGTTCTGTTTCTGCATCCGGAACATACAGTGTTATTGTAACCAATCCGCAGAACGGTTGTATGGTTTATGATACAACAGTTGTTGTGATTAATACCACTCCATCTGTAAATTTGGGAGCAGATGTTACCGTTTGTTCCAATACTCCCCTGGAACTAAGTACTCCACAAATTCAAGGGGCCTCCTATTCCTGGATTTCTTCTTCCAGTGCAATTGTGAGCACTTCAAATTCATTCACACCAACCAGCAGTGATACGTATATTGTAACTGTATCACAACAAGGATGTAGTGCAAGTGATGCTATTTCAGTAACCCTTTTACCCGCACCTTATATTCCACCACATCATCCTGTTTATTATATCTGTGGAACAACACCAGTTGTTTTGAAGGGTAGTTTGTTCGGACAGAATATCTGGACTTCCGATTTCGGATTTAGTTCCGGGCAGCAGGATATTGAAATGTTTGAAACGGGAAGCTACTACTTAGAATCAAATGTAGCAGGTTGTCAGGTTCGGGATACTTTTAAACTTGAAACGTCTCCAAGTCAGATTCAGGCGATGTATATTGTTGATAATGATACGACTAAAAACAATGCGTTGAAGTTTATTGATCTTTCAGAGCCTACTCCTTTGAGCTATTTGTGGAATTTCGGAGATGGTACATTTGATACAATTCCATACCCGATTCATGAGTATTCTTTTGTGGATACATTCTACACCACTTTAACAGTTTCGAATGGAATTTGCATTAGTACCTATCAAAAAATGGTTAATCAAAAGGACTTTGTATCCATTGAACCGACACCAACTCCGGGCGCTTCATTGGAGATTAATCAGATGAATATTTATCCAAACCCATCGTCCGGCTTATTACATGTGGAAATCGGACTCAATAACACAGCAAACTTAACGATCGTTTTGAGTAATACACTCGGACAGCGTTTACAGCACGATTTTTTTGAGGAAAAGAGCACATTCCTGATGGATTATGATCTAACCAATTTTGCTCCGGGGCTTTATTACATTCAAATAACAGCAGAAAGTCTTAAAGGAAAAATAGCTAAAATGACAAAAATTTTAAAAACAAATGATTAATAAAACAATGTTCAGAGGACTTGGCATGAGTGTTTTCTTTTTGTTGATTGTGTTCCATGGAAAATCTCAACAACTGAATACCATTAACCTGATCCATCAACAGCTGCCTTTTTTGAATCCGGCAGGTTTAGCCACATCCGGAAATTCGGTGTTTGCAGATTACAGAAAGCAATGGGCCGGGTTTACAAACTCTCCGGAGCAATTGTCTTTATTGGTGCAAGGAGGTTTTTTGCAGAATAAAATTGGATTAGGACTGGTTATAGATCAGGATAAAGTGGGAATGTTAAATCGTTTTCATATAGGAGGGGGATTCCGTCATAAGTTGAAGTTTTCGGATAACCATTACCTTAATTTGGGGCTCCAAATCGGAGTAGAAAGAAATCTCATTGATTTTTCAAGAATTGAAGCCCATGATCCATCAGAAGTGGAAGATATTCAAAGCTCTCAGTCACTATCTGTTGCTCGTACAACCATTGGAGCGCATTATCATGTGGCTAAATTTAATATCGGGATCTCTGCAAGTTTTTTCCTGGGAAGAAATCTGAAATACTCAAATCCGGTAACAAGTTCATCGGTGTCTTTTTCAAAAGTTCCATTTTACAGTTGTTATCTGAACCGTCCATTTAAGATTGGAGAAAAATGGAAATATACACCTTCTATTATCTTAATTTCAACTCAGGGATTGCCGATTTTTATAAATCATTGTCACACGTTCGACTTTGACAATCGTTTCGACTTTGGACTTGGTCACAGACAAACAGCAAATTTGTATTTGCATGCAGGAATTATGCTTTGGTCTCAAATTAAAATTTCTTACGTCTATCAGCAGAATTTCTCCAACTATTCATCCATTTTATCAAACACCCATGAATTGGGTATTTGTTTTCAGTTTAAAGCATCAAAAGAATCGGGCTCAACAAGTTCTTCTTCGAAATCAACTGATAATATGCAAGAACAAATTGATCAAAATGAAATTCGCATTCAAGAATTGAATCGGAAACTGGATTCATTGCAGCGTCATCTGTCGAATCAAAACAGCGAAATAGAATCAATCCGAAAAGAACAGGTGGATAAAGGAGATTTGGAAAAAATGATCCGGGAATTGAAAAATACAGATTCAACCAATAGTGCTATTAAAGTAACTTCCTACGAAGTTATTAATGTTTCAAATGATGCGAATTTGAATAATTTGCTGGAAGATGCGAACGCTACTTACCACATTGTTTTGGGAGCCTTTCGGAATATGAACAAAGCACAGGAATTAAAGAAAGTTCTGAAAAGGGATGCAGGAATAGATGCTCGTTTGATTTCAATTATTCTATCTGATCGAACTATGTATATGGTTACAATTAATGAGGAATACAAGGAATTGAAAAAGGCAACGAAGGATTTAATTGCTTTTAGAAAAGAAAAACGAAGTCAACTTGCTGATTTGATAAATGGTGAGGTTTGGATTCTAAAAATGAAAAAATAATGAGTAACATGTTGAAAATAATTATAATCTCTTTCCTTTTTATTTGTTCTTTAAACAATTTGTTTGCTCAGGCATCTGTTGGCGGGGTTTTAGGCAGCCCGGATACAGAGAAATGCGCCAGTGCAAATACAGGAAGCATCCAATTAACAGGCTTCACAGGAAATATTATTCGCTGGGAGTATAGTTATTCGGGAGGAGACCCGTGGACACCAATTGCGCATAATGCTGCAATTTATAATTTTTCAAATTTATCGGAATCCATTTCCTTTAGGGCAGTTGTTCAGGTCCCATCTAATTTACCGGCAACATCGTCAATCATTCGGATCAATGTTTACGAGCCATCATTAGGAGGGGTTATCACGGGTTCTGCAGGTGTTTGTGCAGGTACAAATTACGGGCATACGCTCTCCGGAAGTAATGGATCTATTTTGAATTGGGAAACAAGTATAAATGGTGGTTCTTCCTGGTTGCCAGTTCCGCAAAGTACAGATAGTATTTCTCTTTTCAGGTCCTTCACCCAAAATACAATTTACAGAGTTCAGGTTAAGAACGGAGCGTGCCCGGTTATTTTTTCAAGCCCATTATCCATTACTGCATATCAGGCTTCTGTAAGTGGAACCATTTCAGGTGTTGATAGTGTATGTGAATCAGGGAATGCGGTAACTCTAAACCTGGGCGGATCCCTCGGAACCAATTATGCCTGGCAAACATCTGTGAATCCAAATGGGCCCTGGTCACCGATTGGAAATAATACAACTACTTTTTCGACTTTAGATTTAGAAAACACTTCTTTTTATAGGGTATCTGTAAAGAATGGAGGATGTCCGGAAAGTCTTACCACTAGTTTTAAAGTTGTGGTTTCGAGTAGTTCAAATGGAGGAACTCTTGCCGGAGACATATTGATTTGCACCGGAGATTCTGTTTTACTTACAAATGTAAATTATACAGGAATCATTTTGAATTGGGAGAAAAGTATCAATGGAGGAACATCCTGGACTTCTATTAATAACGGAACGGATTCTTATTTGGATAATAGCGCAACTGTAAATTCCTGGTACCGGACATCTGTGAAAAATGGAGTTTGTCCGGCTGTGTATAGTACTATTAAACAGCTAACTGTATCGCCACTGCCTGTTCCAACCTTTACATTTTCAAATGCTTGTTCGGGAAGCCAGATTTCCTTTATCAATACTACTTCCGGCTCCAATACTTGTACCTGGGATTATGGAGATGGTACCGGGGGAAATGTAGTGAACTCTGTTCATACATATACCAACTCGGGGAATTATGCGGTTACGATGAATGCAGTTAATGTAAGCGGATGTTCAAACTCAATAACTCAGGGAATAACCATTTATGCTAAACCAAGTGCGAATTTCACTACGGTCGATACGATTTGTCTAACTGATCAGGTTACCTTTTCTAATTTAAGTCAAAACACGGATGGTTTCATCACGGGTTATACATGGGATTTTAACGGATTAGGAACTTCCAATTTAGCGAATCCGGTGTTTTCACAACTTGTAACCGGAGCAAATCAAGTCGTTTTGAGTGTTTTGAATTCTGTTGGATGTACGGATTCAATTTCAAAAACAGTGGTTGTGCGGGAGAAGCCTATAGCTGGATTTGAATTTCAAAATGCCTGTTTAGGTTTGCCTATTACATTTGTTAATACTTCAATTGGTGGAAATATACAAACATTTTATAATTGGAATTTCGGCGATGGTCAAACGAATTCATCTGTAAATCCTATTTATTCTTACAGCTCTTCAGGAAATTACATGGTTTCTTTGAGGGTTTCAAATACCTTTCAATGTGCGGATACTATGTTACTCCCGTTAACTGTATTTAGTCAGCCTCAGATCGACTTTTCAACGAATAATGCCTGTTTAGGAGATACAACTTTCTTTACTCCGGTAATCAGTGGAGTGAGCGGGTATTCAACGCAATGGATTTTTGGAGATGGATTTTCGGATACGACAAGCATCGCTTCGCACGTTTATACCAATTACGGGGATTTCCAGGCACAATTAACTGTTCTGTCAGATTCCGGATGCTCGCAACAACTGGTGAAAAATGTAAAGGTTTACGCTATTCCGAATGCTGTTTTTAATGTGCCAAACGGATGTATGTTTGATTCGCTGATTTTCACTAATTACTCTTCCATTCCGATCGGCTCTGTTACTGCTTCGTGGGATTTAGGGAATAATTTCAGCTCTGATTGGAATCCCGTAAATGCATACGATACGGAAGGAGTATACCAGATAGAATTAATCGTGTCGTCAAATTTTGGATGTACCGATACTGCGAATATGACCATTACAATTTTTGATAAACCGCAAGCATCTTTTACTGCAAGCAATGTCTGCTACGGAGTTCCTGTAAACTTTACAAATACCAGTACGGTATCCTTTGGAAATATTTCGAGTGTTTTGTGGGATTTTGGAGATAATTCCAATTCTACAATTCTCAACCCGCAGAAGGAATACCTGAATAACGGATCTTATACTGTCAGTTTAATTGTACACGCATCATCAGGTTGCAGTGATACGATTGTAGATACAATCCTTGTTTATGATGCTCCAATAGCAAATTTTACAGCCCTAAACAGTTGTTTTGGAAGTCAAACTACTTTTCAAAATACCACGATTTTGGATAACGGATCATTTTCATCGCTTTGGTACTATGGAGATGGAAATACGAGTTCAGAATTTGCACCGCAGTACTTATTCGAAAGTGCTGGAATTTACACGCCAAAATTGATTATTACTTCTGATTTTGGTTGTATGGATTCGATAACTGAAACGGTTGTTATTTATAATCTTCCAGCTGCAAATGCAGGAATAGATGCTCAAATTGATAAGGGATACAATACACTTCTTACAGGAAATGGCGGGGTGAGTTATAGCTGGACTCCTTCCAATGGATTGTCAACACCTGAATCTAAGGCAACTTTAGCTTCACCGGATGAAACAACCATTTATGTGATGACTGTGTTTGACAATAACGGATGTATGAATTCCGACTCCGTGATGGTTTCTGTTGAAGATACTTATAAGATCAAGCCGTTTAATTTCGTAACACCGGATGGAAATGGAAAGAATGATACCTGGATCATTGAAAATATTGAAACATACCCTTCCAACCAGGTTACTATACTGAATGAATTGGGACATAAAATTTGGAGTATGGATAGTTATGACAATACCTGGGACGGAAGAAATAAAACGGGTGAAATTATCGCAGATGGGACTTACTACTACATTATCTCATTCTCCGGATCCGACAAAATTTACAAGGGAGATTTACTACTAATCAGAAACCACCAATAAGATGATATTTAAGCGTTGTATACTCGTTTTTGCTACATTATTTTGTTTACAGAGTTCCGTAACAGGTCAGGTTTATCCTACGGTGGTAAATCCAACAATTCTTGGCCCATGCTCCATTTATTTTGAGGATTTTTATTCTGCCATGAATCCAAAATTGAACATTTTACTTCAATTAAACGATTTATCTGTAGCACAGAGAGATGTCTATTTGAAGATGAAAATAACCGGGCCGGGATTATCCATTTCGAGCCTTCCAAATTCAAGACCATCTGTTCCAATTACATTAACGGCTGGAATTCCATCAACCCTTTTTGGGGCGGATATTTCCAGTGTTTTCGACTTCAATAATTTGGTTTTTTCAGGAATTTCACGCCAACAGTTAGAGGTAAACGGACGATTGCCTGAGGGATCTTATATGGTTTGTTTTACCATTATGGATTACCAGCAAAACGTTGCCCTTTCTCAGGAAACATGTGTTCCCGTTCAGTTGGCACTAAGTGATCCTCCAACGATTATCAGTCCAATGTGTGGAAATGTAATTGAACAAATAAATCCCACCAATTTCTTATTCAACTGGATGCTGACAAATTCGAATTCACTGGTGGATTTGAGTAATCTCAGCTATCAGATTAATCTCTATGAAGTAACTCCTCAAACAGCTAATCCTCAAACGGCAATTTTGAATAACCAGGCATTGAAGGTTTGGGAGTCCGAACTTATAAATGGATATGTTTATAATTACGGCATTACCAATCCGGCGCTTGAGGTTGGAAAGAAGTATGCTTATACTATTCAGGCAATTGAGAATTATCCCAAATCCCAAATTAAGAATAATGGATATTCAGCACCTTGTTGGTTCTATTACGGTTATCCTGAAGGAGGGAAAATTGAATTAACCAAACCCGATAGTTCGTACCAATTTAATTTGAATGATATCGGATTGTTTGGGTGGAAACGTCCCAATAATGCTTTACAGGGACAACTGGTTTCTTATGATTACAAGCTGGTAAAGGTCAATAACGGACAATCACCGGCAGATGCCATTTTAAATAATCCGGTGTTCAATACCTACACGATTAATCCTACTACCGAGCAAAATATTCATTATACCATTCCCCATGCAGTTTTAAATGGGTTAGAAAAAATGAACACATACGCATGGACAGTAGAAGGGAAGTCCGGCACACAGACGGTTGCCAAAAGTGGGGTGTATACCTTCATTGGACCACCTCATGTTGATCGATTTTATGCAGCCAATTTCCTGGTTAAAGTGACGCGGGTTACCGCATATGATTCCATTACTCATATGATCTCGGGATCTGGGAAAACGGTATTGAATGGGCTCAATGAATCTCCTGAATTTGATTTTGCAAACGTTCAGCTTGAATCTGCAGGAAATAACCTGTGGATCATGGTAGGTGGTTTGATTCAGGATGATATTACGCTTTCCGGTTATACTATGAGCCCTAAAACTTTTCCGGTGAATGGAAATATGAGCTTTCAACCGGATAGTATTTTTATTGATCCGGAGGAGCTCAGGCTTGGGGGGAAATGTATCATGCAGCTCCCATTAATAACGGACAGTGATGTATTACCGCAGATTGTCTCTCGTTATTCCCGTTTAACACTAACCAATCTTACTTTTGAATTGGCTTATGAAGATCCAATTGAGTTGGAGGATAACTATAATTTTCCGCTCTTAGAGCCATTTGGATTTCGATTTATAATTGATCAACCTTCAAAAATTCACATTTATCAAAGTAAGTACGAGTTTTATTTAGATGGGTTTCTGGAGCTGCCCTCTAAATTAAAGGAAACAAATAATTCGTCCGTCTTGATTCCTTACCGAAATCAACAACAGGTGAATTACATGTCTGAAGACAACAGTTCCTTTTTAGCAGAGCAAATTGATTTTCTTGAAAAGGCTGATTTTGGATTAAGAGCGAAAAGTTATATCATTGATCTCACAGAAACTAAATCACCCGGTGATTTAGCTGCAGATAGTTTGTGGAAAGGTCTTTATTTCCTCACAGGCGAGCTCGTTATTCCGACTAACGGAGAAGAAACGGAGCAATTAATTGCAGACGAAGAACTGAAAGTTTTGTTTGCAAATGGCAATTCAGATTCCAATTCGGTTTTTGTAGATGACAACGGCCTTCACTTTGTAGCATCCACTCCATTTTCAACGGGTGAAGTATTAAAATTTAATACCTTTCCATCTAGCTCAACGGTCTTAAACATTGATATTCAGGAGAACTTCTTTAATTCGGGAGAAATAATAGGAAACATTCAAATTCCGGTTGTTGATACAGCCCGTCAATTCCCGTATACTGTTCCTTTAACTTCCAACGGATTTACTATTGGAAATATCGATGAAACGCTCGTTGATCTGGCATTTGTATTTAATGCCGGAGGCGGTGAGGAGGAGCATGTCAATATGACTATTACACGTGCGATTTTCAAAGATAAAAACCGTATTGAAATGGATCTGGATGCCGTTTGGCCCCATTTCCAAACCACTTTAAGTAATCTGCAGGGTTTCAATGCCTGGGGGAATGGGAATATTGGGTTTGATATTCCAAACGGAGCAGCTTCTCTAAACGATCAGTCGATTGCTAAAAGCGGGGACTATAATATGGTCATTGATTATGTTGGGTGCGGACGTAACCTCAATGCATATGCATTTGGAGTTTCAGCCAAAATGAACATGGCTGAAAATATTTCCGGAGAGAATAGTGCTCCAATAGTGAATGGATACAGTGTATACATTAATCCTTTATTAGATGGTGTTTTTACAGGTAATTCAGATGACCCCAATAGCATTTTATCCGGATTTAATCCGCAAGACACATCTGTTTCTACTGCAACAATAGCTAATGCAGCAAATCTGAGTGGTGATTTGGATTCTTATGGAGAAAATCTTGGAATTGATTACACCGATTCACTGAGCCATTCCGGAGGTTCCAATGTGCTAATCTCAGAGGGAACGTATATACAGCTAAAGCGTATTGTCGAAATAGCAGAGATATTCGTTCAATTTATGGATTCCACTAAAGCTGGTAAAGCATTGGACTATATTGCTGTCGCTCAACAAGCTTTGAATTCAGACATTGTAAAGGGAGCAGTAAACAAAGATCCCAAAGAGTTTTTAAGTGATATCCTGGAGGATGCATTGGATGGGCTGATCAAACGGGTAAATAAGCCGATTGAGAATGCGACACTTTATGCAACCGGTAAGTTTAGGAACTTAGTCAATGACAACGTCACTGATCCGATTAATAATAAGATTGATACAGTCTTATCCAAAATTTTCGATAAAATCAATGAACAAGTAGCTTCCTACATTGAGGATCCACAAGCACTTGAAGCGATTAAGACGATAATCAATTCTATTAAGTCTGCCATTGGTACTGAAATTACAGAATCTGTAAGTGCTTCCATTGAAAATAACATTACCAAAAAGATTACTGATTTTATTGAAGTAGGTATTTCCAAACAAGTAACAGATTTTGTTTCCCAGCAAATTAAGGATGTGGGAATGGAACTCATTAATAATGGTGTGAATGCAGATATCCAATTACAAAATATTGTGGATGATGCCGGTGACTTGTTTAAAAATATTGGAGATACAATCGTTAGCGGTGTGAAAAGCATCAGCATGAGAAATATCGTGAAAACAGCAGAAAGCTTGGTTGAAGATGCATTTACAGGGATTAACTGGGATGATGTTTTAGCCAAAATACTCAATGATGCTGCCAATCAAGGGCTTAATTCATTGGTAGATGGAGTACTTTCACAAGCTCTGAATGGTATTGGTGGAGAGGCATTTGCTTCCCTGATGAGCAATGTGCAGTTTGATTTTTCCAATCTCGGAGAAAAGATTAAAAGTGGAGATTTAAAAGGAATTGTCAAGTTCGACCCAACAAATATTAGCATTAAAACGAGTGCATGTGAAGTTAAAGGTCAATTAAAGCATACAAAAGACGATCCAATTTATGGAGATCATTGGCGAGCGATGGTCGAAGTCAAATTATTAAAACCAGAGAAGCTGAAAGATGTTTCCATTTCAGCCTTGTTTATAACTGGTAAAACTGGGTATTCTGCACCTGTTTCAGCAAATTACGTTTCACCGGTTGATCCCAATGATGCGGCGGCGGTTGCAGCTCAACAGGCAGAATTTGCAGCAGATTTGGCAGATAGCACTATATACAGTTATTGGTTTGCCAGTCTGGATGTTGCAGGGTTAACGGTCCCTCTCTCTCCAATACCTCTTTATCTCAATGGAATCGGTGGATTTGCTTATCATCACATGCAAAAAGATTCACCAACAGCCTTTCCGGTTCCTTGTAGGCGCAACAAATTAGGGTTGGGTGTCAAATTCCAGTTTACGGATATGCCAATGACGGGTAAAATTGTGAAACTGGAAATGCAATTGGAAGTGATTATCAACGAAGGGGCATGGGCAATGGAAATGTATGTCGAGGCCAAAGTTGGTAACAAAGGCGGGGCTTCCGGAAACTTCCCGCCAATTGCTACAGCAACCGGAATAATGGGCTATTATAGTGCATTGAAAACGTTTAAAGGAGAGATTGTAGTTGTATTTAATACATCTCCTTTGTTGTGTGCAGGTGGTACAATTAAATTCCATTTTGATGGATTAAATCATACCTGGTATGTGAGTGCAGGTACGCAGGCAGAACCCATTTTCGCCAAATTATTATGCAAAGACTGGTTATCTGTGTCCGCATTTGTGGAGGCTCAGAATACTGGATTCAAAGCAGGATTGGATGTAAATATTGATATCAAATCAAAATCACCCTGGCTGGATTTCGGAGCGGTCGAAGTAAGAGGTGTCGCTGAATTTTATTTCAAGTTTAACTCTTATGTCGATCTCCAGTTTGAACCTGATTTCAAGTTGATGGAAGCCTATATTTACCTGGCTGCCGGTGCTTCCATATCTGTTGAGTGGAAAACAGCTGTCAATTCGGATAGCTTTACAATAGCCGGGGTAGCCATTGCCGGTCATGTTCACTACAAAGCGGCACCTGAGGGAAATCTAAATGGGGGACTAAGTGGCTCTGTTACTGTATTAGGAATAAGTTGTGGAATTGATTTTAATGTGAATTATGATTTTGGAAATAGGTCGGATAACTCGTAAACGCTTACTGATTGTATGGATCTTGCTAACTGGATTTACCGGTAAGGGGATCGCACAGGGAAATGTGAATCAATGGGTAAAAGAGTACATTGCAGGAGAAGGAAAAGATGTGCAAACGTTTAATGCTATTCTACAGCACAATCCTTCAACAGATGTTGCAAAGGCAATAGAGGGTTATGTAAATGACACGACTCATACAACCTTTGAATATGCGGTATTTCTGATTAAAAAAATGGAGAAACGCATCACAGATAAACCAGGTCGTGTGTCATTGATTAATTCATTGCTTGCCTGTGCCTTGAAGCAAAAACCTCAACTCTGTGAATCTGCTCTTCGCACAATGACCTTATTTGATAAGAGCTTGTTTTCCGAAGAGGTTAAGGAGAGTATTCAGTTGATTGCAGCTCAATATTCTTTGGGTCGAAAAGAGGCGATACTATTATTGGGTTACATAGGAGGATCGAATGATATTTCTTTTTTAAACGGATTGGGGAAGTATACCAAATTAAGTAAACAGGATAAATATTATCAGCAGCTCGCACTTGTTCGTTTGAATGACGGAGAGGCTGTAAATGCATTCTTTCTAAGAATCCAGGAAGGTTCATTTAATGATGAAATGGTGATTAATACTGTTCCGGATTTGGTGTATACACACAATAAAAGGATCTACGATCTGCTGATTAATGAGATCATGAATGATGCCCGAAATTGCAGATCAGCTAACAATGACTCTGATGAACGGATTATCTGTGCTTATCGCATCATGGAACAATTGGCTGCTAACAGGATCTCCGGATTTCCAATTCAACTAGACAGGTCCGGGGAAATTATAGGGGATTATTCGGAAGCACTTAAACGTGTCAGAGATTGGATCCTTAGTACCAAATCAGAATACTCCATCATCACTAACACCTATTAATTAAGCAAACATGAATAAGTTTTTAACCCTTCTGGTTTTTCTTGGCTTTTTTAGTATCCAAAGTCGGGCTCAGGATACCACAGCTGCTGCTCCCAATAATTATTTTTTGGAATTCGTTAAAAAGGTCTATTTCAATCCAACTGTGTTATTGCGGACCCAAAATTTCCGGGAGCAGACCAATGTGAGAGCGGTGGTTCTTCCGGATTTTAATGGTTCAGGCGCCAATCAGATAACGGGTTTTGAAAAAGCACTCCAAAAAATTATTCGATTCCTCATTGAGGGAGACGATAAAGGATCTGTTCGCTTTTATTTCGATATTAAAAACGGGACCAAACCCTTTTCATTTGTTTGTTCAGAGGAATTGTGGTGTAAATTCAAGAATTCAAAAGATAGTATTGAGAATCGATTGAATGCTCCTTTTGCGGGAGCCAGTTTTAACCTGAATAGTCATGTTTTGTTTGAAACGGCGATTGATTCTGCATTGGATTATATTGCGGTCTGTTTGCAAAATAATCTGGCTGATTGCGGAGAAGAACCGGAAAATCAGACTACGGTTATAAACACCAAACCTATTGCAATTAGTCTGCACAATACAAGCGGATCTAAATTTGACATTGATCAGAAGCAGTTCAGTCAATTGGAATCGCACTATGCCAAAGCCACCGATCTGTTTACCCAACAGGATTGGTATGCCCCTGCCAAAGCAGTGGTCAGCGGAATGGAATTGGATGAGCCAATGGTTCTTGCAATTACCAAACATGAATCGATCTTCAAGAAAGAGAACCTGAAACTGAAAATGGTTTATAACAACGGGGTCTTGCCGGTTTTGGCAGGAAGCACCAATGATTCTATCCGTTTCAATATTCCTAAAAATTTACCCAAAGGAAATCCGGTAGAGGTGGTGGTGACATATAAAAGTCCGGTTGACAGCATTACCTATACAGTTGGTTTTTTCATGGTTCAGGTGATGGAGAAACAAACCGTGAAGTTGAATTTGCTTGCAGCGAATGGCTTCACTATTTCGGATAAAAAAGCGGAGATAGAGAGCGCTTTGAAAAAGGTGTACGATCCCCTGGGAATATCCTTCGAAGTGTCGGTAAAGAATTGGAATCCATTACCCGATTCAGAGTGGCCAACAGCTATTGAGGTTGGAAGCAGCGGTTTATTGTCTAATTATCCTCCGGATTTGCGCGATTGGGTGAATGGAGTTCAGGACCTGGCAGATTACGACAAAGAGGAATACTACCTGGTAGTTGGCTTGTCCAGTTCAGAGCTGGCAGGTTATATGCCCAGGGCAAGAAACATCGGATTTATTTTCTCCGGAGCAACAGATTTTGGGGAGACAGTAGCCCACGAATTGGGACATGGGGTTTTCCATCTACGCCATATTTTTGCAGACGAAGAACTGGGAGCAGAACAGATTCACCAGACACGCAATGTGATGGATTACAAAGAAGTGGCGGCCAATAAATTGAAAGATTTGTATCTCCACCAATGGAAATTTATTGCAGACCCTGCCTTTGTGAGTTTGTTTAGTGGAGATGATGAGGACGGGGCATTAACAATTACTCAAAACATCCCTGATGAATTTCGGAATCCGGGTTCAAGAACCATAACGTGCCATGCCAAATCCGGTTCATTGATAACACTTCCAGCTAATACAACCTATTTGGAATTTTCAACGATAGATCCCTTATTTTTTATAAGTAGTGGTGAATATGCGGACCGAGATGCACCAGTCGGTACTTTGATGGGATTCAAAATACAGGTTGGAGATGTGGTATCAAGCTACCAATATCGTGGTTCAGGCAATTCTATTTATTATATTAAGGACAACGATGAAAGTAAAAAGTATGTTGATTCCTTAACAAAAAATGAGATAAATAATATAAATTCAATCACTGCATTTCCATACTATGAAAATGGAAAATTTGGGTTTACGTTATACAAAACCGAAGCTGCAGGAAAAGTGCTGTTCTCACCTAGCCTGTACAATGGAAATAAAAGTGATTTTCAGCAAGCTATTACAATCTTCAACCCCTTTTCACAATTTAGTATCATTGATTATGTTACGGGTGTGACTCCGGATACAGGAGATGACATGAGAGCAATAAGTTACAAGGATTTTTTCAAGAATAAAGCAAGTGCCAAGGTTGATGGCCAGATTGGAGTAGCCATTTCAATATTAGGCAAGAGTTATCTGGAACATTACAAACAACACTGTAATTCTTCAAACCCTTTTGCGCCGATTATTATTTCAAATGCCTTGTGGATTTCACGCTTTGAATCCATTGAAAGTATCTCAAAATGCAAATTTGATCAATTTGTGAATTCGGAATCAATGGATTTGTTCAGAGCACAATTTCCGATTCCTACCTGTTCTACCAACGTTCAAATTCCTTATACTCTTGATGATGCTGCCTTTGATAAATTTTTAAAATTCAGAAAATACATAACTGAAATAAAAAATGCATCCGATGAAGATGACGGATTGATCACCCAAATTCAAACGCTGTTTAATTCCAATCAGAGCTATTATGATATTTATGTAAATAACTCTATTCTAATCGACAAGCTAAAAGTAATTGATGATTGTGCCCTTGAGAATCTGAACATTGATTTACGAATTTTTCTGATTAATATCCTGGAGCCTCAAAATGAAGAGGGATTGATCTTGAAATTAATTCGTACCACTAAGTTCAATGCCCAGATATCGGCGCTGGTTAATCGTCTTTTCCAGGGAGATGGAAATGTTACTCCGCTCTTTGAAAGACTTTGGGATCGTTTTCATGGAGAAGAATTTCACAAGTTGATAAATAAGTTAAGCGAATACACTTTAATAGCAAAATATGGAGAAGAGGTTACTAAAACCATCAAACTTGGTAATAGATCTTCACTTTTCCTGAATGGGCAGGAAAAATCTGGAACCTTTGAAATCACGGCGATTAATTATGACTGGGTTGACGGAAATAAATTCATGTTCCACAGGAAGTATTACGAATCCAATGACATCGTACAGGCAACTGGAAGTTATTATAACAGAAATCATGACCAGTGGGTTTCATTTGATTATAATGAAGTCATAAACATAGAATTTTCTTCAGCTGCACAAGATATTTTAAAATTTGATGATAATTATACTGACAAGACCATTGCATTACCTGCATTTCACCTGGCATATCTTGTTTATGAGAGAAATAAAAGTGACAATTTAAGAGTAGTCCGGGTAATTGGAAATTTGATTGCAATTGCTGCTGCGATTCCTACGGGTGGGGCATCATTAACATTGGTAGGAGGAATCAGTATCGCCGTTGCGGCAGGTGATATAATCGTAGCAGTGAATGAAGATGAACTGAATAAAACTGAGTCTGGGAAAACCTTTTTGAGTGTTTGGTCAGCAGTTCAATGGGTAGATGTAGGGTTAGGAGCTATGAATATCGGTAAAGCAACCTATAAGTATACTGTTAATACGGCAAGACGATTTAAGTTTGTTTATGGAGAACTCTCCACAAAAATTGCTACTGATGCCAATTATGGTAATAGTCTGGTATCAACACTAAGACAGGCCATAGCTGAATTAGAAGTTTTGGGGTTGTCTTGTTGGACCAGTGTGTTAAATACACGTCTGATAGCCCGGTTAGAAGCCACGATTATCAAAGCTAAGTTCGGAGTTATTTCCGAAAATGCTGAATTAATTATTAAAAGTGAAATAGAAGGTTTCATTAAGATAAACGGTGTTGAGAAAAAAATATTCAACATTAAACCTTCTTCTAAAGGTGCTTTCATCGAACCTAGCGGAGAGTTAATGACTTCTAAACTTGCAACCGGTGATAAAGTAATAGGTAAACTCGATAAAGCTCGTTTTAAAAAGGGAAATGATATTGTTAGCGAGGATTTGTATCTTATTAAGACAAGTAATGGTGTTCGGTTAGCAGTTAATGGGGCGGTGAAGATTACTACAACTTCTGAACTTAAAGCATTTTTAAAAACAATTGATGAGACAACTACTATCGTTCAAATAGAACAAAGAGGTATAAAATCACTTTTTAGAGGAACCACAAGAAGTAAAGCTGATAATACATTATTTTCTGGCAATACAAATACACAAGAATTTGGTATTTCGACTTCAACTGACCCTATTAAAGCAACTATATTTTCAATTGAAAGCGCAACAAGTAATGGAGCATATAATGGTGTGCTTCAAATAGGATTGCCAAGTGATTTAAGAAGTATAGGACTTAATTCTCCTAATATTTATCGATGTGAAAAAGAACTTGAATTAGTGCTCCAAACTCCAGCTAATAATTTTGCTAATTTATCTACTGTTGAAATTTCTGCGGAAAATGCTCGTAAACTTGTTAAAGAGGTTTATGGAATTGATTTACCAGCAAAAATTTATCCTACGGGACTTAACAACAGCAATGAATTGTTAGAAACTATCCCGGCATCAAGTTTGGATAAAGCATTTGAATTTTATCAAAAAGCGTTACAATATAATTTGAAATAATATGACAGATAACATCGGAGAATTTTTTATTAACTTAAATAACATCGGAGAGTTAGAGAAAAATCCCTCAATTTTGATCCTGGAATTACCAAATGAATCACAGTTGAAATTGGGCCATTTGCCTAAAATAGATAATGTAAATCAGATTTTTGTACTTGCGACTACTGTAGTCAGCAATGGGTATCTGGAAATTAAAATAGGTACCCGGTTTGATCTGATTTTTCCTAGTAAAGAAATTGATGATTTTGTAGAATGTAGTGCAATTCTGAAATATGTTAATGTAAATCCTAGACACGAAATAAATCATTTACCCGGTGGGTATACCGGTATATGCTTATTGGAATTTCAAAATGAAATACCAGATGAACTGTTAAATAAGTTAGCAACTTATGATGAAAAGAGAGATAAGCTGAAGCACGATACATTAATTTTGACTCAACAAGATGTATTAAATAAGTTATTAAAAGGAATAAAAACCGCCGAATAGGTGATTTTGCTTTTACAGCGTATATGAAGACAAATTTTATTTTCATGAATGACAAAACTGCTTTATTGGAAAGATTCAAGTCTTAGAGAGTAATATTGAACTTGAAATTAAGATATTGTAACATATGGAAAATCTGATAGGATTAAAATTTCGTTCCGGATTATTAACGGATGCGCATTTTCATGCCGGGAAAAACTTTTTTGGGATTGTGTATAGGGATCACCTGTCATTCAATGAAAACAATGTTGTATTATCCAAAGAAGTTGTATTGCCTTTCAAGCCCATGGATGCGAATGATATTGACTGGTTTAACGGATACCATGTTGAAGGTACTTATTCTGTAAAGGATGATTTCATTGAGTGTTACTTTGAGCCCTTATCATGGAGATTTACCGGGGTTTTAGAAGAAATCCCGAATAGAATTTTAATCTTTTCTAATTTTGATGACCGATTAAGAAAAAATTGGTCGGTTGTGTACGAAGAATCAATTTGATCTTATTGTGAAGTGGTTATAAATGAGGGCTGTTTTCGGAAGAAGATTGATTATTTAAACTCCAAGGTTATATTATCTTACGTGATGGTACTGCTGTTAAATAGTTCTAATCCTAAAATCATGACAACTGATAACATACTTGATCGTTCCCTGACATTGTAACAAGCAAACAGGCAGAAAAAACTCAAAACTGGCAGACAAACTATTTCGTAACAATTGGAAACGATAGTTGTGCCGAATTTAACCTGATTGTAAAAGGATCTGAAGAAATAAAACAACGGATATGAAGCATTTTCAGACTGGAATTTTGTTTCTGCGTGTGATGTCTATAAATTTGATGAGGATAATGATTGCAGACAATTATTTCATACCGGATTGCCGATAAAAATTAAAAATGGAAACTAAAATTTCAATTCTTCGCATCGTTCCGAACATCTACTCCATGGACTTGGAAAAAAGCAAACAGTTTTACAGGGACTTTTTAGACATGGAACTGGTCATGGATATGGAGTGGATTTTGACATTTGCTTCCAAAGACCATCCAAATTCGCAACTATCCATTTTGCAATACGACGAAAATGGTAGGTTAGACAACTCAGCGGCGTTTCTATCGATCGAGGTTTCTGATGTTGACGCATTGTATGAACGGGCAAAAAACCTAAATTGTGATATCGTTTATCCAATAACAGACGAACCTTGGGGAGTAAGAAGGTTTTTTGTGAAGGACCCGAATGGGGCAACGATCAATTTATTAGCTCATTAATCGGAAATGGATGCTTCGGGACCTACCTTCTCAAAGCGGTAATCAGTATTCCAATCGGTACTTTTAAAACAAATTGAATCATTCGCAATTCGTAATTCTGAATTCGTAATTATAAAGTATCTTTGCAAAAAATTAATTTATGGCATTGAAATGCGGAATTGTTGGTTTACCGAATGTGGGTAAGTCAACTTTGTTTAATTGTTTATCTAACGCTAAAGCGCAGTCTGCGAATTTTCCTTTTTGTACAATCGAACCGAATGTAGGAACTATTTCAGTTCCGGACCCGCGTTTGGAGAAATTGGAATCGATGGTGAACCCGGAGAGAGTAGTTCCAACTACGATGGAAATTGTAGATATCGCCGGTTTGGTGAAAGGAGCTTCGAAAGGGGAAGGATTGGGTAATCAATTCCTGTCTGCTCCTTGTTTGTGGTATAACCATAAGCAAGATGATACGCGCAAAAACTCGTACGCAGACCGGTTTCACGATCATTGAGCTGATCGTTGTCATTGTCGTGATCTCTATTTTGACGGCCATTACTGTCGCTACTTATATTGGAGTGAGAAACAAGTCGTATGACTCGTCGATCCAAGCTGATCTCAAGAGTATTGCCGCCGGCATGAAAAGCTACAAATCGGCAACGGGAACGTACCCGACCTCTGAAACTCAGATCAGTACAATGCAGGACAGCACGGGTGCTGTTATTACGGCTGCCATTCCGAAGATATCGCACGATGGCTATGATGTCACCTCGCCGTCCGCCGCGGGAGATTCAACGTCGCGCAACCTGCTTATTTGCGTGCGGAGCGGCGGAACCAACCCGCAGTTTGGCATTGCTGCATACTCAAGATCTGGCGCGGTCTGGTTTTACCTTTCAAGCACTGGGGCAATAACGCAAAGCCCCGACGCATGGGTGGGGCAGCAGACAACAGAGTGTCCTCGAGTTGGCGTAGCCTTGGCAGACCCTGGGTATGCGCGCTGGTTTGGCTACGAGCGGACCGTATCGGTCACCGACACCGAAGCCGGCTGGCGCGGCTGGGCCGTAAAATAACGCTTGGTCAGTCGCCACACCTCTGTTATAATGGCATTTATGAATGCCCAAGATATTAGAAACGCCTACATACAATTCTTTAAGGATCGCCAGCATGAGGTAATAGCGCGGGCGCCGCTAATGCTGACTGACGACCCGACGACATTGTTTACCGGCAGTGGTATGCAGCCGCTTCTTCCATATCTTTTGGGCAAGACTCACCCCGCGGGCGTGCGCCTGGTGGACAGCCAGACATGTATTCGTGCCCAGGACATCGAGGATGTCGGTGATAACCGCCACACGACGTTTTTTGAGATGCTTGGCAACTGGAGCATGGGCGACTACTTTAAAGAACAGCAGATCCGCTGGTTTTTCGAGTTCCTGACTGACGTCGCTGGCCTCGATCCGAACAAAATCTATGTCACGGCTTTTATCGGTGATGAAAAATACGGCATTCCCCGCGACGACGAAGCGGCGAACATTTGGCAGAAAGTCTTCGAGGAAAAGGGAATAGAAGCTAAGATCGTTGAAGTCGGCTCACAGGAAGACGGCGACAAGCGTGGTGTGAAGCCGGGCGAACGCATTTTCTTTTACGACGACGGCGAAAACTGGTGGAGCCGCAATGGCGGCCTCGACAAAACGCCAATCGGCGATCCTTGTGGACCCGACAGCGAAGTCTTTTATGACTTTGGACCTGAAAACCACGCCGAAGGCTACGGCCTAGCGCACCCGGCCAGCGACAGCGGCCAGTTTATGGAAATCGGCAACCAAGTCTTTATGCAGTACCGCCGCATGGAAGACGGGAGTTTCGAGCCGCTCGAGAAAAAGAACGTCGACTTTGGCGGTGGCCTTGAGCGTATCGCGGCAGCCGCAATCGATAGCTCCGACGTTTTTCGTATCAGCCTGCTATGGCCTATTATCGAAAGGCTGCAAAAGCTCAGCGGCAAAAAATACGAAAGCCACACTCAGAGCATGCGCGTGATTGCCGATCACCTACGTGCGGCATCGTTCCTTGCGGTTGACGGCGTCAAGCCTGCCAATAAAGAGCAGGGCTACGTCATGCGCCGTCTGCTTCGCCGTGCGATCCGTTTTGCGTTCGACCTTGGTATCGAACAGAATTTCTTCGAAGAAGTCGTGCCGGTCATTGCCGACATGTACCACGCCGATTACCCAGAGGTGGCCGCAAGCCGCGACGAAGTGGTTGCGACGCTTGTCAAGGAAGAAAAAGTCTTCCGCCAAACACTCCGCAAAGGCTTGAAGCAGCTGGAAAAATTTGCCGAGAATGGTCTTACGGGCACCGAGCTGTTCACTCTTTATGATACCTTCGGTTTCCCCGTTGAACTTTCGACTGAGGAGGCATTTAAGCAAGACATTAAAGTGAGTGAGAACTGG
>CBFGOJ010000020.1:0-74158 GCA_965650365.1 uncultured Fluviicola sp. | reverse complement strand
GTACGTACTTATTCCACTTTAACAAGGGTTTTCAACTTTTCTTTTTTGAAAAAAATTAAATCTGTCACTTAACATATTGATAATAGTCTGGTTATAGATCGAAAAAAAATGAAAATTTTTCAGTGTTGGAGATAGAGTTCTCTTAATTGCCTTATAATTGGCTGATTTGAATTCGGGAACCTATCTATTGTTTGGCTCTCTTTTAAGATGTTCTCCAGTAAAAAAGGATTCAATAACACATATTTATCTTCCAAAATTTTCAATTCACCGGAATCATTTGCCTGATCAAAGACAATCATCATTCCTTTTAGGGATCTATAGCCTTCATTATATACAGACAATATCTGGCATAACGCGTAAGCCAGTATTTCATCAACATTCAATTCCTCTCTGGTTGTATCGTCAAACTGTAAATTGGAAAGCAGCTTGCCCATTCTTTTTTCCAGGACTTTCTTTTCTCCATTCGACATTCTCCCATATATAGGACTCACCTCATTGAGGTAGTGACGGTGATTCACGTTGAATTTTACTGCATCCAAAGAGAGCTTTTCTTTTAATGCTCTTCTTAACCAGATGCGTAATGAGATTGTCGTTAAAAGAATCAGAATCACTCCGGCCATTTTTGCAGGAACAATCAGTCCGTTCTGCATAAACAAAGGAACGGCGATCAGTAAAAGAACTATTGGAATTAAAAGTGCTAGAAAACGTTTCATACTTTATATATATAACCTATTTATTCTGCTCTCTAAAAACTTTCAGCAACCAGGGAAGAAGCACGATCAAAATCAATGTTGCTCCCATCATCAAGTAGAAGTTCAACATAAAGAAAGAAGGCTTATCATCATAATCATCCCACAAGGATGCAAGAACTCCGCTTAATTTATTTCCAATAGACGTTGAAATGAACCAGGCTCCCATCAGTAAAGCTGTCAATCTTGCCGGTGCTAATTTTGAAACCATGGATAGTCCGATCGGTGATAAACACAATTCTCCAACTGTAATAACGCCATACGCTCCAAAAAACCACCAAAGGCTCGATTTGATTTCTCCATTTCCGGATGCATTCGCGGCAGCAACCATTACCAAACAAGAAAGACCGGTAATGAATAATCCCAGCGTCATCTTAACCGGAATGGATGGTTCCATTTTGCGCCGTCTTAAAAAACGGAATATTGCAACGATTAAAGGTGTGAGCACAATCACCCAAAACGGATTCACCGATTGAAAGATGTTAGTATTGAAAACAACCACTTGATCTCCTTCTTTCAATTGTGGAGCTTTTTCGTAGTTTTTGAAGTAAGCCGGATATTGAACAGCTGTTTCCTCTCCCACTTTCCTAAAATGTTTATCCAAAACGGGAGTTGCCTCTGCAGACTTGACATAATCTATCTTATCTGCGAGATACATATTCTTCAACCCATTTTTTGTATAATCAGGAACATCGCGATTTGTGTAATTGTTCGCCCACGTATTCAAAACGGTTCCATTCTGTTTGAAAATTGCCCAAAAAGGAATAACAGCCAAACATACCACAAGGATTGCGCTCACTACTCTGCGTTCATGCTTCGGAGCGGTAAACAAAACATATCCAAAAAAGAAGATTACAGGAATGCATGCAAACAGGAATGCATCCGTTACATCATCTTTCACCAGGTACGAATGATCCGGATTTGTAATAGGAGTTCCGTTGATATAATATCCAATAAACGCAAATATTACAGCTGGAACAACAACAATCGCCAAATCAATCCACCACGGTTTTTCTCCCGGTACAGCAACTTTCTTTACATCCCCGTCTTTATAATGTTTATTTCCTGAAAGAAATACCAGTACCCCAACGAACATTCCAACTCCGGCGCCAACAAATGCTACGGAATATCCATACTTATTAATAAGGAAAGCTGAAACGATGTTACAAACAAAAGCTCCGATATTGATTCCCATGTAAAAGATGTTGTAGCCTTCGTCTTTTTGATCCCTGTATTCATCCGTATTATAGAGATTACCTAAAAGTGTTGAGATATTGGGCTTAAACAATCCGTTTCCCAGAATCACCAAAACCATTCCGGAATACAACATGGCATAAGTATGTACTCCCATCATGCAATATCCAATCCCCATCAAAATTCCTCCGAGAACAATTGGTACCCGATATCCTAAAACACGATCGGCCAGTAAACCACCAATAAATGGAGTGAAGAACACCAAAGCGATAAACGTTCCGTACAAACTTGCGGATTCTGCTTCCGACATTTCAAATCCGTACTTCGTTTTTGCATCCTTGAGATACAAAGTGAAAATTCCGATCATTAAATAATAACCGAAGCGTTCCCACATTTCTGATAAGAACAAAAAAGGAAGTGCTTTTGGATGTTTACGTTGTTTCATTGATGTTTACTTAATTCTATTATTTTACGCCACCCATCTTTTTCTTCAGGATCGGTGAGATCAGGATTAGTACAACTCCCGAAATGATTGAAATGATACCGATAGTTTGATATCCTTCTGTGTATTGCATTAATTTCTGGGTATTAGTCAGGTTTTCATCGGTTCCGCTTCCGGAGGCCAATGCCGCACCGATTAATCCTGCCCCATATTGTCCATAGGCACTCGCCAGGAACCAGGTTCCCATCATCATCCCCGTCAATCGTTTTGGAGAAAGTTTTGTAATCATGGATAATCCGATTGGTGACAAACATAATTCTCCCAAACTAACTACTAAGTATGCAAAAACGAAGATCCATAACGGAGTTAGTCCATTTGAATCCGCGGAAAACCTACTGGATGCAAAGATCAGGAACCCTAATCCCAGAATGGCGAATCCTAAACCGAATTTCACACTGGTATTTGGCTCCGCTTTTCTTTTACTCAGCCAAACCCATAAAAATCCAACCAGCGGAGCTAATAATACCACCCAAAGTGAATTTAGTGAATTATTCACCGAAGTCATATTCAACCCATGGTTGGAAACATTTCCAACTGCAAAATAGTTCAATGATCCTCCTCCCTGCTCAAAGAACGACCAAAACAATGCTGAAAAGATAATGAGTACAACTGCAACCAATAATTTCCCAAATTCCTCCTTCTTCACTTTCGTAAGGATATAAACCAGGTATCCCAAAATGACAGCCGCGAGAACGATCATGAATAAATCACTGAATTGAACCAAATACGGAGCCAGCTTACCGGTTTCCAATTTAACAGGCCCCATCAAAAAAGTAAAATCTATATCAAACGGATAATAAACCATTAGGAAGAAGAATGGAATCATTGCCAGTGAAGCCAGGTAAACCGTTAAGTTCTTTGACAATCCAAGTGCATTCTTTTCAACCAGCTTTTCAGGGAATGGCGGCTGCCCGATCGGACCCAATGATTTCTGTGTTTTTAGAAACAAGCCCAAGCCCAATAACATGCACACTCCTGCCAAACCAAATCCAAGTGACCAGCTGATGGATGTTCCGATGTAAGCAATGGTCAATCCGCTCAAAAGCGCTCCGATGTTGATGCCCGAATAAAACAAAGAGAATCCCGAATCTCTTCTGGAATCATTGTCGTGATAAAGGTCTCCCACCATCGTAGAAATATTCGGTTTGAAAAATCCGTTCCCCACAATCAGAATACTGACTCCGAGGTAAAAGGTAAATGCTCCGGGCACTGCCATCAGGAAGGTTCCTATAGCCATCAAAATACCTCCCCAAAAAACGGATTTCCTGAATCCGAAGATTTTATCGGCAAACATACCGCCAACAAAAGCCATCGCATAAATGAAAGCCTGGATCAATCCGTATTGTTTGCTGGAAGAACTTTCAGCACGATCACGATCTTTCTGATGAGATGTTTCAATATAGTATCTCGGATGGTCTTGAGTTAATTCCTCTTTATTTTTCTCTAAAAATTCTATTTTCTTGGCCTCAATCTGATCTTTCGGGATAGGGTTATAATCACCGGTTAAGATCAGGTGAGAAATGTACAAGGCTAAAAGTGCCCGCATTCCGTAGAATGTGAAACGCTCCCACATTTCAACCAGGAAAAGATACCACAACTGCTTTGGGTATTTGCCTTTGAAATTTCTAATATTTTCTAATGCAGCTGCATCCGATGGATTCAGGTCTTTTACTTCCAAACTCATAACTCTATCTGTTAAGGAATCGTAAAAATGATAAATTAAATTGGATGATTGGTGAAATATATGGCACAAAAAAATCCCTCACAGTATTTGCGAGGGATTTTCTAAAGATCGTTCTATCTTATTAACGCACGCCGTGCATCATTTTCTTTAAGAATGGAGTAATTGCGAACAAAATAATGGATGCAATACCACACAATACGACGAATACCATGAAGAAATCAAATAGACCTTTGATGGTGAATCCTGCAAATGTTGGATACTTGACAGTAATGATCTCATTTTCCTGGATCGCTTTGAATTCAGCAGCAGTAAATGTGGTGTCTGAGGCCTGGTACTTATTTACAAATGGAATGTTCTTTTTTGCAGCTACTTCCTGTTCCGTTTTCATTTCAGCAGTTGCTTTCACCTTTTTGCTGACATCCAACTTGTTTTCTTTCGCTTTGGCATTATCTATACTTGCAATGTTCAATTTCGCAAGTATGTACAATTCTTCTCCTGTTGCTTCTTTTTTATTCTCCAGAATTGATTTCAAATCAATATTTACTTCCTGGGCAGTCTGGTATTTATCTCCTGTTGGAGGCAAAATAGATCCCAATGAACCGGACAATGCATATCCCGCCGCGTTCGACAAGAAGAAAACTCCGTATAACAAGGATGCGAAACGTTTTGGTGATAATTTACCAACCAATGACAAACCGATCGGTGATAAACACAACTCTCCTACTGTTTGAATGAAATACAATAAAACCAACCATTTAACCATCAACATTTCTGTGTTGCCTAAACCGTCCACATTGTGTGCAATGATAAAATAACTCAATGCAATCAACAATAAACCGATTGCCTGTTTTGCAGGAGAGATGGGCTCTCTTCCTTTTGATCTCAATTTATCCCAAAGCATACTGAAAGGAATAGCAAGGATTACCACAAACAAACCGTTGAAAATCTGCACCATGGATGCCGGCATTTCCCAGCCAAAAATATGGCGGTCAGTTTGATTACTGGCAATGAAAGTTAATGAAGATCCCGCCTGCTCAAATGCTGCCCAAAAGAAGATTACGAAAAACGAAATAATGTAGATGACATAAATACGCTGACGTTCAATTTTGGTCAATGTTTTATCCGAAATGATTAATCCCGCAAGCGTTAAACCACTGGAGTAAATAATTGGATAAATGATTGTTGTGATAAAGTTGTCTCCTGCAAGGAAGTAACGGAAAAAGAAGAATAGACCCGTAAACGCTACTAAAGACATAATCAAAGACATTGCTGTGAATTTCGGTTTCTGAATTTCCTCTCCTTCACTATCCAGTAAATCTGCTTTCGATGGAACAGCTCCAAGCGGTTTTCCATCCGGCGTAACTACATACTTGTTTTTCAAAAATGCAAACAAAACGGTTCCCAAAACCATTGCAATACCTGCAGCAAGGAATCCCCATTTGAAAGCATATATATCCTGAACTCCTCCAATTTTAACATCTCCGATCATCGGACATAAAAACTGGCTCAACAACGCTCCGATGTTAATTCCCATGTAGAAAATGGTGAATGCTGAATCCAGTTTACTCTTCTCGTGTTTCGGGTATAAACTTCCAACCATGGAAGAAATGTTCGGTTTAAAGAATCCATTTCCAAAAATGATGATTCCCAATGCACTCCACATCAATGTAGTTGCCAATCCTAAATTTGTAGAGAAAACGCTGGCGCTCAGGAACAACAACAATTGTCCGATTGCCATCATTGCTCCACCCAGCATGATACAATTCCTGTTTCCGAAGAAACGATCGGAAATGAATCCTCCCAACATTGGAGTTAAGTAACACAATCCAAGAAAACCACCATAAATCAGGGCCGCATCGGACTCATTCATTCTTAGTGAATTGATCATGAAAAGGGTCAGAATGGCACGCATTCCGTAGAAGTTGAAACGTTCCCACATTTCAGTTCCAAATAATACCCACAATCCTTTAGGATGTCCTTTTTTTGCTTCTGTTTGATCAATAGTATCTGTGATTTCCATATTTCGATTTAATTTTTTAGCGTCGTGAAAATAGATAAAAATTGGTTGATTGGTTCAGATTGTTTTAATTTTAACTATTCGTTCAATGCTTCATGTCTGATTTAGAGAACCTTTTCGACGCACACACACATCATTTCGATACCAAAAATCGAAGCGTTGTGCAATTGACCAAAATTCCGGAAGAAAATTTCCCACCCTGTTTTTCTTATGGAATTCATCCGAAACAAGATTCGTTTGATTTCCATGAAATCGAACAGATTTGCCAACAGCTGAACCAAAACAAAGGCTTCCTGGCAATCGGGGAAATTGGTCTCGATAACCGGTATGATTCACTGGAAAAGCAGGAAGAGTTGTACGTGTTTCAATTGAAAATTGCCGCCAAACTTGATAAACCTGTTATTCTGCATTGTGTCAATTCCTGGGATCGCTGCCGGTTCCTGCATGAAAAACACGCTCCAAATACCACGCTTATTTACCATGGCTTCAACAAGGCTTCCATCGTCGAGCAAGTTCTGAACTATCCAAAAAGCAAGATCAGTATTGGTGAATCGCTTGTAACCAATCAAAAACTTCAAAATGCATTGCTCCAAGTCCCTTTGGAACGCTTATTCCTGGAAACGGATATGGGTTCGGGCATGCTGATTGATACTTACCGAATGACAGCTGAGATAAAATCCATATCTTTGCACGCCTTAACCGAACAACTAAACCAAAACGCAAAAAGAATTTTTAACTATGAGTAAGTGGTTGGAGCGTACAGAGTTGATTCTTGGACCAACGGAAATGGACCGTTTGAAATCTGCTCATGTACTCATTGTGGGACTAGGCGGAATCGGATCTTTTGCAGGTGAATTTATTGCTCGTGCAGGAGTCGGTACCATGACCATCGTGGATGGCGATGCCTTTGATATTACCAATAAAAACAGACAGCTCACAGCGCTTGATTCTACCATCGGGAAAAATAAAGCGGTTGTATTGGCTGAACGTATCAAGGACATCAATCCGGATATTAACCTGAACATTGTACAGGAATTTGTTACTCCGGAACGTGCGTGGGAATTGTTGGATCAATACAAACCCAATTATGTCATGGATTGTATTGACAGCGTTACGCCGAAATTAGAATGGATCATTGCATGCAAAAGCCGGAAAATCAAAATTATTACTCATTTGGGAGCAGGAGGAAAAATTGATCCGTCCCGCGTTCAAGTTGCCAAACTTCCCAGCAGTCACAACTGTAAGTTAGGAGCACATATCAAGAAAAGACTCAAGAAAAAAGGCGTTGGCTTTGAAAAGATCAAATGTGTTTATTCATCCGAATTGCAACTAAAAGATTCTTTGAAAATGACCGATGGATCTAATTATAAACGTTCATTCTACGGGACTGTCAGCTACATGCCGGCTTTATTCGGATTATTGGGAGCAGCAGAAGTAATTCGCTATCTGACCAAAAAAGATGAGCATTCAAACTAGGATGAAATTCAAAGAAAAAAGTATATTCGCGTACCTCAAACTGAAAAAATGAAATTAAATTGCCTGTTCAGCATTGCTGCACTTACACTTTTTATGTCTAGTTGTGGAAACGATGCAGAGCCTTTAAATAAAGACAAATCGATCAACGGGGTTGTTGCCGGTCACGATGCACATTCCTATTCCAATACCGATGAGATTCGCACTAAACACCTGGATTTGGAGCTGGATGTAGACTTTGAGAAAAAGACTATTTACGGGGTTGCGCGTCATCAAATGGAGCGACTGAAAGATACCGACACAGCAGTTTTCGATATCAACGGACCTGAAATCCAAAAAGTGACTTTGGGAAAAAAAGGACAGGAAAAAGAAACGGATTTCATTATCGGTTCCATGCAGGAATTTATCGGTCAGCCTTTGAGTATTAAAATCGACAAGAACACCGAATACATCAATATCTATTACAAGACGACAGAAAATGCGGGTGCTTTGGATTGGATGGACCCCGAATTGACAGAAGGAAAAGAACATCCTTATTTATATACGCAAGGTCAGGCGATTTTAACACGTACCTGGATCCCCGTTCAGGGAACTCCGGCAAACCGAATTACTTACAGCGCAGATGTAACAGTTCCTTCCGAACTATTGGCTTTAATGAGCGCTTCAAACCCGAAGGAGAAAAACCCGGAAGGGAAATACCATTTCGAAATGAAACAGCCGATCCCGGTTTATTTGATTGCTTTAGCAGTTGGAAACCTGGAGTACAAAGCCCTGGGAGAGAATTGTGGTGTTTATACGGAACCCGAAATGCTTGGTAAAGCCGTTTGGGAATTTAATGATCTTCCAAAAATGATCAGTGCCGCTGAAAGCCTTTATGGTCCTTACCAGTGGGAACAATACGATATCATCGTTCTTCCCTATTCTTTCCCCTTCGGAGGAATGGAAAATCCGCGCTTGACATTTGCTAATCCAACCTTGATTGCCGGCGACAGAAGTGCGGTTTCCGTAATTGCTCATGAATTAGCTCATTCCTGGTCAGGTAACCTCGTTACCAACGCAAGCTGGAATGACTTCTGGCTGAATGAAGGGTTTACGGTTTATTTCGAGAACCGCATCATGGAAGAATTGTACGGAAAAGAAGTTGCAGACATGTTGGCTTTGATCGAATTCCAGGAGCTTCAGACAGAAATGGCTGAAATGGATGAGAAAGATACGCACTTAAAATTGCAGCTTTCAAAACGCAATCCGGATGACGGAATGACTTCGATTGCTTACGTAAAAGGTGCTTTCTTGTTGAAAACCCTGGAGCGTGATTTCGGAAGACAGCGCTTTGATACTTTCTTAAAAGGATATTTCAAAGATCACGCCTTCCAAACATTGACAACGGAGCAATTCAAGGCTTACCTGGAGGAAAACCTGATCAACAAAACAGACATTCAATTCAATATTGATGAGTGGTTGTATAAACCGGGATTGCCTAAAAACTGCTATGCCGTAAGTTCTCCAAGATTTGAGAAAATCCAGGATCTGGCTCGTGAATTTGCCAACGGAAAAGATATTTTCAAAAAACCGGCTAAGAAAAAAGGGAAGAAACAAGTTCCTGCATTGAAACGTGATCAATACGTTCCACAGGAATGGCAGGCATTTATCCGTGCTTTACCTAAAAAAATGGATCCGGAACGTTTGGCCCTGATTGATACAAAATTAGGTTTCCATAACTGGGGAAATGCGGAAGTTGCAACCGAATGGTACGTACTCGCAATTAATTCCAACTACACGGAAATCCGCCCGGATATCGAGAAGTTCGTTTCAAAAGTAGGACGTAGAAAATTCTTATTACCGATCTACACGACCATGAACAAAAACCCGCAAAGCAAGCAATGGGGAATGGAGGTTTACAAACGATATAGAAACAATTATCACCCGGTTTCCATCATGACAATGGATGACCTGTTGGGGTATAAACCGTAATTTTATAAAGACATAAACAGAAGGCACGCGACGCATCGCGTGCCTTCTGTTTTTTAACGATTATCCATCCCGACGTAATATTGCGGAATTACGTCGAACTCAAATAATACCCTTTCCACCACGAATAATCAAAACATCCCTTCACCTCCTAAAACAACCTCTTTTCTTTTTTAAGAAGCATTCATATTTGACAGTACAAATACAACAGTTATGTCAAGCTTCATTATTCGTCTATCTATTGCAACAAGTTTGTTGGCGGCAATTTTCGCCTGTTCCGGCAATAAGGTCCTTTCGGTCGATCCCAAATTCCGGAAATGGGTTTCCGGTTACACTTCCGGAGTTATTTCCAATTCTGACAACATTGAGATCGAACTCAAAGACCAGCTTGATTCTTCCAAATTAGTGGAACTTGGAATGAAATCCCGAATGGATGACAAAATCCTGAAGGAAATCGTGGAAATTAGTCCGGCAATTGATGCCGATGTTCAGTGGATCGACTACAGGACCATTCAAATTGTTCCGAAGAAACCCTTGAATTCCAATCAAATCTATACAGTAAGTTTAGACCTGGATG
This sequence comes from uncultured Fluviicola sp., assembly GCA_965650365.1. GTDB lineage: Bacteria > Bacteroidota > Bacteroidia > Flavobacteriales_D > Crocinitomicaceae > Fluviicola. The sequence goes on along the minus strand of CBFGOJ010000020.1, from coordinate 63,994 downwards.
AAATCATGGAAGTGGAAAACGGGTATGAAGAATTCAACTTCCAATTTGCAACCAAGCCGCAAAAAATCAATGTAAGCGAACCAAGCCTGATTGAATACGATTCCTACAACCTGGAATGGTATTCCCTGCGCGGATCGGTTACCATGACCGATTATTTTGATACGACCAAACTGAAAGAGCTGATCACTGTGAAACACGGCTATCAGAAACTGAAAATTCACTTCGAAGAAAGCTACGGCACCAACGAATACACTTATATCGTAGACAGTATCAAGCGTAACGCGAAAGAAAGTACGGTTTCTGTGGAATGGAACGGCGATGCCATTTCTTCCTTTTCAAACGGATCCACAAATATCAAAATTCCTGCATTGGGCGATTTTGGTATCAGTTCTTTTGACGTGATGGATGAAGACGATCAAAGCGTCCGTCTCACATTTACAGAACCTTTATCCACCAACCAGGATTTGAATGGACTAATCGATTTGGAAGGTGTTTCGGGAGAAACCTTTTCGATCTATTACAACGAAGTAACAGTCTTCATTCCCAAACGAATTGAAGGCGAGTTCAAATTGAAAATCAATTCCGGGATCAAAAACATCAAAAATTACGCGATGCTGAAAGGAACTGAACGTACTTTGCTGTTCACTGCTTCCAAACCAAAAGTGCGTATCGTTGGCAGCGGTTCCATCCTGCCCGATTCCAAAGGATTGATTTTCCCTTTTGAAACCATTGGATTGAAATCCGTGACAGTTAGAATCATTAAGATTTACGAAGAGAACGTGCATCATTTCCTGCAGGTGAATGAATTGAATGATTCCGATGCCATCTTCCGGTTCGGGAAGAAAATTGCTGAAAAGAACATCACTCTGGGCGTGAAAAAAGAAGATAAAAGCGATTGGGCTTCCCATGTGCTGGATTTGGAAAAGTGGATCCGCCCGGAACCCGGAGCAATCTACCGGATCTCCATCAAATTCGGGCAGAAAGACGCTTATTGTGATTGTCCGGCAAACACCGAAGGCGAAAACAGTGAAGAAGCAGCTGAAAATGAAGCAAGAGCAGAAGAAGAATGGTCCGAGCGCCCCTGGCATTTGGATGATTGGGACGATGGTTACGAGGATTGGGGCGGTTATGGTTCTTCCGAATCAGCATGCAGCTCCGATTATTACTACGGAAAAGCAGTTTCCAGAAATATCCTTGCTTCAAACATTGGTGTCATTTACAAACTGGACGCTAAGAAAGGCGCGCATGTTTTCCTGACGGATATGATTACCACACAACCCATTCCAAATGCTTCCGTGACATTCTATGATTATACCAAACAAGTGATTGCTTCCGGAACAACTAATGCAGAAGGAATGTACACTAAAACACTTTCGGAAAAGCCGTTCTTATTAATTGCCAAATATGGAAAACAACGCGGTTATCTGAAAGTCAGCGACGGCCATGCAAACATGCTTTCCGAATTCGATGTGGAAGGTGAAGAAGTTCAAAATGGTTTGAAAGGATATATTTATGCCGAACGCGGCGTTTGGAGACCGGGAGATTCTATTTATGTCAACTTTGTACTCCGTGATTACGAGAAAAAACTTCCGCTGAACCATCCGGTATCTTTCACGCTGACAGATCCTTCCGGTTACGAAGTCAGTAAAATAACCAAATCACAAGGCGTAAACGGACACTACGATTTCAGAACAGCAACACGTTCCGATTCAAAAACCGGGATTTACACGGCAAGAGTCATGGTAGGTTCACGCGAGTTTGTGAAATACCTGAAAGTGGAAACGGTGAAACCAAACCGTTTGAAATTAAAACTGACTGTTCCTCAAAGTTCAGATAGTTCACTGCAGCTGGAATCTTATTGGCTTCACGGTGCTCCGGCAAAAAACCTGCGCGCAACAGTCGATGTGGAATATCAATCTACGAAAACCAGTATCCCGGGATTCAAGGGATTTGAATTCGACTCACCGATCCGTAAAATCAATTCCGACAAAAACACCTTGTTTGATGACGATTTGGACGCGAACGGAAAGGCTTCCTTCAAACAGGAGTTATCTTCCCTTTCCCAAGCATCCGGGATGCTGAATGCCATTTATACCATGCGCGTTTTTGAGCAGGGCGGTAACTTCTCCATAGATCGTTTTTCCCAATTGTATTCTCCTTACAAGCAATACGTTGGATTCAGAATTCCTGATACCGAAGCTGATAACTCTTTAATTTCAGGCAAGAAACACACGTTTGATGTCGTGATGGTGAATGCTGCCGGGAACATCCTGAAAAAACCATCCAAGATCCGTGTAAAGATCTACCGCATGGAATGGAGATGGTGGTACGAAAGCGGAGACGACGATTTAGGAAACTTCATGGCTCGCAGCGGGAATATGCTCGTTTATGATTCCTTACTGAACGCTTCCGATGGAAAAACCGCATTCAAATTCGGACTCAATGCTACTGATTATGGCCGATTCCTGGTCACTGTTACCGATGAAGAAGGTTTCCATCAATCCGGGAAAATCATTTCGATTGATGTTCCTTATTGGAGCCGTGGCAATCAAAAGAACAACGAATATGCTTCCATGCTGAACTTTTCCACCGACAAGAAAAGTTATGTGAAGGGTGAAACAGTAAAACTGAGCATTCCTTCACCGGCTTCCGGAAAGGCATTGATTTCCATCGAAACACGTACAAAGATCGTGAAGAAATTCTGGGTCAATACCACGAAAGGAGAAACAACCTGCTCGTTTGAAACCACCGAAGACATGGCTCCGAATGCTTATGTTCACGTCAGTTTGATCCAGCCGCACAGTGCAACAACCAATGATTTGCCGATCCGCATGTATGGAATTGTACCGATTTTGGTCGACGATCCTGCAACGCACCTGCATCCGGAAATTGCCTCGGCAAAAGAATGGAGACCCGAATCGACAGCTAAAGTCACTGTTTCTGAAAAAAACGGCAAAGGAATGACTTACACATTGGCCATTGTCGACGAAGGATTACTGGATCTCACACGTTTCAATACACCCAATCCATGGAATACGTTCTATGCCAAAGAAGTGTTGGGAATCAAAACCTGGGACATGTACAACAACGTAATTGGTGCTTATTCCGGGAATTTGAATCGCTTATTGAGTATTGGTGGCGACGGTTCTGCAGACGACGGTGCAGGTCCGAAAGCAAATCGTTTCAAACCGATGGTCTATTTCTTAGGTCCATTCGTTTTACCGGCAGGTTCTTCGAAAACTCACCAGGTGGAATTGCCTACTTACATTGGCTCAGTTCGCGTGATGGTGGTGGCTCATTCCGCAACAGCATTCGGAAACGCAGAAGAAACCGTTACGATCAAAAAACCGCTGATGGTGCTTGGAACTTTACCTCGTGTAATCGGACCAAGTGAAACCATCCAATTGCCGGTAGATGTTTTTGCAATGAAGGACAATATCAAAAACGTAGATGTCCAGGTTACCTGCAACGAACTATTGGTTTTAAGCGGACCAAAGAACCAAGCTTTGAAGTTTGCCGCAGAGGGCGATCAAATCGTGAATTTTGAATTGAAAGTGGCTAATAAACTGGGGATTGCAAAAATCAAGATCTTTGCAAAATCAGGAAACGAAACCGCTACCCAGGAATTTGAGGTCGATGTGCGCAGTCCGAATCCGAAAGTGCTGGAAAGCGAAACGAAAGTCATTGAACCGGGCGCAACGGCAAATTTTACCATGGAACAAGACGGAATAAACGGCTCACACTCTTATTCCTTGGAAACCAGTCAATTCACTCCGATTAATTTAAACGGACGAATGAGTGAGCTGATCAACTATCCGCATGGATGCATTGAACAAACCACTTCGGCAGTATTCCCGCAGCTTTTCGCGATGGATGTGATGCAGCTCACTGAGAAAGAAAAAAAGGAAATGTCTGCGAATATCAAAGCCGCATTAACGCGTTACCAGAGTTTCCAGCAGTATGAAGGTGGTTTCGCCTATTGGCCGGGCAATCGCGATGCGAGCGATTGGGGTTCTAATTATGCCGGACATTTCATGATCGAAGCCGAACAGCATGGATTTACTTTACCCGCAAACCTGAAATCGCGCTGGCTGGATTACCAGAAAAACGAAGCAAATAATTGGACAGCCGATTCTTACAACAGTTATTCCAGTCACGCAGAAGAATCGCATCACCTGGTCCAGGCTTACAGGCTTTACACTTTGGCTTTAGCCGGAAAACCGGAATTGGGAGCCATGAACCGTTTGAAAGAGAACAGCAAACTCGGAGTTACCGCTAAATGGCGATTGGCCGCTGCTTACTATTTGGCAGGTCAGAAAGATTTAGCCAAACAAATGACCCGCAATTTGAGTTTCACAGCTTCTTCCTATAGGGAATATGGATATTCCTGCGGTTCAACCCTGCGCGACAAAGCCATGAACCTGGAAGCAGGATTGATGATCGATTCCAAATCTACCGACCAAACAGAAAAGGAAATTGCAGATGTTTTGAAATCGAACCAATGGCTGAGCACCCAGGAAGCAGGTTATTGCATCCTTGCATTAACGAGCGGAAAGATCAAAAACAGCGGAGCACTTCAGTTTGAATTGAATGGGGAGAAAGTTACGGCTGCCAAATGCATGATTACCAAAAACTATTCGGAAGAGGACGGAACAAAACTGAAACGTCTAGCGGTGCGGAATACTTCTTCCAAAAAACTCTACGTGACTTTCTGTACAACGAAAGTTCCACAAATCGGCAAAGAGAAAAAGATCCGCAGCAACCTGGAAATGACGATCGATTACACCAACCTGAACGGTGTTTCTATTGATCCTTCAAAAATTACTCAGGGAACGGATTTCATCCTGGAAGTGAAGCTGAAGAATCCTACCAAAGACCAATTCTACCGCGAAATGGCTTTGAACCAGATTATGCCGAGCGGTTGGGAAATTCACAACGCACGTTTGTACGATGAGGAGAACATGACGAATATCGACTACCAGGATTATCGGGACGACCGGGTTTACAGTTATTTCAAACTGGCACCGAATGAAACGAAGATCTTCAAAATTCAGCTCAATGCTTCCTATTTGGGCAGATTCTATCTTCCCGCAGTCTTCGCGGAAGCTATGTACGATCATTCTGTTAATGCCCAGGAAAAAGGCAGATGGGTGGAAGTGACTAAGATTGTGAAACAACCTAAATCATCCTAATAATTAAACGGAAAGGCTGTCTGTGCAAATAGGCAGCCTTTTCATTTAATATTCCTTACTTGAACTGGAAATTCCCAAACTCCAACCGCCAAAACCAGTAAAGTTATGTAAATCAATGTCTTAAATAGATTATTGTTCGAGAATTCTCGAACTCGCTAATTCTAAAATTTCGGAATTCCGGAAGTGTTTTTTTATTGCAAAAAACCGGCTCGTTTCGTAACTTGTAGTAAAATGCAAAGTCATGAAAACGCTCGAAGAATGGTTTGCGGAATATTCCGTCAGTCACCAAAACGCGACTAACAAACGAATCCATTACATCTGTGTGCCAGCTATTTACTTTTCGGTTATCGGATTGTTGATGAGCATTCCGAATCGCGGACTGATCAGTTTGGTGCATTCAGATAACTTTTTATACGTCAATTGGGCCGTTGTTGCTTTAATTCCGGTTTTGTATTTCTACCTGCGCTTATCCTGGAGAATGGCATTTTACATCCTGATTTTCTCGGCTATTTGTGTCATCGGGAATTTCTACCTGGCAAAGATCGGCCCACTATTGTGGAGTTCTTTGATCATTTTCACCTTCGCTTGGGCCGGACAATTCTACGGACATAAACTGGAAGGTAAGAAACCCTCATTCCTGAAAGATATTCAGTTTCTATTGATTGGTCCGGCTTGGATTTTGGAGAATTTGTTTGGAGGGAAATAACTTGATTTTCTTTTGATTGTTCCTTCTATGGAAATACGGTACTTTTTATAGTCGATAGATTTTACTTATTTTTGTGTAGATGCAAAATCGTCTAAAACATGAATTACACAATCTCATTTCAGGAAAGAGCCAGGTTAGGTTTGGAGCAGCTATCCAAACAGTCACCCGTTACCTTAGTAATGGCGGTCAAGCAAGCTCAGGAGCTGAAGGAACAAAGCAAATCAAAGAACAAGAAAAAAAGACACTAGAGGTTTTCGCTACGGAAAATGATCTTTGGATAAATGATCTGGATTTTTCTCAATATGTTAGTGAAGGTGCTGAACAAAGAGTGTTTTTAAAGGGTTCAGAGCGCGTTTTAAAATTAAACGATTCAATCTATTATAGTTCCTGGAAAGATTATTTTTACAATCTACTATTTCATAATTTTTTCTTTACAGATACAGCCTATGAGCTTATCGGCTTCACAAAAGAAAATGATATCCTCTACGCTGTTGTTCAACAATCTTATGTCACTATCACTCAAAAAACAGATTTAGAACAGGTAAAAGCTTTTCTTGGTTCAAACGGGTTCATTAATAATCGCAATAACGATTATTTTAATCCTGATTTAGGAATCATTTTAGAGGATTTGCACGACGAGAATGTTTTAACCAGAAATGATATTTTATATTTCATTGACACGGTTTTTTATATAACTGATGAATTTTGGGTAAAAGTATAATCAAAGTGTCACAACTGCTCCAGCATCTTCACCACATCAGCACGTTTCCGGGTTGAAACAGGAATCATTTTTCCGTCCGACATGATCAAATGCCCGCCTTCGACTTTCACAAATTCCTGGATCATTTTCGTATTCACCAAATGCGATTGATGTACCCGGAAGAAACCCAATTCGCCCAAAATATCCTCGAAATCTTTTAAAGTTCTCGATACCACTATTCGTTTTGAATTGGTAAAAAAGAACTCCGTATAATTGACATTGCTTTCGCAGCGAATGATATCCGCAATTTGTACGATGTGGATCTTATCCTGGGCATGCAGGGCAAGTCGTTCCTGCACTTTATGGCCTTGCTTCAGCGATTCATTCAACAGGCGGTAATTGTCCTGCTCGTTGTGATTATGACTGCGGAACTTTTTCAATGCTTCCGTGAGTTCGTCCGGGTCAACCGGCTTCAATAAATAGTCGATGGCTGCGTAGCGAAATGCTTTGATTGCGTGTGCATCACTGGCCGTAATAAAAATGATCTTGAACGGAATTTCCGGTAAAATATCCAATAAGTCGAAGCCCGAACCATCCTGCATTTGAATATCCAGGAACAGAATATCGATCGGAGTCTTCTTCAATAATTTCGCACCTTCCACCACTCCGGAAGCTTCACCAACCACTTCAATATCCGGCGCATAAACTTCCAGGTCTTTTCTGAAAGTGATCCGCGCTTGCTCAATATCATCAATAATTACAGCTTTGATCATTTACAAGGGTATAAAAAGTTGAACTTCGGTTCCGATAACAGTTCCATTGTCGTCCTGCAAATCTACAATTTTGACTTCATGTCCGTTCGAATTAGTGCTCAGCAAATCTAATCTTTCTTTCGTCACATCAAAACCACGCGAAACATGCTGCGGTTCATGGCTTGCCTGCTGATTTTTCCCGGCTGCTTCCCTTCCAATTCCATTGTCGCGGATTACACAGGTGATCCCATCGTTTTCTTCACGGAATAAACAGGTAATTTTCCCGGTACGGGAATCTTTCGCATCGTATTTAAAGCCGTGTTTGATCGCATTTTCAATGAAAGGCTGAATGAGCATTGGTGGGATTTGAATGAAATTTAATTCCGTTTCAAGGTCAACAATGATCTCGTACTCAAACCGATTCCCGTTACAAAATTGTTCGATCAGCAGGTAATTTTCAAGCGTCGAAATTTCTTCTTCGAGGGAAATCGTGGTATTCCGGGAATTATCCAGGATCTGGCGCATCAAACGGGAGAATTTTGCCAAATAATAGCGCGCTTTGGTTTCATGTTCAGTTCCGATTAATCCCTGGATGGAATTCAGCGCATTGAAAATAAAATGCGGATTCATCTGTAAACGCAGGGCTTTCTGTTCCAGCTCCAATAAATTCCGGGCAAATTCTGCCTCTTTTTGGGCTTGGTTCGCCTTTTTGCGAATTCGCGAAGTTTGGACACGAATAATGAACCAAATGAATAAAATTGCAAGAATCACTTCCAGTATAATAAACCAGCCGGTCTTCCAGAAAGGAGTTGCTATCGTAAAGGAAAAACATTCCGGTTTGGGGTTAATGAAACCGTCTTCATTGCGTGAACGAAGCAGAAAAGTGTATTTCCCGGGCGACATATTCGAATAAACAATCCGCTGTTCTTTGGTCCAGGGCGACCACTTATTTTCAAAACCACTCATTTTCCAGGAATACTCCACTCCTTCCGGATTCTTGAGATTAATTCCTTTGAACAGGAAACTCAAATGATTTTGATCGGATGGCAAATGAAGCGTTTTGTAACTGCTCCATGGAAGGATCACGTCATTGAATTTTGTTTTTGAAAGCGATTCGTAAAACAACTGCACATCCAGGATACTCAAGATTGGTGCGGTTCTGTTTACCTGCAGATTCGACAAATTATAGCAGCTTGCTCCGTTGATGGTTCCGAACCAAATTTTCCCGTCACGGTCTTTCCAAACACTATTCTGACAGGTTTCAACGCCCAAAAAACCGTCACTTTTACCATAGTGCTTAATACTTTTGACCTGGTTCGTTTCATTTAAATCCAGGATATCAAGTCCTGATTCAGAACCAACAATCAAATTCTGATTCGCATCAAAGACCATTAGATAAACGTTGGAGGAGTGCATTCCGGATTCAATACTGATCTTCTTACTTACCTTCAGTTTCGGACCGTATTCAATGCAGTTAATTCCTGCCCCGGCAGTTCCAACCCAGATTCTTCCTTTCGAATCCTCAATGATAGTTCGAACGGCATCAGCACTCAGACCTGAATTCTTGTCTAAAACTTTGGTTGTTCGTGTCTGCGGATTGTAACAAGCCAAACCGGCAGATTCAGCACCATACCAAACCAATCCTCTTGAATCCACAAAAACACAGGTCAGGCGCATGTGCAAAAGTCCGTCATCAAAAGAAATCCGCTCAATTTTCTTCCCCTGTTCCGAAATAGAAATCAATCCCGAGCCGGAAGTTGCCACCCAAATCCGGCCGCTTTTATCTTTCGACATCTGCCGCACATAATATTTTCGTGTCTCGTCGAGCCAGGAAAAACCGCCGGCAGAAAGCATTCCAATTCCCTGGCCTTCCGTACCGAAATACATCAAACTTTCATCATCCTCAATGATCGCTTTGACCTTGATTGCTTCAAATCCGTTTTGGATATTCAACTGACTGAAAGTTCCGTTATCGTAGATGCTCACTCCGTTTTGAGAAGTTCCGAACCACAATTTATTGCTTCTGTCGCGGTAAATGGAATAAATGAAATTTCCGCCCAAGCCGGCTGAAACCGAATAATGCGAGAATAATTTTCCGGCAAATTGGGAAACTCCGCCTCCGGAAGTCCCGATCCACAAATCGCCCCAATTGTCTTTAATGATCGATCGAACGTGATTATTTCCCAATCCGTTTTTCTCAGTATACGCCGTAAATTCTTTCGTTTTCTGATCGTATTGGATCAAACCTGCAGTGAGTGTTGCAATCCAGCAAACATTGGCTTCATCGAAGAAAATATCAAATACCGTCTGCTTGTACAATTCGTGATTCAGGTCTACCCGGTAATAATCTTTTCGATTGTAAACATAAGCCCCATCGCCATAAGTTCCGATCCAGATTTTTCCCTTCTGATCTTCTTTAATGCAGGTAATTGCGTTTCTCATCACGCGGGATCTCTTTCCATGATTGACCAATATGCGTTTATTTCCCGTCCTCTCAGATGAAAAAAGTCCGCTTCCGGTTCCCAACCAGAGAATTCCTTTTGAATCAGAAAAAATCGCATTTACGGTTCCGTCTTCTATTCCCAGCAACTGATTCATGGAAACAAGAGAATCTCCTTTCACCGTAAAAACTCCATGATTGGTAGCCAACCACAATTTTTGATCAGAATCCAGGGTTAAACCAAACACCGCAAAATGATTCCTGTATTCAGGATGCTTATAGGTGCGTATTTTCTTTCCATTGTAGGAGGAAAGTCCGTCGTTGGTACCGATCCACAACAGATGCTTTTGATCTTCTTTTAAAGAATAAATGTAATTATTCACTAAGCCTTGACGATCGGTGAAAGATTCAAAGTTCTGTCCGTCGAAACGGGAAAGACCGCCGCCGCGTGTCCCGAACCACAAATATCCTTTATGGTCCTGGATGACGCTATAGACCTGTGATTGCCCCAAGCCATTCTCTACCGAAAAGTTGCGAAAACTTGCCAATTGAGCGAATGCGTGATTCAACGAAATCACAAGAATGAAGAAAAGCAGACTGTATATTTTGCTCATGAAACCAACCAAATCTTATGTTGTTGAAATTACTAAAACTACAGGAATTACCGTCTTCTGAATAATCAAAAAGAATCGGCACTTTTCACGCGATCTGCAGCGAATAATAAAGCACTCCAAATGCATCCGTTTTGACACCTTACTTTCAGTAAAAAAAACGCATGAAAGAGAGACTTTTTTGGCTGAGAGAGCAATACCGCTGGAAGAAACGTGCTATCAAACGTGTTTTGTTCTATTCTTTCCTGGTTTGGTATATTCAGGCCTTACCGTCTCAATTATTCAATGATCCTTATTCGACAGTTCTTGTTGGAAAAAACGGAAAGCTTCTGGGCGCCCACATTGCAAAGGACGGCCAATGGCGTTTTCCTCCCGGCAATAAAACTCCGCATAAAATTGCCAGTTGCCTGGTCACTTTTGAAGACAAAAATTTCTATTATCATCCCGGAGCCAGTGTCAAAGGAATTTGCAGGGCATTTTACCAAAATATCAGTCGCGGGAAAGTGGTTAGCGGCGGAAGTACGATTACCCAGCAAGTGATCCGTTTGATGCGGAAAAATCCATCAAGGACCTATTCCGAAAAAGTGTATGAAATTCTTCTTGCAACCAGACTTGAATTCAGTTATTCGAAAGCCGAAATTTTGAACCTTTATACGGCAAATGCTCCGTTTGGGAACAATGTGGTTGGAATTGATGCAGCTTCGTGGAGGTATTTTGGGCGTGCTCCCGAAAACCTGAGCTGGGCTGAAAGCGCAACTTTGGCAGTTTTACCGAATGCTCCCGGACTCATTTATCCCGGGAAAAACCATAAAAGTTTACTCAAAAAGCGAAATCGCCTGCTGAAAATGCTTTACGAGCAAGGCGAAATTGACAAACTCAATTATTACCTGGCATTGGAAGAGCCGCTTCCGGACAAACCACTTCCACTTCCGCAGGAAGCACCTCATTTATTGCAGCGTTGTATTTTACACGGTCAAAAAGAGCAATTGATCCGGTCAACAATCGATGAAGAAATTCAAACAATGGTCAACAATGAAACAGAGCAATATGCATTGAGAATGAATGAATCAGGTGTTTTCAATGCGGCAGTTTTGATCACATCTGTAGAAACCGGGGAAGTTGTTGCTTACAAGGGGAATCTGAATCATACGGATGACACTCATGCTTTTGATGTGGATTGTATCCAGGCCCCAAGAAGTACGGGAAGTATTTTAAAGCCTTTACTGTATGCAAAATCCATGGAATCGGGACTAATTACTCCAAAGCAATTGTTGTGCGATTTCCCTTCCCGTTTCGGAACTTTTGCTCCCAATAATTTCAATCGGCAGTTTTCAGGAGCTCTTCCCGCTAATAAAGCTTTATCAAAAAGCCTTAACATCCCGATGGTTTTTCTTTTACGCGAATACGGACAGGCGAAATTTCACAATGATCTGAAACAATTCGGCTTTCGGAACATGAATAAACATTCCGGTCATTATGGCTTATCCTTGATCCTTGGCGGGGCCGAAGCTTCGGTTTGGGAAATCAATTCCTGCTACAATTCCATGGCCCAGCAGCTTCAAAATAAGGAAACTTCAAAAATTCACTATTTGGGAGCCACCCAAAAAGCCCGACGGTTAACTATGGATAAGGCATGTATTTACTCCACTTTTGATGCATTGATTGATGTGAATCGGCCGGATGAGGAAAATAACTGGCGTGCTTTTGAGTCTTCACAGAAAATTTCCTGGAAAACGGGCACCAGTTTCGGATTCCGGGATGCCTGGGCTGTTGGTGTAACGCCAAAATATGTGGTTTCAGTTTGGGTTGGAAATGCCGATGGAGAAGGAAGGCCCGGTTTAACGGGTGTAAAAGCTGCGGCTCCGCTGTTGTTTTCCATTTTCAGGAATCTCGAATCTCCCCGGAAATGGTTCTCGAAACCTTTGGATAAATTGACGCGCACTGAAATTTGTACTGAAAGCGGCCAAATTTCAAATCGGTATTGTGAGCACACGCATTTCGAATATATTCCAAGCAGCTGCCTGATCAGTAAAAACTGCAGTTATCATCAGTTGGTGCATTTAAATGAGAAAGAAACCTTCCGCGTAAATGCGGATTGCGAATCAGGAAGTACTATGAAACATAAATCGTGGTTCATTCTGCCTCCAAGCATGGAGAAATACTATATCCAACAAAATCCCAGCTATCATTCCGTTCCGCCATTCGATCCGAAATGCACTTCCAACCGGCCGGAAAACATTATGAGCTTCATTTATCCAAAACGGCAAACAAAGATTTACATTCCGCGTGAATTGAATGGCCTGAGAGGAAAAGTCATTTTCGAAATCGCACATACACGTCAAAACAGCGTGCTTTACTGGCACATTGATGAAGAATTTATAGGCACCACTTCAGATATTCACCAGATTTCTGTTCAACCCGAAAAAGGGGAGCATAAAGTGACCGTGGTTGACGAAACAGGTATTGTATTGACCGAAACGTTTGAAGTGCTTTAATAATCACCCTCTCAAAACGACTCTTCAATCTATAAAAGGTACAGTTAAGATTTTTTAGGAATTTTAATTACAACTATCCCGGAATTCCTGCGTTACTTGAATAAGAAACAACATGCTAAAACTTGTCACTCATGAATACAACATTCAATCAACTGGAAACATACAAAGCTATTGAAGCTGTTTGTGTAAAAAATCATTCATGCTGGACAAACGTCAAAGAATTTCGCGGTCCTTTTTCACGGTTTGCTTTAAAAGTAGCGCAATTGGATATTCTATCAGAAAATGGCAGTTCTTCCTTAAATCCGCGTTTGGAACATTTGATCAAAGAGATCGAACAAATTCTAAAACTGCATTTCGACCGTTATTTTGATTATTTACAACAAAAGAACAGCGAAATTTATCAGCTTTATAATCGCATTCGGAGAAGCAATTAATTGGTTTTTATCTAATCCGTTTTGTAGCGCAGAATTGATAGATAGACCATGCTTCTTCCGGTTATCATACTTTTACCTTTTTATTAATTGGTCCGTTAGGTAAAAAAAATAAGGTTGAAAGGACTCTTCAACCTTATTTTTTCTATTTACTGCTGCATTAACTGGACAAATTTAATCCGCTCAATACCTCCTTCAAAGTCCACCGTTTCCAAAATGTATATTCCATCAGGCAGTGTGGTGCCGGAAAATTCGGTTTTAACATTTAAATTCTCACCGTTCACTTCCTGAATCAAACTTCCGCTTTGATTGTAAATGCGCATAGTTTTAATTCTCAGAGCATCCAGGCTGAAATTACCGCTTGTCATATCAAAGGTTGTTCGTGCGCCATTAAGATCTACGGAAACCAAACGATAATAATTCGCTCCTATAACCGGTTGGTTGTCAACAAAAATATAATCTGTTGGTGTAGTACTTTCACCTTGTGCATCCAATTGAATCAATGGAAAAAAGTCTGCCCCATCTTCACTCTTCTCTAAAACAAAATAATCGCTGTTTTTCTCACTTAGAGTTGTCCATCCCACAACTAAAGCACGTTCGTCTTGTTTGGAAAAGAAATCTTTTAATTCTACAGATAAAGGAGTACAATTTAAGGAAGCACCACCTGTCAGGTTCCAATCAACTGTAAATCCGGAAGCTGTGGGAGACCACTGATTGACCATCAGGAAGTAAATTTCGCCTGCTGTAACCGGCATAGTACTCACCCAGCCATCGCCTGTCACATCTTCAGATGCATCTGCAGCCCCATTTCCTATTCCGGAATTACCGGAGCCTGCCGCATACGAGCAGCGAACCGGAGAACCTAAAGCTCCACATCCGGCAGCAGGACCATACAATGCAAAATCATAATCATCCGCATTGTTAGTCGGATCTATCGTCATACCAAGCGTTCCCGTACTTGAAACCTGGAATTTATACCAACTGGAATACACTTCTCCACCGGCTCCGGTACATCCCACACAAGACTCAGATGCTAATCCAGGTCCTGATACAGTTGAAGAGAACGGTGCATCCGCACAAATCTGAACGGCATTGGAACAATCCTGGTTAGATGTTCCCGATGGTCCACCTGCGCAGGCTACACAAGAAAGTGTTGCTGCCCATCCCCCCAATTGCACACTTCCGTCAGTTGTATGACGAAAAGTCAAACATCCACTGGAAGATGTTGAAGTAATTGTTCCCGGAGATGACGTACAATTATTATAAAGCGCAGGCGAATTTTGAGCTGGTCCATTCAAAATTTGCAGGTAATCACAACAACTGCTTGGTCCGCCACAAAGGAAATAGGTATCATTCATGCTGAATGCAGTAAATGTTACACGCACACATGTTCCGGCTGTACTGGGACAAAAGGTTCTATAAATGGAATTAATATTCGCAGCATAGTTCGCTCCCGATCCTCCATTATCATAATAAGTTCCCGAACAGGTATTGACCATACATGCTCCGGCATAAGTATTTGAAATTCCTGTGGTAGGATGCGTAAATGTTTGAGCCAGCACCATACCGGGTGTCAGCATCAAGAAGACAAATAAGATTTTCATGATTTAGTGTTTGTTCTGTTGACACTTGGTATCTGAATACAATACGATGGTATAATTGCTGGCAGGGTCAAAAATCTCCACATCAACATTGGGCTGGCGTTGAGAAGTAAGCTCGACATACGGAATGAGTAATAATCGGTCGTTATCAGGCTGCGGCATGTCTTTGATTTCATACTCGACACCTAATAACTGCTGAACAGGATAAACTAAAGAGGTTTGCTCCTTACCGGTTTGAGCTGTTGCACTAAAAGCACAAACAGACAGCAAGATTAGTAGTAGTGTTTTCATAAAAAAGTGAAGTTATAGTGAGGTAAAAATAGATAATTATGTTGATAACAAGCAACTTACAACCTTTATTTTTTATTTTCACCAACTATTTCACCATTTGATTTCTAACTCCTGCAGGCTAACTAAATCGGTATTTACTTGAATAATTTCAAAAGAAAAGGTATCCGTCTAACGAATACCTTTTACTATGTTGTTTACTGAATTCTTAATTCAAGCCTGCCAATTTTTCTTCCAAAATGGCAATCTTTTGTAAAGCATCTGCTTCTTTTTTACGTTCAGCTGTCAAAACTTGTTCCGGTGCACCGTTAACGAATTTCTCGTTGCTTAGTTTACCCTGAACACTTTTCAGGAAGCCTTTGGTATAATTCAATTCTTCTTCCATTTTTTCCTTTTCTGCAGACACATCAATTGCATCACCGAAAGGAATGAAATATTCATTGGATTGCACCAGAAAGGAATTCGCATTTGCTACTTTCTCATTGGTATATTCCATCAAAGAAAGGTTACCCATCTTCAGAATCACCGAATCAAATGAAGCATCCAATTCCATGTTCTTCTTGACGAATAACTCAATGCGAACTTTATTAGCAATGTTGTTTTTCTTACGGATATTGCGAATATTCGTCACAACATCTTCTGCAATAATGAACTGCTTTAAAACAGCAGAATCAAATAATTCAACTGTTGGCCATTTTGCTATAATAATGTCTTCGCCTTCTTTACGTTCTCTTAACAGGTGCCACAATTCTTCGGCAACAAAAGGAGTAAACGGCTGCAGCAAACACAACAGTTTTTCAAAGAAAACAATGGTTTGGTCCAAAGTTGCGCGATCAATTGGCTGTTCATATCCGGGTTTGATCATTTCTAAGTACCATGCACAGAAATCATCCCAAACCAGTTTGTAGATCGCCATCAACGCTTCCGAAATCTTGAATTTCGCCATCAAATCATTGATGTTTTGCAATTCCTGGTTGAAACGTGAGTTAAACCACTCAATTGCTTTAATCGATGCTTTTGGTTGTTCGATAGGTTTTACTTCCCAGCCTTTTACCAAACGAGCAGCATTCCAGATCTTATTAGTAAAGTTTCGTCCCTGTTCGCATTGACTGGAATCGAAAGGTAAATCATTTCCTGCCGGAGAAGACAACAACATCCCCAAACGAACTCCGTCTGCACCGTATTTCTCGATCAATTCGATTGGATCGGGAGAATTCCCTAATGATTTGGACATTTTACGTCCCAATTTATCGCGAACAATTCCGGTATAGTAAACATTTTTGAATGGCAATTCGCCCATGTATTCGTAACCTGCAATAATCATACGCGCAACCCAGAAGAACATGATCTCCGGAGCTGTTACCAAATCATTGGTCGGATAGTAATACTTGATCTCTTTGTTTCCGGGTTGAGTCAATCCGTTAAACACAGAAATTGGCCACAACCAGGATGAGAACCAGGTATCCAATACATCTTCGTCCTGTTTCAAATCAGCAGCTGAAATAGCTTTACCGGCTTTTTGAGAAGCTAAAACAACTGCTTCTTCACTGGTTTTTGCAATCACAAAATCTTCTGATCCTTCACCAAAATACCAGGCAGGAATTCTGTGTCCCCACCAAAGCTGACGGGAAATACACCAATCCTTCACGTTTTCCATCCAGTGACGGTACGTGTTTTTGAATTTATCCGGGTGGAACGAAATGTTTCCATTCATTACATTATCCAAAGCCGGCTGCGCCAATTCTTTCATCGACACGAACCATTGCAAAGACAAACGCGGCTCGATCACACAATTCGTTCTTTCGGAATAACCGATCTTATTGATGTGATCTTCCACCTTCACCAAATACCCTTTATCGTCCAGTTCTTTGGCAATTTCCTTGCGAACATCGAAACGGTCCATACCGGCATAATGCAACCCATTTTCGTTTACAATTCCGTTATCGTGGAAAATATCAATCGTTTCTAAATCGTATTTTTTACCTAGTTCGTAGTCATTTACATCATGAGCCGGAGTTACTTTCAAACATCCTGTTCCGAATTCCATCTCTACGTATTCGTCGCAGATAATTGGAATAGTGCGGTTTGCAATCGGAACAATCGCATGTTTTCCATGCAAATGCTTGTAGCGCTCGTCATCCGGGTGAATACAAATAGCGGAGTCACCCAAAATAGTCTCCGGACGAGTTGTAGCGATTGTCAGCCACTGATCATCCGTCCCAGCCACTTTATAGCGAACGTGGAATAATTTCGAGTTTACTTCCTTGTGAATTACTTCTTCGTCAGAAAGAGCAGTGCGTGCTTCCGGATCCCAGTTAATCATACGAACACCGCGGTAAATCTTTCCTTTATTAAACAGGTCGATGAATACATCAATTACCGAATCGGAATATTCCGGATCCATTGTAAAAGCTGTTCTTTCCCAATCACAGGAAGCACCCAGCTTCTTCAATTGCTGCAGGATTACACCACCGTATTTGTCTTTCCATTCAAAAGCGTGTTTCAAAAACTCATCGCGGGAAAGATCTGATTTCTTGATTCCCTCCTGGCGCAGTTTCTGAACCACTTTCGCTTCAGTTGCAATAGATGCGTGGTCCGTTCCCGGAATCCAGCATGCATTTTTACCTTCCATTCGCGCTTTGCGAACCAATACGTCCTGGATAGTATTGTTCAACATGTGTCCCATGTGCAAGACACCCGTTACATTCGGCGGAGGAATGACGACGGTAAACGGCTCACGATCATCTGGTTCTGAATGAAAGTAACCCTTAGCCATCCAATGGCTATACCATCGTTCTTCTGCTGAACGGGGTTCGTACGTTTTTGGAATTTCCATGTTAAATTGTTTAATCCTGACATTTATTGTCAGGGTTTTTAAATATTTTGAGATGCAAAGTTACTAAAATGAGGCGATTTATCAAGTCGTGAAAACCGTGAATTTCACTATTTTTGAATCAAATCAGTGTATGAAAAAAACGGTAAGAGTGTTTTCCAGGAGTGTTCGAATATTCTTCGAAACCCTGTTTGCATTTATCTGCATCTACATGCTGGTATTCCTGGTCATTTCTCCGTTTAGTATTGAAGCGGAAAAAACAACTGATTTAAAAACTGAAATCGTTTACCTTTCTACCAATGGGATTCATTCGGATGTCATCCTGCCGATTCACCATCCGTTAAAGGATTGGGAAGAAACATTGAACCTGAAAAAAGGATTGGCGGTAGATACTTTTCAAACCCATTTGAAATTTGGCTGGGGAGATAAAAACTTCTTCCTGAAAACCAAAGAATGGGGCGATATGGAAGTAGGGACAGTTGTAAATACAGTCTTTGGAAGAGGTCCCGGCGCCATGCACCTCATCTTGTGTACTCCAAAGGATTTGGATAAGGCGAGTTTGGTGGAATTGCATTTGACGAAGAAACAATACAAACGCTTATGCGCTTTTATTCATCGCAGTTTCAAATTTGAGCATGGAAAAGCAAAGGCAATTGAGAATCATCCTTATGGAACGTATGATTTCTTTTTCGATTCGAGTATTGAGTACAATATGACTTATACCTGCAATACCTGGACGAACAATGCACTGAAGCGCGGCGGACAAAAAGCTTGTGTGTGGACGCCGTTTAAAGGAGCGATCTTTTCGAAGTATTAAAATTACCGGGATAAAAGAAAACCCGGCATTTCTACCGGGTTCCAATCTGTTTATTGTCAGCTGTGGTTGACGTATCATATAAGCCACTTTCATAAATCTTTTTTACGACTGCACTGACGCTTGTCTGTGTCAAATCGTCAGCTTACACTGACTCTTATTTCTTTCCTTTTCCTTTTCCGTTCCCGTTTCCTTTTGAGGAATTTCCGTTTCCGTTTCCATTCCCTTTGTCATTCCCGCCACCTGAACTTTTCGGCTTAGCATTTTCGCCACCACCAGAGCTCGCTTTGGAATTTCCTTTTGATTTATCCTTCGCTTTTCCTTTCAAAGCATGGAACTCAGCTGATCCGGGCTTGATCCCCATTTCCTTGGCCATTGCTCCCCAGCCTTTGGATTTACTGGTGGAATAAACCTTGATCACTTCCTCAATCGGCTTGCGTGTAATATTTGAAACCTGGAAAGCCATGAAAGCATCCCCGGCATTCATTCCCACTTTAAAACATGCTTCCACTTTCGGAAGCCCCACATTGAATGTTTTTGTCAGGTTCAGTTTGAACGCTGATAAATCTTTATTAGCATCCGAATTCACGATTTTCAGACTTGCATCCAATTCCACATCACCGGATCTGTAATCCTGCCCGAAACTGATTCCTGAAACCAGCATAACTGCTAAAAAAATAACTTTTTTCATAATACTTGTAGTTTTACAGGAGTAATGATACATCTTTTTTTGAGAATATGTACACTCTTATCTCAACTCAATATCAGTTCTGATTTCTAATTCTTCGTTTCTGCTTTTCCCGTAATTTATGCGGGTTAAGATTTCTCCGTTTTTATAAACCGTCACTTCTATTTCCTTATCGTTTTCCAAACTATGAACATTGAATTCATAATACGGATTATCCGGATCGATACAAACACCACCGATATACGCCTTTTCATCCAAATCGCCTGCCAGCCATTTTCCGTTTTGCTTTCCTTCCACATACCTTCCAAGGCGTTTTAACTTTCCGTCCGGAGCATAAAACTTCCACAAACCTTCCGGCAATCCGTTTTTCATTTCGCCTTCATTCATCAAAGCACCATTGTCGTAATAGTTTTTGGCAAGACCGTTCATCTTAGTAGGATCTTTCGCTGCAATGGTTACGAATTGTCTTTCTGTATAATAATCATCGCTGGAACACTGGTAAGTTGCGTCCTCAAAAAGCACGTAGCGTTTGGAAATCTCGTTTCCAAGTGTGTCAAAATCCGTCTGAACACCAATAATTTTCCATTCCTGATCTCCCAGTTTTACAAGCGAATCAAAGTAAACTAATTCGTATTGTTTGTGACCGTTGTAGTTATTGACTTTCCACACCCCTTTTTTGATAGAATTTCCATGGCGTTCCATCCAGAGATTACCTTCGCGGGAAACTATTCCGTTTGGAAAGTACTTTTTAAAATAATATGTCTGCAAAGCTTTACCTTGATATCGGATTCTTTTTGGTTTGAATAACTGATTATCCGAAAGCGAATGAGACAACATTAATTCATCTTCTGTTAAATGCAGCCTTAACACTTCATCTGAAGACTGATAGAATCCAGTTTGATAAAGTATCCATTCTTCAGCATTATCTTGATAAATAAAACGCATTCCGGATGAAAAGCTAATGTTGGTAGAATCCTCATACATTTCAGTGGTATTTATAATCCCGTTCACATATTCATTCCTCAACAGGTAAAATCCTTGATAAACAACTCCCGATTCATTGATTACACCGTTCATTAATCTTTTAAAGTCAATAGCACCATCCGGTCGTTTCCTGAACAACACTTCTCCGGTCGAATAATAGTCATCCGAAAAATCTCCCACTATTTCCAAACCGGTTATAAGACCACCTTTTTTATCAAAATTTGCAAAACCCAGGGTGTCAAAAGTGGATCCGAAAAAGGATTTTTCCCTGATTAATAGTTTCCCAACCGACTCATCCTTCGGAAAGGTTGCACTTTCTATTCGATAATCGACATGTGTTAGATCTTCGCGATAGGTCAAAGTTCTCCCCCGATAATAATACCGAAAGGCATTTCCTTCTTTTAAGCCGTTTTTGAATGGAATAACACCACTTGTATCTCCGTTTGAAAAATAATAAAGGAAGTTTCCATTCAGCATTCCATTTTCCAACTGCATGGACTTGGCCATAAATATTTTTTTTAAGCCTTTTGTTGAAAAATGATGGGTTGAATCTGCTTCAAAATTCCGGATTATTTCTTTTTGGTCCCGCTTACTTTTAGATTCCCAAATGGTTACTATTCCGTTAGCCATTCCATTGCGGTAGTCCAATTCAGTGCGTTTGTTATAAGAACGATCTGTGAGAACTACTTTTCCTTCTAATCGATTGCCTTTCAAATGTCCGCTAAGCCCTTTATAAAGAACATCTTCATTAAAAAAACCCAGTGTTCTGGGACCAATTATTGAAAAGAAATCTCCAGGATTCATCGGTTCACTTGAAAAAGAAACCTTCTTGTTATCTATAAGAAGTTGAATGGTCCATTGAAAATAAGGTTTCTCAGAAATTTCAATCGGTCCTTCGTACTCCACACCATTAATCTTTAAACTGAAAGACCTGTCATGGTTTATTTCACTGATTGTCAACTCGATTTCCCCACGCTTATAGATACTCACATAAGTATTTGTATCGATTTTGTGACTAATTAATCCCTCTTTCAAATAAATCATCTCCTGAATAGCAGGGTCGTTCACCAACTGAAATCTCGCGTATTTCAGTTTTTCAAATTGATCCCATTGAATGATCTCAAAGACAGTGTCATTTCTTATGGCATTATTTTTCAAACGGCTATTCAAATAATAATAGATCTCTTCATTTCCTATACTGAAACTTGTATTCACCTCATACCCATTAATGAATTTCCTGATCGGAGTTTTTTTGTTCAGGGTGCTTTTCAGTTCATTCCCCAACAAATCATAGACAATGCGGTGAATCTGAGTTCCATCTGTCCAAATGGTATCGAATTGTTTTCCATTGCTAAACCAGCTTGAACCGCTGAATTTGCGCGTAACCGTGTCCAAATAACAACTATAGATCAGTTTTTGAGTCTTGCGATCATAAACCTTATAGTAAGTATCAAAACAAGGAACACTCCGGGTAACTCTTACACCGACCAAACTATTTTCGGGATTCGATTGAGTGGAATCCTTTATCGATTTGAGTTTTACCGAATGAGTCTTCATTAATTCCGGAGCTATTCTATAAATCTCACCTATCTCAGGTAAAAACTTCAATTTTATTTTTTCCCTGAAACCAGGAATGAAATCATTCCTGCGTATCTGTGAAAAATTCCCGTAATCTATCCAAACATCCAGTGCCTGAAACTCATCATACACAATACTATCCCGATAATCTATCAGAGTGGTCTTACCAACTAACAGTTCGTTCTTATAATTCTTAATGCTGTATAATTCCCCTCTGAAATATTTGCGGAACTCTCCCTCTTTTAGTCCGGAAATGTAATTACCAAAAGAAATGTATGCTCCATACATACTGTTGTACTGCCCATTCGCTAATGATTCTTGCCAAAGCCCCACTTTTAAACTCTTGTCGTACGTTCCATTTGTCAGGGTATCTCCCGTTATATTGAAGCGCGTAAACTGATTGTGCAGTTCATTGTTCTTCAACTCAAAGAGAACACAAACTTTGTCGCGTACTTTTTGTTGTTTGGAGCCTTTATCCAAAGTCACATACGGCAGATAGAACTGCACGTATTTCCCGGAAGGAAGATTCTTAGATACCGGAGGAATTCCGCTAAATCCTTTGGAATCCAATTCGTAGTAAATTTTACCTTTTTCCTCGTATTCCTTCGCAAATTTCAAACCTGTTTTTTGAATTTCCAGGTCGCGTTCCAATGGAATAGAATCCCGGACTTCTTTGCGTTTATACTTTTCCGCATAAATGGCTTTGTGCAGCTTTTTTGAATTCAGTTTAGCCCGCGGATCATCTGACATTTTCCATTCCATCCAAATAGGAAACTCATCTGCACGTATTCGCAATTGATAATAGTAGTACGAGCTAAAATCAATGGACTCCTGAACCGGGTAAACATACCGCCATTCGTCATTGATCTTTATGGAATCGGGCAGCTGACCCAAACAAGCCAGGCTTGAAAGAGCGATCACGAGGAAGGTTAGTAAGGTTTTTATCATAGTTTGGTCTTTGTCTTAGTTCAGGCGCTGCAAACCAATCCGTTTCCTGCTTTCGTCGATTTCCACCACCCGCACTTCCACATGCTCATGCAGGGAAATGAATTGCGTTGGATCTTCCACGTAAACATCCGCTAACTGCGATTTATGGATCAGTCCGTTTTCTTTGATGCCAATATTAACGAAAGCTCCGAAATTGGTTACATTGGTTACGATTCCATTCAGGATCATTCCTTCTTTCAAATCGCCAATTGTTTTGATGCGGCTGTCGAATTCCAGCACTTTTGCCTGCTTTCTCGGATCTCGTCCAGGTTTCTTCAATTCTTTGATAATATCTGTGAAGGTAAAGGAATCAATCTCCGGGAAATCACTTTGTTTCACTTCTTTTAATTTGACTTCATTCCCAATGAGCTCTTTCAATTCGACTCCCAGTTTTTTGACAATTTGATTGACGAACTTGTAGCTTTCCGGGTGAACCGAAGAATTATCCAGCGGGTTTTCGCCATCACGGACACGTAAAAATCCTGCTGCCTGTTCGTAAGCCTTATCCCCCAAACGTTTTACTTTCTTCAGTTCTGCACGCGATTTGATTCCGCCGTTTTCTGTTCGGTAAGCCACAATGTTTTCTGCCAATCCCATTCCCAAACCGGAAACATAGCTCAGCAAATAAGGAGAAGCGGTATTCAAATCCACCCCAACCGCATTCACGGCAGAAACGACCACATCGTCCAAGGCATCTTTCAAAGAAGTTTGGTTGACTTCGTGCTGGTATTGTCCTACTCCAACAGATTTCGCATCGATCTTCACCAATTCGGCCAACGGGTCCATCAAACGGCGACCAATAGAAACCGCTCCGCGAACTGTTACATCATAATCCGGGAATTCTTTTCGCGCAATCGGACTTGCGGAATAGATTGAAGCTCCGTCTTCACGAACAACGTAAACTTCCAAATCGCGGTCAAATCGAATATGCTTGATGAAGTTTTCAGTTTCTCTTCCTGCAGTTCCGTCACCAATCGCAATGGCTTCCATTTTATAAGATTGCACCAATTGGAAGATCTTAGCCGAGGCTTTATCTTTTTCGTTTTGAGGAGCGTGCGGATAAATGGTCACATTCGTAAGCAGGTTTCCGTGTTCGTCCAAACAAACCACTTTACAACCTGTTCTAAATCCCGGGTCGATTGCCAATGTGCGCTTATTTCCAACCGGCGGAGCCAGTAATAATTGTTTTAGGTTGGTAGAGAAAACGGTAATCGCTTCTTTATCTGCTTTTTCTTTTGCCTGCGCCAATAATTCGTTTTCCAAAGAGGAACACATCAAACGGGAATAGGATTCTTTACATGCTTTCGCCACCAAATCACCACATTCGTCCTCTGTTTTCACAAAAAAGCGCTCCAAAGATTCCAGGGCGTCATCTTTCTCCGGTTGTGCTTTCAGGGAAAGAATTCCTTCACGCTCGGCACGGATAATTGCCAAAAAACGGTGTGAGGCTGTTTTATAAAGCGGTTCTGAAAAATCAAAGTAATCGCGGTATTTTGCTCCTTCTTCCTCTTTTCCTTTTACCAGTTTGGAAGCAAAGATTGCTTTTCGCTGGAACAAAGTTCTCACACGTCCGCGGGCAATTGCATTCTCATTGATCCATTCAGCCATAATATCCACAGCTCCCTGGATTGCCATGTCTTCATCAACAACTTCCCCTTTGAGAAAACGTTCTGCCATTTGCTCCGGATCTCCGCCACGCTGCGACATGATCATTCGCGCCAAAGGTTCCAATCCCAATTTCTTCGCTTTATCTCCTTTTGTCTGGCGTTTCTGTTTGTAAGGCAAATAAATGTCTTCCAAAATCACCGAATCAAAACAAGTCACGACTTTGTTCTTTAATTCATCCGTCAATTTCCCCTGTTCCTCAATAGAAGCAACAATCGTTTGCTGACGTGCAATCAATTCGTCGTACTTTTTAGCCAAATCGCGGACTTGCGCAACCTGCACCTCATCCAAACCACCGGTCATTTCTTTCCGGTACCGCGAAATAAAAGGAACGGTTGCCCCTTCTTCCAATAGTTTAATAGTATTTTGAATAGCCTTTTCCGTTAATCCGGATGTGTTTTTTACGAAGTCATTTTTTTGCATAGATGCAAATATAGAAGTTCCGAAAACACGCGATCGCACCTGTTGAAAAAAGAACGCTTATAATAATGACCGGAAGATAATTAATCCGCACTCTTCCGATTTAAGCGGTGACAAAAACGCAAAGTTCGTATTTCATTTTCCAACCAATCCCGACAAGTCTTATCTACTACAAAACTAGCGTTATGAAAAACCATATAATCATCTTTATCTTTCTTGCATTTTCCAAAGTTTCGTTTGGACAAGCCTCTGACACCTTAGCACTCAACCTCAGTCAAAATTACTGTGGAGAAGCCTTTTTTAATATGACCTATTTATTTAACACGCAAGATTCAATCCTATTTCATATTGACTTTGGAAACAATACAGATACTATCATTATCAGTGAGTCTTCCTCTGGAATTAACTATCCTTATAATGATTTCTCATCGACCTATGTATATTCCGGAAACTACACCGTAGAGATTACAGCGGAAACAAGTGGCGGAACATTTTTAGATCATAAAATGTACAACCTTGCCATAATCGGTGGTGAAGGCTGCTCCCAGGAACCCATCTTTAAAATACGAAATAATTTTTCCGGAGGCTGGTTTGATTTTATCACAGATCCAATTCCAATGGATTTTATCGGGAACGATGGAATTACGCACACTATTTCTCCAACAGACTCTACAACTCCATATTTAACAAACTCACTGCTTTATCCTGCTCAGATGACAGCAAATCCAGCCTGGATGACAGCTCACAATATGGTCCAGTTAAATCCACCAATCCATTTTTCCGCACCTACAGTGCCCTTGTTGGAAGATATGTACTTTGGACTGGGATATCCGTCTATTATCGTTTCCAGAACAGACGTTGCGAATGTGAATAACTCTATGCAATTGGATGTTTACTCAACCAGTGTTGATGATCAGAATCCTAATACTTGCTACCTGAAGTTGAATAATACACTTGATGCTATTCCTGACAGTATTCGGCGCATTCGTGTAGAGTACGATCCATTTTTGCAGGTGAATCATCAAACTTTATTAAATATAACACAGGGAACTGGTTTTATTGAATTTGACGTTGAAAAATTAAATCTTTACCAAAGCATCCCTTTCGGACTGACAGCTAGCAGTGTGGTATCATTAGACAGCATCTACTTCAGATGTTACTACCTGAATAATACGGATCAAAATGCACAAGATGACACCACCAGTTTATTTTTTGAATCCGTAGATCCTTGTGAGGGAATGACTGATTCAATCCTCAATATTTCTTCAAGTTCGACACTTACTCAAAGCGGCAGCGCGGTAGCTTCTTACCTGACTCTTGCAAAAAACATGTGTGAGGAAGTAGACAGCATTGAAGTCACTATTCATCATTCTCCATTACTGGAATTTGACAACGCAAATGCATCATTTCAATTCACACCAGTCAATGACAGCACATTGCATGGATATGTTACCATTTCTCAATACAACTCAAGTCAGTATTTTGCCGTACCATTCACATTGGATGCCATCCCACCGGGATATATTTTCGTAAACTATTCGATTGATTTCCAGGACTTCGATTTGGTAGATAATTTTACAGGCGATACGATAAGCTTTACATCTTGTGATTCAGTGGATTTTTCACTTTCATCGCTCTCAGCAGTCATGATTGCACCACTTGAAGCAGGAAGCTGTAATATAAGCCCGTTAATTATGGCTCCATGCGCATTAGCTGACAGCGGAGAACTTCGGATCACTTTTCCCGGATATGTAACATTGGATTCTACGACCTTGTTGTTGGGAACTTTTACCGATTCAACTTTATATATTTTGGTCGACTGGAGCAATCAAAATGAATACTTCTCAATTAATTTTCACATTCCCGGAACCATTCCAAGTGGAACACCTTACACGATTAGCGCTAAAATTGTAAGCAGCTACGATACTGACACCACAAACAATGAAGTTTCTTACCAGGGGAACGTTTTGAATTCATACGATCCGAATGAAAAACACGCTGACCTGCCTGCTGATTTAAACCCGAATCTTCAAGAGAAAATAACTTACACGATTCATTTCCAAAATGATGGAAACCTGGAAGCATACAATATTGAAGTTCGTGATACCCTTTCTACAAACCTGGATATTTCTACTTTTCAATTTTTGGGAGCTTCCCACCCTTGCGAAGTCAATATGGATATTACAACCAGGGAAGTAGTCTTTAGTTTCCCGAATATAATGCTCCCTTCCAGCGAATCGGACACTTTGGGTTCACAAGGTATTTTCAGTTATCAAATTTTAGAAAACAACAATCTGCCTCTTGGTTCCGTAATCGAAAATACAGCTTATATTTACTTTGATTTCAATCCGGCGATTGTTACCAATACCACTTATCATACCAATCAAGCGCCTCTTGGAACCGACAAAATCACCAACGAACGGATTTATTTATACCCCAATCCGGCAGAGGAAAAAATTAAATTTAGCGGTGGGTCAGTTCACGAAATTTCCATTTACGATTTGGCCGGAAAATTAGTATTGAACACTAATGCTGTTTTCGATAATGAAGTTTCCCTGAACAACCTCCAAACAGGTATTTACCAGGTTGTTTTGAGAACAAACAATGGTATTTCAAATCAAAAATTAGTCATCAAAAAATAGATTGAAAACACCCCTTTTCAGGTCCGGTTTCGTCCTTGAAGCCGGACTTTTTTGTGTTAACGAATTGTAAATTATGGCGTTCCTACTTTTCGGTTTACCTATCTTAGCTACCCAACTTTTAATTTAGACGGTTTGAGATATTGGATTTTTGGAATAATTGCAGTCGGTTTTTTGGTGAGTTTTCAACTTCAAAACCCTTTCACACAAACAGGTAATGCAAGCTATTACTCGAATAAGTTCCAGGGCAGAAGAACAGCTTCCGGCGCAACTTATCACAAAGACAGCATGTATTGTGCCCACAAAACTTTGAAGTACGGAACAATCCTGAAGGTGACTAACCTGAAGAATGATTCGATCATTATTGTAAAGGTGGTTGACCGAATGGGGAAATCTTCTCCGCATATCATTGATTTAAGCATGGCGGGCGCTCAAAAATTGAATTTTGTCCGTAACGGAATCGCCAAAGTGAAGGTAGAAGAAGTTACTCCTGCAGCTGTAGCGAAAGCTAATTAAGACTTCGCATTCTCGCTTTTTCTTCTAATTTTAGAGCATGTTTGAAGATTTGATCGTCATTGATTGCTCTACGGTATTGGCCGGTCCATCTGTTGGTACTTTTTTTGCAGAATTGGGTGCCGTGGTGACAAAGATTGAAAACCCGGCAATTCCGGACGTGACCAGGAGCTGGAAACTGGCATCAGAAGATAAAAACACGGCGGTTTCAGCCTATTTTTCATCCGTGAACTACGGAAAACAGTATCAGCAACTCAATTTTAAGGACGAAACCCAGCTTGCTCAATTAATCGAACAGCTTAAATCGGCTGATATTTTCCTGAGCAATTTCAAAAAAGGAGACGCGGAGAAATTCGGATTAAGCGATGAATATTTACAATCCATCAATCCGAAATTGATTATTGGAAAAATCTCCGGATTCGGTTCGCAGAGCGATCGTGTTGCTTACGACCTGATCCTTCAGGCAGAAACAGGCTTTATGTCCATGAACGGAACTTCATCATCCGGACCGGTGAAAATGCCTGTGGCATTCATAGACGTGCTGGCAGCTCATCAATTGAAAGAAGGCATTTTGACAGCTTTATTGAAGCGGACGAAAACCCGGAAAGGATCTGTTGTTTCAGTATCTTTATACGATGCGGCAATTTCTTCACTGGCAAACCAGGCTTCCAATTATTTAATGCAGGGACATATTCCGCAACGAATCGGGAGTCTGCATCCGAATATTGCTCCATACGGGGAAATTTTCACTACCAAAGACGAAAAACTGATCACTTTTGCCATTGGAAGCAACAGACATTTCCAACTTCTTTGCGAATTTTTAGGTCTTTCGAATCTTGTTTCCGATACCCGCTTTTCAGAAAATGTGGAACGGGTTAAAAACAGGTCCGAACTTCAGGAACTGATCCAGGAAATCATTTCGCGTTTTAATTCCGAAAATATTCTTGAATTTATGCATGCACATTTCGTACCGGCAGGAACTATTCGCAATCTGGAAGAGGTTTTCCGCGAACCGAAAGCACAAGAACTGGTTCGAACCGAAACTATTGAAAATATTCCGACAAAGCGCATATCACAAATTGCTTTTAAAGTAAAGTAATGATTGAAGTTAAAACTCCGCTATCAAAAAAAGAGTGGGAAGATTACTACGACCTGCGCTATCGCATATTGAGAGAACCTTTAGGAAAAGAAAGAGGTTCCGAACGAAATGAAGGCGATGATAACGGAACTCATTTCGCGTTGTATCAACATAAAGTCTTAATTGCCGTTGCCCGACTGGATCGTGTTGACAAAACAACTTGCCAGGCACGATTTGTAGCTGTTGAAAGCAAGCTGCAAGGCTTAGGTTACGGTCGGAAAATTATGACTGCTCTGGAAAATGAAGCTCTTGGTTTGGGGTTTCAGAAACTGATCCTGCATGCACGCGATTACGCACTTCCTTTCTACGAAAAATTGGGTTATACACTCATTGGTCCTTCCTACAAATTATTCGATGTCTTACAACACTTTGAAATGTTCCGGATCTTAGCGTAAAGAGAACGAAACACAGATTTTCATTCCGTTTGTACCATCGATATCCAGGTTACCATTCAGGTGCTCCACCATTCCACGAATAATTTCCACACCACTTCCGGATAATTCACGGTTTTCTTTGATTCCTCTTCCGTTATCGGAAATCTCCAATACACCTTTCGGGCCCTGCATTTGAAAATCAATGCGGATAACACCAATTTCATTTTCTCCAAAAGCATGCTTGTAAGAATTCAAAACAGCTTCATTGATAATCACCCCGATCGACATCGCCAGGGAACTTTTCACTTCACAACTATCAATACTGGTCAATAATTGCAATTGTTTCTGCGGAAAAGAAAGACTTTCGCGTAAACTTTGCACCAACCTGTTTATATACTGATTCAGGGAAATGCGCAAATTCTTCGAATTCTCGGTCAACAATTCGTGCAAACTCAAAATACTTTGGACCCGGCTTACCGAATCCAGCATCAGGTTTTTATGGTAGGAATCCCTGGCTTTGCTGACCTGGATGTTCAACAAACTTGTAGTGATTTTCAGATTGTTTACAATGCGGTGATTCGTTTCACTTAATAAACGTTTTTGCTGACGTAAAGCCGCTTCTAACTCTTGCTGAGCCAGTTTTCGTTTATGCGTTTCCACCGCCAATGAAACCATTTGTGCCGCAATTAAACCAAACTTCTGATCGTTTAACGACCAATTTCGCGTTTGTTTCACCTGTTCAAAACAAATCACACCGATAATTTCTCCTTCGGAACGCAATGGAATATCCATCACCGAAACGATTCCGTTTGGGACCAAATACGCATCGTTCAACTCAGAAGTGTAAGGTGACGTTTGGGCATTAGTAGCTATAATGATCTTTTCCGTTTCGAAAAGCATAAAGTAAGTCGGCATCTCAATAACCGGCAGCGATTCCTGCGGGATCATTTTTCCTACTCGTGTGTCGTAATTTCCAACGCACTCAATATGCTCGTGGGAATCGTCAAAAAGCCAGGCATTCACCCGGGTTGCTCCCACAGCTTTGGAAGACATTTCCAGGATTTCATAAATCGCATCGTAAAGTTTCCCGCTTCGGATTTTCTTCGACTTGGAAAGTAATTCGATCGTTAGAGTCTTACGAAGTAAATCTCTTCTTTTTCGTTCGATTTGAGTGGCGTCCACCAAACTTCCAAGCACCAGATATTCATTTTCTCCTACTTTCCAGGCCGCCATTCTCATGCGGGCTGTAAAAACTCCGCTTGATCTTTTCAAAACCACCTGTAAATCCATGTAGCGCGAAGTATTCAAATCCCCCAGGAAATGTTCGATGCGGTCATGTTCGTAAGTTAAATGCTGATTAATAGTTGTTCCTATCAACGATTCTTTTTCCAGTAACTTTTCCAGGTCAAATGACGCATGAAGGATCATTCCTGTTTGGTCAAAAATCACCAAGCTCTCATCCATTCCTGAGATGAGCTTACGAAGAGTAGAAAGAATATCGTGTTGTGCCATAGCAGTTTACAATGTTCAAATGTAGTCCATTTTCTCTTACCCGGGTGACAATTACCACTAAGTTTTTAGTAAATTTATCGTACGTTGTATTACAATGAGCAAACTGCTGTTTTAACTGGAAATTTCCGTAAATTAACAGACATATCAATTAAACACTTAAAAGCTCACTTCGACTTCGCTCAGTGTCCTTTTTTAATTTTGGAAACCAGAGGTGACTGAGCGGAGTCGAAGGCAGAATTGCTTAAACTTTTTTCAAATAAAATATTGCTATGCTTGCATAATAATATTTTATACTTTATATTTAGCACAAGAAACGAAATTAAAAACAATAGATAATTATGTCACAAGCTATCAAAGGCGGAGAGTTTATCATCCGCGATGTAACCCACGAAGAAATATTCACCCCGGAAGAATGGTCGGAAGAGCAGCGCATGATTGCTCAAACTTGTGATGATTTTATCGAACAGGAAATTTCTCCGCTTTTGGAGCGCATTGATAAAATGGAAGAAGGATTGATGCCTTCATTGCTTCAAAAAGCCGGTGAATTGGGAATGCTGGGTTTATCCGTTCCCGAGGACCTGGGCGGAATGGGCGTTGATTTTAAAACATCGCTTTTAGCTACTGAGCATTTAGGAAAAGGCCACTCCTTCTCTGTCGCATACGGCGCTCACACAGGAATTGGTACTTTGCCATTGTTGTATTACGGAAATGCAGAACAAAAAGCGAAATACATTCCAAAGCTTGCAAGCGGTGAATGGAAAGCAGCTTATTGTTTGACAGAACCAAGTGCAGGATCGGATGCTAATTCCGGGAAAACAAAAGCGGTCCTTACACCGGATGGTAAACATTATGTGCTGAACGGACAAAAAATGTGGATCACAAACGGTGGATTTGCGAATTTCTTTACCGTCTTTGCAAAAATCGATGATGATAAAAATCTTTCCGCATTTTTGGTCGAAGCAGATTCGGAAGGAATCAGTTTGAATCCGGAAGAAAAGAAAATGGGGATCAAAGGCTCATCAACCCGTCAGGTATTCTTTAATAACGTGAAAGTACCGGTTGAAAATATGCTTTCGGAACGGGAAAATGGCTTTAAGATCGCATTGAACATTTTGAATATCGGTCGTATTAAATTGGCAGCCGGCGTATTGGGAGGTGCAAAACAAACGATTACGGATTCAATCCGCTATTCCAATGAACGAGAGCAGTTTGGAAGAAACATCTCTAAATACGGAGCAATCCGTTTCAAAATTGCTGAACAGGCAATCCGAACATATGTAGCTGAATCGGCAATTTATCGTGCTGGTCAGAATATCGACGATGCCATCCAGGCTTTAGTGGCTGGAGGAATGGAAAAAGGTCCGGCTACTTTGAAAGGAATTGAACAATTCGCTCCCGAATGTGCGATTTTGAAAGTTGCAGGATCAGAGTGTTTAGACTATGTGGCTGACGAAGGAGTTCAAATTTTCGGGGGAATGGGATATTCTGCTGAATCTTCTGTTGAGAAAGCATACCGCGATTCCCGCATCAACCGAATCTTTGAAGGAACAAATGAAATTAACCGTTTATTGATCGTTGACATGGTATTGCGTCGCGCAATGAAAGGTGAATTGGATTTGATGGGTCCCGCAATGAAAGTAGCATCCGAATTAATGAGCATTCCTGAAATGACTGAATTGGGTTCAAGCCCTTTGGCTGCTCAACGCCAGGCTCTTTCCGGATTCAAAAAAACAATCCTGATGGTAGCTGGTTCGGCAGTTCAAAAATTGATGCAGACCATGTCCAAAGAACAGGAAATCCTGATGAATATTGCCGACATCGCAATTTGGGTTTACCAGGCTGAATCTGTGTTGCTTCGTGTAGAGAAATTGATCGAAAAACAAGGGGAAGCTGCTGCAGCCATTCCAATTTCGATTGTGAAAACTTATTTCTACGATGTTGCAGAGTTGATTGACAAAGCAGCTAAAGATGCAATCTACAGTTTCGCCGAAGGTGATGAATCGCGTATGATGGTCACAGGTGTAAAACGTTTCACGAAAATTGATCCGATTAACCCGAAAAACGAAAGACAGGCAATCGCTCAATATTTGATTGACAAGAACGCATATACTTTGTAATCCTTTCTGAATTGCATCGCTAAAAGCCAACTGTATAAACAGTTGGCTTTTTTTTATGGTTTTATGCCCCTAAAACAGCTTCTTATGACATTGAGACATTTGAAATGGATGAATATTCTGTACTTTTGACATTCTATTACCAATTATTATGAAAAAACACATACTATTCATTACCTCTTTTGTGAGCTTTTTGAGTTTTTCACAAACTTATTTCCTCGAAGATTTTGACGGTATTCCCGGACCAACAGCAGGCGGACCCGGAACTTATAATTTTGCGCCTGGATTTCTTAAGAGAAATGTGGACAACCGAACCCCGGCTGCGAGTGTCACTTACGTAAATGAAGCCTGGGAAAGAAGAGAGGATTTCGCACAAAACGTTTCAGATTCAGTTGCATTCAGTAATTCTTTTTATACTCCAACCGGAGATGCAAATGATTTCATGTGGATCCCTGCTCAGGTAATACAACCAAATACCACACTCTTTTGGAATGCAAAAGCGTACGATCCGGCCTATGCGGATGGATATGAAGTCCGTATTATGACCGTTGCTCCAACCGGTGGTACAGCGGTTATTGGAAATCAGCTGAGTAATTCCACAGTCCTGTTTTCAACTGCTGCGGAGAGTTCAACATGGGCAAACCATTCCGTTCCTTTAAATGCTTTTGTCGGACAAACCGTTTACATTGGCTTTAGAAATAACTCCAATGACAAATTCATTTTAGTTATTGACGATATTGAATTGCGCGTCATTAACAATTTTGATTTGGAAGCTATTACACCGACTCAAAATCCTTATACGATAGCACCGGCAAATCAATTAACGACTCCTCAAAATTTCAAATTGCAAGCAGCTATCAAAAATAATGGCCTGCAAACGATGACGAATGTTGCTATGAGCTGTCAGGTTATCAAAGACGGTGTTTTGGAAACAACCGTTACCAGTAGTATTCTGCCTTCATTGGCATCAGGGGCTACCTCTGCACTTATGACTGCAAACTATACCCCCACTTCCAATGGCGTTTATACTTTCAAGTATTTTCCGGTTGCAACCGAATTGGATATGAACACTTCGAATGACACCATTCTATCAGCAATTCCAATTACTGTAACGGATGCTGAAATGGCAAGGGACAATGGGATTATTGTTGGTGAGCTTGGAATTGGCACCGGAACCGGCGGGTTTATCGGTCAACTCTTCAACATCGAAAATACAACCTCTCTAACAAATGTCAAAGTACACTTCACCAGAGGATATACCGGTAAAAAATTGGCAACTGCCATTTTCAATACCAATGGCAGCGGTGTGCCAACCACCTTCTTAGGGTCAACAGACACACTTCTTTACATTGATGATAGTGCCAGAACATACATTCTTCCGATGCACGGAGGTCCTTTAACCCTTGCACCTGGAAAATATGGATTTATTCAAATCGAATTTGATTCTACCTTGGCTCTTGCACAAACATCTGCTATCTTTCAGTCAAACACTGTCTTTGTTAAATGGCCCGCGAACGGACCAAACTTTACTCCTATTGAAACCTTTGGGGGAAATTTTGCAAAAACTTTCGTTATCAGACCTCAATTTGATATCTGTTTCGGAGAAATCGGTGGAACACTTGCTTCATCCGCCAATTCAACCTGTGAGCTTGCAAATGGAACTGCAACAATCACTTTAGAACCTGGCTATTCCATAGAATGGGAAAATACCAGTACAAATCCGTCCATTTCCGGTTTAAATGCAGGGTTTCACACGTATACCATTTCAAACGGAGACTGTTCATTCATTGACTCGATTGAAATTACTACGACTCAGAATCCGGATGTCACGATTTTATCTTCAACCGATCCGCTATGTGTTGGTGATTCAGGGCAAATTGAAATTGACATTCAAAATGGTCAAGCGCCTTATGCTATTAGCTGGAATGCGGGTATCGGTTCAAATATATTAACCGGACCGGCAGGAACTTATACTGCTACAATTACAGATGCAAATGGATGTATTTCAACGATTTCGGACAGCTTATCGGATCCAACTTCTATCGAAGCAAATCCAACAAACACCAGTAGTACATGCTCAAACTGTCCGGATGGAACTGCAAGCGTTTCTCCCACAGGTGGAGCGGGATCATATTCCTATTTATGGAGTAATGGTGGAACTACCAGTTCGATTACAAACCTGCTTCCGGGAACTTATACGGTTAGTATCACAGACGCAAACGGTTGTGAATTGACAGAATCTATAACTGTCAACTTCTCTTCACTTGGAGTGGATGAATTGCTGCAATTCGGAGTGACGGTTTACCCGAATCCGGCAACTGATTTCATCAAAATAGAATCGACGAAAAGCATGATAGAACGAGTAGAACTGACAGATAATTCAGGTCGTTTGGTTCTGGAAACTACTTTTGATGATAAAATGGGTCAGATCGAAACAAGTCAATTGGCGAAAGGTAATTACCAGTTGATCGTGAGAACTGCTGATCAGGTTTTCAAAGTTCAGATCGTTAAGCAATAGCATTCGCCACCACGGATTTTGAATCATTAAAAAACAGAACATAAAAAAACCCCGACCATAAATGTCGGGGTTTTTAATTTATATTAAAGATTTGTTTTCCTTCGTAAACGGCGTTTACCCTTACTTCAAATATTTCTCTTTCATATCCATGAAAGTCATGTTCTCACTTCCAACGTTAATTGTACGTAAGTCCAAAGCTACCAACAGACGATTAACCACATTTATATTCGGATCTTCATTCTTTAGCAAAGTTACTTTTAAGACATCCGTTGACTCGTTGAAAGAAACTGAGAAATAGTCTTTGTAATAACCCTTCACAGCATCCACTTTTTCAGCCGTAATATTTTCCGGCACTGAAAAATCATATACTCCGCTTGATTTAGCCGCTTTCAATTGCGATGCACTAATTGAAGCAGAATTTTGACTAAAAGCAAAAGAACTTGCCAAAGACAAAACGAATATCATTGCTAACTTTTTCATAATTCTATAACAGTTTAGTAAGTAGACGTAATAATAAACCTAAAGGTTGTACGTGATAAATATACAATTATTTTAATAACATTTGCATTATGCAACTATTAGACCATTTTGATGAAACAAAGTTGGAAGCCGGGTGCGACGAAGCCGGGAGAGGCTGTCTGGCCGGGCCTGTGGTTTGTGCTTCAGTAATTCTTCCAAAAGGATTTTCCCATCCTTTGCTGAACGATTCTAAACAGATTTCTGAAAAAAGCAGAAATTTATTACGTCCGATTATTGAACAAGAGGCCCTTGCATTCTCCGTTCAGTTTCTTCAACCCGATGAAATTGCAGTATTGAATATATTAAAAGCTTCATTAACGGGCATGCATCGTGCAGCAATGAATCTAAAAGTGAAACCTGAACTTTTGCTTATTGATGGAAACAAAGCACTCTTGTCGCATGAAATTCCTTCGGTTCCTATTATTAAAGGTGACGGAAAATACAAAAATATTGCAGCCGCTTCCATCCTTGCAAAAACCTATCGGGATGAATACATGGAACATCTCCACGAAGAATTCCCGCATTATCAATGGAAAGTAAATAAAGGATATCCTACCAAAGTTCACCGGGAAGCCATTGAAATTCACGGAGCCTGTATTCACCATCGCCTTGGGTTTAATCTTCTTGGCCACGGACAATTATCACTATTCATGGAGTAAACACTCAGCTGTTAACTACTTCGCAAGAAAGATGCGAACCGAGGGAAACGAAGAGCTATTTTTGAAACATAGTTCCAAATTATGCTCAATCGTTCAATCATTGTTTTTCTGGTAATCTGCTCGCTGAGCTGGATTGGTTATGTTGGTTTCACTCTTGTTGAAGGGTCGAGTGCTCCGCCAACACCCGAAAACACTTTTTCACAAGAAGATGATACGATTATCGTGGTTCACAAACCCCTGGAAATCGATTACAACAATACAATTCTTTCTTCGCTTCAAAAAAAACCTTTCTTTGCCATCTTACTGAATCAGCCTGAACGGATCCAGCACTTCTACTTTTCAACGAACAGAGATCTGGTCTTATTGGAACGAAGTAAACCATGGACAAGCGAAATCGTGAAAAAATATACCGAAGAACTTTCGTTATCATCGACCATTTCTGCCCAGAAGCATATTTCTTTATCCAATAACTGGAAAGGTGAATTTCACGGTAAATTCCTGGTACTTTATCTCGACAAATGGGAACCGGCCACAAAAAGTGTTGTTTCCTGGAAATATTTAGACCGAAAAAGCAGTTTGTCCTTAGTTTATAAAACAAGAGATCTTACCTACGAAATAGAAGATTCCTACTTTATCTCGAACCACAACGCAAAGTATATAACGCATACCGGAAGCAAAGCACTTCCGCTTGTGAATGATCAGGAATTATTCCAGGAACTTATTCCTGCAGATTTTGATTCCTATACTTTTTATGAAAAAAATTATTTGCAGGCAAAGTTTCCGAAGAAATCAATTCTTAACGAATGGATCAATTTTGGTTTGTCGCTTATTGTAAACCAAAAAGACAGCTGTTTGCTGACGGATTACAAACCGGGTCAGGATCCGCTTGCCATTTTGAGCGAATTAGACCGTGTGGAACTTTCCAACAAACAAAAGCAGGCAACGCTAAAAGGATATTATTTCCCATTCCTGAATCCGGGCAAGAAGATCTATCTGGAAATCTTCAATAACAGCGTGCTGATCTCCAATTCACAGCAGAGTATCAATCGGATTATCGGTACGTATGAAACCGGGGCAACTTTGGAGCAATCAACGACACTGAGATTCAAATTATTCAACGCTAGTCCGCAAAGAGTATCTTATCGTTATTTCGACAGAAATCAACAAACGACAATGAGCCGATTGACCGGTGCAAATCACAGTACTGTTCAGTTATTGCAGGAAGAATCCGATTCGGAGACAGGTCAGAAAGAAGAGCTTCCGAAATTAAATCCATTGCGACTGGATGATAATCTGCGCAGCCTGAATCCTATTCCGGGCTCAAATAATCTGCTTGCAATTACACAATCCAATACACTTTACCTGGTCGGAAACAAGCAGATTCTCTGGAACAAAAGTTTAGAATCCGAACCGATTGGAAAACCGATTTTCATTGGAAACGGCATTTTTCTAAGTACTAAAAACGGAATTCAGGGCTTTGACAGAGCAGGAAATAACCTGTCAGGATTTCCTGTCGCATGCACTAACGTGACAAGTAATCTCTTCTCTTATTATTGGAACGGAAAAGACTACGTTTCTTTCGTGGCTGACGGACAGGTGCAGGGCTATGGAACGAATGGAAAACAAAGTTTTAGGGTTGGAGTAAACGGAAACCTGCAAAAAAAGGCACAATTAGTGGTTCAGGGGAAAAAAGGTGAGCTAATTGCTCATATCTGCACGAATTCCAATTGGTCCAGCATTTCCATCAAACGAAAAAGAGTCATTAAATCTCAGAACTTAACTGAAGGTGAATGGAACCTGGTAAAAGTGAACGGAACAATAAGTCTCCTGGGATTATCCAAAAAGCAATTTGTTCGTTTGACTGAAAACGGAAATAAAGCCATGCTTGTAGGAAACGTTTCATCGATTTTGAACAGTCAGACTTTTGGAGACGAACAACTTTTCTTCCTCAACCAGCAGAATACGATTTATGTCATCAGCGGAACGGGAACAATTCTGGGTCAGTTTAATTCTACAATCACCAATATTGACGATGCTGCCCTGATCAAATTACCAAATGGAAAAACTGTTGTGGGAATAATCGATGGAATTGCCAATAATTGTTATATTTATACAATACGCGGAAGTGAATTAAATAAAGAGAACTACGAAGGCTCGAACAAAATTGTTTTCCAAAGACAAGTCGATGGGACGATTTTGTTAGTTTCGCAGGCAAATGGATATTTGATTCGTTACCCATTGAATTATTAAATAAGCGCTACTTATGAAGAAACAGTTACGTAAATTAACTTTCTTAGCTTTTTCATGTGTTACTACGTTTACAGCATTTTCCCAAAACTATTTGGGTGTGCACAGTAGTAACTATGCCGGAGTTATGGGATTAGACGTGCAACCGGCCAGTTTTGTCGACGGAAGATTTATCGTTGATATCAACCTGGGAAGTGCAAACGTTGGTGCCTGGCAAAATGCCAAGTATTTCAAAACAGATGTCATGCCGAAATGGTGGTTGAAATCCTTCAAGAAAGATACCATGTGGATGCAACCGGATAGTACATTGTATGATCGTGCCATTTTTGATCTATACGATTACAACAAAACCGGGATTAAAACAAGAGGTGTTTATTTGAATTACCAGATCGACATCCTGAATTTCGCATTTCACATTAATCCGAAAATTGCAATTGGTTTCTCTGCAAAGAGCAGAATGATCACGAATGTGGATGATATCGATCCGAAACTGGCAAAATTGGCCCAGGAAGGATTGGATTTTGCTACTCTTTGGAATCTTCAGTTGAAAGACAAATTGGTTACTACAAACATGATGGCCTGGAATGAATACGGTGTAAACTATGGTCAGGTAGTAATGGATAAAGGAGAACATTTTCTCAAAGTCGGTGGTCGTGTTAAATTATTACAGGGAGTTGCTTCTGCTTACGCTTATACAGATGAGTTGGATTACGAACTTCTAAACAAGGACACTGCTACAACCTTGGTTGGAAACTTCAAATATGGTTATTCGGATAACCTGGATGAAGATTTGAAAAACTTCCGTGCAAAAGACTTTTTCAAGTCGGCATCGAAAATTGGGTTTGGTTTGGATTTGGGT
Source organism: uncultured Fluviicola sp. (assembly GCA_965650365.1). GTDB lineage: Bacteria > Bacteroidota > Bacteroidia > Flavobacteriales_D > Crocinitomicaceae > Fluviicola. Next base: position 23,717 of record CBFGOJ010000020.1, on the reverse strand, counting down.
GTTGTTTATGAATGGCGTCCGAAATACAAAGAATTCAAGTATGAAATGGATGGCGAAACAGATCTTTGGATGCGCAACGAAAACAAATACGAATTGCGTGCCGGAGTTTCCATTCTGGACATTGGCGGTATGAAATTTACGAAAGGTGGTAGAAGCCGCGACTTCTCAGTAAATACAAGTACACTTGACTTACGTATTTTTGATAAAGCGACCTCTTTTGCTTCTTTCGATTCCATCGTTGACAGCTTGATCACTAATGATGCGGGCTGGAATTCAAATTCAGGAGTTGGAGAATCTTACTACATGAATACTCCTACTGCTTTGAATATTCAGTTGGATTACCACATTTGGAAATGGTTTTACATCAATGCAACGGGGAATATCAACATCGTAAGCAAGAAAAATCCTTCACGTGTAAAAACTCCGAATCAATTTGCAATCACACCAAGCTTTGACTACGCATGGTTTGGATTGTATGTTCCGATATCGGTCAATAATTATTCCGGTTGGAAAGCAGGTATTGCTTCCAGGCTCGGACCTATTACAGTTGGAGTCGTTGATTTCAATTCGCTTTTTGCAAAAGGAAAAGTACGTGGAACAGAATTTTATGTAGGACTTCGCTTACCAATCCTTTACACGAAACCGGATGACAGAGACGGTGATAAAGTTTCTGACAAGAAAGATGAATGTGTGGAAACTCCTGGAGTTTGGGCATTCAAAGGTTGTCCTGACACAGACGGTGACGGAATCAAGGATGTAGAGGATTTATGTCCTGAAATTCCGGGATTGTTAGAATTCCAGGGATGTCCTGACCGTGATGGCGACAAAATTCCTGATAAAGACGACGCATGTCCGGATTTGGCTGGTTTAGCAGCTTACAGAGGATGTCCTGATACAGATGAAGACGGAATTATTGATCCGAACGACAGCTGTCCGACAGTGAAAGGTTTACCGGCATTCAATGGTTGTCCTGACCGCGATGGTGACGGAATCCAGGATTCTGAAGATGCTTGTCCGGATCTTCCTGGTCCATTGGCTTACCAGGGATGTCCCGATACGGATAACGACGGATTATTCGACAATGTAGATAAGTGTCCTACTATTTACGGTTCGAAGGAAAATGATGGTTGTCCTTGGCCGGATACAGATGGTGACGGATTGTACGATAAAGATGATGATTGTCCAACAATACCAGGTGTAATTGAAAACCGTGGTTGTCCTAAGATCGCGAAAGAAGAACAGGAAATCCTGAACACTGCATTCGAGAACTTAGAGTTCGAATCAGGTAAAGCAGTTATTCTTGCATCTTCATTCAAATCATTGGATGACCTGGCAGCATTGTTAATCAAAAAACCAGAGTGGAAATTACAAATCGCTGGTCACACGGATAACAAAGGTGATGCTAAGAAAAATATGACACTTTCTAAAAACCGTGCTGAATCAGTTAAGAAGTACTTAGCTAGCAAAGGTGTGGATGCAGCTCGATTGAAACCAGAATGGTATGGTCAAACCAAACCAATCGCAACGAATGCAACACCTGAAGGTCGTCAGAAAAACAGACGTGTTGAAATGAATGTGATCTTCCAATAGGATTATCATCAACCAATAACAAAAAACGTCCCGGATAATCCGGGACGTTTTTGTTTTAATCGTTATCGTTTTAAACATGTAGGCACGCGACGGGAAATAAAAGTAGGGACGCGACGCATCGCGTCCCTACAATTTTATTTTCCTAAAACTTCCTTTCGGTGCGCCAGGCCCCAGTAATGCAATTCTTCAATGACCTTCTCCAGTGATTTCCCATGAGCTGTGATGGTATATTGAACCGTTGGCGGAAATGTATCAAAGACTTCGCGGGTGATCAGCTTATTGGATTCGAGTAGTTTCAATTCCTTCGACAAGGTTTTATCCGTAATTCCGGAGACTTCTCTTCCCAATTCTTTAAACCGTTTAGATTCCGCAGACAATGCAAATAAGATCAATAGTTTCCATCTTCCCTCCACTGCTTCCAGCGCATCTTTGATAGACAATATATTTTTCGGGCATCCTCCTGTTGACAACATAAATTCTGATTTAATCCATTACTTCCTCTTTGGATAGTGCTATCCAATGGGGAAGTGCTTTCGTTTGGATAGCAAAGCTACCTACTTTTATCCAATAATAAAATCAGATCAAACAATGAAAAAGACAACACACATTCTATTATGGATTGCACAGATCCTTCTTGCAATTACTTTAATTTGGGCAGCATTCCTCAAATTGTTCCAACCTATTTCAGAACTGAAAACAATGTGGCCATGGACAGGAGAAGTTTCACCTTCGCTGGTTCGGTTTACCGGGGTCATTGATTTACTTGGAGGATTGGGAGTTATTCTTCCTGCTTTATTCAGATTCAAACCGGTGTTAACGGCAATTGCAGCATTCGGAATTGTTTTCTTAATGGTCAGTGCAAGCGTTTTCCATATTTGTCGTGGAGAAGCTTCGCAGATCGGATTCAATGTTGTTTTTGGAGGAATTGCAGCGTTTGTCGCTTACGGAAGGTACAGAATTGTTCCGATCCAATCAAAATAATGGTATATAAACAGTAGGCGCGCGATTAATCGCGCGCCTACTGTTTTACTTCAACAGACTCACATGTCCTACAAACTGGTGATTCTTGTCTTTGTCTTTTTGTTTGATGACAATTTTCCAGGTATAAACTCCTTCTTTACATAATTGTCCGAAGTATGTCCCATCCCAACCATAAGCCAAATCATGAGATTCGAAAATTATTTCTCCCCAACGGTCGAAAATCAACAAAGTATAATTCTGTCCATCAAATGCATCACTGAACACTGGGAAGAAAACATTGTTAAACTCATCACCATCCGGCGTGAAAGTATTTGGCACATAGAAAATCAAGTCGTCCACTACCGAAACTACTACTTCCGCAACATCATTACAACCCTCTTCGTTAGAAGCATGTAAAATAACGTGGTATACTCCGGGTGAGTTTGGATATGCATGAGTTGGACTTGTTTCCGCAGATGTTATCCCGTCGCCAAATTCCCAAACATAAGATGTTGCGTTCGTAGAATTATTGGTAAAATTAAACACCGGATATAAAACAGTCTGTTCGTAAACATTTACTCCGAACGAAGCGTGCACTTGCGGTGAAATGGTGATCATATCACTCTGCGTAACTGAACCGGTACAACCACTTGCATCCGTCACAGTCAAAGTTACATCATAAGTCCCTGAAGCATTGTATTGCTGAGTAACTGATCCACAACCTACCTGGGTCCCGCCTCCTTCAAATGTCCAAACGCAATTCGCAGAAGAAGAACTGGCATTGGTGAAAGTAACGGTAACAGGCGCACATCCTCCGGAAACGTCACTGGTAAATTGAACCGGCAAAGAAGTATAAGATACTACAATTGGCTCAACATCAGAACACCCACCCGGACTTGAAAGTCGCACGTAATAAGTTCCGCTTGTTGTAACAGCATTCGGAGACACAACCGGAATCGTGCACGCTGCATCTCTAAAATATTCAAGTATTCCCGAACCAACATTAATTGTAGTAATTCCGGCAGCTGTTAAATCAACTGTTGCCGGTGAACAAACTGCAGCCGGATTTGTCGTTGTAATATCAGGACCCGGAACCACTGTTACAGTTGTTGTTACAGTAGAGTTGCAACCAACCAATGAGGTCAGCGTACATTGATACGTAAAAGTTCCCGTTGTAGCTGGTGTAATTGATAAAGTATTGGATGTTCCTAGTACAGTTCCGGGACTGGACGTTTCAACCCACGAGTAACCTGCAGCTCCAACCGGTGCAGTAAGTACCGAAGTTTGAAACTGACAAACATCAGGTGGTGAAGCGATCTGCATAGGAGCACACGTCGCGTCCAGGTAAGCGTATGAATAATGCGCGCCCTGAGAACAATCGCCCGCCGTGAATCGAATGGTGATGCAAGAACCGATGTAAGGAGTTAAATCGAGCATTACCGGTGTCCAATTTTTGTAAAACACCCCTGAATTACCAATTTGAGTAAACCCTGGAATTCCAGGACCACCGGTCACCAATAAATTTCCACAGGCAATCGGATTACCGAAACAATCTTGTGCATCGATCTGGAAATAAGGTTGCTCCTCCGCTAAGTGCGGAACTGTATCAAGTATTAAATCACCGTCAATATCTTCCAGTGTATAAGCATTTTGCAGCACCGCCGCATAATAATAAGTAAAGAGCGCGTTAGAAGATGTTACCTGGAATTTCTGCTCAATTCGCGATCCGCCGTATGCACCGTTCGGACCATCGCCCAAACGAATTGAATTCGAATTTCCCGGAATCAATGGGCAGACCTGGTTAATCGGAGCCTGGATATCGACTCCTCCGGTTGTAATATCATGTTGTCCGGAGTTCATCGTAAAGAACATCGGCGTATAAATAGGAGTTAAATCTCCCGTTGAACCGATTTTCATCGAATGTCCCCACGACCCCAACCACCCGGTAGTTGATCCTGAATCAAAGCCAATATTTGAACATGCCGGTTGTGTAGGCGTAGCAGGATGAGTAGGAACAACATTCGTGATCTGGATCGCATAATCAAATCCCGTTAAATTTCCGTTATCAATCCAAAACAAATAACACTCCCCTGGCACCGGATCAAAGAAAGCGCCCATGGTTCCGGAGTTATCCCCGGTTATTTGTGTAATTGCTACTACATCCAGGGTTAATGCGTCATAAATGATAAGCTGTGGATATACCGGATTTGCCATGCCTCCCGGAGTAAAACTGAGAGTTGTCCAGATTGTAGCACTGGAAGCAGCGCAATGGTAGTAAAACCAGTCTGGTCCATCGTCAAATGCTGTTGTAAGATCATCGAAATCATTTGTTGCAAATACGGTTGAACCGATCGCATTAAATGGCAGTGAAATGGGGGAAAAACTGGCACTTATATCATCATCACCTCCTTGTGAGAAGACGGTCTGATTTAGCAGTAAAAATAGAGGCAGTAGGAGATAACTCCAAAAAACATTCTTTTTCATAAAGGAGAGAGGTGGTATTCCGATTTAATTTGGTTTTGAATTTTTGTAGATATAAAGCATTTCCATCCGTTCAATAAAAAGACGAATTGATTGATGCGTGGTAATGTGTTTGAATTGGATAGAAATATCCTGCCCGTTAATATCAACCTGTGAAATAGCATTCATGGATTCCATGTAGCTCTCCAATTCAGCTAAAACAGTAGTTTCAATGGGTGAATTTAAGTGATAAACGACCGTTTGAGTTCCTACTCCCGACACATTGGGATTAGCATAGACATGGTCCTCGTGTGTTTCAATCTGTTGACTATAGGCTGAAAATCCGGAAAAAAGGAATAAGGCAGCAGTAAAGTACAAACAGTTAATGAAATTTTTGTTCATTAAATGATTAATTTAGTTCAGTTTTGCAAAGTTGACGAAAAAAAAACTCTTGGGTTGTCTCTTTTTTTAAATTAATCCTTTTTTAACATTCATATTTTAACACAAGTATTGCATCCATTTACCGAGATAAATGCTACTAAATCGATTTAAATGGCATGAAGCACTACATGGATCGCGTGCCAATTGTTTTGGAATTCGGTACATAGAAAAATTGTAATTTTGGATCATGATAGAAAAAATCATTCAAAAAAGACTAAATCGCTGGTTATTAAGTATTTTATCCGGAATCTTATTAACTGTTTCATTTCCTGAAACCGGAGGTTTAACTCCCTTAACCTTTATCGCGTGGATTCCATTGCTGATGGTTGAATCTTGGTTCCACACCAAACGCAAAGCATTCAGCCTCTTTTGGCACGCATATTTAACCTTTTTCGTTTACAATGTTGGTACAACCTGGTGGGTCTATTATGCAGATGAGGCGGGCGCATACATGGCCTTCTTTGCCAACAGTTTGTTAATGGCCATTGCCTTCCTGATCTATCATTTACTCAAAAGAAAACTAGGTGCAAAATGGAACGGACCGATCCTGATTTGTGTTTGGCTGAGCTTTGAATTCCTTCATTTTCATTGGGAATTATCCTGGCCCTGGCTGACTTTAGGAAATGTTTTTGCACCAATGGCTTCCTGGGTCCAATGGTATTCTATTACCGGAGTTTTGGGCGGATCACTTTGGATTCTTGTCATGAACCTGCTTTGCTATAAGCTGTTTACACAACCCGGAAACCTCCTGAAAAATACTTATTTCATTCTTTCTCTAATAATCCTGCTGTTGCCTTTAAGTTTGTCCTGGATCCTATACTTTTCGAAAAGTACAGAAGGGACACCATACAATGTGGCTGTCATCCAGCCAAACCTCGATCCATATGGAGAAAAGTTTGTCCTTGAAAATGATGCGCAGCTAAAAGCATTATTGGAACAGGCAGATAAAGCGGTGACAAAAGAAACACAATTGGTAATCGCGCCGGAAACGTCTCTTTACCCTACCGCAAAAATTTACGAACGAGGATTGCGCAAAGAGGTTTTCTTTCACATGATCAATGAACACCGGGCGAAATGGGCAAATGCCGGCTTGCTGATCGGAGCTTCTACATTCCAGGTGTTTGAACACAAAAACTCTTCTGCAAGCAAATTCATTGCTCCCATGAACGCATATGTGGAAGACTACAATTCGTCCGTGCTTTTCGACAATACGCCCAATCCCAAAATAATCCACAAATCAAAGCTGGTGCTGGGAGTTGAGAAAATCCCCTTTGTAGGCATGTTTCCTTTCCTTGAAGATCTTGCACTTGACCTCGGTGGAGGTTCCGGAAGTCTTGGAACAGAAGCCGAACCGAAAATATTTGAGAAAAACCGGGTAAAATTCTCCCCGGTGGTTTGTTACGAATCTGTTTACGGTGGTTTTATGGCAAAACAAGCAAAAAATGGTTCCCAATTTCTTGCAATTATCACCAATGACGGCTGGTGGAAAGACACTCCCGGCTATAAACAGCATTTCCAGTTCGCGCGTTTGCGGGCTATTGAAAACAACAAATACGTCGTTCGATCTGCAAATACCGGTACTTCAGGAATTATTTCCAACCGTGGAGATGTGCTGAAAACCACGAAATGGTGGGTGAAAGATCAGTTCAATTACACCATCCAATTGAACTCCAAACAAACGCTTTACCAGGTCCTTGGCGATTTTATCGGCTATTTTGCATTGGTTGGTCTTGGAATGTTCTGCTTGCTTCGCATTATCCGCATTTTCCAGCGAGGTTCTCGTACATAAAATAGGTGAGAATCATTCGAAAGTCAGGAAACCGTATTTATCTTTCTTGTTCGAAGCGGCAAAAACAACTTGTTTTGTCTTGTAATTTACACATGAAAGCTTCAGGCAGACAAATGCTTCAACGGCATCAAAAGAAGAGAATAAATGGCGTTGTGTCTCCCCGGTCTCCAGATTAACAGTGGTTTTTGCCAAACAATATTCCTTATACCTGATTGAATTTGAAAAAGGTATGCGGGTTCCCAAATACGTTCCAATCTGATCGTAATTTTGAGTATTGTCGTTAAAGAACATGACCAGGTTTCCCTTACTGATATAACTGACCAACGAAGAAAACTGACCGAAATCATTCACCGATTCCTGCTTTTTAGGGATTTTCCGGAACCAGTTCAGTTCTCCCGTCCGTGAAAGCGAATAAACAATACAATCATTGTAATTGTAGTAATTCGTAACCTGGCTCATTCCCCTGGAATCAGTAGTATTCACTTCATAGATATAATACTGCTCGGCCAGTACATTGATCGATCCGTCGGGAAGTAAAATCACATTTCGGAAAGCATAGTTCAGCAATTCATTGTTGATGTTCTGATACCTGTAAATATCATCAGCCTGCGGATTTTCCTGCTCCAGGATTTCAGGCGGGAATTCAATGAATTTTGGCGCTTCAATAGTACTGGACAGAAACGAAAAAGAGGAATAAAACACTCCTTTTGCACCTTTCGAATCCGAATCTCCCCAGGTTCCCGATACAATTGCAGCCGAATCGTTTGAATTAATTACAAAATTATAGACTTTTCGCTGCTCCAGGTCCAGTTCATACATTCTGAGTGAATCACCCGGACTCATGCGGATTAAAACCGATTTATCGACTTCTCCAAAATCCTTCCAAATACTGTAATAAGCTTTCGAAAAAACGGAAATTCCCAGGAAATAGTCTCCTTTATCCGTCAAATGTCGCGCTTCCACCGAAGAAACTTTGGAATCATATGGAATTTCATATTCGCCTTCCCGCACAGAAATCAGTTGATCATTCAAAATATTGTACCCAAAGCGATCATACGTTTCTTTCTTTGCCGGAATCAGGTAATCCACGACCAGGAAATTACTTTCGGGTGAAACTTTAGTGGTTACCAGTACATTTCTGCTCCAGCCTTTCGGAACCACATAAGAAGCTACAACCAGCGGCGGACCAAAAGGATCCACATCATCATCGTATTCCTGCATGTATAAAGTAACGGATGCACCAAGCTTATCTGAAAAAAGGGCAAACAGACGATCTGAAAACATGAACATGTCTTCCAGTGTTACCATTTTCTGCTCAATCCTTGGTTCGATTCGCTTGGCAAAGATCTCCTTTCCATTTTCAAAGCGCGAAACTTTAGCAGCCGGCATCAGGGAAGCATTGCCATAATGAAAAGTGAAAAAATCTCCATTGTCCTTTGGCAGAATAGCAAGCGTATTTGTACGTCCAAGATTATCAGGACCCCAATCAATTTGCGGAGGAGCCTGTGCAAGCGAGAGAACACTCAGCGACAGAAAAAAAATGAGCAGATTAAATCGCAAGGCTTTTTTTCTGTAATATACTAAAAGATTCCTTACACGAGTTTAACTCCGGTATAATTTGAAGGAGTGATTTTCTTCAGGCGTTCTTTCATTGCGGCATCAACATCCAATGTATCAATAAAGTCATGAACTGTTTGCTGAGTAACCTTTTCGTTCTTACGGGTCAATCCTTTCAACGCTTCATAAGGTTTAGGGAAACCAATACTTCTCAAAATAGTTTGAATGGCCTCAGCCACAACCGCCCAGTTATTTTCCAAATCCTGCTGAATAGCGGCTTCGTTCAGAAGTAATTTGTTCAATCCTGCAATCGTTGCCTTAAAGGAAATCAATGAATGGGCCAACGGCATTCCAATTGCTCTCAGAACTGTTGAATCCGTTAAATCCCGCTGCAGCCTGGAAACCGGTAATTTAGCAGCAAGGTGCTCGTACAAAGCATTCGCAATCCCGATATTACCTTCTGAATTTTCAAAATCAATCGGGTTTACTTTATGCGGCATAGCCGAAGAACCTACTTCCCCATCTTTCAGTTTTTGCTTGAAGTATTCCATGGAAATGTAAGTCCACATATCGCGGTCCAAATCCAAAATGATCGTATTGATACGTTTCAGGCAGTCAAACAAATTAGCCAATTGGTCGTAATTCTCAATTTGAGTAGTCAACTGACTTCTTGTCAAGCCTAATTGCCCGTTCACAAATTTATTGGAAAATGCCACCCAATCCGTCTCTGGGAAAGCAACTTGGTGTGCATTAAAATTTCCTGTTGCACCACCAAATTTAGCAGCATATGGAATGGTTTTCAAAATATCCAATTGCGTTTCCAAACGGTAAACGAAAACACCGATTTCTTTTCCAAGTACGGTTGGAGAAGCCGGCTGACCATGAGTTCTGGCCAATAAAGCAATCCCTGACCAGTCGTTTGTATATCCTTTTAATACGTTGATCAAATCGTTCAAAGAAGGAATGTAAACCTCGTTCACTGCTTCCTTCAAACTCAAAGGAATGGAAGTATTATTGATATCCTGGGAAGTCAAACCAAAGTGGATAAATTCCAAATAGTTCTCCAACCCCAAATGCTGCATTTTGTCTTTCAGGAAATACTCAACCGCTTTTACATCGTGGTTCGTCGTTTTCTCAATATCCTTGATCGCTAAAGCATCCGCCTCTGAAAAAGAAGTAACAATTTCTCTCAGCTTTGGAAAAATAGACGTTGAAACATCCTTCAAAGGACCAATTCCCGCTTCCACCAAAGCAATGAAATATTCAACCTCTACATGAACCCTGTATTTGATCAATCCGAACTCGGAAAAATAAGGGGCCAATTCGTTAACTTTTGAACGGTAACGTCCATCTACCGGACTAATTGCAGTTAACGACGTGAGAGACATTGAATTACTCATAAGATCATTTTGAAAGGTGCAAAGATATGCGTTAATTACGAATTACGAATGACGAATGACGAATTCATCACCACTCTGTAAAATGACAGGCGCAGTTATTTCATTTTAATGATTGAAGTATTACACACATTCGGGAAAGGAATTTGTTTTGGATTGAAATCAGCAATTGCTGATTCACTCAAATCCAATAATTCGGCATTCGTAATTAGGAATTCGTAATTTTGAAACATGCGATTCATCAAGAACCTCTTTATCGGTTACAGAGCTTATGTCAAAGCATTTCGCTTAATCATTGATTACAAGTTTTATTTCTACATTATTTTCCCGGCCATACTCATGTTGGGAATCTACCAGTTGGGTTTTATGATCCAGCTGCATGAACCGAAAGCGACTGCAGCCAATATGAACGGCATTATCTGGTATTTGATCAAATTGATGTTTGAGATCCTCATTGCCACTGCTCTTATGCGCTTTGCGAAATACCTGGTAGTGATTCTTTTGGCACCTTTATTCTCAAAGATTTCACAGAAAGTAGAATTTGTACTAACTGGAAACCGCTACCGGTTCAACTTTGCTCAATTGGTCAATGATATCAAGCGCGGGTTAAAGATCGGGGTTCGAAATATCATGTGGGAAGTGTTCTTTTTCACCGTAATTTTCCTGGTCGGGGTTATCGGCTGGGGAGATTTCAGAATCAGTCCAATACGGCATATCTTATTCTTCATCAGTTTCTATTACTACGGCTTTTCCTTCATGGACTATATCCACGAACGCCTTCAGATGAACGTACAGGAAAGTACACAGCTCGCTCGTGAAAATCGTGGAATTGCACTTTCAATCGGATCTGTTTATTCGGTCCTGATTTGGAATTTCATTGATCTGAATACCCTTTTCGACTGGTCCGGATTTAGTGCAGATCCCACACAATTCATGCTTACTTTCTTCACCAACCTCGGACTCTGGTTCTGTGCATCCTTTGCCCCGATATGGGCTATTGTGGCAGCAACTATTGCCATGCATGATCTCCTCGATCTGAAAACACACTCAAAAAACGAGTTTGCGGAAAACACCATGAACTAATTCAAAATGTTGAAACGCTTGCGCTAAAGCTTATACTTACGCCGTAGCTTCAGCATAGGTGCACAGCGTAGGCGCATGCAAAATGCAAAAGCACCTGATTTCATCAAACAATCATTAACACCTTTTTGAATTTTTGAATTCATCCTTTTGATTTTTTTAATTACTTTGTCTTCAAATTATACAACATCAACATATGAAAATCCTATTTGGAACTTTGTTAATCCTACTATGTGCAACTAAATCGTTTGCTTTCACTTCCATTTCGAAGGATAGTGTAACGGGAATTATTGATAAATCGGCTGCTTTGATCAAGATCGATCAGGGAAAACAATTAGTCGCAGAAAATAAGATTCGTGAAGCTTTATTGGTGTTTCGTGAAGCTGCGATCAAAGATCCAAATTCATGGAAAGCTTCTTACTGGATTTCATTTTGTCACTACCGACTTAAAAACTATGGATATGCAAAACAATATGGGTTGGAAGCAATTGCAAAAGGTCCGGATGATGTAGATGCAGAAGTTTATGATATTCTTGGAGTTGCTTGTCACAACATGAATGAATTGGATGAGGCAGAAAAGCATTTCGAGACAGCTTTAGCTCGTCTTTCCAAAGCAAGAGCAAAAGATCTCAATACAGAAAATAAACTAGCTTCTGTTCGCTATGCTAAGGAAAACAAAGGAACTGCAAATCTTAGAATGCCATTAATGGGCGATGTAAACTCCGGGTACAATGATTATTCTCCGATATTTACGGCTGATGGAAAACGCATTTATTTCACTTCCCGCAGAGCAAATACTACCGGAGGAATGATGAATCCGGATGACCAGGAATACTTCGAAGATGTTTACACAGGAATTTGGAATGAAAAAATGCTGAAGTACGACAGTATTACGAATAATGTGGAACGCATCAACGGACCGGGCTTTGAATCCATGTCATGGCTTTCTAAAGATGGTCTGAAATCAATTATAACAATCAACAATACCGCAACAAAGGCTAAAAAAGTAACCGGTTCTTCCGATATCGCTGAAGTAGAATTCACGAAAAAAGCAAAATGGAACGTTCCGAAAGTGATCCCGAACAAATCTATCAACACCAGCTTTTTTGAAGGTTCTGCAACATTAACTGCAGATGGGAACACGATGTATTTTGTTTCAGACAGAAAAGGCGACAAACGTTCCACAGATATTTACGTGGTTCAACGCAACGGAAAATCCTGGGGAGAAGCAAAAATTTTGAGTGACAGCGTCAATACAATTATGCGTGAAACAACTCCTTACATTTCACCTGACGGAAGATTCTTATTCTTCAGTTCTGAAGGTCATGTGGGAATGGGTGGATTGGACGTATTTGTTTCTGAAAATACCGGAACAGGATGGACAAAAGCAAAGAACTTAGGTCCGTTGGTGAATTCAGTAAACGACGATACGCATTTCGTGATTTACAAAGAATTGGGGAAAGCGTATTTAAGCGGTTTGACTTTAAACGATAAGAAAAGTAGTATCGATATCTATGAAATAGATTTACGCAAATTGATATTGCCGGTAAAACTTTAATGGTTCATTGAACGAATTAAACACTTAAACGTACCTAGTTGGGTACGTTTTTTTATTGCTAATTATGAAACAATTAATCCTGAGCTTACTGCTTCTTCCTGCCTTCGGGTGGGCTCAAAAAGAAACCAAATCAGAGGCTGCTATCCAAAAAGTGACCGTTTTCAAAGAAGGCGCACAAGTGGAACATTCCAAAGAACTCAACCTGACAACCGGAAAACAAGTCGTGATCTTTCAGAAAATGACCGATTTCATGGACCCGAGTTCCATTCAGCTGAAATGTTCACAGGGCGCAACCATTCTAAGTGTCCGCACCCGAAAGAACTTCGATGATAAAACGATTGCCGAAACGGAACTAACTGAAAAGAACGACCGCAAGAAAGTATTGGAAAAGCAGGAACGCACGTTACGCGATGAATACAAAGTATTGCTTTTGGACGAACAGCTTTTACTGAAGAACAACAGTCTGAGCAGCCAGCAGCAGGCTATGAAGATTGCAGAATTGAAAGAAGCCTCTACTTTCTTCCATGCAAAAATGTCGGAGATCAATACCCGAAAATCACAGCTGGATTCGGAGATTGAAGCAGTCGTTCGCAAGATCAATACAATCGAACAGGAAATCAATACACGCAAAGGTTTGCCGGTGGTGAATTACACTGAGGTAGAAGTAGAACTGGATGTTGAAAAAGCTGGCAATATCGGCTTCGATTTCACTTACATCACCCACAAAGCTTCCTGGAAACCTTATTACGACATGCGAAGTAACGGAGTTGGTGCTCCTGTTTTGTTAGAAGCAAAAGGTCTCGTTACACAAAGCACCGGAATCGACTGGAAGAATGTAAAACTCATTCTTTCTACAAACGATCCGTATGACAACACGCAGGAACCAAGATTGGATCCGTGGTATGTCAACTATTACACTCCTGCACCGAGAAAACAAGTTGCTGAGCGCTACATCCCGGAATACAATTTTGACGGAGAAACAATCCATGGAGAAATTACCGATGCAGTTTCAGGAGAACCATTGGCTTTTGCAAAGATTTCCATGAACAACAACCCCTTGAACAGCTTTACGACTGATGCAGCCGGGCATTTCACTTTCTCCGTTCCACGAGGCGAAAGAAGTTATACGATTTCCTATCTGGGGTATCAATCTCAATACGTAAACATCAATGCTCCTTACATCAAAACACAATTGTACCCGGAAACTGTTGCCATGGAAACCTTGAAGGACAGCTACATTCGGCAGGAATCAGCAGTTTATTCCGCTGAACCTATTACTATGAATGGTTCTTATGAATTAAGCGAAGTTGAATTAACAGCTGGTGTTTCTAACCAAGGCAGACTTCGTTCGAAAGGAAAAAGAGATGCAGCGAAACCAACTGAAGGATTTTATTCTGATACATTTGGAGCTGAAGCTGACGACGCTTCAATTGCAGAACAAGTAGAGAAAGACCTGCGTATGGAATTCCAGATCGAAACACCATTCTCCGTTCCTTCCGATGATGCGGACCACCGCGTGGCCATTGCTACTTACAACATGAAAGCAGATTACGAATACCATGCTGTTCCAAAACTGGATGAATCCGTTTATTTGGTGGCGCAGATTTCAGGCTGGGAAAAATTGAATTTATTGAACGGAGAATCGAACTTGTATTTCGATGGGACTTATATTGGTAAAAGCTATATCGATGTGAATTCTTCGAAAGATACTTTGAGTTTCTCTTTAGGAAAGGATAAGAAAATAGTAGTTAACAGAAAACGCAGCGAGGAAATGAGTAAAACCCGTTTGCTTGGAAATCGTTACAAGTATGAGGTAACCTGGGATTTCACAATCCGCAACAATGGCGGCGCTTCCATTCCGATTATCGTAAAAGATCATTTCCCGATTTCGATCAATGACGACATCAAGGTGAAACGCGGAACATTTGACGGCGCTGTTTTGGATGAGAAAACCGGAATCCTTACCTGGAAATTCACCACTAATAAAGGAGAAACGAAGCAGTTCAAATTCGATTACCAGGTAGATTACGGGAAAAGTCAGCCGGTTTATTTGGAATAATTCAAAAAATTCAAATCATAAACAAATGAAAAATTTAATCTTCATATTCTTACTTCTTCCGGTTTTTGGCTGGAGTCAGAAAGAAACTAAAGCCGATCGCATGTCGCCAATAGCTTCAGCGATGGCACAAGCCCCGATCCAAAAAGTAACTGTTTTCAAAGAAGGTGCCCAGGTGGAGCATTCCAAAGAACTGAACCTGGGAACCGGAAAACAACTGGTGATCTTCCAGAAAATGACCGACTTCCTGGACCCGAGTTCCATTCAGCTGAAATGTTCACAGGGCGCAACCATTCTGAGTGTCCGCACCCGCAAGAATTTCGACGACAAAACGATTGCCGAGACAGAACTAACTGAAAAGAACGACCGCAAGAAAATATTGGAAAAGCAGGAACGCACTTTACGGGACGAATACAAAGTGTTGCTTTTGGACGAACAGCTTTTACTGAAGAACAACAGTTTGAGCAGCCAGCAGCAGGCCATGAAGATTGCAGAATTGAAAGAAGCCTCCACTTTCTTCCACGCGAAATATTCCGAGATCAATACACGCAAATCTCAGCTGGATTCGGAGATTGAAGCCGTAGTTCGTAAGATCAACACGATCGAACAGGAAATTAACACGCGCAAAGGTTTACCGGTGGTGAATTACACTGAGGTAGAAGTAGAACTGGATGTTGAAAAAGCTGGCAATATCGGCTTCGATTTCACTTACATCACCCACAAAGCTTCCTGGAAACCTTATTACGACATGCGAAGTAACGGAGTTGGTGCTCCTGTTTTGTTAGAAGCAAAAGGTCTCGTTACACAAAGCACCGGAATCGACTGGAAGAATGTAAAACTCATTCTTTCCACAAATGATCCGTATGACAACACGCAGGAACCAAGATTGGATCCGTGGTACGTCAATTACTATACTCCTGCTCCAAGAAAACAAGTTGTTGAGCGCTACATCCCGGAATACAACTTTGACGGAGAGACGATCCACGGAGAAATTACCGATGCGGTTTCAGGAGAACCATTGGCTTTTGCAAAGATCTCCATGAACAACAATCCGTTGAACAGCTTCACAACTGATGCAGCAGGCCATTTTACCTTTGCTGTTCCTCGAGGAGAAAGAAGTTACACCATTACCTATTTGGGGTATCGTTCCCAATATGTAAAAATCAATGCACCTTATATCAAGACACAATTGTATCCGGAAGCTGTGGCTATGGAAACATTGAACTTGCGAGGCAGCAGAGGAGATGTGGAAGCTGACTATTTCGAAAAAAGCGTAGACGAAGTTGAAATCAGCGCATATAAAGTTGGGAGCGGAAAAGCAACAATCACAAGGGAAGATCTTAAAAACATGCCTTCAAGATCGTCAAAAATGATTGCTTCTATAGAGCCATCTTCCGGTGGTGTAATTGCTCAGCAAGTTGAAAAAGACCTGCGTATGGAATTCCAGATCGAAACACCGTTCTCCGTTCCTTCGGACGATGCGGACCACCGCGTGGCCATTGCTACTTACAACATGAAAGCAGATTACGAATACCATGCTGTTCCAAAACTGGATGAATCCGTTTATTTGGTGGCGCAGATTTCAGGCTGGGAAAAATTGAATTTATTGAACGGAGAATCGAACTTGTATTTCGATGGGACTTATATTGGTAAAAGCTATATCGATGTGAATTCTTCGAAAGATACTTTGAGTTTCTCTTTAGGAAAGGATAAGAAAATAGTAGTTAACAGAAAACGCAGCGAGGAAATGAGTAAAACCCGTTTGCTTGGAAATCGTTACAAGTATGAAGTAACCTGGGATTTCACGATCCGCAACAATGGCGGCGCTTCCATTCCGATTATCGTAAAAGACCACTTCCCGATTTCGATCAATGACGATATCAAAGTGAAACGAGGAACGTTTGATGGTGCTGTCCTGGATGAAAAAACCGGAATCCTTACCTGGAAATTCACTACAAACAAAGGCGAAACGAAACAATTTAAGTTCGATTATCAGGTGGATTACGGAAAAAGTCAGCCGGTTTATTTGGAGTAATTGATAATCCTTTTTACATCAGAACTCTCGTTGGATTCCAGCGGGAGTTTTTTTTTATGAAACAAATACGGATCTATAAAACTTCAAAAGCACCAGCTTGTGGCCGGTGCTTTTACCTGATTATGAAGAAAAATTACTATTACCGCATCACCGCTCAATTTCTTAAAGAAATTAAAAACAGTAAACGTGGCAATAAATATGCTGTTACTTAAATATAAAGATCTTGGAACTTAGTAGTAAGTTGTAGATTGTTCTATTAGTGTTTCAGCTCTACGAAGGTAAAAAAGGAAGTGACTATTTTCAAGGTCGGTCTGATAAATTGCCGGAATATGTGATAAGTGGTTAATTTTCAGCGCTAAACGGTAGAATCATGCTGTAAAAAGTCAAAATGCGTCCAAAAATCCGGATAACTTTTAGAAACAGCATCCGCGTTTGTAAGGATTGTTTCCCCACTTGCAATACTTCCTGCAATTCCCATACACATGGCAATCCGATGGTCATTGTGAGAATCTACTTCTGCTCCATTCAGTTTTCCAGTTCCGTGAATTAGCATTAAATCATCTTGAAGGTCAATCTGCAATCCCATTTTACCAAACTCCATCTGTAAAGCCTTTCCCCTATCACTTTCCTTATGAACCAGTCTTCGGACACCTTTAATGGAAGAAACTCCATTGCATTTCGCAGCCAAAACCACTAAAGCAGGAAATAAATCCGGGCAATCTGTAGCGTCAAATTCAAAAGCCTGCAATTCAGAACCATCCACACGGATTCCATCGTCTCCGAAAGTTATTTTACAACCGGCGCTCATTAACCCATTCAGCAACCCTTTATCTGCCTGCAAACTATTCCGGTTTAATCCTGAAACTGAAATAGGATGGCCCAATGCCGCCGCAGCCAGCCAATAGCTGGCAGAACTCCAATCCGCCTCAATCGAGTAATTTGTTGCTTTGTACGCTTGATTTCCGGGAACCTTAAAAACAGATCCTTCCTTTTCAATCAGAATCCCAAAGTACTTCAGTGTATGAATAGTCATCTCGATATACGGTCCGGATTTCATGTCTTTTACGGTCAATTCGCTCGATTTTTCGCTTCGTGGAAGCGCCATCAACAAACCGGAAATGAACTGCGAACTCAACGAACCATCTACTTCTATATTTGCTCCTTTAAGCGGTCCCTGCACTGTTATTGGCAACTTACCATTATTCGTTATAATCTTCCCGCCGAATTGAGGCAGCACCTCATCAAAAAAAGTCATGGGCCTTGTGAGCAAGCTTCCTTTTCCTGTCAAAATCACTTTTTGGTCGAAAGAAGAAGCAACGCAGGTAAGCAAACGTAAACCCAAACCGGATTCACCGGCAGATAATTCCAGGTTCTCCGGAAGATTTTTGATTCCGGTAATTAAAACTTTTTCATGCGATTTGTAGCCGATCGGGTAGCGATCAGTCGCGACTGATCGGCTACTGAATTCGTCCTTATTCTCATTCTCAAGTATCGCCCCCATTTGTTCGATTGCACGCAGCATCGCCTGTTCGTCATCACTTTTGCCAACTCCGGTTAAATGCGAGGTTCCTTCTGACAAAGCTGCACACAGGATTGCCCGTTGAGAATCGCTTTTGGATGCAGGAATGGAAATATTACCTGAGATTAGTCCCGGACGAATGACCTGTTTCATGCTTCTTTATCGGAAGAATTATTCATAACTCTTACCTGATGACGGATGGATTCCTGGTGAATGGCGTCCATTACCAGGCGCACAAAACGATGGCTCAGTTTATATTCGGGAGCACGATCTAGTCTCGCTGAAATAATCTTCTTCCAGTGTTCGGGTTGCAAAATGGTGATATTGTTTTCTTTTTTGAAAAGTCCCAACTCCTCGCTCAACTGCATTCTTGCTGTCAGGATATCGAATAAGCGATCATCCAGATCACCGATCTTTTCACGGATTACCGAAATATGTTCACTGTCGAGTTTTTCAGAATTTTGAGATCTCAGCACCAAAGCATCCAGGAGAAGTCCTAATTTTTCAGGTGTTAATTGCTGTGCGGCATCCGACCATGCAGCATCCGGGTTTCGATGTGTTTCAATCATCAATCCGTCAAAATTCAAATCCATCGCCTTTTGGGAAACCTCCAGGAGTAGGTTCCGGTTTCCGGTAATGTGGCTCGGATCGTTAATAATCGGCAGGTTGGGAAGCCGTTCATGCAATGCAATCGGAATTTCCCAATTGGGTACATTCCGGTACTTCACGTGCTTGTAAACGGAAAATCCGCGGTGAATTGCACCCAATTCAGTTATTCCTGCTTTCTCCAGGCGCTCAAAAGCTCCGATCCATAATTCAAGGTCCGGATTTACCGGATTTTTGACCAGAACAGGAATTTTTACTCCTTTCAAAGCATCGGCAATTTCCTGAACAGCAAATGGATTCACTGTCGTTCGGGCACCAATCCACAAAACATCCACACCCGCTTTTAAAGCTTGTTCTACATGTTTCGTATTGGCAACTTCTGTGGAAGTTGGAACTCCTATCTCCTTTCCCGCATTCACCAGCCAGTTCAGCCCTACTTCACCAACTCCCTCGAAGGAATCAGGTCGTGTACGCGGCTTCCAGATTCCTGCACGTAACATATCGATCTCACAAAATTGCTTGATCTGCTGCGCCGTTTCCATCATTTGTTCTTCTGTTTCGGCACTACAAGGTCCGGCAATGATTATCGGCCGCTTTCCTCCTTTTTGAATGATGCTTTTCATGATGTACCAAATTACCTATTTATTACGAATTATGAATGCCGAATTCCGAATTTGAATCACCCCAAAACACATCGATTCATGGCATCTTAAAAACTCAGGGAAACAGGATTTTTCAAAATATGGCAAAAACTTAACACCTGTTTAGCTATGTAAGTTTTAAATTTGCGATCATGAAAGCAGGAATAAAATCATACGACACTGCCAAAACCACTTATCCGATTCTTTTTGCAATTGCTTTCGGGCATTTACTGAATGATCTGATCCAGGGAGTTCTGCAGCCATTACTTCCAATGATTAAAGAAACCCAGAACCTGGATTACGGACAGATCGGTTTCATCATGTTTGCCTTTCAAATTACTTCTTCGCTTTTTCAACCGGTTGTAGGTTCCATTACTGACAAATATCCGCAACCTTACTCTTTTAGTTTCGGGATGCTGTTCGCCATTGCGGGAATTATTATTTTATCTTTTTCGGAGAATTTCACGACGACCCTCACTGCAGCTTGCTGTATCGGACTTGCATCATCGGTTTTCCATCCGGAAGCTTCACGAGTTGCCTATTCGGCTTCAGGCGGAAAGCGCAGTCTTGCCCAGGCTATTTTTCAATTGGGTGGAAATAGCGGAACAGCCCTTGGTCCGGTTTTATTTGCTTTGTGTGTTTTCCCTTTCGGGCAAAAATATACCCTGATATTCGTAATTGCCGGGGTAATCGGATTTACCATTCTGTTGTTTGTTAGCCGCTGGTACAAAGGTTATTTGGAAGAGCATCTTAAAAACACGAAAGCCAGAGTTGTTACACACCAACTCTCTAAACAGCGGATTTACATTTCAGTGGGTATCCTGTTATTACTGCTTTTCTCCAAGTACTTTTATACTGCCAGCATATCGACCTATCTGATCTTCTATGCGGAGGAGCGTTTTGATCTGCAGGGAACAGAAGGGCAGTTGTTATTAGCCGTTTATCTTTTTGCCATAACTCTTGGAACGATCATCGGAGGCTTAGCAGGTGACAAATATGGACGCAGAAACATCATTTGGTTTTCGATTCTCGGGGCAGCTCCATTTACCTTGCTTTTACCTTACATGGATCTTACCGGAACGATTGTTTGCCTGGCACTGGCAGGTTTCACCCTTGCTTCCGCTTTTCCGTCTATCCTGGTGTATGCGCAGGAATTATTGCCTGGAAGAATTGGAATGATCTCAGGAATGTTTTATGGCTTTGCCTTCGGAATGGGCGGGATTGGTGCTGCGTTCCTTGGAAACTTAATTGATCAGCGTGGAATTATCGAAGTGTATCATATCTGCTCCTTTCTCCCTTTGCTGGGTGTTGCAGCATTATTCTTACCTTCTTTCCGGGAAAAGAAGATCTGATTCTTTACTTTTTCGCTGGCGCCTGATAAAATTCTTTCAAATAAGCCGGTTCGAAATAAGCTACGTCCTCAAACTCTTTGTTTAAGAACTTCCGGTATGCCGTGTGGATCTGCCCTTTAGCGGAAGGCTCCAATTCCAAATCGAAGATGATATTACGCTCTTTCCAAATTTCCTCCATCTTCGCGGCCCCATCACCGAAACAAACAAAAGGCTCAAAATCAGTATAAGAATTTTCATCCAAAACATCTGCGCTAACCGGTTTTAAAATCTCCGCATCAAAATTGGTAATCAGGGAAAAAACTTCCATTCTTCGCGCATCAATCATCGGGCACAGATTAGAATCCGGATATACGATACGGGCTACTTCTGCCAGAGATTGAAGCGTATCTGCCGAAATAAGCGGAATATTCAATGCATAACACAATCCTTTTGCAGTAGAAACACCGATGCGCAAACCGGTGTAAGAGCCCGGACCGGCTGAAACAGAAACTGCCGACAAATTTTCAGCTTTAATCCCTTCCGAATCGAGTACTTCCTGAATCAGGATCGTTAATTGTTCTCCATGAGAATAACCTTCATCTTTAATTTCGCGGATTTGCACCAATTCCCCATCTGCAGACAAAGCAACAGAGCAAACTTTGGTTGCAGTTTCAATATGTAAAATGTGATTCATTTAAGGCAATACTTCCAGTTTGAAACCAATTCCGTGGATGTTGGAAATGGCAATCTTCGAATCCATCGAAAAGTACTTTCTCAATTTAGTAATGAAAACATCCATACTTCTTCCGGCAAAATAATCATCCTGGCCCCAAACTGCCGTTAAAATATTCTCTCTCGGAACTACTGCATTTTGGAATTTACAAAGGATTTTCAGGACCATTGCTTCCTTCTTTGTCAGAGTTTTCTCAAACTCCGGGTGCTTCAAGGTAAAATTCTCCGTATCGAACGTATAGCTTCCTACCTGCACGATTTTTTGTTCCGGTTCATCCTGGATATTTACGCGTTTCAGAAGCGCTTTTACTCGTACCGAAAGCTCATCGAAGGAAAATGGTTTTGTCAGGTAATCATCTCCACCGGCGTTGAATCCGGCAATTTTATCTTCCGTCATAGCTTTTGCAGTCAGGAAAAGAATCGGAACTGTCTGATTCATGGTACGAATCTCACGAGCTAGCGTAAAACCATCTTTCTTTGGCATCATGACATCGAAAATGCACATGTGGAATTCATCTTCTGAAAAACGCATGTGCCCGTCCATTCCATTTGTACAAAGTACAACCTGATACCCTTCTGATTTCAATTGATCTGAAATGACAAAGCCCAAATTGGCATCGTCTTCCACCAATAATATTTTAGCTCTTGGTTTCATTCTAAAATGATTGTTTGTGTGAAGATACTAAGAAATCGTTTTCGGATAATGATCAAATAAAAAATAGAATCCGTGGCGAAGGGCCTAAAAAAAGATAAGAGCTCAAGACGGGCGTCTCAAGCTCTTATCACACTAATCAACCTAACCTACTACTACTACAGCAAAGATAAGCCATTATCTCATTGGTTTTTCACTTTCTATGCAGACATACAAAAAAGGACAATTAAAGGATTTAAAGAATGGATTAAACGAATGCCTGTACCTAGTGTTAAATAATTCACTGATCAGTCAATTAAATCTAAAATTGAACAGATTAATCCACAAATACTACCGATGAAATAATTATTACCCGGGTAGCATATCAACTTAAGATTCCAAGAAAGGCAATTTTTTTGATGTAAATAAACTCGTTTTTTCATGTTGAATGGATATATTGATTGATGAACGGAGTTTCAACAATTATCGATTCAAATCTCTTCCACAAGTCATCTTATGACTATCCCGTTTTAGTTTTTGCAATATAATTTCTGAATCATCCACCTACTTCAAATACTTTCTTACCTTTGAATAGATCAGGAACTCATTCAAAATGGATAAGATTTTAATAGTTGACGATGAAGAAGATATCCGTGAAATTCTTGGATATAATCTCAAGAAAGAAGGCTTCAAAGTTTTTTTAGCTGAAAACGGACAAACAGGGATTAGTCTTTGTAAAGAGGAAAAACCGGATTTGGTTATTCTTGATGTCATGATGCCCGGCATGGATGGGATTGAGGTTTGTGAACAAATCAGAAATACACCTGGTCTTGAAAACGTATTAATCTGCTTTCTGACAGCCAGAAATGAAGATTACAGTCAGATTGCCGGATTGGATGCCGGTGCAGACGATTACATTTCAAAACCAATCAAACCACGCGTTCTGATCAGCAGGGTTCATGCTTTATTAAGACGTAAGGAGGCGGCGCAGGCAAAACCTTCAGGAACTCCGGATTTAGTGATCAATCGAGAGAAATATCTTGTTATTAAAAACGGAGAAACCCTTCATCTTCCCAAAAAAGAATTCGAACTATTGGCACTTTTAGCATCCAGACCTGAAGTGGTGTTTGAGCGCGATATAATCCTCGAACGTGTTTGGGGAACCGATATCATTGTTGGCGATCGTACTATTGACGTGCATGTTCGCAAACTGCGGGAAAAGATCGGAGATGATTACATTCAGACCGTTAAAGGGATTGGGTATAAGTTTAAGGGATAACAAATGTTCAAATGTTCAAATGTTCAAATGTTCAAATGTTCAAATGTTCAAATGT
>CBFGOJ010000019.1:0-74575 GCA_965650365.1 uncultured Fluviicola sp. | reverse complement strand
GGGAATCTCTCAAACGGTGATGCTTTTAGTTTGTATTCGGACACCTATCTGAATATGGATGCAGGCCTTTATAGTTCTTTCTTTGTGGACGACATCGATGGAAATGGATTTTTAAACCTGTTCGTCGGTCAGGATTTAGGTGGATTATTCCTTTTCGAAGCAGATCCGTTGAGCACTTCCTCCGTTAAAGAATTGAAAGTTGAATCGAACCTGGTACTTTTCCCTAATCCGGGAAATCAATTGATCCAAGTGCTTTCCAAAAATGGATCTTACTCTGATTTAAAACTTCACGGAGTCTATAACAGTCTTGGTCAAAAGCAACAGATAGAACTTTCCGGAATGAGTATTGATGTAAGTGAATTGAGTAATGGAACTTACTATTTTGTGCTGGAAATGAATGAGGAAATTGAGTACTTAAACTTCATTAAATATTGAAAATCAATAAACTACATAAATATCTGTTCGCAAATTAGCGAACAAGCGAATTTGCGAATTCGAGAATTCTCGAACTCTCAAAAACTCAAAGCTTCAAATATGCTTCATAGGCCACTTTCCGCGACCACTGGATAGACTGAATCTCCGTTTCAAATATTCCGAACAAAGTTGACCCCGAACCTGTCATAGCAGCATAAATGGCCCCATACTCGTACAAATCATTTTTAATTTCAGCCAATTCCGGGTATTTCTGAAAAACAGACTGTTCAAAATCATTCACCAACTCCTCTTTCCAGCTTTGCATGGGTTTATTCAGAATCTCTTTCAAGGAAGGTCTATCATTATTCGGAACAATTCCTTCAAAAGCTTCTTTGGTGGAAACATGAATTCCCAGGTTCACCAGTACGACATACTTATCTTTCAAATGGAGATTCAGAGGACTCAACACTTCTCCCCTTCCTGTTGCGAACTGCAAACCGCCATCGATGAAAAAAGCGCAATCTGAACCAATTTTGGCAGCCATTTCTTTTAGTACCTCATTGGGGATACCCGGCAAGTATTTATCGCGCAGCATTTTCAATGCAAAAGCAGCATCGGAAGAACCGCCGCCTAAACCGCCTCCCATCGGAATGAATTTATGCAGGTGAAAAGCTAAAGGTGGAAATACTTTCAATTTTCGAAATTCTCTTTCGGCATCCCGAACCAAATTCCCTGAACCGGGAATCTCCAACCCGGAGGTTGTGAAGGCTGATTCTTCGCTTTCAACAAATTCAAGGATATCGTGAAAAGGAAGTTCCAACATAGCAGTTTCAACATCGTGGTAGCCGTCATCCCGTCTTTTCAGGATGTGCAAACCAAGGTTTATTTTACATGTTGGAAAATTAATCATGCCGTAAAATTAATAGATGCGAACTATTTTCGTAATTTTCGCCCCTCAAAATAGCAATTATGTCCACATATTTAGATTTTGAAGAACCTTTAAAGGCTTTAGAAGAACAAATTGAACAAACACGTGAGATCGGCAACAGTACAGGTGTCGATATGTCCGACAAGATTCGTGATCTGGAAGACGCACTCACTAAAAAAACAAAAGAAATTTTCAGCAAGCTGACTCCGTGGCAGCGTGTACAGTTGTCCCGGCATCCGGACAGACCATATACATTGGCTTACATCAATGCAATTACCGGTTTTTCCTTCCAGGAATTACACGGTGACAGAACGGTGAAAGATGACAAAGCAATGATTGGCGGTTTCGGATTACTAGACGGAAGAACAGTCATGTTCATCGGTCAACAAAAAGGAATCAATACCAAAATGCGCCAGTACCGTAATTTCGGAATGCCAAATCCGGAAGGATACCGCAAGGCTTTGCGGTTGATGAAAATGGCTGAGAAATTCAATAAGCCGATCGTAACTTTTATTGACACTCCGGGAGCATTCCCTGGATTGGAAGCTGAGGAAAGAGGTCAGGGAGAAGCAATTGCACGAAACATTTATGAAATGATGCAGTTGAAAGTTCCTGTGATCTGTATCATTATCGGTGAAGGTGCGTCAGGTGGTGCTTTAGGAATCGGCGTTGGAGACAAAGTAGTGATGCTTGAAAATACCTGGTATTCGGTTATTTCTCCGGAATCCTGTTCTTCCATTTTATGGAGATCATGGGATTACAAGGAAAAGGCAGCTGAGGCATTGAAATTGACCAGTACGGATATGAAACGTTTGAAACTGGTTGACGATGTGATTGAGGAACCTCTTGCAGGAGCTCACAGAGATCAGGAAGCAAGTTTCCAAAACGTAAAAGATAAGATCATTGAATATTTGAAAGAATTGGATCCGAAAAACCCGGAACAACGGGTTGAAGAACGTATTGAGAAATTCAATTCAATGGGTGTTTGGAACGGATAAGGGGAATACATTTATGATAAATTTTAGGGGCGCGATTAATCGTGCCCCTAATTATTCCCACCTATTTACCGTTTCTTCATCATTCAGATCAATCACCAAATGAACCCGGATCATTTTTTTTACCTCCACCGTTTTCTCATAGACCGCTTCTATCGAATAATTATTGACGATTGTATGATCCTGCCATACTCCATCTACAAATGATTGATTTACGATTCGAACCCGGTGCATTCCTTTAGGGATTTTCAGCAGAAACTTTCCCCCCATGCTTTCTACCGATTGCTCGGAAGTTCCATATTCAATATCATCCACAAAAACCTGAATGCGGGAAACATGGTTGTAGCCGGATTCTACATTCATGAAGTGCCAATCTATTTCCATTGGATAGTGCTTTCCTTTAAAAGTCGTTTTTTTATTGTTTGCGACCAATGCACTTCCATTTAAATCGAATTGAACAATGGAAACATCCTTCACATCCAGGTCAAACTCAATCTGAACCTTGGAAACATGCTTCACATCCACATCAAATTCACAAATGGCATTAATACTGAATTTGTTCTCAAAAGTGTGTTCGATCCATTTGCCTTCATAGAAAGCTTCATTGATAAACTTGATCGTATGGGTAGTTTTTGAAAGTTTCAAAGAATAAGAGCCCCAATCGCTCTGGCGAAAAGAATTGGAAACCGGTAAAACCGTTCCGTCAACAGATACCCTGCTTCTGTTCAAATGATCGTACCCTTCTTCAATCCCTTTGAATTTCCATTCCAGGATCACCCATTGATCTTTTGAATATGCATTCAAAAAGAACACTACAAATACGCAAGTTAAGAAGTTGTTCACAGTTTTATCTGTTTCAGTATTACAAACTTAGTCATTTAACCCGACTCTTCCCTACTGCAAAACGACGTATTTTAGGAATCCTATATTGACACCCGTTTCCTACTGAAAAAGTAGATTGTTTTCGAAAAAGCATTCCAACCATCCTTTTAATTCTGTATTAAATGGGTAGGTATTTATCCGGGTAAATATTATCTTGGCAGACAAAGAAGGAATGAAAATGATTCAAAAGCTATTATTTATGGGAACGGTGTGTTTCCTGACACAAAGTTCAATTGCACAGGAAACCGATTCAACAGAAGTTGTAGAAACAGAAACTGTTGAAGAATCAAACCTGGTGGAACAAACGTTCCAATCAACTCGAATTGTAAGCGGTCATTCCGTTGAATGTTTGCGTAAAGGAGTTCTTGAGTTCCGGGTAGAGCATCGTTTTGGTGATTTGGCAGGATCGAACGGAGGAGTTCAAAATTGGTTTGGATTCGATAATTCAAGTGATATCCGCCTGGCATTTGAATATGGGATTACCAATAATATCATGGTTGGTGTTGGAAGAAGCAAAGGAAGCGGAACTCCTTATCGTTCATTGATCGATGGATTTGGGAAATACCGTATTCTGCAGCAAAAGAAAAAAGGAATGCCTATTTCACTGGCTGTTACGGGAAGCATGTTTTACACTTACATGAAAGCACTTCCGGATATTTATGCCGTAGCCCATTTTCCCAAACAAGAATATCGCTTCTCCTACTCCGCTCAATTGAACATTGCACGTAAGTTTGGCGATTTGGTAAGCCTGGCTTTGGTCCCTACAGTTGTTCACAGAAATTACGTAGCGGCAGACGATCAAAACACCTTATTTGCTTTAGGTGGCGCAATGCGCTGGTCCATCACACAGCGATTAGGAATCATGGTGGAGTATTACCAGGTTTTCCAGGATAAAGGAATGAGAACTCAAAATTTCAACAGCCTTGGATTTGCTGTAGAATGGCTGACTTTCGGACATAACTTCACCGTTTACCTCACAAATGCAAGAGGTTTCGGAGAATCACAATTTGTTACCAACACCTATGAAAACTGGCTGAAAGGTCAATTTAGGATTGGTTTTTGCATCGGACGAAAGTTCGAATTTGGACAGTAACAAAGTTCAAAAGTTTAAAAAACAGTTCAAAAAGTTCAATATCGTTTAAACTTCAATTTGAACCTTTGAACCTTTGAACCTTTGAACCTTTGAACAATTTAAATAAATGATTATGAAAAAATTACTTTACCCGGCCTTAGCAATCTGCTTATTTGCAGGTTCGGCATTTGTGACGCTTACTGCATCCAAAGATTACACTGTCAAGGAAGGATTTACCATTGGATTTAAAAGCAAGGACCCAACCGGAGAATTCAAAAAAGGAAAAGGAACTATCAAGTTTGACGAGAACGATCTTGCGAATGCCAAGTTTGATCTTTCCATCGATGTAAACTCCATCAATACCGGAAATTCGATGCAGAATAAGAAAGCCCAAACCTCCGAATGGTTTGAAGCAGACAAATATCCAACGATTAAGTTTGTTTCCTCCAAAGTGGAAAAATCCGGAGAGTCATACACCATTACCGGAAAACTGACCATGAAAGGCGTTACCAAGGAAAAGAAAATTCCTGCAACGGTCACAAAATCCGGAAATGACCTGACATTCAGCGGCAAGTTTACTGTAAATCGCATTGACTACGGCGTAGGGCACAAAAGTGATGCAGTTCCTGATGTGATGAATATTTCTTACTCCATTCCGGTAACCGAAAAATAGGAGAACATGTTTAAACGCTTTTTTTTCCTGGCAGTCATATCCGGTTTGTTTTCATCGATCGTGTCGTGGATCTATTCATCCGTTTACAAGAACATGATCGCTGATTTCACGGAGGTAAGCGGCTATTGGCACCTGGTGTGTTTTTCGTTGATGATCACCATCGGGACAAGCATGCTGGCAGCAGGAATTTATGCGCTTTTAAAAAACAAATCTTTAGCCGGCTTCGTTACTCAATTCATTCTTTCAGGTGTTTCTGTTTCATTGGTATTTTATGTATTTACCATGAATGATCCTGAATTCAAAAATGAGGATTCGATGGCAATGATCGACTACTTCAAGGGATATCTGATTCCCTTTCTATTCATTCCGGCACTTTCATGGATGAGTTTCAAACCTTTATTTATCAAATAGATGAAAAAAACGACACTGACTTTTTACGTATTTTGCGGTATCGCATTTTTAATTGTGCTGCTTCCGGGTGGATGTACCAAAGCTAAAACTCCACCTGCATTGCCCCAGGTGATCTGTAACAGCACTATCTCATTCAGTACACAAATTGCACCGATGATTGAAGAAAACTGTTCCGGTTGTCATGGAAGCGGAGCCGGAACTTCACCCGTACTATCCAATCACGCAGAAATTTCTGCAAATTCGAATGCAATCATTCAGGCATTACGCGGAACACCGCAATTAATGCCTGAAGGTGGTCCGGCACTGGCTGATTCACTCATTCAACAATTTCAATGCTGGATTCAGCAGGGAACCCTGAATAATTAATACATTATGAATAAAAACTACATCTTTATCGGCTTGTTGGCCGCCTCTGGAATTCTACTCAGTTTTTCCGGACATGAATCTATCGGAACAGTCAAAAAATTCAGCAAAGAATACCACACGCTCAACCAGGCCGGAAGTCCAGGCGGAAGAACAGGTGCTCCGGGCGACGGAGTTTGCACACAATGTCA
The DNA here is from genome assembly GCA_965650365.1 of uncultured Fluviicola sp. GTDB lineage: Bacteria > Bacteroidota > Bacteroidia > Flavobacteriales_D > Crocinitomicaceae > Fluviicola. Next base: position 68,646 of record CBFGOJ010000019.1, on the reverse strand, counting down.
TTCAGGAACGGTTCAAAGCGGTTCCGGATTCAATACAGTAACATTGATGGATGCAGGAAATCCTGTAACGGAATACGAAGCATCTACCACTTACCAGGTTCAGGTCAGCATGGCTACAAACAACCCGAAAAATGGTTTTGAGATTGTTGCACTTAGCCCAAGCAATACCGCAGCAGGTACTCTTGCTATCACAAATGCTACGCATACAAAAATCATTACTTCCGGTGGAAAACAACGAGTCACTCATAAACTGGCAGGAACAGACCTCACCACCTGGTCTTTCAACTGGACATCACCGGCTACCAATGTGGGAACTGTGACTTTTTATTTAGCGACCAATCAAACTAACAGCAGCAGTAGCGATGACGGAGATGTAATCCGTACCTCACAGCATCCTTTTGGAACACAAGCCGGCGTGAAAGAAGCAAGCTCGAAAGTAGAAACACAGATTGGCTATCAATCAGCTACCAATTCACTGAACATTCATTTGAACAGCAAAGTGGACGGCTCAGTGTATGTCAATGTGGTGGATCTGAACGGGAAATCCGTCTTCAGAGAAAATCTTGGAACTGTGAGTGCCGGCGAAAGCGCACTTTCCGTTCGTCTGGACAATGAATTGAACAGCGGAATTTACATGGTAAATGTTTCCGTAGATAACAATATGACCATGAAAAGGGTGTTTATATCAAAATGATTAAAATTCGGTGGGCGCGGGATGCATCTGCGCCCACATATTTTTATCCAATTCGTCTTTGAACCAACTCCTCCACCCGCTCATAAAACTGGGAAGGCGTGCCCGTTCTCCAATCAATATCTTCCAAATCACCCCCCATCACAAAATAATGATCGATTCGAGCTTTCTCAAACTCATGGATTACGTGATCGTGAAAATTGACCAATGCAATCCAACCATCTTCCACCTCGTCAAACCATTCTTCGTAATATGAATCGTCTGAATAATGAAAATTCAGTACATTCTCACCTACCAGGATGAACTTATTGATCCCATGCTGCATGATCTCTTCAATCACATTTCGCTTAAGGGTCATAATATCATTCTCTATGGCGTCATTCCACTCCCCTATAAACTCCATAATTGCATAACCTTCTTCATAATCCACAAACAGGATCTTGGTAAAAAGGGTTCTGGAATCAATAGTATCCCATTGCGGATGGATCAGGAAGTTGTAAATCCGGTCAGTGAATTCAAATTCACTGTACTCTCTGTCGTAAAACGGTGAAAGGGAATCCTCAGAAGCAATGTATAAGTGTCTCCAATTAAAATACGGCTCAATAAAATGCACAGAATCAGACTTTTAAGTTTGGAATAAAAATTGTAAAAATGAACTTCGAAATTAAAAAGAAAGTCTACATTTGAGTGTTCATTTGAAACAAATATTTACCTATGAAAAAATACAATAAATCACTATTATTCGCCGCTTTCGCAATCAGCGGAATTTTGTTCTTCAGCTCCTGCTCTTCCAATTCTACAGAAAGAGATGCAGCCGAAGCAACTTCAGCGATGATTGAAGGTAATGAAAAAATAGTTGCCTTTGGTCATGTAAGTGCCATGGATATTTTGAATAAAGCCGATTACAAGAGCGTTCCGAAGGTAAATACAATTTTGGGAAGTGTACTTGGGAACTGGAAAAGAGGTTTGGAAATCGAAAAACCGATTTATTACGCACTCGAAGCTCCGTTTCGTCACGATGGAACTCCTGAAACTGTTTATGCATTGATCAATATCAAGAGTCCGGATACCCTTGCATCCATTATTAGTGAAATGGGATATGCACTGGATAAAGACGGCGACATTTCCTATCACCAGGAAGACGACGTAACTTTTGGAATCCGCAATAAACTCCTGATCATCATCAGCAAACCGGCAGATTATGACGGAAAAGCAGCAATGAGAGCAGCATTTACCTTAACAGAAGGCGATCTTTCTGAAGATACTGCAGAAGAAATCATCGAAGAAAAAGGCGATATCGTTTCAGGAATTGACATTGCACGGTTATTGAATACTTCGAATACGGAACTGGAAAAACTTCCGGCTGAAAAGAAAGAACATCTGGATGAATTGGTAGAAGGTGCCTACATCAAAACGGTAGCAAATTTCGATAATGGAATGGCTACTATCGACTCCAAAAATATTTTCTCCGATGAACTAAAAGACGAATTATTCTTCAAAGACAACAACGGAACAACGTTAGTGAAACAATTGGGCGGAGGAAATCCGTGGATGGGAGTTGCGCTGAACCTGGATCTTAGAAAAGGAGAAAGTTTCCTGACCAAGTATCTTCCAACGGCTCAAAAACGACTAACAGAGGATTTCCCGGGTGAAGTGAAATTTGCATTACTGGCTCTTGGACAAAACCCATTATCTAAATTATTCTCAGGTCAGGCCGGAATGGTATTTACAGGAGACCCAAAATCACCAATGGGAATGGAATTGGATTACAATAGTTACTTAGGACTTGGTCCAAAAGGAGATTTGCTTCAAAAAGTATTGGACGACCAATTCTCTGCTTTCGGTGAAAAGAAAGGCGATACTTACATCATGGGCGATTTACTGGTAAAATCGACTAAGAAAGCAATCTCTGCTTCAAGCGGACAGCAGACGGGAGGACAATTGAATCTGCCTTCTTATGCTAAAAATTTCGGTGAAGACAGTTTCTCTATGTTCATTGCATTTGAAAAAATGGATGTACAAAGCCTGGAATTGCAAGACGCAGCAAAAGTGGTAGAGATTCTTCAATATGTGACGATCAATGTGAACAGAGACGGTTCTAAAATGGTTATTGCAGCGAAGAAGAAAAATGTAAATATCCTGAAGCAGGCAACTGATTTTTACGCCAAACAGATCATGGACAAAATGGACTCGATGGGTGTTTAATCTCAACTAAATATTAGATTAGAAAGGCTGTTCAAATGAACAGCCTTTTTTTCGCATCACAGCAAAACAAGCTTAAAAACAAGAAATCACAGCAAATACAGTTCTAGAATTCTCGAACTGTAGAATTCTAGAATTCTCGAATTCCCAAATTCCCAATATTGGGACCGGCATGAATTCAAGCTGTTAAATTTCAGGTTAATTTCATCATATCTTAACTTTTCGGTGTCTGATTCATTCATTTTTTTTGTACCTTGTATCACCGAAACAAGACCAATGAAAGAAAAACAAGATTGGAATCCACTTACACCTGATGAAGAACGCATCATCGTACGAAAAGGAACAGAATATCCCTTCACAGGTCAGTATAACAAATGGAACGAACAAGGCACTTTTGTATGCCGTCGTTGCGAAGCACCTTTGTATAAAAGTTCAGATAAATTCGATTCAGGATGCGGCTGGCCGTCATTCGATGACGAAATTCCGGGAAGTGTAAAACGAATTCCCGATTCGGATGGAAAACGCGTGGAAATAATCTGTGCCAATTGCGAAGGACATTTGGGGCATGTCTTTTTTGGTGAACAATTTACTCCCAAAGACACGCGTCATTGTGTCAATTCCCTAAGTATTCTCTTTAAAAAAGCTTAGTTCTTTATTCAACTACCGTATTACAGTTATACACCGGAACTCCCATGTGCTGAATCATATCGTTCAATTGAATGTGTGCTGCCAATGCCAATTGCGAATAATTCTGTGAGCAGTTCCCGAAACTTCCGGCGCTGGTAACCCACATTTTTTGAATCAATTCTTCCCCTGAAGTAACGGGTCCGATTGCATTTACTACAGCTTTCACGTTCAAAGCACCAGCGTGATACACATGCATGGTCAATAAACGGAACCAAATCGACTGTTCATCAACCACCAGGCCAGCTCCTTCTGCAATTCCTTTCGCCGAAGGAATACAAATGCGCTTTAATAACTGAGAAGCTGCATAGGCAGAACGCATGAAATCTTTCCGCTCATCCACCGAACGATTAACCGTTAATCCCATAGAACGTGCCACAGCCGGCATCAATTGAAATGGTCCGTAAGCTCCAACAGAAGATTTTTGCATTCTTCCGGGACTTTCAATTAACAGGATTGATTGTGCATACCATGGATCCACTCCAAAACCTTCAAATGCAGAAACTCCTTTTGGCAGACTTTCAAATACGAGGTCAAAGCGATAGAAATCATTCTTACCGGTTGTTACATTTATTTTTTCACCAGCATTCAGTCCAAACAAGGTTCGAATACTGTCTTTAAAGATTGTTTTTTGAGCTTCTGTTTGCGAGTTCCAGCCTTTATTGGACATTTTAGTAATAATCTGTCGGGTTGAACCTACATTGATCAATACCGAATCCGGAGAAAGAATCATAATTTGCTGCCAGAATTTCGGATGCTGAAGCTGGTCCCAACTTGCGGCCTCGATGCCCGCTGCTCCCATGATTATGTGTTCGGAAGTGCCTTCGGTAACAGCGATCATCTCTTTTTCCCAGGTGGAAGTTTGAGAAGAAGCAATCAGTGGAATACACGCAAGTATTGCAAGGAGAGTTTTGCGTTTCATTTTTGTTTGTGGGTTTTGGGTAATGCAAATTAGGAAAAACGCTTGAAAAACACAAGAGCTGTACGAAATTTTAACGTTCTGTAGTGATCAGTCACGATTATCAAAACCGCTTCAGTCCTTCGCCATTGACATATCCTTTCAAAATCACCTCCATTTCATCAATAGAAACCGGGAACCAGGGTTCTTTGGCAATTTTACGAATCGTCAAACGTTCTTTTACGGAAAGTGTTCCATCTACAAGGAGTCCAAAAATCAACAAACGAGCGACTAATTTATTCTCCTCCGGATCAGCACCAAATAACTCATCTATCTTTACTTCCTGATCATATTTCAGGTCGAGATCCGGAAAAACAACCATCATTTCTTTCATGAATGAATACAGCGCGAAATTATACTGCCGCTTTTGTTGAGCCACAAAATGGAATAATTTAGTCAGCCGCTCTTTGATCTGTTCCAATTCTTCCTGGGAAAACTCTCTCATAAAATCTTTCGTGGCAGCCGTAGCAACAATCCGCATCTGAGTTTCTTTCATGACCTGTCTGCTGCTCCACGCATTCCAAAAGGCAAAGATTGGAACACCAATCAGGTCTGTAACTATTCGCAAGGCATACCTTCCAAGTAAACGCCTCACCAAAAATTTCATCAGCACATTGGAGAGTGTCGCTTTCAATTTGGTCCCTATCAATAATGCGTAATACGAAAATTTTGTCAGTCCGACGTAAGGATCAATTTCCAATAGCTTCATATGCTTTGCCGGCATTTCCAATCCTGCTTCCGTTAATAACGCAACCTGCTCTCCATAATCATTTTGAGAAACCGATGGATATTTGTAGATCTCACAAATACGCCTCACCGCATAAATATTCAGCATATTCAGCAGCCAAATCTCGGGAAAGAGCATCGCAACTCCGTAAATCGTATAATAAAGCTCAAAATCAAATTTGTAACCGAAAACATCCAGGTGCTGAGCATCGAGTAAACTGGTGAAATGAAACGGGAAAACAACAATCAGTACAGCACCGGCTCCGATCAAACCGGCAATGAGGTAAATCTTCAACTGCAGGTTTTTCAATTGCGTTTTCTGAACCGCATTCAATGCATAACCAAGCCTGTCTTCATTCCTGATACCTGCCGTCTTCCTGCTCAAATAACTATTTCCAAGTCGAAATGCAATGCTCTTCTTTCGCTTATTTTGAATTTCTTCCATAAGTATTGGCTAAAATTACAAAATAAGTATTCCATTCTTGCTTAACTTTGTGCCGAAGAAGCACATGAAGTACATCCGGCAATTTTTTATTTCCATTTTAATCGTCCCGGTAAAGATTTACCAGTGGATCATCAGTCCTATTCTTCCAAATGCCTGCAGGTATGATCCAACTTGTTCGTCTTACATGATCGAAGCATTAAAAATTCATGGTCCGATAAAAGGATTATGGCTGGGGACCAGAAGAATCAGCCGTTGCCACCCCTGGGGCGGACATGGTTATGATCCGGTTCCGGAGAAGAAATGTTCCTGCAAGAAAAATTGAAACTTTTCCCCCTCTATCTGCCTGACTGGTGTAGGATTCCATTCAACTATCCATTTATTTCAATTTGAATTTTTAGCCCGCGGAGAACTATTTTTTATAATCCCTCCATTATTTATCGTAATATTGCAATAATACGATAAAAGATATGGGAACAACAAAAACGGACCTGTTTACGACAGAACAGAATGAAATGGCAAATCTGTTAAAAGCAATAGGACATCCTGCAAGAATCGCAATTCTGGAATACCTGATAAAAGTCGACACCTGTATTTGCGGAGATATTGTCAATGAATTGCCCCTTGCACAGCCCACCGTTTCTCAGCATTTGAAAGAGTTGAAGAACGCAGGATTGATTAAGGGAAGTGTTGAAGGAACTGCTATTTGCTATTGTGTCGATAAAACTACCGTTGCCCGTATCCAATCTTATTTTGCCGGAATCTCTCTTCAAATGGAGAATAAAGGCAGTCAATGTTGTTAAACAAAACTTACGCAAAATGAAACTTTCAGAAGTAAAAGCAATTCTGCCAACATTAGATAATGTGGTATTTGAAACACCTAACGGCTCATTCGTTCCTGAGCATTTTCACGTAACCGAAGTTGGAAACGTGCGCAAGCATTTTATTGATTGTGGCGGCACAATCCGTAATGAATCAGTTGTGAATTTCCAATTGTGGAATGCAAACGATACCGATCACAGATTAAAACCCGGGAAACTGCTTCGGATCATTGAACTTTCAGAAGAAAAACTGGGAATTGAAAACAATGAAATTGAAGTAGAGTACCAGGGAGAAACAATTGGAAAATACAATTTGGAGTTCAATGGAAAACACTTTCTGTTAGTATCAAAAACAACCGCTTGTTTAGCGAGTGAATCTTGTGGTGCTCCTGCTGAAAAAGCAAAAATCCAATTGTCCGAATTATCCACTAAAGAATCTGCTTGCTGCACGACTGGCGGTGGATGTTGTTAATCTATGAAAACACTAGCACTCAAATACAGAAAACCAGTAATTATTACCACTTCGGTTGTTGTGTTACAACTCATTTTCGGGTTTGATCCGAAGTTCTGTATCATCAACATCATTTGGTTATTTGTATAGTATAAGAGCAATGAAGAATATTTTAGTTTTGTGCACGGGAAATAGCTGTAGAAGTCAAATTGCCCATGGATATTTACAACATTTTGCCGGCGATCGTGCAACCGTTTACAGTGCTGGAGTAGAAGTTCATGGCGTTAATCCGAAAGCTTTAGCCACCATGAAAATGGACGGAATTGATATTTCGCACCACACTTCCAATCACGTGGATGAATACAGCAAAATCGCTTTTGACCATGTCATTACAGTTTGCGACAACGCAAAAGAACACTGTCCGTACTTCCCAACTCAAGCACAGAAGTTTCACCATAATTTCCCGGATCCCGCAAAAGCAATTGGCAGCGAAGAAGCAATCAGCCTGGAATTTGAGCGTACCAGGGAACTCATAAAAACATTTTCAAAGCAGTTTGTAAACGAACAGCTGCTTTGAAACTCCTGCTGCAGCATTTTTGACTTTCGGGTGATAGGCCTTTGATTTATCACTTCTAACAAAGCGGTATCGAAGTTCAAAAAAAATCACAAAATTATTTCTCCAATTCATTTATTTTATTTTACTTTGGATTTCAAAGTTCTTTTATGGAAAGTGAAAAATATTTAGCACAGCTTCAGGAAATTCAATCCATGATGCAAAAATCCTCTAAGTTTTTGTCCTTATCAGGCATCTCCGGAATTCTTGCCGGGACTTATGCATTGATTGGAGCAGGAGTTGTTTACTCCATGAGAGAACGACTGACTTCTTCCATCCGTTTCGATTCTGCTGAATTCATTACGATTGCAACAACTGCTGTTTTAGTAATGGTCCTTTCAGTGATTACAGGAGTCATCTTTTCCATCCGAAAAGCAAGAAAAAAGCAGGAAGTGATCTGGAATCAAGTGTCAAAATCATTCATCATGAGCTTCCTGGTTCCATTAGTTACCGGCGGATTATTCGCAGTCATATTAATCACCAAAGGCGCTATCGGCCTCGTATCCCCTGTTACACTCCTATTCTACGGTCTTGCATTGGTAAGCGCAAGCCGTTATTCTTATGAAACTCTAAGAAACCTGGGGTTCATGTTCATTATTTTGGGATTAATAAATAGCTTCTATATTGGTTATGGTTTGTACTTTTGGATGCTCGGTTTCGGGGTTTGCCATATTTTATACGGTGCATACATGTACCTGAAATACGATTATAAAAAGCAATGACAAGTATCATCTCAGATATCAATAAAACATTTGACCATCGGATCAGACTGGGAATTATGTCTATCCTGATGGTGAATGAATCCGTAGACTTTAACAGACTGAAAGAGCTGCTGGAAGTCACCGACGGAAACCTGGCTTCGCACATCAAAGCACTGGAGCAATCAGAATACATCGACATTAAGAAGCAATTCATTGGTAAAAAGCCCAATACAACCTATGAAGCAACTTTATTGGGAAAACAAACATTTGCCAAGCATCTGGCCGCGCTTGAGCAATTAATCAAAACAAGTAAATAACTATTTTTTTATTCATTTACTTTGAAATTCAAAGTTCTTTTAAATCAATTCTAACATGAAAAACAATCAAGAATCAGAAAACAGGGAAACGAGTGAGTTCTTAAAATTCCTGAACTCATCGATCGGGCGATTAACCCTCATCGCCGGTTTAACCATCGTTTTGCTCATACCAATGATCAGCGTCACTTCACTGATTCATGAGCGGCAAAACAGAGCCTCGGATATCAAAAATGAAATCCGTTCGGAATGGGGAGGTAATTTCACCTACAAAGGCCTGGTTTTAAGAATTCCGTTCAAAAACAGTAAAAACAAAAAGTACCTGTTCTTCTTTCCTGAAAACGAAAAAACAACACTCAACGTAAAGACAAGCACCAAGAAGCGTGGTATTTATCATTTCCCGGTGTTTCAGTCCCGAAATCATACTTCAGCAGGGTTTATTCCCAACCTGAACAATCCGGACCTGGATCTTTCAAAAGCACAAATCGGTCTTCTTGCTCTTGCCGAAACAAGAATCTCAGACATGGAAAAAATAGAAGTAAACGGATTAGGATTGGAAATTGAACAGCAAATCCTGGCTGAAAACAGTACTCAAAAGTTATTTTATGCAACTGCTCCATTCACTATTGACAAATCAACCACCCAAATCAATGTCAATACCACTTACACCGTAAATGGATCCGGGAAAATCATCCTGCATGGTTTTGCCAAAAAAAGCGTGTACAACATGATTTCAGACTGGAACAATCCATCCTTTTCCGGTACTTCTCTCCCAAATCCGGATTCCTTTGAAGTCAAAAAAGGCTTCACAAGTTCCTGGAGGATGATGAACATTGCTCAAAATACCAAGGCAGGAATACAGCATTCCGATCACTATGGAAAAACGGCTGAAGCGTCGGTAGATTTCCTGGAAGCAATTGATCATTATCAACTGAACGAACGCACCGTGAAATATGCCATCCTGGTCATCCTTTTAACTTTTACAGTATTCTACCTCATCGAATTAATCGGAAAAATGCTCATCCATCCCATACACTACCTGATGATTGGTCTTTCCCTGATCTTATTTTACCTTATCCTGCTCTCCTTCTCCGAGCAATTCGGTTTTGCACGTTCTTATTTAGCTGCGGGAATCGGAATTATTACTTTACTAAGCTGGTATGCTTATTCCGTGCTTCGATCTTTGAAGTTTGCAATCACCGTTCTAACTGCCATTTCAATTCTATATAGTTTCCTTTATGTAATCGTAAACCTGGAAACCTATGCATTAATTATGGGAAGTTTGGGATTGTTCGTAGTCCTTGCTGCGATTATGAGCTTTACCCGAAGATTGAAAGTTTGAGTTACACAAACAAAATCCCCGGTCCCGTATGTACGGTAACCGGGGATTTCCCTCCCTTCATCTCTCCATGCTCCTCCGCTAAAGCTTGTGCCATCGCTAAAGCTATTGGCGACACGCGATCGGCGAAGGCTGATTTATTTGGTGTAGGTGTATTTACGAGATCTGGTTATGTTGATTCCAAGTGAAATCCCATAAGTGGTTCCATATTTATTCATACTGGCATAGAGATTCAGAGGAACATTCAAAGCACCCGGACGGAAGGTTTTTCCAAAAGCAAAAATGAAGTTGGTCGAGAAATAAGTCGCTCCACGTGTATCCGGCCGTTTGAAGTAAGACATGGTAGTTGCTGCATCACCTGCTCCCAGAGCATACAATTCCTGGTAAGTACGGAAGCTTCCGTCATAGTCGGTAGTTCCCGAAACCAAACGCTTCATTGTAAACGACGGCCCCATTGCAATCTCCCACGCACCTTTACCAAAACGGACACCATGCATAATAGCCAATGAAGGAATTGGAGTACCATGTTCCATTCCTGCAACATTTCCCAAAAACTCAAACAATCCGCTAAACTTTTCACTCCCGGCATATTGAACTTCCAACTGGTAGCCAATATTGAACAGAAGTGGCACCGTTCCAACTCCACCTTCGCGCTCGTTCCGGGTGAAAAATGCTCCATTATCACCGGTTGCAACTGCAAAACCAATCCGCGGACCTGAATTATTCATTTTCCCCAATCCGGTGCTGGCTGTTGGGCCGTCTTTAAAAAACAAGGCTTTGTAAACGGAAAGATCCACGTCCATCTTCAATAATTTATAGATCATGATATCCGTCATGCGGTTTAACTCTCGCGGCTGATTTTCAAATTGCTCAATTTCATTCCGCTCAATTTCACCTGTTTTCACATTGACTATTTTCATCGAGATCAAAATGCGGTCCCCTAATCCTTCGTAACTCGCGCTCATAGCAAAATCGGCAGCCAACTGGGCCCCTACTTTTCCAAGGCAGTCTTTCCCCATACATTCCTTCATTTTATTGTCGCCCAATTTCTCAGCTACATCATATCGGTCGTTTACAACGTACTTTTTAGAATTAACCAAACTTTTATAGATGACCGAGCGAAGAATGTCTTCATTAGAGGCGATATTCCTTACTTCTATTCCTGCTATTACCATGGATGGCAACTGCGGGGTTTGTGCGAACGATTTATAGGCATATAAACCCAGACACATTAGAACTAATTTTTTCATGGTTTCGAATTTTAAGTTTCGAGACAAATTTGCTAGGTATGCATAAGATTAGAAAACGGAATTTTGCGCCTTGCTTTTTACTGTTGCGATTTTCCGTACAACATTTCAGGATAAAACAATCGCATTGCGATTTTGTGTGAAAATTAACTTGTAATTATATTTCTTCGTTATATAACGAAAACATGATATCAAAAAAAAGGCCGTTACGCGATGTAACAGCCTTTTAGAACAGGTTTAGTGAGTCCTGTTATTTCTCCAATACCACTGGAATATGTTGTGTTCCTACTTCCGTTATTACACGAACTGTATAAACACCTTTTGCCATGTTTCTTAAATCAATCCCTTGTTTCGAAGACTGTAAATCATTTACTTCATAAACAAGCTGACCTACTGCATTAAATACTTTTACCGAGTTCATATTCACTTCTCCCGAAGAAATCGTAAACGATCCGGTAGACGGATTCGGGTAAAGCTGGATGAAATTCAATTCATTTTCACCAATCGATGCACAACCGTCAACTACAACCGTAGTCTGGGCAGTTGCCGTACAGCTAAAGATATTCGTATAACTGTAAGTTACCGGTGTTGAACTAACTCCAACAGTTGCCGGATTGAACTGGTTTCCTGTAACACCTGTCCCCGAATAAGTTCCACCTGCCGGACTTCCCTGAGTCAAAGTATAAGGCCCGTCAGATGAACACAACATCGGAACTGATGCGAAACTCACATTTGGATTTGCGTTTACAGTTACCGAGATACTATTCGATACAGGTGAAGGACAGGAAGCAACGGTTTGTGTTGCCGTATAGGTTCCTGAAGTCGTTACAGTAATGGAAGATCCGTTTGCAGTGTTTGACCAGGTAGTTCCTGATCCAGCGGAAGAAGTCAATGTTACAGAACCTCCCTGGCAAAATGTTGTTGTACCACCAGCATTAATTGTTGGCGCAGCTGGAGAATCATTTACTGTAACATATCCTGTTTGATTGGATGCATTTGATCCACCCAAATTCGTTGCAGTCAATGAAACATTGTATGTTCCCGCCGCCGCATAAGTCACAACCTGACTTACAGTAGTCGATGTGGAAGGAGTTCCACCCGGGAATGACCAGCTGTATGAAGTTGGATTGTTGGTAGAAGTACTCGTATAAGTAACCGATTGACCCGCACAAACAGTTTGACCTGTAGAAGTAAACGAAGCAACCGGCGCTACTGGAGCACCACTGATTCCTGTTACATTGATGTTATCGACGTAAATATTATTTCCAAAACCGGATAGGTTACGGAATGCAATCCAAACAGAGCTGTTTCCAACGTATGGAGTCAAGTCCACAGTTTCAGATCTCCACTGCGCAGCTGTAGGAACAAAAGCATTCTGGGTTGCAGATGCAGTAGCCAAAGTGGTATTCGATTTGGAATAAACAGATGTAAACGTTCCACCGCAATTTGTTGAAACCAATACTTCTAACCCGTCGAAATTAGTAGCATCATAAGGTGCATAAGCAACATCAAACACTAAGGATGCGCTTGAATATGCCGCAATATCTGCTTTCGGCAAACGAATTTCATCATTACCTGTTTGAATATTGAAATTGTCAAATCTCAATGAGTTACCTGCAGTTGGTGCTCGTCCTACAGAAGCGGATCGTGTCCAGGTACCTGCAGCTCCAATGTTTACAATCGTCCAGCCAGTTGGCGGGAATGTAGCAGAAACAAAACCTTCTGAAATGGGTAAACTAACTGTTGTATTGGTATTAACAGTAATATAATTTGTTTTTGTTTTCGGATAGGTTGTACCGTTTGAACTTGCCGTAACCGTTAAACTTGCATTGTATGTTCCGGCAGTTGGATAAGTAACTGTTGGGTTCACAGCTGTAGAAGTTGCAGGTGTTCCGCCCGGAAAAGACCAGGAATAAGCAGAAATCCCCGAAGTTGAATTTGGGGTGTAAGTCACTGTTGTACCTGCACACATGATGGTTTGGTTTGCGCTGAAATCTATTGCACAAAGCGAAGTCCCGGCACCGCCACCGACTAAATTCAGATTGGCAGTTGTCCAGATATTGCTTCTTCCACCTGTTGAGCTGATGATTGCTGCTCGCATTCTGTCAACCTGCCCTTGTGTAAACATGACTGAACAATAGGAATAGTCCATGTAATTCTGAACCTGGTCAATCTGGTTGAATCCCCAGAATGCATTGTCTGATGTACACGAGTTTTGAGTATAATCACAAGAAGTTGATCCTTGAGTTGCCGGTGTATCGTTTACGTTATCTGTACCGGCACAACCTGCTGAACCCGGGTTATTATTTGCTCCCCAAACATGAGATAGGTTTAACCAGTGACCAACTTCATGCGTAAGTGTTCTACTATTATTAACGCTCGATGTTCCGATTGATCCTGTATAATCGTGCAAAGCGAAAACCCCGTTGAAATACATATTTGTTGCATTCGCAGTAGAACCTCCGTTGGGATTAAAGGTATAACCGGCTGCACCACCAATATCATTTGCGATGTAGATATTTAAGTAACGGTTATGAGGCCAGACTCCCTGGTAAACATTGTTACCCGCTACAACGGCATTTACCTGGAGTTGTCCGTCAGAACCATCATTAGTAAGTGCGCTGACGGTTCTTGTAATTCCTGAAAAGCATGCACCGTTTGGAGCTACGGTAGCAAAAACAAATCGTATTTCCACATCTGCAGCATCACCTTGAAACGCAGTTACAATATCACTTGTATCGGCATTCAACTTTCGGTAATCGCGGTTCAGAACATTTAAGGCATCCTGTACCTGGGCATCCGTGATATTTTCCGAACCATTGTTATGGATAATGTGGAAAACAACCGGAATGGTATAAATAAGACCTGTTAATTTCTCCGTGCCTGCATTCGGTTTGTATTTTGATCCTTGACTTGGCAAGGGATCTTTAAAAATTGAAGCATAACGTGCCGGATCATTCATCTGCATTTGCTGCATTTTGTGATGCTGGCTGCATTTCTCAGCTTCGTGCGGAGTGGACGAAGAAAGCTGCTGAGGTTTTGGTTGCGTAAGCTGCGAATAGGACGTGAATCCGCATAGCACAGCTATAGAAAAGAGGAGTTTTCTCATAAGCGTAGTTTAATTTTGAGTATAGTTTTTAGTTCTGCGAGGGAAATTTAGTGAAAAAATTGCTTCAAAATCCTCCTGTGAATATCTTTTGGAATCAGAATTCTGATGGTTATTTCACAAAACCATCAAAACACTTGTAAAATATCACTACCGGAAAACAAAAAAGCACAATCGAACCGACCGTGCTCTTTGCATGTATGTTGTTTTTAATTAACTCAATTTCTCCAATGCTGCTTTCAAATTCGAAATAACCCCGTCTACATCTTCCAGCCTACAGGTTCCTACAGAAAGCCGGTACCAATTGGAATCGTCCGAAGAACCAAAAGCATAAAAAGGTACGATAGCAACTTTCGCTTCATCGAGTATGTATTTCGTCACATCCTGGGTAGTTTCCAGCATATCTCCGGATGCTGTTCTAAGACCATGCAATGCAAACTGAACAGTCAAATAAATGGCTGCTTCCGGAGCAATGGCATCCACCTTATGCCCTGCAGCTTTCAAAGATTGAATTCCGGTATAGAAACCAACCAGCCGCGCATTGATTTCAGATTTAATGTGATTCAAATAATTATCGTACTGGCTTAATTCGTTCAAATATTTAGCCGTTGCAACCTGTTCTGCTTTTGGGGCCCAGGCACCAACGTGTGTTAAAATCGACTTGATCTTATTGATCAGGAACTTCGGTCCCATCGTCCACCCTACGCGAACTCCGGTTGCTGCCAGCGATTTCGAAATCCCATCCACGAACAAGGTATAGTCGCGCATTTCCGGACGAAGGGAAACAGGATTGTAATGCTCAATTGATCCGTGAGTCAAAGGCCAGTAAATTTGGTCATACATCACGTACAAAGGTTTTGCACCTGATACCGCACGCTTTTTATTTTCAGCAAGAACCAAATCACAAATCTGCTCCAAATCTTCTTTCGAAAAAACAGTTCCTGTTGGATTCAACGGTGAACATAAAGCCAGTAAACTTGCTTCCGGAATAAACGGCGCAATCTCTCCGGCACGCGGCATGAAATTATTTTCCGGACTCGTCTCAATTAAAATCGGACGGGCATCGTTCAAATACGTATAATGATTATTATTCCAGGATGGAACAGGAAAAATCACCGCATCCCCCGGATCTACAACTGCCTTGAAAATGGCATAGATTGCCGGTCGGGCTCCTCCTGTTATTACTATTTCGTCTGTTGCATATTCCAAATCGCCACGTTTACTCAACAACTGGGAAACCGCCTGGCGCAGCTCCAGCATTCCGTCTGCAGCGGGATAGTTCGTCTGGTCATCTTCATAAGCTTCCTGGATCAACTGCTTTAATTCACCCGGAATAGGAAAAACTTTCGGATTAAAATCCCCGATCGTTAAATTGTAAACTTGTTCTCCCTGCTTGATCTTCTCATTGACTTCCGCAGCTAATTTGATGATCTCAGAACCAATAATATGCTCTGCAAGCTTAGAAACACGAGGAGTCGAAAGTTCGTTTTTTGTATCCATGACTTTATATTAGTGTCGCAAAAATATACAGAATTGTTACCAATAATGAAACAATTATTTAAAATTCAATCGGAAAAAGCAGTATACTTATCAGCAGAAATTCAATCAAACCGGCATGCAAAAATGGATCATCCTATTTATTTTCTTTCAAATCACTCTCTTTTCCTACGCCCAGGATACAAAAACCGGGGAAGATTGGCAAAAAGTGGAGATCAGAATCATTGAAAGCCGCAAAACCTCCAAAAAACTGGATCTTGCAGGCGAAGCCATGCTTAAAATAACGAGTCAGATCAAAGAAATTAGTGATCTGAGCGAAGAACAGATCATAGAGCTTAAGAAAAAGGCAGCAAAGGACCATTGTAAATTTGTCTACATTGATACTAAAGGGGTGTATGATTCACCGGATCTCCCAACGATGTATTCCAAAGGAAAACTCTATTATTACTGGGCGAACGAAAAGTAATCCACAAAAAATCCGGACCATTAATTGATCCGGATCTTAAAAACTCATTAGCCATAATGATTACTTCCAACTGGAGACAATCAATTTAATATCTTCTTTGTCCAGTTTAGGAACATTCTTGATGTAATGTCTGGTATATGCAATGGATTTATCATTCAGATTATAAATCGTAATTTCGGAAAACTGGCTTGGGTTCATGTACAAAACACAATAGTTATCCGCATCTTTTGATTCCAATTCTAAAAACCGGTCAAAACTCACAAATTCATATTTGATTCCCGCTTTTGTTAATTCAGCTTCATTCACCGCGGTCTTCTTTTCAGAAATAATCAACAGGGTTTTCGTTTTCAACGCAGCTGCATTCGGAAGATACAAAGCATTCATCGCATTGAAATACGGCAAACCTCTTTTTTCAATTTTAGCAGCATTCATTTTAACAGCCATATCGTTGAAAGCATTGATCATATAGGGCAAAAAATAGAAAATGGTCTGATCGTTCACCTCATCCGTAAAACCAATGATATTTACAACTGCTGTGGTGCTGTAAAGATTCATTCCTTTTTTCTTCAATGTTTTTTCACTCACAATTGACAGATTAAAAGGAAAAGGAACTCCTTCATCTGCTAAAAGAGTTAATTGAACGTCGTCAGCATTTAAACTCTCTCCTTTTGATTTGATCTTTACCGGAGAAACTTTCCAATAGTCGTTCAAGGCTTTAACCATTATTTCATCCGATGGTTTATCTCCGCTCAACACATAAGTAAGTCCGTTTTTCATGAGATTTTGGTAGTCTTCATCTCCGATATCCTGATAATAGGTTTGTCCGAAAGCAGATAATGAAATGAGTGAGAGAAACAGGAATTTGATTTTTTTCATATTTAGATGATTCAATTTATACTTGCCCTAAAGATAACAGTTTATCGATCTGAAACAAAAAATCCGGACCACAAACCGGCCCGGATTCCTGCAAATTAACTATCGGAATTTAGTTCTTAATGAACTTATCCTGAAGAATCGTTCCGTTTGCACGGATCTCAATTACATACGTTCCGTTTTTCAAAGCCGAAATGTTCAATTCATTCTTGTTCTTCAAATTTTCAGCCATTACACGATTTCCTGCCATGTCGTAGATCACCACATTGAAATCTGTTGCTGTTGTTTGAATTGTAATCACCTCATTTGCCGGGTTTGGTCCGAAAGTAATTGCTGAAACTGCATTGTCTCCCAATCCTAATCCCGGATCAACTACGGTCACTTTCCCAGTCATCATTGCCGAGTGAACATTGCAGCGGTATAAGTAAACACCAGCAATATTAAAACGTTTTCCGAATGTCCAGTTTGTACCAGTCGTTAACATCGAAAATGATTCCGGATTCTGTGGAAATGTTGCAGTTGTCCCGTTCACATTGTGTGAACCATTGTTGTTGTTGATCCATGTTACGGAATCTCCAAGATCAATAGTCAGATCATTCGGCGACCAGGATGTTGCCTGCGCATCCACTGTAAAATTTGTTTGTCCGAATGCAACCGGTGCCAAACACATCATTAATACTTGAGTAAATTTCTTCATAAGCTCTCTTTTTTTCGTAAAAGTTATATTATTAAATATTTATTTAAGAATATAACGCGCTATTACCGCAAAGGTTGGAAACCAATTGCTAACTTAAATCTACAAATTGCTCAACAGGGATTGAAAATTTTCAGCCTGCTGCTAATTTCCCGCATTCATTTGTAATTTGGAATTCGGCGTTCGTAATTAAAAAAGTCCGTCCCACATTTGTCCCAACGAACTTCTCCAAACTTTACATACTTTTAAAAATCTAAAATCAATGTATGAAGAAACTATTTGCTTGGGTCATGATTGCCTCAATGGTTATGAGCCTTCGATTGCCTAACCCGCCGGAACAAACTTCAAACGCTCCGCTTTGGATGCGCTATCCGGTTATTTCACCCGATGGTAATACGATTGTATTTACCTATAAAGGAGATATTTACCAGGTTCCTGCAACTGGCGGAACAGCTGTTCCCATTACTCTAAGTGATTCTTACGACTTTATGCCGGTATTTTCACCCGATGGAAAAATGATCTATTTCGCGTCAGACCGCTATGGAAACTTCGATGTTTTTTCGGTTCCCTTGCAAGGCGGAACAACCAAAAGACTCACACTTCATTCCAGCAATGATTATCCGCAGTGCATTTCACCAGACGGAAAACGAGTTGTTTTTAGTGCTTCCCGTGTCGACAATGCGCAGATGACCCAGTTTCCTTATGGAGCATTGGGCGAAATTTATTCCGTTGGAATTGACGGCGGCCGCGAAAAACAAGAACTTTCAATCACTGCTGAGAACATTAAATGGAACAAAGCAGGAACAAAGATGATCTTCCACGATAAGAAAGGATATGAAGACCCGTGGAGAAAACACCACCAGTCATCCGTTACGCGTGATGTTTGGATGTATGAAAAAGCCGGTGATAAATTCACAAAACTGACTGAATTTAACGGAGAAGACCGGAATCCGGTTTGGAACGATGATGAAAGCAGTATTTTCTATTTGAGTGAAAAAAGTGGTTCGTACAATATTTGGAAAATGAACCCGAATTCGCCTGCTTCGGCTACACAAATTTCCAAATTTGATAAAAACCCGGTGCGTTTCCTATCCGTTTCAAACAACAACACGCTTTGCTATGGGTACGACGGTGAAATTTACACCCAAAAAGAGGGCGCAAATCCGGAGAAAGTAACTATTCGAATCCATGCAGAAGATCGTAGTGCCGATACCCAAAACAAAGTGGAAACAGGCGGCGCAGGAGAAATCGCGGTTTCATCGAATGGAAAAGAAGTGGTTTTCACCAGTCATGGAGATGTTTTCGCAGTTTCCCTGGAAAATGGCGTTACCAAACAAATCACCAATACACCGGAAGAAGAACGAAATGTGAGTTTCTCTCCCGACGGAAAAGCTATTTTATACGCTTCGGAACGAAATAAGATCTGGGGAATCTATCAAACAACGATGATCCGAAAGGAAGACAGCTATTTCTATGCTTCTACCCTTCTGAAAGAAGAAGCCCTGGTAGTTACTGAAAAAGAATCTTTCCAGCCGCAATATTCCCCCGACGGAAAAGAAGTTGCTTTCCTGGAGAACAGAACTGGAGTGAGCGTTTACAATATCTCCGGCAAGAAGATTCGAAATGTACTTCCGGAAACAAAAAACTATTCTTACAGTGACGGTGACCAAACTTTCAATTGGGCCCCGGACAGCAAATACATCCTGGTTTCTTTCCTTCAGGATGGAAACTGGCACGAGCAGATTGGGCTGGTAGATGTTGCCGGTGGAAAACCAATGATCGAATTGACACAAAACGGATTCTCCAACGGCGGACCGAAATTCCAAATGGATGGGAAAGCCGTATTGTGGTTCTCCAACCGCGACGGAATGAAGAATGTGGCAAGTCATGGTTCGCAGCAGGATGCATATGCCCTTTTCCTGGATCAAAATGCTTATGATCTTTTCAAGATGAAAAAAGCGGATTACGAACTTTGGAAAGAACAAAAAGAGAAAAATGACAAAGAAAAGGATAAGGCTAAAGAAACCGATCCTAAGAAAAAAGACGCGAAAGCAGACACAACGAAGAAAACCGAGCCTTTGAAAATTGACCTGTATGGTTTGATGGACCGCCAGGTTCGTTTGACGGAGAATTCTTCTTTCTTACAGGATGCATTCCTCGATCCGAAAGGTGAAAAATTGTACTACCTAACCCCGAATGAAGACGGAACCAATTTATACGTCCGCAACTTCAAGGATCATGAAACCAAAACGCTCATTCCATTAAAAGCCGGTGGAATCTGGAGCACTTCCATGGACAAAGACGGAAAGAACATCTTTGCGGTTATTGATGGAAAACTGACTCGTTTAGACCTGGAAAAAGGAGAACGAAAAGACATTCCCTTCAGAGCGGAACGCACACAGGATGGATATGCGGAACGCGCCTACCTGTTCGAGCATATGTGGAGACAGGTAAAAACGAAATTCTATGTCACAGACCTCCAGGGAACCGATTGGGATTATTACAAAACAACGTACGCGAAATTCCTACCTCATATCAACAACAATTTCGATTACGCTGAAATGTGCAGTGAATTATTGGGTGAATTGAACGCTTCGCATACCGGCTGCCGATACAGACCTCAGCATGAAAATGGCGACGAAACCGCTCAGCTTGGCGTGATCCTGGACGAGACATTCACAGGAACCGGATTGAAAATTGCGGAAATCCTTGACAAAGGCCCATTGGTTAGCTCCGAAACAAAGATCAAAGCCGGAGCTATTATTGAGAAGATTGACGGAGTGGAAATCAAGCCGGAATTGAATTATTATTCCTTATTGAACCGCAAAGTCGGGAAAACCGTATTGCTTTCCATCTTCGATCCTGCAAGCGGCAAGCGCTGGGAAGAAATTATCAAACCAATTTCGGCCGGTGCTCAAAGTGAATTGTTGTACCAGCGCTGGATCAAACGCATGCAGGCAATGACGGAAAAATTATCCGGTGGAAAACTGGGCTACATGCACGTTCGCGGAATGAACGACGGAAGCTACCGTGATTTTTACGATCAGGTTATGGGGAAATACATCAACAAAGAAGCATTGATTGTTGATACGCGCTTCAACGGCGGTGGTTGGCTGCACGATGACCTGGCGACGTTCCTTTCCGGGAAACAATACATCAATTTTGTGCCCAGAGGTCAAAAGATCGGAATTGAACCGGGATCCAAATGGACCAAACCAAGCTGCGTGATCATGGGCGAAGGAAACTACTCCGATGCGCACATGTTCCCGGTGGTTTACAAAACACTGAACATTGGTAAACTGGTCGGAATGCCGGTTCCTGGAACAGGAACTGCCGTTTGGTGGGAAACATTGCAGGACAACTCACTCGTATTCGGAATTCCGCAGGTGGGTGTCATGACCATGGATGGAAAATACTACGAGAACAACCAATGCGAACCGGATTACAAAGTCGTAAACGACTACAGCACCATGCTCAAAGGCGAAGACGCGCAATTGAAAAAAGCAGTGGATGTATTATTAGGGAAATAAGAATCCATAAATAATTAAGAATCCCCGGTCCCGTAAGTACGGGAACCGGGGATTTCTAGTTTCATTTCTTCTTACCGCCAAATCGGTAGCCCAACTGCATGTTGACATTAAAATCCAATTTTAGTACAGTTTGATTTGTCTGCTGGGACACTCCAATAAAATCAGAAGTCATAAAGTTTGATTTGTGTATGGAATAAAACCCGGGATTAAAGCTAACTGATGATCCCAGGTAGAAACCACTTCCGATCTGCCATTCCAAACCGTAACCGATACTTAGATTCAGTCCCATTTGTTTGTAATTATACGGGTAACCTGCCACGATCGTGCCCCCTCCAACGTCTTTCACCGTATTGGAACTGGTGGTAGAAAATCCGAGACCACTGAAAAAATAAGGTACAAAACGGTTCCCGAATCCATTGAAATAGCGTTTGTAATTAAAGTTCACCCCAAAATATTTGTGATTCTGCCGAATACTGGAATTTGCGAGTGAAAATTGAGGCCCGAGCTCAAATTGGTTTTTACCCCTGGTGTAAGTTACCATAGGTAGTATTCCCAATACCTGATGCCTGCGAAAAAGGGAAATATCCGATTTGTAGCTGTCCAGGTTCAATCCGGTACTTAATCCCCATTGCCCTTTGATGGGAGATTCCTGGATTTGAGAAAAGCTGGTTGTGGATAGCAATAAGGCACAAAGTGCCAGGCCTGATTTAGGCGGTGTGATTAACTTCATAGATTTAATTTTAAAGATTGATCCAAACATAAGTCATCACATCAAAAGTCTTCGGGCTATTTGACTTATTTTAACGAGCTGCCACCTCGATTTAAGATTTAGTAACAAAATCGAATGGTTAATAAACATTTTCTACAGTTATTCGTTAAATTGCAGGAACGAACACAATACCATTTCGCATCAAATGATAACTTTAAACTCATATGAGTACGAAAACTTAGAGGATTGCATTGGAGAAATTCAACAAAATTTCAATATTCAATTCAAAGAAAATGAATTCGAGCACGTTTCAAATATAGACGAACTAATCGATGAGATTATTTCAAAGATCGATTTGGAACATGCTGAAAGCTGCACTAAGCAGCAGGCTTTCTATAAATTGAGAAACGCAATCGCCGAAGTAAAACAACTGGATCCAAAAGCCATTCATCCACAAACGCAACTCAAGGAATTGTTTGATAAAAACAACATCCGGTCAGAAACCGAAGCACTTGAAGAGAAATTAGAATTCAATCCAGCAATCTTTGGGCTTTCACCTTTTGTGACTGTATCGCTTGCAGCATTTTTCATTGGTTCTTTGGCACTCTTTTTCTACGACTACAAGTTGGCTCTTCTATCATTGGTTATGTGGTTTGTTTACTATAAATTGGCTCGAATTTTATCAAAAAATATCCAATTCCGAACCATGGAAAAATTGACAGAACATGTAGTTTCTCATAACTATCTAAAAGTCCGAAGAGATTCGAAAACAGTCAACAAAAATGAGCTTGATGAGATCTTTCGTAATTTATTTTCGGAATACCTGAACATAGAAACGAACAAACTTCACGAAATTCATTTTAAATAAAACGATAGACAACAACCTCGCCTGGGACCAATTCATGAACATATTGCTCATTGGGACAATTATCCTGGCTGAGAAATTCTTTCATTCAATAAAACTGATCATTTCACTACCTTAGAACCATGAAAAAACTACTGGAACTCCTCACTGTACTTTCCATAATGGCAGGAATATGGTTAACTATTTTCGGTTTAATGACTTCTCAACAACAGAATTTTTCTGGGATTTCATGTGCAATTGCCGGAGCAATAATCTTCGGATCTTCATTGGTTGGAGCTATCCTTTTGGTGAAAGATTCGAGGCGCTAAACCTATTATTTTTATGGAAAAAATAGCTGAGAACCTCACCTGGGACCAATTCATGCAGGTTGAAATGCGCGTTGGGACCGTGCTTTCCGCGGAAGCTTTCCCGGAAGTCCGCAATCCGGCCTACAAGATCACCATCGATTTCGGGGAATTCGGTATTCGTAAAACATCTGCGCAGGTCACTGCTCTGTACAAACCGGAAGACCTCATCGGGAAACAGGTTGTTGCCGTTATCAACTTTCCTCCCAAACAAATTGCCACGATGATGAGCGAATGTTTGATCCTGGGCGGAATTGGTGAGAACAAAGAAGTGACGCTGTTGCAACCGGAACGAAAAGTGAAGAACGGTACACGAATTGGATGACTTGGAATTACTGAGCCCTCCTCCCTTGAGAACAGCTAGCACTGCTCGTGATAAATATTGAGGAGGGTGGCTTATCGATAACTCTCTGTGCCTGCTCCATATGCCGCTGATTGTGATAAATCACAAACCGAAATGTATCTCCCAATTTCAATTTGATCAGCTTAGAAATACTGATTGCCGTTCTTGTTTTATTCAAACTCACTTTGCGGGATTCTGCCAATAACCGAAGCAATTCCTCCTGCTGGTCAATAAACTCATCAATCACTTTCCTATCCAGCTTGCTGTTTATCGGATTCATGTTTTGGAAAGTCTTCATTTTTTTCATTCCGGAATCTTTTGGAAGCATGCTGTTGGCAAAGTAATTTCCCAGCCAGCCGCTTTTGAAATCAGGCTCCGTCAGAGTGGAGGATAAAGAGAGTTGTTCCTGAATTCGCTTACCGATCTCCGGAATATAAAACCGGCCGTACAAATTCAAATGCTCCAGGCATTCCAATACGCTCCAGCTTTCCGGGTTTGTTTTGTAATTCAATTCCTCTTCCGGTTTCTCCCGAAATTGTTTTGCTTCCTCTATGAGCTGTTTGGTTCTGTTTGCCAGGTCTGTCACCAATACTTCTGTCTGAATTTTCATCTGCTGTTATTTTTGACAAAGATCTGGCATCAATCCACAAAAAACATTGATTGAAATCAAGACTTTTTTAAACGCGATAAAGTTTCGGGAGTCATGCGCAGGTAATTGGCAATGTGACGGTTAGGGATTTCCTGGAAAAGCTGGGGACTGCGTTTCATTACCCGTTCAAAGCGCTCTTTTGGAGAGGAAGTCAGCAGGTCCTTTTCACGTTCAATCTGCTGAAGGACTAAATCCTCCATGATCCCAACCCATAACTTTAAATGAAGTTCATCCTCCCCAATAAAATTCAAAAAACGAACTTTAGGAATAATGTGGATCGTTGATTTTTTAATTGCCTGGATCACGAATTCCGAAGGTTTTTCCGTTAAAAACGAATCAATGGAAACCAGGATATTATTTTGATATGCAAACCGAATCGTTCGTTCTTCATCACCATCGTAAACAAAAGCGCGTAAACTTCCTTCTTTCACGAAATAAATATCCGTGTCAACGGTCATTTCATACTTCAGTATTTCATTGCGCTCCACCACAATGGTTTTCTCAATGAGATTATTCGTCGTGATCAGTGAAATCAGATCTGATTGTTTCATCAATGAATACTTAAAGGAATATCATGTAACCTGTGAAATGACATTTTATCCCAATAGCCGCGCTGAAATACAATTTTACCATCTATCACATGAAAAAATCCACAGCCGCGCATTTCTTTCGGATCTTTCCATTCTACGATGGCCCATTCACCGTCCTCAAAAATATTCTCCGGAATACAAACCATTTCAGTACTTGCAAATTCCCGGATGAACATTTCTTTAATCGCTTCTTTCCCCACAACCGGCTCATTAGTAACCTGGTGATTCACGGCATTCTCCGCATACAATTCAGCAATTTGCTCCCCATCAGCCTGGTTGAACAAATCCAACCACTTCTCTAAAACGTCCTTTGGTGTCATGTTTCTCTTTTTGGATGATTAAAAATACAAAAATGCAGTTCCCGATTGAACCGGACCTGTAAATCCTGCAACTTTTA
The DNA here is from genome assembly GCA_965650365.1 of uncultured Fluviicola sp. Taxonomy (GTDB): domain Bacteria; phylum Bacteroidota; class Bacteroidia; order Flavobacteriales_D; family Crocinitomicaceae; genus Fluviicola. The sequence goes on along the minus strand of CBFGOJ010000019.1, from coordinate 43,394 downwards.
ACTGTTATCATACAATAGAATATCAGCCAGGTCTTAAGAAATTGTAATGGCGGTCCAAAAGGATCGGAAGTTAACCCGATGTCGAATTTAAAAAGCTAAGAATATGTTTCATCATGTAAAAGAATTGCAGTTTAATGCAAGAGTTTCCAAACCAGACCCGCGTTTCGCGCGCTTGTTACTGGAGCAGTTCGGAGGACCGAACGGAGAGTTAAAAGCTGCTATGCAGTATTTCGTACAAGCCTTCGGATGTAGAAAACCACATCCGGATAAATACGACATGCTGATGGATATTGCTACCGAAGAATTCAGCCATTTGGAAATTGTTGGGGCTACCATTCAAATGTTACTAACCGGTGTCAACGGAGAACTGAAAAACGCAGCAGACGAATCCGATCTCAATAAATTGCTGGACGGGACAGCGGCCAAAGAAACCTATATTCACGATGCATTGGTTGATCCGCACTTCTTTTTGGTCAGTGGAGGAACACCGGCACTCACAGACAGTAACGGAAATCCATGGTCGGCAACTTACATTATGGGAATGGGCGATATCACGGTAGATATGCGTGTGAATATTGCCGCAGAAGCAACCGCCAAACTCGTTTATGAAAACCTGATGAAGTTTACGGATGACCCTTATGTCAAAGAAACACTGCGCTTCCTAATGACCCGTGAAGTGGCCCATCTTCAAATGTTCCAGGCTGCATTGGAAAGCGTTCAGCCCAATTTTCCCCCGGGAATTCTGCAAAGTGATCCCAAATTCAGCAACAAGTACTTCAACATGTCGGATGGTGATAATTTCTCCGGACCATGGAATGATGGCTTAAGTCCGCTGATGGGAGAAGAATGGCAAGTGATTGAGGATCCTGTTCAGCATGTAAAAGACACGAATGGTTTGCTGGATGAAAAAGCGAAAGGAACCGATCGTACTGAAAAAACAGTTCAGAAAGCAAACAAAGCTTTGAGTGCCGAACGCAAGGACGAAGTGGATAAAGCCACTGTTCCGAACACTGACGGACTAATGGATTGGTTTGTCAATCCGGAGCTAAAAGGAAAGAAGGAAAAGAAATCCGACGGTAAATCATTCTAATTCACAAACCCGGATGCGTCTGCAAATGGTAGGCGCATTCTTTACTCTTAAAACAATGCCCGAAGGCCCGTCCATAGTTATCCTGAGAGAAGAAGCCCGGAAATTTACCGGGAAAAAGGTTCTTTCCATTAGCGGAAACAGTAAAATCGATCTTTCGCGGATGGATGGAAAAAAGGTGATTGCATTTAAAAGCTGGGGAAAACACTTTCTGATCTGTTTCTCCGATTTCACATTGCGCATTCATTTCCTGCTTTTTGGAAGTTACCGCATTGATGAGAAAAAAGAAGGCGCAAGTGAACGACTGGCTTTTACTTTCGAGAACGGCGAATTGAACTTCTACGCTTGTTCCGTCAAAATCCTGGAGGGTGACATTGAGTTGCATTACGACTGGAGTGTCGATGTGATGAATGACGCCTGGGATCCAAAAAAAGCCAAAGCAAAACTCAAGGAGCATCCCGAAATGATGGCTTGTGATGCCTTGCTGGAGCAGGATATCTTCTCCGGTGTCGGGAACATTATCAAAAACGAAGTATTGTACCGCATCAAGGTTCACCCGGAATCACTCGTAGGAAAATTACCACCTGCCAAGCTGAATAAATTAGTAGAAGAAGCCCGGATTTACAGCTTCCAGTTCCTGGAATGGAAAAAACAATTCGAACTTAAAAAGCATTGGCTGGCCCATACTAAAAAATGGTGTTTACGTTGTGATCTTCCTCTCACGAAAGAACAACATATGGGAACTAAGAAAAGACGCAGTTTCTTCTGCACCAATTGCCAGGTTTTCTATCACTGATTACCATGTCTGAATAAATTGTTACTTTTCGAGGCATAAACCCTCGACATGAAACACACACTATTCACCCTTCTATTGGTTTTCGCCTTTCACGTAAAGGCAGATGACTTCAAGGCACATTTTATCAATGTGAGCCAGGCAGATGCTACCTTACTCGAATTCAGTAAAGGTGTTGTGATGATCGATGTTGGCGGAGAACTGCACAATATCAAACCAAGCCGCACTTCTTTGAAGAATTATCTCTCAAAGTTTTTCACCCGAAGAACCGATCTGAAAAAAACAATCGATGTGCTCATTATTACTCACAATCACTACGACCATATCAGCCTGATTATGGATTTATCAAAGAATTATACCATCAAACGAATTATAACAAGCAAATTCAAACTTACCAAAGAAGTTGAGAAAGCTGCTAAGAATGAAAAGATCAAATTGGAATTCATGGATTACCGGTTGATGGACAGTTTGATGCCCGGGGGATATGAAGTGAATCTTAAAAATTTGGTCACCGCCGGAACAACTATTCCCAAATTGATGCTTTACTCGGGTGAAATCTCCGTAAAAACCAAACATACGGTAAACGGACACAGCTTTCCTCCTTCCGATTTTGCAAATCCCAATAACAACTCCATCATTTCCAAATTGATTTATGGAAAAACGTCCATGCTGTTTACGGGTGACCTGGAAGTAGAAGGTATCGAATACCTGTCTGCAAAATACCACAACAACCTTTCCCTCTTTGATGTTGATTTCTATCACGTTGGTCATCACGGTGCAGAAAATGGTAGCACGAAAGCATTTTTGGATATCATGTCTCCGAGAATTGCAGTCATCAGTGCCGGCGACACTACAAACCGAAACGGAGGTTCAGCCTGGGATCATGGACATCCCCGAAAAGCAACCGTAGAGTTGTTGAATGCCCAGGCTTCTTTAGCGAACCGGAACCAGGCTGTTAAAGTACACGCATATCCAGATCAGGAAGCTTATCCCGAAATAATCAATTTGAAAAAAGAGATTTATTGCACCTGCTGGACGGGAACTATTGTGATGCTGGTCGATCCGAACGGGAAATACACCTTACAATAACCCCACCTGATTCTTTTACCACCTTGCTAAATTCTGAATTCAAATTTATGCAGGTAATTTAATTTTCATAAACACATAGAGTGACCGGAATCCCGCAATTTTCTGTGAAAACCACCGAAATCCACTTCTGCGAGCCACAATAAAAAAATCCCGACATGCAAAGCATCGTCGGGACAATTTCGGGCGGAGAATGTAGGATTCGAACCTACGGTACCTTGCGGTACAACAGTTTTCAAGACTGCCGCAATCGACCACTCTGCCAATTCTCCGCGACAAAAGTAGTGCTATTTTCCTTTTTGGCAAGTATTAAATGAAAAAAAAATAAAAGTTATTTACTTGTTACCTGATAATCAGTACCGTTTAATCAATGATTTCCCTTTTACCGGCTTTACTTTTCGGTAAATCCCTTCAAATTCATTAACTTTACCCTACCTATATTTGAATTATGAAAAAGCCGCTTTTGGTGATTTTGACTTTACTTCTTCTGGTTTCAAATTCGTTTGGACAGAAAAATCAAATGAAAGCATTCATTGATTATAAAAGTTACTATTCACCTGAACAAGGACCATACATCGATCTGCAATTTCAATTTGTAGCTTATACGATCAAGTTTATACCCGTGGATTCTGTGCTTCAGGCGAAAATTGCAGTTTCAACTTTCGTAACAAGTCAGCCAACCGGAGACACTGTTTACACCAGTGTATTTGCTTTGGAAAGTCCGAGAATGCGTGATTCAATCGTGGAGGATTTCTTCGACAATATTCGAATTCCGCTGCAGCCCGGAAATTACATCGCTCATGTAAGTCTTCAGGATATCAACGGAAATGACAAGTCCCTTGACGGACAAGTAGAAGTTTCAGTTCCTGATAATTTCACCAAAGTTTCCACATCCGACATCCTGATCGCTGAAGTTGCTACACGAAGCAACAATCTGGAATCACCTTTCCAGAAAAGTGGCTATGAAATCTTGCCGAGAATTTCAAATTTCTACAGCCCGGCGTTGTCAAACCTTCCATATTACGTGGAATTGTACAATACCAATCAAATTCAGGACAGCAGTTTTGGTTTGAGACAACAAATTGTTTCTACTCAAACGAACCAGGTTATGCCAGGTTTTTCACGCTTTACTAAGATAAAACCGAGTACGGTTGTACCGATCCTTCGAAACATCGATATTTCAAAATTACCTTCGGGATCATATCACCTTACACTGGAAATCATTGACCGAAACAGTAAAACGATTGGGAATAAAGCAGATTATTTCTTTGAACGAATCAATGACATAGAAACACCGGAAAATGTAGACGAAATCATTTTAGATCCGGCATTCCAGGCTTCTTTGACAAACGATTCACTGGATTACTATTTGGCAAGTTTGATCCCGATTGCAAGACCGGCTGAAGTGAAATCAATCATGAAGACACTGAAAGCAAAAAGTCCGGATCTGTCCCGCAAACACATTCAGCAATTCTGGGTACAAACTTCAGGGGCAAATGCTTCCAAAGAATGGCTCAACTACAAGAAAAACGTACAATTGGTTCAAAAAAATTACGGAAACAACTTCCAGGATGGTTTTGAAACGGACCGCGGAAGAGTTTTCTTACAATATGGACAGCCAAACACCATCATTGTCCGCGAAACTTCACCGGCTGAATATCCTTACGAGATCTGGCATTATTACAAGATCAAGAACTTCAGCAACAAACGTTTTGTATTCTACAATCCGGACCTGGTAAACAATGCCTACCGTTTATTGCATTCCGATATGGTTGGAGAACAGCAGAATTACAAATGGCAGGAAATGCTTGTGAAACGCAACAACGGAGCTTCCAATGTGGACAGCAACGGCGGGAACAATCAATATGGTACAAACAGCGGCTATTATTACAAACAAGACTAAACGTATTTGTGCAGAATCCTGATATTGCTGTTGTCATTCTCAACTGGAACGGCTTACATTTCTTAGAACAATTTTTACCGGAAGTAGTAACGCATTCGAAACCTTTTCGAGTGGTCCTTGCAGACAATGCTTCTACCGACAATTCGGTTTCCTGGACGAAGGAACATTTTCCTGACATGGAAATCGTAGTCAATGATTCAAACGGTGGTTTCGCTAAAGGATATAACGATGCCTTGAAACAAATTCAGGCAGATTATTACGTTTTGCTCAACAGTGATGTGGAAGTGAGCGAAAACTGGCTTTTGCCACTTGTTGAAACCATGAAAAACGAAAACGTTGCCGGTTGTCAGCCAAAAATCCATTCGTTTAAAAACAGAGACACTTTCGAACATGCCGGAGCCTGCGGAGGTTTTTTAGATAAATACCATTATCCGTTCTGCCGCGGTCGAATCATGGACCATGTAGAAGTTGATGAAACTCAATACGATCATCCTTCCAAAATATTCTGGGCAACAGGTGCTTGTTTAATGATCCGCGCCAAAATCTATTGGGAAGCAGGTGGATTGGACGAACGTTTCTTTGCCCACATGGAAGAAATCGATCTTTGCTGGCGCATTCAACGCATGGGGCTTCATTTCGAGGTAAATCCGGGAAGTGTTGTCTACCACGTTGGCGGCGGAACACTGAATTACATGAACCCGAAAAAGACCTTTCTGAATTTCAGGAACAGCCTTTTGATGATCCATAAAAATCAACGGAGCGCATTGGCTTACGTCTTATTCAGAAGATTGTGCTTTGATGGATTAGCCGCTTTCATCTTCTTACTAAAAGGACAATTCCCACATTTTTGGGCAGTCTTCAGAGCGCACATGTCGTTCTACAATCACCTCCCATCTTCTATGAAAGAACGCAGAAAATGGAAGAAACGTGATCTCAATAAGCCTATTTCTTTTTACAAGGGAAGTATTTTGTGGGCACTTTATATTCAAAAAGTGAGTAAATTCAAAGATTTGAACCAACGCAAATTTGATCTGTAATGAGTTCTTCACTGGCTATATTCTTAGGTGGATACCCGCATCCGGTTAGGGAATTATTCCTGGAAACACAGGAACTTCTGGAGCGCGAACTTCCAAACAGCCAGCAGGAATTGGATATTGCTGCAAAAATGCTTGCTTTCAGTTATGGCCTGGGTTACAAAGGAATGATCTGCGTGCTGCTGCCTTCCCAAAGAGGAGTTAAACTCTCGTTCAGCAAAGGTGCTGAATTGGCAAACAAACATCCCTTACTGGAAGGAACAGGTAAGAAAACGCGGTATGTAGAAGTGAGCAGATCTTTACTTAAAAGCCAGAAATTACTTGATATCATTCGTCATGCAAAGGTTTTTCATGAAATGACATCCGGGTTGTAAACCTTACAAAAGAAGTTAATTCATCTTAAAGCAAAAAGTCATTTCTCCTTCCTTTAGTATATTTACTTCATGAGAAACAGCTTCCTCCTTGTTATTTTAAGTCTGATCGGGATTCATTCCTTTTCCCAAAGCAGGATTCCTTACAACCTGAAACAAGAAGACCAAAGTATTATTCTTCCTGCGGAATTACGCGAAATCTCCGGGCTCACAATCATTGATTCCAAAACGCTGGCCTGTGTGCAGGATGAAGAAGGAACAGTTTTCATTTATGATCTGAAAAGTTTGCGAATCAAACATCAGATCCATTTTGCAGGCCCCGGAGATTACGAAGGAATTGCTATTGTGGAAAAAGATGTATTCGTATTGAGAAGCGACGCCACGTTGTTCCATATTCACAATTATCAATCTGAAAGATGGTCGCTGGATTCTATCGCAACCGGAATTCCCAACAAAGACAATGAAGGTTTGTGTTTTGACCCGAAAAACAACCGCTTGCTGATCGGTTCCAAAAGTAAAATTGCAAAAGGAGCAGCATTCAAGAATCTGCGTACCATTTATGCGTTCGACCTGAAAAAAAATAAACTAAGACCAGAACCGCTTTACACCTATGACATTACTTCCATCAAAGATTTCGCATCGAAAAACGGCATCGAATTACCCACCAAACCAAGTAAAAAAGATCCCAACGAAGAAGAACCCGCTTTGAAATTCCAGCTTTCCGCCATTTATATTCATCCGGAAAACAAACAGCTGTATGTCCTAAGTGCTTCGGATTATTACCTCTTTGTCTTTAATCCTGAAGGTCAGATTATGCACCTGGAAGTATTGGACCCTCAAAAATTCAATAAAGCAGAAGGAATTGCGATCATGGAAAACGGTGACTTGTATATTTCCAATGAAGGGCAAAGCGGTGCCCCTAAAATCTTACTTTTTAAAGCAAAGAAGTTCTAATTTTTACCGCAAAGAAATCATGTGTTTCCTTAGCGCCTTTGCGTTATTCGCGGTAAAAGAAAAAATATTTCAGATTATCTCTGTTTTTTCACTCGGTTTGTCATTTGGAACTGCGCCCCGAAGACAATATTATACTGCATGAAGAAGAAATGCTGCTTCGCTTTGTCTATATCTGCACCAGGCCGATTATAAGTCGTTCGAATATCCGGCATGTGAATGAATCCATATTTCGCTTCTCCCTGGATGAAGAAATATTTGAAGAAACTTAATTTCAAACTTCCAACCAAACCAAGGCCATAACCTGCCAAATGGAATTCATCGTGACGTGGATTTCCTAAAAGTGTGGTATTTGTTCTTGGAACCAACACTCCTGCTCCAATTCCATAATTCGTACTCAGGTTGAAATGTTTTACGTTAATCCAGGCATCGGATCTTCTCACTTCAATATTCAGATAATTCAACCCGTCTGTGTGTTCAAACATCAAAAAAGCAGTATCCATCACCATAGGCTTGTTATCATAAACACCATCATAAGGCGTTCCTGAATGCTCTATATAACCGTTCATATTCACAGTTTGGAAATTCTTCATCACATATTTCATGTGATCAGCGCCAAAGGAAATCTCGTATTTATCCTTAAAATAATACCCCAATCTCAAGTTGTACTGAGGAATCGAAATGGTTTTCGGGTTGAAATACAAATTTGCGTTGAAAGCTGATTGGCGGTCATTTGCAATCACATCGTCCAGTTTGAACTTATATGAACTTCCCCAAAAAGTAATATCTGATTTGGTATAAGCTCCCCTGTTCCATCCCCAATAAAGGTAAAAAGAGCCTTTTTTGTTCGGTTTCCAGATCTCTGCCTTTTGAGGGGTTTGGGCCACAACAACAGGCATGGCACTAGCCAGGGCTAGAAGAAGAACATGAAATTTCATTTGTCTAAGTTTGTCGCAAAGTTAGCAAAGAAATGGTTCTTAAAAGTTAAAACCCGCAGGGGCAGAAAATTTTCCATCTCTACTGGTTCATTCATTAGTAGAAACAAAAAAGGGAGATCCCGCGTGTGCGAAACCTCCCTTGATTAGGATTGGTTCTTGTTTATTACTCTTTCACGAATTTAATCGGTGTTGTTTCACTACCGGATGAAGTAATTTTCACGAAATAAACTCCCGAACTAATGTTCGAAACATCAATCGTTGCATTGCTTCTCAATTCAGCAGTAGAAAGTACTTTCCCGCTCATATCCATTACTTCTACTGTCATCACCTCATCCAGATCGGAAGAACTGATAGCCAGCTTGTCTTTTACCGGGTTTGGATACAAGGAATACGTAGGTGTATTTGTTCCTGCATCAAAGAAAGAAGCCGAAGTTCTAGCTGTATTCAGCGTATAACATGTTGCACTATTTGCTCCGTTATATCCAAAAACACGGATCGAATAAGTACCTACAGCCAGGTTTGCGATCGACACATTCTCTGTTGCTGTTGATCCTGTTCCTGAACCGATTTGGGTTCCCGCACTATTGTAGACATATAAATCATAATCCACTCCGCCCGGACCTGCCAAAGCAAAAAGATGCGTTCCTGCAGCAGTGGTTGTTACCGTGTAATAATCCTGGTCGGTACCGGATGAAATAGCCGCCGAAATGGTTGTAGACAAAGGAATTGCTGCCGCAGCCGCCAATGAATTATTCGGTTCGTAAGCAGTAGAACAGTTTGTTACGGATGAAGCGGTTGCAGTGAACGTATAACAAGTTGCACTAAATGCATTGCTGTATCCGAAAACCTTTGCATAATAAGTTCCTGCTGCCTGTCCGTTCAATGTTATGGATTCGGTTGCGGTACCACTTGTTCCGGCACCAATTTGTGTTCCTGCACTGTTATAGATCACCAGGTCAAAATCCACCCCGGAAGGTCCTGCCAGGTTGAAGACATTATTGGTGGTCGTTGAAGTCGTGATTTTAAAGAAATCCACATCGCCCGCGCTTGCAATCGCCGCTGAAACTGCTGTTCCGCTTGTTACCGAAGCTGCTGCAGCTTGTGTTTCATTAGGCTCGTAAGCGTTTGTACAAGTTTGTCCGCCACCACCGGTGTCACAAGTCAAAGTAATACAACTATTCACCCTGCTTCTAATCAGGTTTCCGGGTTGAGGCCCAAAACCAAGCGTAAAGTTCATTCCGACACTCACCAAATGGCAGTAACTCATGATCGTTCCTCCGTTAGAAGGAATCGGCCCGTTACAACCTTCGGAATATCCTGCCTGTGGTCCACAGCCGTCGATTGCTCCACCGGACCAGCTGCAGGCATGTGTATGCGGTGATCCGAGGTTATGACCAATCTCGTGCGCCGTAACATTTACTGCCCAGCTGTAAGTTGGAATAGCGTTGACAGTTCCACCAACTGCTCCGCAGAATCCGTGTTTGTAATACTCATTACTTCCACACAGTTGATCCAGCCAGGCAACACCGCCGCCGCCTGTTGTCGAAAACAAAGTAGCGATGTTTGCGCCGAAATTCGAACGGTTTGCTGAGAAAGTATTCAGATCATCGTTGTAAGTATCAGCCGTTGTCCAGATGTACAACTGATTCAATTTCGACCCGATCTGTTCATTTTCATAAAGCAATTTGAAATTGTTGAAGATGTTGGTCATGTAATTGGTAACCGCTTGCGTGCTTCCTTTCGAAGTGTACAAATTGTAGCGTGTTTCCCAAAAATAAGTCACGCATTTGTAGACAGCCTTTTCCATGTCCTTTAGATCTTCTTTTTGAGAAGAAAGCCGCTCCACCGCTTCCTGGTATTGCTCCAATCCTTCCGAACCACAAGAATAAACGGGTTTATCTTTCAAATCATCGTCTGAATAAACCACGTGAATTCCATCGGTATTCTCGGGAACTCTTACCAAACCGGCTTCGATGGTTGCATCTTCCGCAGCATTTCGGTTGATCAACACAAAAAATTCATCCTTGAAGAAACTGATTCCGACCACCGCATCTTCACCGCGAATGGTTCCCTGGTAATACAATCCCAGGTCAACTCCCTGCTCCAAGCCCGGAGTGCTGGTTTCCAGCTTGAACTCATCTGTGAAAATGTTTACCTGGACCAAATCCAGGGTCAAAACCCGATCTTCATAGGGCAATTGAACAGAAAGAACTTCCGGTCGGATTGCAAGCAGGTTTGAAATAGATGTGTTGTTTGAGTAGGTCACGAATCCCGATTTTTCCAGTGCCAGATTTGCAGTGGATTCAATCTGCTGAGAGAGCGATTTCGGACGTGAAGTGGTAAAATCAAAGGCGTAAATTTCCTTTATTCCTTTAAGCGCATCATTGACTCGTTTTTGATTGATCCTGTCGAAGGATTTTGTTTCCGAATAAATTCCCTTGGGAAGGGAAACTTTTTTAAACTCCTGAGAATAAGCACTACAAGAAGTCCCTACGACCAATACGGTCGTTACTAAAAATCTAATTTTCTTCATAAACAGCGTTTTAATGTTAGCTGGAGGGATATTACAACTAATGTTTGAATTAAAACAATTCACGATGTTAAAATTTTAATTTTTAACAAATAAAAAATAAATTAACAGCATAAAAATGAAGCGATTAGATGATTGATACACAAATAGTTATGAATTATCACTTAATAAACTGCTTCAAAACCAAAATTTCAGTCTTTGAATAACTCTTTTTTGGTCTGAAAATCGATTCCGGAAAAGAAATTCAGAAATCGGAGCATTGTTCAAACTAAATTCCCGACCTTTAATTGCATTCAATTTTGATTAACCGTGTCATGGAGAATTATAAAGAGATCAATAAAGAACAATGGAATCAGCGTGTTGATCCACATGTGGAATCCGATTTTTATGATCAGCAGGGATTTTTAGCAGGAAAAAGCTCGTTAAAGGAAACTGAATTGGCCTTATTGGGAGACGTGAAGGGAAAACGCATTCTGCATTTGCAATGTCATTTCGGACAGGACACTATTTCACTGGGGCGTATGGGCGCAAGTACTGTTGGAGCTGATATTTCGGATAAAGCCATTGATAAAGCACGAGAAACAGCCGAAAAATTAAACGTTGACGCAAGCTTTGTTTGCTGTGATTTATACGATCTTCCTCACCAACTGGAAGGTGAATTCGACCTTGTTTTCACTTCCTACGGAACTATTGGCTGGCTTCCGGATTTGGACCGTTGGGCTTCCGTAGTTAACCATTTTCTGAAACCGAACGGGAAATTTGTGTTTGTAGAATTCCACCCGGTAGTTTGGATGTTTGATGATGATTTCCAAAAAGTAGGCTATCGTTATTTCAAGTCAGAGCCCATTGTGGAAACAGCCAGCGGAACTTATGCGGACAGGGAAGCCGAAATCAAAACAACCTCCGTGAGCTGGAACCATGGAATGAGTGAAGTTATCACCAGTTTATTGAAGCAGGGAATTCAATTGAAGGATTTGCAGGAATACGATTTCTCGAATTACAATTGTTTTGCGCATACGGAAGAATTTGCACCTGGGAAATTTCGGATCAAACATCTTGGAAACTTCATCCCGATGATGTATTCGATTGTTGGAGTAAAAAAATCTTAGTTTTAGTAACAAATCAACTTCCTCCCCCTTTATCCCCCTCCTGCTCCTACGCTGTAGCTTGTGCCATCGCTAAAGCTATTGGCGACATGCGATCAGCGCAAGCATAAAGGGGGAATTTAAAAATTTAAACTATGGAAATCGCTATTAAAATTGTAATCGGAATTGTGGCATTGTTCCACGTTTATGTGATGTGGCTTGAAATGTTTGCCTGGACGACCAAAGGTCCGAAAACGTTTAAGAATTTCGAAAAGGACCTGTTCCCGAAAACGAAAGCACTGGCCGCCAACCAGGGATTGTACAACGGATTCCTGGCAGCAGGATTGATCTGGACATTTTTTATCTGTAATCCGGAATGGCGTTTCAATGTCAGTTTGTTTTTCCTGATCTGCGTTTCAGTAGCCGGAATTTACGGTGCATTAACTGCTGACAAAAAGATCTTCTTTGTGCAGGCTTTACCGGCAATGATTGGAATTACACTGCTACTGGTTTCACCTAGAAAATGCGATGAGCAAACTGACCCCACCCATAAAAACAAACAGGAAAGCAGCAAGGAAGGCAGGAAAGAAAGACTCACGTATTTTTATTTACCCGGTGACGGAAGAGGTCAGATTGATACGATATCCCGATCTGAAATCACACAAAAAAACAACAAAGATTCCCTTATAGGACTGGGTTTCGTGGATGATGTGAATGGAAAAGGAATTGGGGTTTCATTATTCATCAATGAGCGTTCAGAACCAAGAGACGGAAAAGCAATCCAAGGGTATATTGATGGAATCGGGAAAGTTTACGATCATTCCATTACCTGGCACAATTTCAGAATTCTTCACACCAACAATGACAGTATCAACCGGGTAATTTCACTGGGATTGGCGAGATTGATTACTTTGGAATCGGAGAATAAATGAACTGAATAAAACTTTTAGGTACACGACGCCTCAGTTCATTGACCACGAAGCGCACGAAGTACACAAGGATTTTTTTAATTAATCCCTTTGGGAGGAAGAGCACAAAGAATATACTTACTGATAGAATAATTCTTCTTAAGTGAAATGCTTGCAGCATTTCGTAATAATTCTTTAATCGTTAAATCAAAAACTTTGTGCGCCTCGTGTGCTTTGTGGTTACAATCACTAAGCACACAAGGCTTTTTTTGGTGCCATTGAGTAGGAAGAACACAAAGTAAATAAACTTTACTGATCGATATTTCCTCTTAATGTGAAACGCTTTAACCATTTCTTAATAGTTTTTCATTGAAGTTAATGAGATAACCCAATTCCTTTTTACCCAATTTCATGTAGGTTAAAATTTGAGCTTGATGAACAGGCGCCAAAAAATCTACCGATTTCAATTCAAAGATTATTTCTTGTTCCACGAACAAATCCAATCGCAATCCTGACTCAATAATAATTCCATCATAATTGATTGGCAAAATTTTTTGTCTTTCCACCAACAACCCTCTTTTTGTCAGTTCATGCCACAAACAAGTTTCATAAACTGATTCCAGTAAACCTGGTCCTAAAGTCGAATGAACTTTTAATGCTGATTGGTAAATGATTTTCATCCATTCCTCTTGTTTTTCATAATTTTTTGATTCCGTTGAATAGTGCTTTTCTTATATAAGTTAAGAAAAAACATCTCTTTATCCTACTACATCAAAAAATAAAAAACTTCGTGCGCCTCGTGTGCTTTGTGGTTAATAAATCAATACCCGATTTTCCCGCGTTGATTCCCGTTAAACCATTCCAAAGCCAACCGGTAGCCGTCCATTCCGAAACCCATGATTGAGCCTTCGCAGACAGCCGTAATCAATGAATTGTGACGGAATTCTTCGCGCTGTGCAAGGTTACTGATGTGGACCTCTACTACCGGAATCTCGATTCCCGCAATAGCATCGCGGATTGAAACACTGGTATGCGTATAACCGCCGGCATTGAGAATAATTCCGCTGTGTTTGGACTCATGCAGTGCATTGATCAATTCTCCCTCCACATTGCTTTGGATGTAGTCAATTTCGCCGGGAAAGTTTTTCTTCAACTCTTCCAAAACATGCAAAAAGGTACGATTTCCATAAATTTCAGGCTCTCGTGTTCCTAAAAGATTTAAATTCGGGCCATTGAGAATCAGAATGCGCATAAGTGAAAGATTGGGAACGTATTATTAAACAATTTGTTCATTACCTGAAAATAGAACGAAGCCTGGCAGAAAATTCCATTTTTGCCTATCAACAGGACATTGCTAAGTTACGTGACTTTTGCGAATCTTACACACTTTCTCCCGAGCACATTCAAGCCGGACATTTAAAACAATTCATTGCCGAATTGTACGACATGGGCTTAAGCGCTCGCTCACAGGCAAGAATTATTAGTGGCTGGAAGCAGTTTTTCGATTTTCTACTCATGGAAGATATCCGGAAAGACGATCCTTCCGAAAGTTTGGAACTGCCTAAAATCGGAAGGAAATTACCCGAAGTCTTAACGATTGAAGAAATTGACGCGATGATCGCAGCTATTGATCTGAGTTCGAATGAAGGTCAGCGAAACAAGGCGATTCTTGAAACACTTTACAGCTGTGGATTACGGGTTAGCGAATTGGTTTCCTTAAGGTTTGAAGATTGTTTTTTTGACGAAGGTTTTATTCGTGTGATCGGAAAAGGAAACAAGGAACGATTGGTTCCCGTGAGTCCGAGCGTGATTGAAGAGGTGGGAATTTACGTTGAAAGCGACCGTGAAAACGTGCCCGTAAAAAAAGGCAGTGAAGCCATCATATTCCTGAATCGGCGAGGCGCGCAACTTACCCGGATCATGATCTATACCATCGTTACGCGATTAGCAGAAGCGGCCGGGATCAAGAAAAAAATCAGTCCGCATACTTTTAGACATTCTTTTGCCACTCATTTGATAGAAGGCGGAGCAAATTTACGAGCCGTTCAGGATATGCTTGGTCACGAAAACATTACTACCACCGAAATTTACACGCATTTGGACCAGCGCTTTTTACGCGATGCGATTTTGACATTTCATCCCCGGAATACTATTAATTAGGAAAGTTGTTCTAAAACTTAAATCCAATTCCAAATTGCGGGGTGAATAAAACGGATTTTCTGCGGTCGAAGTATGCATGTTGATTTTTCCCCATGAGCTCATAGCGTGAATCCAATCCAACACGGAAACGGAAACGGTTCCAGTCATAATAGAGACTCAAATTCAATAAGATCTGTGAACTGGAACTGGTACTTGAGCTATCGGAAAACTGGTACTTGCTTCTTGAATAGTAATAGCCCGGACTTACCGCTACACCAAATCCGCTTCCCAAATCGAAATTAAACTGAGTTCTCAAACCAAATGCAAATCGGGTTATCTGAGCATTATTAGTCAATTCGGTAGTTTGGTTCAGTGTATCGTAATTATTGACATAAGTATAACCCAACGTATCTGTCATCGATGTATCCAAAACAGGAATCGAATCAATACCTGCAAGAAAGACTGAACTTGTAGTTGTTGACTGGCGATAAGATTCTTTACCACCACCGTATTCACCGTCAAGAGTTAGATATTTCAGCGGTCCAAGATTCAATTTTCTTGAAAAACCTAAACCGATCTGGTAAGAGTTTGCACTTTTCAAGGCAAAATCCGTTTTAGAAGTCTTCGCCCCAAAACGAGGACCACCATAGATTTCCACCATCCAGTTGCGCGCTTTTGAATCATCTTTTGGAGGTTTGACCGCCGAAGTCTCAGTTTCCGATTTATCCGTTGAATCTGCTGAAGCAACCACATTGGCTATGGAATCAGCCGGCTCTGCTCTCTTTTCGGCGGGATTCTCCTTTTCGGATTTTAGTACGGGTACTACTTTCGGCTGTTTTTCATCGCTTAGGGGAAGTTCTTCCCGAATTTCGTTTTTACTTCCTTTTGCAGCACTTTGTCCTTCATTGCCTGAATCAGGACCTTTCTTTTTTACTGAAAAATTCTTTCCTCTTTTCGAAGTTGTTTTCAAAGAACTTTTAGATGCCGATTTTGACTTATCCGACAAAACCGTTGTTTTCACAGGTGTTTTTTGTGCCGAACCGGAAGGTTCCTTTTTACCGGAAGTTAATCCATTCGTCTTTTCGTTCTTGATTTTGTCTGCTGTTGCAGCTTTTTTCTTAGCTGAAAAGGCCCTTCTGTTTTTCAGTTTGGTTTTCGATGAGCTTGACTGCTCTGACGCTGTCTTCTTGTCATCTGACGCTGCTGCCGCTTTTTGCTTTTCGGTCTTTCCGGGTTCACTTCCACTAGTTAATTCAGACTGATTATTTTCAGAATCCCCTTCTGAAGTCAGCTGATCATCGGAATTGGTTTCATTTGTTTTTGAATGCCCTTTTGAAGCAGTTGCATGCTGCTCTGATCCTGTCAATCCGGGATCAGAAGAAGAATTATAAAACCCGCCTTTAACAACCGCAAATACAACTCCTGTTAAAAGAAGAATGACGATTGTAGACCACCACAAAATCCATCCTGGTTTATTTCTTTTCGTTCCAAGCTGCTTGTCTATTTCTATTTTCACAGAAACAGGCGGATTGACTTCGAAATTTTCGAAAGCTTCCTGGAATAACTTCTCTATGTTATTTTCCTGTTTCATGCTTTATTGATTGATACCTCAAGCAAACTAAGAATCATCTTCTTTGCTTTGAAATATTGGGTTTTACTGGTGTTTTCTGAAATTGACAAATATGCTGCAATTTCCTTATGTGTCAAGTTATCGATCACAAACAGGTTAAAAACGGTCCTGTAGCCATCGGGTAATTCATTCAGGATTTGGATTAATTTCTTTTTTAGCTGTTCCTGATTTTCGGTATCGAACTCAATTTCCTGCTGTTCATCAAAGAAGGAATCATCTTCATGCAGTTCAAACCGGTAATTTTTCTTGATATATGTTAAAGCTGTATTGATTGTAATTGTCTTTATCCAAGCAGCAAGAGGCTTATCTGCAGAATATTGTTCACAGCTCTTGTAAACCCTGATGAATGCTTCCTGCAAAATATCCTGTGCATCATCCGAACACCTGGTATAGCGAAGACACAATCCGAACATGGCCGCAGAATAAGCAGCATATACAGCATCGAAAGCTTTTCGATTGCCTTTTGAAAATTGTTCTTCTGTTTCTTTCGTTAACACTTATAATAAGTTCGGATCCATCCTTCAAAAAGGATAGAAATCAATTCATTTCATCTGCATTTTTCTTTTACGTTCTTACCAATTACTCAGGTCAAAACAAAAGGTTGCCCGGAAACAAGAAATTAATACAATTCTGTTCCTTCAATGCGGATTTTTGCTTTTGAAATAAACTGTCCCAGGCTTTCAAAGTAGGCATTTCGCTGGCGTTGATTCTCTTCCGAAATTTTCACGCAGCTTTTCAGCATGGATTGAAAAACCGCAAATGATTTGTTGACATAATCCTGATCGATTGTATATAGGTAGTTCATCATGTTGTGGGTAATATACAACATGCGGTAGGCATTTGTTTCTGAAATAATCGTATTATCCTGAATATAGGTTTGGTGCAGGTATAAATGGAAATTATCCGCTTCCGTTATAACAGGTTGTCCTTTAATGAATTTCCGGCCGATTTCCGCTTGCTTTTTGATGTGTTCTACCAAAGCAGCAACTTCATCTATCAGGAAAATGGCATCTTCCGGAGTTTCAAAATATCCTAATTCATAGAATGAAACAATTTCACGGATCAGTCCTTTTCCGGCGTCGTATCCTATTACTTCTGTAGATTTAACCCGGATATAGAAATTGGCCATCTGCTGCAGGTGCTCATCGGAAATATCGCCTTTCCATCCTTTGTGAAACTTCACATCATCCAATTGCCCCAGTTTCAAATAACACTTTCCGAAATAGAGTAAT
Source organism: uncultured Fluviicola sp. (assembly GCA_965650365.1). GTDB lineage: Bacteria > Bacteroidota > Bacteroidia > Flavobacteriales_D > Crocinitomicaceae > Fluviicola. The sequence goes on along the minus strand of CBFGOJ010000019.1, from coordinate 25,707 downwards.
TTGAAACGCAAAAGAGCAGGTGAATTCAATAGTTGGAAAATAATCAGATCCAGGTTTGACATATAAAGTTCCTGGGAGCGCTGGGCAACCATTCGTTTAAAGCCGTCCATAATTCCGTTCAGGTAGGTTTCAAAAGAAAATTCCGAACGCTGAATGGGATTGTATTGAAAGGTGACACTTTTACCTGAAACACCGATGATTTTATCTATTGAGAGGTCGTATTTTTGACAAAGCAGGTTAATCTCTTCCGGTTTCAAAGCAGTTTCACCACGTGCTCTCCGATATGCCGAGTCACGCGATAACTCCAGGTCATCCATCAGTAATTTACCCAATGAAGTATCCGGAGGAAGTTTCGCCTTTAGCTGTTCAAGTAGTCGGTTCTGAATGTCCATGATGCCAAAGTAACAAAAAAATAAAAGTCGTCCGTTTCCGAACGACTTTAAAATGAATTTATTCCAAACAGATGACGATTATCTATACACTTTTTCAGTGGTCCCGTCGGAATAATAATAAATCACAATGCCTTTGCAATGATCATCTACTTCCTGTCCCATCAAATTATAAACGTGTGTAACCTTTTTGGAATCTTTACCATTGTCTGCACTTAATAAATAGGCATCATAAGTCGTTCTGGAACCATCTAAGTCCGTCAAATTCAACCGGTAATAATTCACTTCAGTTAGTGACGGATTCGAATGAAACGTACTGTAGTCATGTATTTCCTGTGAATGACCTAATGCGGGCACATTTGCAATTTCAGTCCAGTTTCCGGAAGCAGGATTTGTTGTCCATTCCACCATAAAATAATTCGAACGGTCTTCGGATTGAGTTGTCCAGTTCAGACTATTTCCTTTCGATGTTTTTGATACGGTAAAAGCACTTAATTCAACCGGTAAAACTATCGGTGTACAGCCCAAAACAGAGGAACCTCCAAAAGACATGTTATACGCTTGCCCGGAATTTGAAAAATTATCTACCAGTAAAATATAAACCTCGTTTGCAGAAGTAGTTAAATTACTCACCCATTTATCGCCTCCTGTACCTTCGCTATTATCCGCAGGATTGTTCACAGTTGTTATTAATCCACTGCATGGTCCTAAACCCAAAAAACCACAGCCAAATGAACTCGTCTGTCCATTGACTGGAATCATTAATCCCGTATTTCCGGTTGAGGCGGAATAGCTGCAGCGGATCGGAGCTGCAGTCGGTGGACAATTTGCATTGGCAGTAGCAGCTGTAAACGGTCCCCAAATGGCGAAATCGTAATCATCCGTTCCACTCGTCGGACCAATAGTCATGGTCAGCGTTCCACCTGATTGAACATTCAGATAATACCAGGAAGATTGATGCTCAATACCAAGGCATCCCTGGCTGGTCCCGTTTAATTCCTGTGTTGCCCCTGCACCACCGCTGTTGGCCGTCTGTGACGTATTAGAACATAACAATTCGGCAGTTTCACAGTCATTTCCTCCTGCTTTTTCTCTGAATGTCTCTTTCTGTTTGTTACTGCTCACCGCCAACACCGGAATTCCAACAGATTCAAATACTGATCTGACATAATTTTCAGCATGTTCCTGCTCCAGGATCAATTCGAATTTATTTTCGGAGATAAATCTTCCGTTATTAACAATATTGTCCGTTGCCAGAGCTAAAAAATCTTTGGTGAGATAGCTTTGAGGAACTGAAATCCGGTAATTTGTCTGCGCTTGCGAAAAAGCAGTTGAGAGGAGTAATAGTGAGACAATAAAAATTGCCCGCAGTTGTAGTGAATAGTTCATACTTGTTTAAGGTTTCCGTACAAAGATAATTTCTGATCAGGAAAGATTAACGTGGAAATTAGCATTTGGACGCATTCAACAAATAAACATCCGGTTTCACCGAAAATTTAAGTTATTAAAAAGGGCTGTCTTAAAAATAAGACAGCCCTTTTTAATTCATTGATTTATAAATTATTGCTTTTGAACACGGAAAACAAAACGTTGTCCGTCAACAGATCCATTTACGAAATAAACTCCCGAAACCTGGTTTGAAAAATCAACTTCAATAGCAGTTGCAGCAGATTTAGAAGATCCAAACGGAACTTCTTTTCCCTGAATATCTACTACGTTTACAATAGAGAAATCAGAACCTGAAGTGACGCTTGCAGTAAATTTACCTGTCGTTGGGTTTGGATAAACTTCCAATCCGAATTCTTTCCCATTTTCAACAAGCCCCAAACAAGCACTTACATTCATTGTAATTGTTGCCTGGCCATCACATCCGTTTGCATCTGTGAAAGAATAAGTGATCACATGGTTACCTGCACCTGCTGTAGAAGGATTGAAGTTCCCTCCGCTTACGCCAGTCCCGCTATATGTTCCACCTGCAGGTGCTCCACCTGAAAGTGTCAATGCAGGATGATTCAAACACATAGCTGAAACAGGAGAATTAAATGCAACTATTGGAGCAGGATCTACAGTAATCGACTGAGAGGCATCGCCTGTACATCCATTTGCATCCGTAAACGAGTAAGTAACCGTTTGTGTCCCAACCGCAGGATCAAAATCAGTTCCTGAAACACCCATTCCGCTGTAAGTTCCACCCGCCGGACTTCCACCTGTCAATGCCACTATTCCCGAGTTGCTGCAAACAGCAGAAAAGGCACTTTGAGAAACTGAAGGCGCAGGATTTACAGTGATCACTGTTGATGCATTATCTGTACATCCATTTACATCGGTAAAAGTGTAAGTAATTGTTTGTGTTCCTGCTGTAGGCTCAAAATCACCGCTTGCATTTACTCCTGTTCCACTGTAAGTCCCACCTGCCGGACTTCCACCCGTTAAAGTCACTGCTCCGGAATTATCACAAACTGCTGAAATAGCACTTTGAGAAACACTTGGAGCAGGATTTACAGTGATTGATGTAGTTGTATTATCTGCACATCCGTTTACATCTGTGTAGGTATAAGTTACTGTTTGTGTTCCTGCTGAAGGATCGAAATTACCTCCTGTAACACCAGTTCCGCTATATGTTCCTCCTGCAGGACTTCCGCCTGTCAATGCTACTGTTCCTGCATTGTCACAAACTGCTGAAATAGCACTTTGAGATACAAATGGAGCAACATTTACAGTAATCGTGAAATTTGAATTGTATGCACATCCGTAAGGATCTGTGTAATCATAAGTAAGTGTTTGTGTTCCGGCTGCAGGATTAAACTGACCACCTGTAACACCGGTACCTGAATAAGTTCCTCCTGCCGGTGAACCTTGCACCAATGTATATGGCGAAGCATTATCACACAATGCAGGCGCAGTGCTAAGAGCAATTGGATTTGCCGGACAAACAACCGTAATAGAATAGGCTTGTGATCCTGAACAGCCGCTGTTATCACTTACAGTAGAAGTGAAGTTAAATGTTCCGGTAGCTGTTGGTGTTCCGGAAATGGTTCCGCTTGCAGACAAAGACAATCCCGGAGGGAGAGCTCCTGCTGTAACTGCAAAGTTTGGCGTTCCAAGTGCTCCGGTTTGAGTTAATGTAGTTGAATACGCGTTGCCTGCAGCTCCACCTGTCAAAGCTCCACCAGTTGTCATCGTAAACGAAGGACAAACATATGGTGTGTAGTCTACCTGGTCAATCCCGATATAATCAGAATTTGTTCCGCTAAGACCTGCACCTGTTACAAAGTATCTGAATGCAATACGCCCTGACGTAGGAGCAGGCAATCCTGAAATTGTGATTGTATAAAGAGTCCAAGCTGTAGGATATACTCCTAAAGTCAAACCGGGATTTACACTCATTAATAAGGTAGTGTAATCTCCAACTGCATTTCCCGTTCCAACATTAGTACTTGCTCCATTGGTACTTAAACGCACCTCCAATCTGTCAGCGTAAGTATCGGGTGAAGGTTTACGTGTATAGAAAGTAATTACGTCACCATTTCTGAATGTGCGGTTTGGAGTCATCAACCAGTTGCTGATCGTTCCTACTGATCCGGTATTGTTGTAGTTCGCACCAATATAAGCGTTTGTTGCTCCATTGAAAGCATCAAACGGCCCGCCGGCACCAACAGGATTCCCCTGAAACCAGTTCGTAGATCCAACTGCAACACTTGCATTCGTCATTACCCAGCCATTCCCGGCAAGAAGGGTAATATCGTTAAACGATTCTGAGAAGGATTGTGCATTGGATCTGGAAATAAGTCCAATAGCCATTAAGCCGCATAGAGCAGCTGTTTTTAAAATGCTTGTTTTCATAGCTTCAGTGATTAGCGTGTTTGTGAATTCGTTATTTCAGAATAACGTGTGATTTCTTCCTGCAACTGGGTTCTCAATTGCGCATCAGTAGTTTTCTCTAACTCCACTTTCAGTAATCGAACGTATTCTTCTTTCAACACACGGAATTCGTCATTCAATTTAGCCGCCTGTGCGCGTGAGGAAGTAACAGCCTGGTTAATCTCAGCTTGTTTTGCATCCAATTTTGCACGTTGCGCACTCAATTCAGGGTGTGATGAAACAACAATGGGTGTTGATTCTTTTAAGGAGTTTGTCTGGGACTGCCCATAGCTGAAATTAGCTAATGAACATACGCAAATCCCAATGAATAGTACCTTTTTTTTCATAAGTAACTGTTTAGTTTGTTCAAAAATAGGGAAAACCATTTCGGGCAGAATAGCTGGAGCTGTCAAAAGACTAAAATCAGGGGTTAACCCCTGGATTTAAAAAAATAAGCCGTCTTGATTTATAAATTGGGTGAAATCAAAAACATATAGTCCTCTGAATTTCAGATCTTACGCGTGAATAGTTTCCATTATTTTTTAATAAGTAATAGTATTATCGGAGCAAAAATACAAAGACTATCAATCACTTACTAAATAAGGTATCGACAAATGACTATATTCCACCCATGAATTAACGAATTCAACGGCTGAACAAATATTTAATGAAAATTTAATAAAGTCTTGATTTTACTCCGCAAACTTTCCGTACAAATCGTAATGATCTGCTGATGTGATCTCGACCATGGCAAAATCACCGATACTGACATATCCTTCGGATTTTTTTACAAGTACTTCATTGTCCACTTCCGGAGAATCGAATTCTGTTCTGCCGATGAAATAATCCCCTTCAATACGGTCAAAAAGAACTTTGAATGTTTTACCGATCTTTTCCTGGTTCAATTCATAACTAATACCGGATTGCAGTTCCATGATCTCATCAGCACGCTGGCGCTTTACCTCATCCGGAACATCGTCTTCCAAAGTATGGGCATGTGTATTTTCCTCGTGTGAATAAGTGAAGATTCCCAAACGATCAAAACGCATCCGTTCTACAAACTCATACATTTCTTCGAAATCGGCTTGCGTTTCTCCCGGGTAACCTGCAATCAACGTGGTACGAATAGCAACTCCCGGAACTTTCTCACGGATCGTTTTTACCAGTGCTTCTGTTTTCTCACGTGTAATTCCGCGGCGCATCGACTGAAGGATTTTTGTTGATCCGTGCTGCAAAGGCATGTCCAGGTATAAACATACATTCGGATGTTTCACCATTGCATCCAGCACGTCCATTGGGAAACCCGCCGGGAAAGCATAGTGCAGACGAATCCACTCGATTCCTTCTACTGCAGCAAGCTGATCCAGCAATTCAGCCAGGTTTCGCTTTTTGTAAATATCCAGTCCGTAGTAAGTCAAATCCTGCGCGATCAGCAAAATCTCTTTAACACCTTTTGCAGCCAAACTTTTCGCAGAATTCACCAGCTGGTCCATTGGAGTCGAAACGTGTTTTCCTCTCATTAAAGGAATGGCACAAAACGAACATGGTCTGTCGCAGCCTTCTGCTATTTTGAAATAAGCATAATGAGAAGGAGTCGTCAGTAAACGCTCTCCAACTAATTCGTGCTTGTAATCTGCTTTTAATGTTTTGAGTAAGCGCGGCAATTCCCTGGTCCCGAAAAAGGCGTCCACTTCCGGAATTTCCTGCTCCAAATCGTCTTTGTACCGCTGAGCCAGGCAACCGGTCACGTAAACTTTGTCTACCAATCCTTCTTTCTTCGCATCGGCATAGCGCAGGATCATTTCAATGGATTCCTGTTTTGCATTATCAATAAAACCACAGGTATTAATAATCACAATCTCAGAATCATCCTGTTTGGCTTCATGCTCCACTTCAAACTTGTTGGCAGCCAATTGCGCCATCATCACCTCGGAATCAAAGGTGTTCTTTGCACAACCAAGTGTTATGACATTTACTTTATTCTTACGAAGTGTTTTTGTTTTCATGAAATCAACCAAAGGGGTGCAACGCTTATGCTGACCTTGCTCCGCCGAAGCGGCTTTGCGAAGGCTAAGAGCTTCAGCGAAGGCACAAAGATACGACTAGTAATTCAATATATAAAATGCAAATTCAAAAGGCAAAAAAACAGTAGAGGTGCAATTAATCGCACCTCTACTATTTTTATATAAAAAGCTTTTCGATTATTGTGGAAGCGGTGTTGCCACTGCCTCGTCAAATTTTGCCTGTTCTTTTTGCGGAACTTTCCGGAAGGTCAAATACAAGCCGATCAGGACAAAAGGAATACTCAACAACTGCCCGGTATTCAAAGCCCATACATCATCTCGCTGGGTTTGACCAACTTTAATGAACTCAATAACAAATCTTGCCGTCCAGATCAAAATCATGAACATCCCGAACAATCTTCCCGGAATTAATTTTGCATTCGTTTTCCAATACATTCTCATTAAAACGATGAACGAGAACAAATAAGTGATGGCTTCATACAATTGAGCCGGATGACGCGGGATCACATTTCCATTTGCATCCAAATACTCATCTCCTGCATTGTTAAACAAAAATCCCCACGGAAGATCTGTAGGTGTTCCGATAATCTCATGATTAACCAGGTTCCCCAATCGGATGAAACATCCTGCAATAGCAATTGGAGCTACGATTCGATCCAAAATCCACAACATGGGCCTTTTAACGACGTTCCTGGAATAAACATACAACATGATCAGAATCATAATTGCCGCGCCGTGACTTGCCAAACCGCCTTCCCACACTCTCAGAATAGATAAGGGATGAGACAAATAACCTTCTTCGATCAATGTACCGTTCGGAGAAAATCGATCCCAATATGGCCCATAGAAAAACACATGTCCCAAACGTGCACCAATAATGGTTGCAGGAACCACGTACAACAGTAATTTATCCAGGTATTTTTCGGAAATCCCTTCCGATTTGAACATTCTTTTGATGATGTAATATCCAAGGATCATTCCTCCAACGAACAACAATCCGTATAAGTTTGGTGTAGACCATCCGTCTATTATTTGTGAATCTACTTTCCAGTCAATTACTAATTCCACGTGCTTGATTTTGTTGGTCGAAGATAGCAGTTTTATTGATTCAATTTCTGCAATAAATGCTCCGCCCGTCCTTTTTTGAATATTTTATTACTATTCTCCTGTCCTTTTCTCAAGGCTTTTTGTTCCTCAAAAGAAAGGTGAATAATTTCCTGGCATTCAGGTGTACAGCAGCTTTCATATTTCGCAGTACATTTTTCACACTGGATGAACAACAAATGACATGCTTCGTTGGCACAATTCACGTGCACATCTGCCGGTTCGCCGCATTGATGACAATTGGAAACCACATCGTCCGTAATGCGTTCTCCACGTCGTTCGTCAAACACAAAATTCTTCCCGACAAAACGATTTTCAAGGCCTTTTTCTTTGCATTCGTTCGCGTACTTGATGATTCCGCCTTCCAACTGATGCACATTTTTGAACCCGCGGTGCTTGAACCAGGCAGAAGCTTTTTCGCAGCGAATTCCTCCGGTGCAGTACATCACAATATTCTTATCTTCATTTCCTTTCAGGTACGCATCCTCAATAATGGGCAAAGATTCGCGGAAAGTATCCACATCCGGTAGGATTGCTCCTTTGAAATGACCTACTTCGTGTTCGTAATGATTCCGGAAATCAATCAGGATCGTATTCGGATCTTGTGTGAGTTCGTTAAATTCTTCCGCTTTCAAATGCTTCCCGATATCCGTCACGTCGAAAGACTCATCCGTCAATCCGTCAGCTAAGATCTTACTCCGAACTTTTACTTTCAGTTTCAGGAACGGGAATTCCGCACCTTCTTCTTCCACTGCGATATTCAATCGCACTTCATCCAAAAAGTCGATGGAATAAAGGCTGGAACGAAAATCATTCAATCGATCTGTTGGTACTGAGATCTGTGCATTGATTCCTTCATTGGCTACGTAAATTCGCCCAAGGACTCCGCAGTTATCCAATAACTGGTAAATGTAATCTCTGAAAATTTGAGGATTGGCAATTTTTGCGTACTTGTAGAATGAGATGGTCACAAATTCATGACCCGCCTCGCGCAATTTTTGCTCTAATTCCTCTTTACTAAATGTGTTCCACAGTTGCATGCTATGTTTGTTTTTGTAAAAAGTGATGCAAAAGTAAGGAGTAAATAGTGAAATGGCAATAGTAACTAATTGATTTCATGCAAAAGAAGAAATCCTGATCTGCAAAAGCAAACCAGGATTCTAAAATTATAAACCTAACACCCTAAATTTATCTGGCCTTAGAAAGCCGTACCTAACAAACACATCTATTACAGTTACCACACTGTATGATATTCTAAGTACGAACGAAATGGATTTTTGGATTTCGGGGCAATAAAAAAGTAGGGGCGCGATTAATCGCGCCCCTACTTTTTTTCAAACTATGTTTTCCGTTTCTGTTTTTTCGCCGCCGGGAACAAAATATTATTCAGGATCAACCGATAACCCGGGGAATTCGGATGCAGGTTCAAATCCGTTGGCGGATCTCCTACTTTGTGCTGAAAGTCTTCCGGATCATGACCACCGTAAAATGTCCAGGTTCCCTGGCCCAATTCTCCGTGAATGTAACGGGCAGTATTCAATGCTTTGTTTTCACCCATCACCAATACATTCGACTTGATCAAATCGCGTCTGAAATCGGTTGTCTGCCCCATGAAACCATCAATCACATCTGTGTGACATTGAGTCAGCATGGTAGGAACGATGTCCCATTTCGCCGAAAAATCGGAGAGCATGAATTTATCCTGATTTTCCGGTAAGCGATGTAATTCCGTTCCGTCGATATTTGAATATTCATAAACCATCGGATCCTGTACAAGAATAAAATCCTTGAAAGCAAAGGTCATGTCGTAATCCAGTTTATTCTGGCAGTTGGGATCTCTCGGATCGCCGTCAAACATGCGCTCACAAATATCTGTATCATGTGCTGAAAGTCCGATATCAAAACTGTCGGTTCCACTGCACATGGTAAACAGGAATCCGCCGCCGATGACGAAATTTCGAAGATTATTTGCTACTGCCAGTTTCAATTGCGAAACTTTTGCAAACCCTAACATTTTAGCATCTTTTTCTGCATCTGCAACCTGATTCTGATACCAGGCTTCCCGGTGAAAAGAAGCATAAAATTTTCCATATTGCCCCGTAAAATCTTCGTGGTGCAAATGCAGCCAGTCGTATTTCGGAAGAACTCCCATCACAATGGCTGAATCATAAATCTTATCGTACGGAATTTCAGCATAATCCAAAACCATCGTCACAGCGTCATCCCATGGCAAAGCACTATTTGGTGTGTAAACTGCAATTTTGGGAGCTTTTTCCAACTGAACAACTTCCATGTTCACTTCGGGATTGGCGATTTCGGTGCGGATTGCATTGACTTGTCCATCAGCTACAATCTCATAAGTCACTCCGCGAATGATCAATTCTTCTTCAATAGTGCGCAAATGAGGGAATAAAAAAGAGCCCCCACGGTAATTCAGAAGCCATTCCATCACAACACCGTTTTCAAGCACCCAAAAAGAAACGCCGTAAGCTTTCAAATGATTTGCCTGTCTATCATCCATAGGAACGAGGATAGAAGAAGCCGAAACAGCTTTAACAACGATTAGAAATGCGATTGTCAGGAAAAATTTCATATTTGATTTGTGATAGACACTAAATGTAATTCAAAAAACTATTAACGCCTGATTTGCAACATAAATTGTGAGTCAAAAATTAAAACGGTGTTTCATCCGGTCCGTTGAAATCTTCATCCGGAACATTGTTCATATTGCTTCCAAGCGTAATTGTTCTCGGAGATTCGTCAAAACCTCTGTTCATAGACATTCCGGCACTCATTGCATTCGGGTTGAAATCATTTCCCGGCGCATTGTTATACTGATCTTCCATGTTTTCGAAACGGGCATATTTTCCTACGAAACGCATGCGCACATTTTCCAATCCACCATTTCGGTGTTTTGCAATGATCACCTCACCCACTCCTTCATTAGACGAACCATCTTCTGCAGTTGTAATTCCGTAATATTCCGGTCGGTACAAGAATGCAACGATATCCGCATCCTGCTCAATCGCTCCTGATTCACGCAAATCGGAAAGTACCGGTCGTTTATCCCCACCACGTGTTTCCACCGAACGGGAAAGCTGCGACAGGGCGATAATCGGAATATTTAATTCTTTGGCAATTTCTTTGATGGAACGGGAAATCGTTGAAATCTCCTGTTCGCGGTTTCCGGATCCTTTGCCACCACCGGCCGACATCAGCTGCAAGTAATCGATGATCACCATTTGGATGTCGTATTGCATTTTCAATCGGCGGCATTTTGCGCGCAGATCGAAAACACTCAAACCAGGCGTGTCATCAATGTAGATCGGAGCTTCCGCCAATTTCGTTACGCGGGAATATAATTGCTGGAATTCGTATTCTTCCAGTTTTCCTTTTCTTAGTTTCTCTGCGGAAATCATACTTTCTGCCGAGATCAAACGTTTTACCAGCTGAACAGAAGACATCTCCAGGGAGAATACTGCAACTCCCTGATTGAAATCAACAGCGGTATTTCTTGCCATGGACAATACGAATGCAGTTTTTCCCATTGCAGGTCGAGCTGCAATTACGATCATATCCGACCGCTGCCACCCGGAAGTCACTTCATCCAATTTACGGAAGCCGGTTGGAACTCCTGAAAGTCCGTCGCTGTTTTTAGCTGCCTGCTCGATTTCCTTGATAGCTTCACTAACCACCACATTCATGGTAGAAACGGATTTCTTCATGTTATTTTCGGCAATCCCGAATAAAGCTCCTTCTGCTTTCGTCAATAATTCGAACACGTCGGAAGTTTCGTCGTATGCATCTCTCAATGTTTCGGAACACATACGGATAATCTCACGCTGAATGTGTTTTTGGGAAATGATCCGTGCATGGTATTCGATGTGTGCAACAGAACCCACACGCTGAGTAAGGGAAGACAAATAAACCACTCCGCCGCAAGCTTCCAGTTCGCCCCGCTGCTTTAATTTCTCCGCAACAGTCAATAAATCGATCGGATTGGAAGTTCCGAATAATTCCCGAATTGCTCCATAAATGTAAGTGTGTTTCGGATCGTAAAAGCTTTCGGCAGACAACATGTCAATGGTATCTGTTACGGCATTTTTGTCCAGCATCATAGCACCGAGAACGGCCTGTTCTACATCGATAGCCTGAGGTGGTATTTTCCCCATTTCATTCGCAAGAGGTAAAATTGTATTCTTGGTACGAGCACCTACCCTGCGGGTATTGTTCGGTTGTTGTTCTTCCATTTAGCAAAGATACGGAATCAAAAGCTGGTGACAGACTGAAATCTTAAGATTTAGTTACTAATAGTTAATCAACAGGTTATAAACAAAAATCTGCTATTCCAATGAATCAACTATAAAATTCGGGACCCCGGTTTCGCACCCGGATCTCGCCGATTTTGTGAATCTTACGAATCAAAATTGCGCTTTTATTCAGCACGGCAAAAAAAAAGCCCTTCTATTTAAGAAGAGCTTTTTCCAAACCAATAATCGGCTTCGAGACTAGAATCTGTAACCCAGTGTAAGCTGAAGCCATTGATTTTTATAGCGTGGAGCGGATGAGGAACCATCTCCATGGTTCGTTTGAAAATCCCATCCTGCTCTCGGAGACACCACAAAGTGGTTTACGTTTACATCGAAGCCCACCACTGCTCCCAATGTATTTCTGCGAATATCGTTGTCAAATTCCCTGGACTCTGTTACAGAGCTTGATCCTGCGGTGAATCGATCTTCCTGGCTCAACAGGAAAGAGTATTGCGGACCGGCAACGATGGTGAAAAACGAAGTCGGTTTGACAGTAAATAATAGCGGAACTTCCAGGTAATTCGTGGTGCGCTTGAAGGAGTAATCTTCTCCCAGCATGACCCCGGAACCCTGGAATCCTTTTTGCGAAAACAAAACTTCCGGCTGAATACCGATGAACCGACCGATCGGAATGTGTAAGAATGCCCCTCCTGCGAAGCCTACTTTACCATTCGCTTCAAAGTCATTGTCTCTTTCATCCCATACATTGGAGTAATTTGCCCCGGCTTTGAGTCCCAATTTTAAATTTCCTCTGAAATCTTTTAACTCCGTCTGTGCATTCAAATTCATCCCGAATATTGAAACACATGCTATCAGCATTATCGTAACCTTTTTCATTTTTCGCTAGTTTGAACGTTTGGAATCGAATAGGCCAAATCCATGCCGGCCAAGGCCAGGCGAGCTCATAAAAAAACTTAAAGACCAGTTGTGAAAAGGGATCTAGAAGGAGACCGGTAAAAACCAATTTGTGCCAAAAAGGCGAATCTATTTCATTTTGGAAAAAGAAGGTTTCATTTTGAAATAATAAAGTAGTGGCGCGATTAATCGCGCCACTACTTTTATTTAAATCGTAATCACAAACTCAATTCGAGTCCTACCGGACAATGATCTGACCCCATAATCTCGTTATGAATAGTTGCAGTTTTCAAACTTGGAACAAATGCTTCGGAAACTAAGAAATAGTCAATCCGCCAGCCAACGTTTTTCTCTCTTGCACCGCCGCGGTAACTCCACCAGGAATATTTGATCTCATCGCCGTTCAACACTCGCCAGGAATCAACCAATCCACTGCCAACAAACGCGTCCATTCCGTCAATTTCTTCCTGCATGTAACCTGCCGACTTATTGTAATTTGCTTTTGGCCGCGCCAAATCTATTGCTTTGTGGGCCACATTGAAATCTCCACAAACGATTACCGGTTTCTTCGTTTCTAATTTTTTCAAATACTTCAAGAAATCTGCATCCCACGCCTGACGGTAAGGTAAACGCAGCAATTCGCTTCCTGAATTCGGAACGTAAACCGTGATCAGGTAGAATTTATCGTATTCTGCGCAAATTACTCTTCCTTCTTCATCGTGTTCCGCAACTCCCATATCATAGACCACCGAAATCGGCTCTGTCTTCGAAATAATTGCTGTCCCGGAATATCCTTTTCTTCCAGCTTCATTGGCATACACAAACGGATAACCCAAGGGTTTTACTGTTTCCAACACCTGTTCCACCGTTGCTTTTGTTTCCTGCAGACAAATGACATCCAGGTCAGCCTGCTGCATATCGGTAATAAATGATTTTCCTGCAATAGCGCGGATTCCGTTTACATTAAAAGAGAGAAGTTTCATGATGAAAAAAGTTCAAAAGGTTAAATGTTCAAAGAGTTCAAAATTCCAACTAAGAAAAACTCATTGAGAAAGTAAAAATAGAATTTTGTCCGCGGATTTTGCTTAACACCTCAAAAAAACACTCATTTATTTCCCACTGATGCACAGATAAAAGGCGAGCTTACCAGTCTCGCCTCAGAATATATTAGCGCTTCCGGTAGGAGCGCAAAAAATCTGCGCATCTGCCGGAGAAATTACGCGATCTTGGTTTTGTCCTGTGGAAATCATTGTCAACTTCCAAATTGCCCTTATTTTTACAGCATGAAAGGATTTGATCCGCAAACACTTCACGATTTAGAATTTAACCAAATCCGGGAATGGCTGGCTGCATTCAGTATTGGAGCAACTGCTCAGAAAAGATTGGAGAACCTTTCTCCGAATAATGATTTTGATGCGATCGAATTTGAATTACTGCGCTTAAATGAATTCAAACAAATCCGTGTGGAGGGAGAATCTTTTCCTGCACTCGATTTTGAAGAACTATTGGCAGAGATCAAATTACTTCCTATTCAGAATGCAGTTTTACAACAGGAAGGATTTGTACGGATCATTCGCGCTTCTGAACTGGTTAATCTCATGCTGCACTTTTTCGATAAGCGCTCGCAAGATTATCCGAACCTGTTTGCATTGCTGAACACCGTTTACTTTACCCGCGAACTGGTTGAAGCCATTGAAAAGGTTTTTGACCGAAAGGGCCTGATCAAAGACGATGCTTCTCCGGAATTATATGCAATCCGGCAGCAAATTGCCAAGCTCCGCAACCAGATTAACCGCAATTTCGATAAGGAAATGCGCCGGTACTTGAAAGAAGGATTACTTGGAGACACAAAAGAAGCTTTTATCAACGACCGCCGGGTCCTGACTGTTCAGTCGAGCCACAAACGAAAAGTCGGCGGAATTGCTGTGGGCTCTTCCAAGACGGGAAGCCTGACCTTCATTGAGCCGGGGATCAATATTCCTTTGAATAATGAATTGGAAATGTCTTTGGACGATGAGCGCAAGGAAATCTTCCGCATTCTGCAGGAGTTAACCCGCGAGATTGCACATCACCTGCCCCTGATCGAAGCATACCAGGTGTTATTGACAGAATTCGATTTCATCAATGCAAAAACAAAATTAGCTCTTGATCTCAATGCCAATTTGCCCGGCATTGTTCGAAATACACGCATCGAATTGATCGACGCTTTCCATCCGATTCTTTGGAAAACCAATAAAGCCCTTGGCAAAACAACACTTCCTCAAAGCCTGATCCTCGATGCCAATAGCCGGATGCTGGTGATTTCCGGTCCGAATGCCGGGGGAAAATCCATCACGCTAAAAACCATCGGATTATTACAACTCATGCTACAGGCCGGATTATTGATCCCGGTTCATGAGAATAGCAAATTCTGCTTCTTTCAGCAGGTTCTGACAGATATCGGAGATAATCAATCGATAGAGAACGAATTGAGCACTTATTCCTATCGCCTGAAACGGATGAAATTCTTTTTGAAGGTTTCCAATAGAAGAACACTGCTTTTGCTCGACGAATTCGGAACAGGTTCTGACCCGGAACTGGGCGGAGCTTTGGCAGAAGTGTTTTTTGAAGAATTGTATAAACGAAAATCTTACGGAGTCATCACGACCCATTACGCTAATATCAAACTCAAAGCAGATCAGCTTCCGAATGCGGTAAACGGCTGTATGCTATTCAACACCGAAACACTGGAACCTTTGTACCGTTTTTCCATGGGCCAGCCCGGAAGCTCTTTTACTTTCGAAGTAGCGCAAATGAATGGAATTCCGATGGATTTGATCGAACAGGCCAAGGGAAAACTAGACAAAAATCGCGTGAAAATGGACCATTTGTTAAACGAATTGAACAAGGAGAAAATGTATCTTCAGCGTTTGAACAAAGAGCACATCGAAGCGCAGGAATTGGCAAACAATGCCCGGGAAGAATTCATTGAGAAGAAACAGCGAATTGATGAACGCTTAAGAAACCAGCAGGATCTGGCAGAAAAAAACAACCTATTCATCAATTCCGGCAAAAAGATGAAGTCTTTCATAGACCGCTATCAAACAAGGACAAAGAAAAAAGACGCCAATAATCCATTGCTGGAAGATGTTCGCAAGTACCTGATGGTAGAGAAATCCAAAATTGAGGAAGCGAAACGCAAGGTGGAATTGATTAAAGCAGAAGCAAAACCGCAAAAATCAACCGCCAAAAAACGGAAAACGGAAAAAGCGGAAGAAGACAACTATCAACGTGATAAAATTGTAGTCGGTTCAACCGTAAAAATGATTGAAACCCGTCAAAGTGGAACTGTAGAAGAAATAAAAGGACATATTCTTACCGTCGCATTCGGATTTATGCGTGTAAAAGTAGAACGGGAAAAACTCATGTGGATCCAATAAAGTTCAAAAGAGTTCAAATCTTCTTCGCTCTACGAGCTTCGAAGGTTCAAAGAGTTTAAACGGTTTAATTTGAACATTTGAACATTTGAACATTTGAACATTTGAACATTTGAACATTAAAATAAATTATAATACAATGCCAGCTAACAAATACTACTACCTCCAACAATCAAGCATTCTAAACACTTTGCTTTTCCTGGAACGATTCGCGTTTTATGGATTGCAAACCTTCGCCTACAGCTACCTCGTAAGCGATGCAATGAACCTTTATGGAGACGATGCCAGTGAATTACTAATGACCTTTGCCTCTGCACTTTTGTTTGCGCGCATTTTTGGAGGATTGATCGTAGATTTTCTACTGGGACCAAAGATTGCAATCATTGTCAGTTCGGCACTTCAAATTCTGGGCATTTTACTATTCATGAAAGGCCAGCTAAGCCTTTTTTACCTCGGAATGTTTGTCTTCATTCTTGGACAGTGCATGTTCTCGCCCGCCATCATGAAATCTATCGGATCTGCTTATTCCGACCGAAAGCATAAAATGGACGGTGCCATAACACTGAGTCTCTTTGCAATTAATCTGGGTTCTTTTATTGCTCCACGGGCATTTCACTATTTAGACCTGGCAGAAACATTCGATAGTGGATTCACCACTTGCATTGTCTGTTTCGTGATCATTATCGGGGGCTGCTTCCTGATTAAAAAGAACCAAAAGGCCTCCGAAGAAAATCCTGGAAATCCGGAGTTTGGGAATCGCATAAACGAAGTCATTTCCTTATCAATTCTTGGCTTGTTCGCTTATTGGTTATTTCAACAACTGTTGAATCGTTCTATGCAAAATTTTAACTACAGCGGATTCCGAAGCTCTGACAACAGCCTGTTCATTAATATGATCCCGGCCCTAATCCCATTGCTTGGTTACCTGGTATTCGGTATTTTGTGGAATCGTTTTAAATGCTCACCTCTTCTTAAAATTGCAATTGGATTTATAGCTGCCACCCTTTCAATACTCGCAGCGGTTCTAACCATGAACAACAGCCAGATCGATGACCCTAAATTTATGATCAGTTTTATTAGTTTGAGTTTTATCGGTGAGATTTTGATAGTTCCAATTTTCATGAGTCTCATTCTCCAATATGCGCCTAAAAAACTAATGGGCACTTATTCAGGAGCTGCCCTTGCAGCATTTGGTTTCTTATCCATGTTCATAGGAAACAAAATATACGAAGGAATTGGAGATGGAAATTATGGGAAATCGATAATCATTGCCGGAATCGGCTTTCTTTTGAGTGCATTAATACTACTTATTCTATTCTTGCTTACGCGCTCAAAGGATACTTCAAACAGTGGTCATTTGGATAAGTTCTAACAGAACAACAAAGTCCTATCTCAAAACAAATCGTGCCAATTCATTCCAAGATAGGACTTTTATAACTAAAAGATCTATTTAATCTTTAATCAATGCTGATGCTGCTTATAGAAGCGTACATGTTTTAGCAAACGCTCCACCAGTTTCATAATCGTCACATGCATCTTTTGCATCTTTCAATGTTGAATTATTGATTGAATTATTTTCTGTGACAGTGGTGCTACCTGTATTTTGGTAAGTACACTCACAATTGTAGTCTTTTTTGCAAGACGCCAGACTCAACAATGCTATTGCTGAAAATCCCAATACTAACTTTTTCATAACTATTTGTTTTTAGATTTTATTTAACACTCTTCTACTATATAATAACCAGCTATTACAATAGTGTACACGTTTTTGTGATTGTCCCGTTGGACTCATAACCATCACAGGTTTTTTTCGCGTCATCTAATGATGAGTTTTTAACCGTTTTGTGCTCAGTTACTGTTGTACTTCCTGTATCCTGGTAAGTACACTCACAATCATAATCCTTCTTACACGATGCTAAGCTCAGCAATGCCATTGCTGAAACTCCAAAAACCAACTTCTTCATCTTAATTGTTTTTAGTTTCTAATTCCAAATGAAGATAGCTCGAATTAAAAAACCAAAAAATCAACTTTTGTTAAAAAACGAATCGAAAAATTTAGAAAACCAGAAACGTGAGAAAGTAAAAGCTTCGCTATTCCCCTAAGCGTAAGTGAATTCCGGCCGATGAACTAAAAACAGTTTTCCTAATATTCAAAGGTGGTTTACTGTCATAATAGATGTTAAATTCAATCCGCATGTCCAATCTTTTAGTGATTGCCTGGTTGATTGAATACTGTCCGGAGAAGCGAAAATCGTTGAATTTATCCCATCTTGGCTGATAATAAGTAGTTGCCGAGAAGCTAAAACCGGTTTTTGTGCGGATAAACCAACTCAAATAAGTACTTGAGCGGAAATTATCATTGATAACTCCATCTTCTGTTAATTCTTCATATTCCCAAAAGGTGGATGTTCCTACAAAAAAACGCACATTGTTGGTATCGATGAACTTCCATCGCGGACCAGTTCCTACTAAATACCTGACCCGTTGATTCAACAGTTGATTGTATTGGATCTGCGTATATGCTTCCCATTTCCAGCGGCTATTATTGATTCTTCGCGCGTAACGGAAATGGGCCATTCCTGAATTCGCATACGTGGTTTTATTGGAAGCAGTATAATTGAGGTCCGTGATCAATAAGTAGTGATTCTTGTGTGTTTTGTACTGAACTCTTGGTCTTAGATTTCCGGAATACAAAATATCCGGCGAGTTTTGAGTGACTGCAAATCCGGCATCAAGCGCACCGCTCCAACCGGAAGTATCTTCGTAAATACGCCTGTTTTCAATATTGACGATTTGAGCAACTAAACCAAGAGAGCTCCAAATCAAAAAGCAAGATAAGACAACAAACTTCATTATTTAGGCGCAACACGATACATGAAAATGGCCAAAATGCCAAAAATAAAATTCGGGAGCCAAACGGCTGCTATTGGAGGAAAACCAACTGTTGTGGCTGCTACCGTTGTCACTTTCATCGCAAAAATATAAATGAATACAAACAACAAACCAATAGCAATGTTCACACCGATACCACCGCGTTTTTTCCTGCTCGAAACACTCACACCAATTAAAGTCAGGATATAGGTTGCAAAAGGATAACTCGTGCGCTGGTACAATTCAATCTCAAAAGCAGGCGTACTGGAATTTCCTTTTTCCTTCTCCTTTTTGATAAAGGTTCGCAATTCGGTAAAAGTCATCGCTTCGGCAATATTGTCGCGAACAGCCATATCTTCAATGCGATAAGGCATAACGGTGTCTTTTTTATGCTTTTCCAGGAGTTTTATTTTTTGATTGACCGTTTGGTCTTTAAAAGGAAGCGTATCATTATAAGTAATCACTCTTTCGAAAACATCCACCAAATGCCAATTCGAAGAATCCGGAGCAACTGTGGCTGTTCTTGCTTTTAGAAAATGGATTAATCGGTTGTGATTGTCGTATTTCTCAATAACAAAATCATTGACAATGTTCTCATCGGAATTATAGCTCGCATAATGAATCAGTTCATTTCCCGGAAATTCAGCATGATAATTTTCAACCAGCAGGCGATCCCGGTAAAACGATTCTTCAAAATCCAAACGAACACGATTGGCTCTCGGCAGCACAAAGTGATTCAGTACCAAAGACAACAACATCAGAATAGTTGCTGCAATCATGTACGGCCGGACCATTCGGGTAAAAGGCCTTCCGCTGTTCAGTATGGGAATAATTTCGGTGTCCTGTGCCATTTTCGCGGTGAACCAAATTACCGAAATGAAAACGATCATGGAAGAGAAGGTGTTTCCGTAGTACAATAGGAAGTTGACGTAATAATCCAAAATGATTGACTTAAACGGCGCCTGGTTATCTATAAATTCTGACAAGCGGGAAGCAATATCGAATACCATGGCCAAAAGCATAATAACTCCCAACATAAAAAAGAATGTTGAAAGAAACTTTCGAATGATATATCGATCGAGAATTTTGAGCATTTAAATCCTTCTTCCCAGTTTTTTTACTTGTTCATCTTTCCAGGTCCTGAAAGTCCCGTCGAGAATTCTTCTGCGGGCTTCTTTTACCAACGCCAAATAAAAGGCTAAATTGTGAATTGTCGCAATTTGAATTGCCAAATTTTCCTTTGCTTTAATCAAATGGTGTAAATAAGCTTTCGTGTAAACCTGGTCTACATAAGCTGTGCCATTAATATCCACAGGAGAAAAATCCATCTTCCACTTCTGGTTTTTAATATTGATCGTTCCTTCGGAAGTAAACAACATTCCATGCCGTGCGTTTCGGGAAGGCATCACGCAATCAAACATATCGACTCCCATAGCAATGGATTCCAATAAATTAACCGGTGTTCCTACTCCCATCAAATAACGCGGTTTGTCGGCCGGAAGAATGGAACAAACCAGGTCCGTCATGCTGTACAAGTCTTCATCCGGTTCACCAACAGATAATCCACCGATTGCATTTCCAACAGCGCCTTGTTCTGCAATAAATTCTGCAGATTCTTTTCTCAAATCCGGGTAAACACTTCCCTGAACGATCGGGAATAAAGCCTGGGAATATCCATATTTTGGTTCGGTAGCATCCATTTGCGTGATACAGCGCTTCAACCAGCGGTGAGTCATGTGCATAGAACGCTTCGCGT
Source organism: uncultured Fluviicola sp. (assembly GCA_965650365.1). GTDB lineage: Bacteria > Bacteroidota > Bacteroidia > Flavobacteriales_D > Crocinitomicaceae > Fluviicola. The sequence continues at coordinate 5,121 of CBFGOJ010000019.1, read as the reverse complement.
AATTGTAATCACACGGATAAGGTGTACACTCGTCAAAAGCCATGATAATATCCGCACCAATTACACGTTGAATATCGATTGCTCTTTCCGGAGAGAAAAAGTGATAACTTCCGTCGTGATGTGATTGAAAGCGAACACCTTCTTCCGTAATCTTGCGGCTTGTGGCCAGTGAATAAACCTGGTAACCACCGCTGTCCGTTAAAATTGGTCTTTCCCAACCAATAAACTGATGCAGTCCTCCGGCCCCTTCAATAACATCCAAACCCGGACGCAGGTACAAATGAAAGGTATTTCCCAAAATAATCTGAGCTTCCACATCATCGCGCAATTCCTGCTGATGAACACCTTTTACTGTTCCTTGTGTTCCAACGGGCATAAAGATCGGAGTTTCAATGGTTCCGTGATCCGTATGGACAAGTCCGGCTCTTGCTTTCGACTGTGGGTCGGTATGCTTCAGTTCAAAGTGCATAATTGTGTTGAAAAATAAACGCTGCAAAGATAAGGGGATTTCGGAAAGAGCCCCATCTTTGTACCCGAAGAAGACACATTAATGAAAATTATCCCGGAATTACAGGAAACAGGCGTATTTTATATCTTTTGGATTTTTGCCGGATTATTGGCTGTACAATTCATTTATTCCATTGTTTTCTTTGGCAGATTGGCATTTTGGAAAAACAAAACTCCTCAAAGCAACCTTCCGTCGGTATCTGTTGTGATTGCTGCGCGCAATGAATCAGACAATTTATACGAGAACTTACCCAAAATACTGGAACAGGATTATCCCGCGCCTTTTGAAGTGGTTGTGATCAACAATCAATCCATGGATGATTCAAAGTACTTATTGGATGCTTTAAGCCGTCAATATCCGAACCTGGTGGTTATGGAAGTGGAGCGGAGCAAACATTTGAAACCCAGCAAGAAGTTTCCTTTAACACTAGGAATCAAGAAAGCCCGTTATGAACACTTGATCCTGACTGATGCGGATTGTACTCCGGCAGGTAGTCTTTGGCTGCGTAAGATGGCAGAACAATTCAACGAAAAAAAGCAAATTGTTTTGGGTTATGGGCCTTATACGAAGAAGAACGGTTTTTTGAATAAGATCATCCGCTTCGATACGACCATGATTGCTGTGAATTACTTTTCCCTGGCCCTAAATAAAATCCCATACATGGGAGTTGGACGAAATCTGGCATATACCAAGCAGGTTTTTAATTCTACCAGCGGATTTAAATCACATTATTCCCTGATGTCGGGTGATGACGATTTGTTTATCCAGGAAGCTGCTAAAAAAGGCAATTATACCATTCAATTAGATCCTGACAGCTTTCAATACAGCGAGGCCAAAGAAGACTGGGAATCTTTCGTGCTTCAAAAGTCCAGACACTACACTACATCTCCGCGTTACAAGGTTTTCAAAAAAGCACTGTTAGGAATATATCCGAGCAGCCTGATTTTGATGCTGATATCTTTTGTTCTTTTGATGCTACAAAGTGGATGGTGGATACATGCCCTTGCGGGATTTGGTTTTGTAACAGTGATAAAATGGTGGCTTTTGGGACTTTGCTTTAAGAAGTTAAAATCACCCGGATTCATTGCCTTACTGCCGATTACTGACTTGGTATATGTTTTGATACTTCCGTTTTTTTATTATTCAGCATTGCAAAAAAACTCTTCAAAATGGAAGTAGATCATCTATCGGACAAAGCACGTATAGACCTGGGATTAGTTGACCAGGCCAGAAACGGCCACCAGGCGGCTTATGCGCAATTAATGGACCGATACCGTGAATCTATTTATTTCATGATGATGAAAATGGTCCGCAATTCAGACGATGCGGATGATCTTACCATCGAAGCATTTGGAAAAGCATTCAGCAGACTGGACCAATATTCTCCAAGCTTTGCATTTTCTACCTGGCTTTTTAAAATCGCTTCCAACAACTGTATTGACTTTATACGCAAGAAACGGATCAAACTGACTTCCATGGATACCGGCTATACCAATGAAGACGGTGAAGCAGTTGGAATTGATGCCAGATCAGATACCCGCGATCCGGAAGAGCACATCATCCACAACCAAAAGGTGAAGCACATGCGTCAATTGGTGAGCAAATTAAAACCGCGCTACCGGGAATTGATCGAGAAAAGATATTTTGAAGAATTGAGCTACGAGGAAATTGCAGAGGAATTAAACCTTCCATTGGGAACCGTAAAAGCACAATTGTTCCGCGCCCGCGATTTCCTGGCCCAAATGATGGAGCAGACAAAAGACGCGATCTAAATTATTCTATAAAACAGTAGGGGCGCGATTAATCGCGCCCCTACTGTTTTTATCACTCGTGATGTTCATCCTTATAGAATCCATCTACGATTTCTTTATATTTTTCAAGAATTACTTTTCGTTTTAACTTCAGGGTTGGAGTCAACTCGCCTGTTGCAATTCCTAATTCAACAGGAAGCAATGCAAACTTCTTGATCTTTTCCCAGCTTCCGTAAGCTCCGTTGATGCGGTCCACTTCTTGTTGAACACGTGCAATCACATCCGGATTTTTGGCAATTTCTTCATTCGTAGAACCGATTTGAAGATTCTTACGACTTGCCCATTCTTTCACAAATGGAAATGCAGGAACAATTAATGCTGAAGGGAATTTCTGCCCTTCACCAAGAACTATGATCTGTTCAATAAAACGCGATTCTTTGAAGGTATTCTCCATGGCCTGTGGAATAATGTACTTCCCGCCGGATGTTTTGAAAATCTCTTTCTTACGATCGGTGATCTTCAGGAATATCCCATCTTCAAACGTACCGATATCTCCGGTATGGAACCAGCCCTGCCCATCAATTTCCTCTGCTGTTTTTTCCGGTAAATTAAAGTATCCCATCATCACATTCGGGCCTTTCACCAAAATTTCTCCGTCTTCGGCAATTTTCACTTTCACTCCTTCAATCAGCGGTCCTACCGTTCCGATCTTAATGCCTTTTTTCAGGCAGTTTACCGAAATTACCGGTGAGGTTTCCGTCAATCCGTAACCTTCCAACACCGGAATTCCTGCTGCCAGGAAAATCTGTGCCAAACGAGGCTGTAATGCTGCAGAACCGGAAGCAACTGCTCTTACTTCTCCACCCAAAGCGTCTTTCCATTTGGAGAAAACCAGTTTCCGGGCAATTCCTAGTTTTATTTTATACCAGAAGCCTAATTTCCCGGTATGGTATTGTTCGGCCACAGAAAGGGACCAAAAGAATATTTTTCGTTTAAATCCGGTCAAAGATTCGCCTGTCAGCATGATCTTATCGAAAACCTTTTCCAATAAACGAGGAACAGCCGTAAACACCTGCGGTTTTACCTCTTTCAGGTTTTCACCGATTGTATCCATCGATTCCGCAAAATAAATAGCCGAGCCGCAATACATATACAAATAATGAAGCATCCGTTCGTAAACGTGACACACAGGAAGAAATGTAAGTACCCGTGAATGCTCATCTGCAGGAATACTGACCTTACATGCAAGTACATTGGAGAGCAGGTTGTTGTGTGACAACATCACTCCTTTTGGATTTCCTGTCGTACCCGATGTATAAATGATGGTTGCCAGATCTTCATTTCGCACATTTGCCTTCAATTCTGTGATCTTGTTCTGAGAAATATCCTTACCCATTGCGATCAGTTCCTTGTAGTTGGTAAATTCTGCAAGTTGATCAAACGTAAAGATCTTTTCCAATGAAGAAATCTGGGAAGATACTCCCTGGATTTTATGCGCCAATTCTTCACCGCCAACAAAAGCGTGCCGAATTCCGGCGTCATTAAAGATATATACATAGTCATGCTCCGAAATATTCGGATAAACAGGAACTACAATGGCTCCCACCTGCTGGATTGCAATATCGAGGATATTCCATTCCACCCGGTTTGGTGAAACCAATGCCACACGTTCACCAACTGAAACTCCAAGCGCCACAAGTCCTTTGGAAATTTGATTTGTAAGTGTTACAAATTCCTCGGTCGTCATAGGTATCCACGCACCCTCAGTTTTGGTAACAAACATGGCTGCGTTTGGAAAGTTATTCAATTGATAAGCAGGCACGTCAAACAGTCGTCTTACTTCATTCATATCAGTTGTAATAGCCATGGCAATATATGTATTAAAAATTAAGCAATAGCGCAAAAATGTTCATTCAAAACCAGTGTTTGTTTTTTCACAGCTCGCTGTTAAGAAACTAGTTCTTATTTTTACACTGTGGGAATATAGTTTCTAACTTCGATCAAGTGCAATTCAAGCAACTAGTTGGAAAGTTACAAAGAATTACTGACTTGTGTTTGATCGTTTTTGGTTTTTTGGTTTGTAGGGTTCGTTTGCCGGCGAGCCCTTTTTTATTCCATAGAAAACACCTGTTTACCCTTGATAAATGTTCTGTTTGAGTAGTTTGGACTATATGTGCCTTTCGAAGAAAAAGGACTTTCTAAAATAACCAACGTAGCATCTTTCCCTTTCTCCAAACTTCCTTTCGTTTCTTCCTGGAAACTGGCAAATGCAGCCCAAATAGTCATTCCGCGTAAGCAAGCCTCTTCCGAAAGTGCTTCTTCCATTAAAAATCCGGCTATCGGATCTCCATCCGCATTCTTCCGGTTCACTGCTGCATGAATTGTCAGAAACGGATTCGTACTTTCTACCGGAAAATCAGTTCCGATTGCCAACATTCCCGCTTTTTGCAAGACGGTATTGTAAGCATACGCTCCTCTCAAACGCCCCTTTCCTAAACGGGATTCTGCCCAGCGCTGATCACTCACAGCATGAGTGGGCTGAACGGAAGGAAAAGCTCCCGAACTTGCCAAAAGCTCAAAATCTTTCGGATCAATGACCTGCGCGTGCTCCAATCTCCAGCGGTGATCCGGATTCTTTTGTGAATATGCCCGGATCAACTCCAATACCAACCGATTGGTAGAATCCCCGATTGCGTGAATATTCAATTGATACCCGGTCAACTCAGCCAAAGAGGAATAGCGTTTCAGGTCTGCAACAGAAGTGGTCAGTAAACCATGATTGTGTAAATCATCCGAATAAGGCTGTTTCAAAAGCGCTCCTCTCGATCCCAAAGCTCCATCACCCATTACTTTGAAAGAACG
>CBFGOJ010000018.1:0-78175 GCA_965650365.1 uncultured Fluviicola sp. | reverse complement strand
ACGGCTTTTGGCGCTTACTTCCTTGGAGAATACCTGATAAAAAATGCGTATCAGGTAAAAAGTGAAAAATAGCTGTAGGTGCACACTTTATACATCTGTATTTTTTTGTTCTGGTAATTGGAATTACTCTTTCATTTCCGCCATTCTTTCAGACATCATTTTTTTATACTGCTCAAGAAAGTAATGTGTTTCCGGACAGGTTTTCTTTAGCGCCTCCATGATTTCTTTTTTAGAAGCATCCCTTTCTTCGGGAGTTAATGAGGTTAGTTTCGCTTGTGCACACGTTTTCAAATCATTCCTAAACAGGGTGATTTTCTCATAGTTTTCGCGGATCACTTTTTGGTCACCTTCCCTAAATAGTTTTACAAATGTAAAAACAGGAAGCTCTTGTTCACATTCACAGTAAGCAGCCGCGATTTTATCAGCAGTAGTCTGCGCAAATGAAACAGGAATGAGAAAAAGCGTAAACAAGAGCAGGTTGGCCTTCATAACAGTTGAGTTTAGTGTTCAACAAATTTATCACAATTTGGGAATTGATAATTGGTAATTCGTAATTTCGAACCATGAAGTTCTCACCACGAAAGGTTGTATTAAAAGACGGACGTGAAATCCTCCTGCGCCACGTAGAGGTATCTGATGCTCTGCGAGTAATTGAATTTGTGCACGGATTTGTATACGATGAAGAATATGTTCCCCTGGTGGAAGGAGAATTCAATCCGACCCCGGAAGAGGAAGAACAAGTGCTTTCCAATTACGTGGAGCGTTCCAATGCATTGTTCCTTGTTGCTGAGTTTGATGGTAAAATCGTTGGGAACATCAATGTGGACGGAAATCAGCGGAAAATTCTTAGGCACACTGCGGTTTTCGGAATGGGAATGCACAAAGAATGGCAGTCCTGCGGTTTGGGAACAGCCATCCTGGAGGCTGCAATCTCCTGGGCAAAAACAAATCCCGAATTAGAAATTCTCTTCCTGCAGGTTTATGCCGATAATGAAGCCGGACTTGCCCTGTACCGTAAAGTGGGATTCAAAGAGCACGGACGGATTCCCAATTTTTTCAAGCAGAATGGCCGATACCACGATGAAATTGCGATGCATTTATCCGTAAAGTAATCGAAATGACTTCCGACGAGTCGGATACAATTGTTCCATTTAGATTCACTTAACTAAGATCTGTTCCTCACATCAAACGTTCGCTTTTGACTTGTGTTTTTTTTCACTTCTAAGCTCTTGTTTTCACTTTTAACTTCATTTAACTTCCATTACTCCATTTAATCTTCTTACATTCATTTAAAAAAGCAATTATGGAAAGCACTCAGGTGAATTATCAAAAACGCATTTTTAACGTATTACTCTTAATGGTGGTTGTGGCCGTTATCTATTTAGGAAGTGATATTTTGTTCCCGGTTGTTCTGGCGTTCATTTTTGGAGTTCTAATACGTCCAATCGATTCATTCCTTCAGAAAAAGTGGCGCTTTCCAAAATGGCTTTCTGTTATCATTACGGTTATAATAGCAATTGCCGTATTTGCAGGTATCTTATTCTTGCTTGGACTTCAGTTGAGAGATTTCTTCAGTGATCTTCCTACACTCAAAAAAAACATGACGAAAGTAATTCATGACATAGGAGATTGGATCAATCAAACATTCGGAGTTTCAAACGTAAAACAGGAAAAGCTCGTAAAAGAAAACTTCAAAGGCGGAAACATGGTTTCCATGGAAAGTTTCGGGACAATTACCGGAGCTTTGGTGAATTTCATCTTAGTACCACTTTATCTGTTCCTGTTCTTATTCTACCGCGAATTGTTGTTGGGATTCTTAATGAAATTGGTCCCGGCTAAAAGTGCCGAAAGAATGCAGATCGTGGTGAATGATATCAAAGTCATTATCCGCATGTACATTTTGGGCTTACTGCTCGAAATTGCTATCGTTGCCGCATTAACAACTTTAGGTTTATGGATAATTGGCGTGAAATACGCGTTGTTCCTGGGCTTGTTGGTTGCTTTACTGAACCTGATCCCTTATGTTGGTATCCTGGTTGCGAACGCATTGAGTTGCCTGATCTCACTTTCGAATAATCCGGATATCCAGCAATCTGTTTTAGGAGTAATCGCGGTTATTGGTGCGGTGCAGCTTATTGATAACAACATCCTCCTGCCAAGAATCGTAGGTTCAAAAGTCCGGATCAATGCCCTGGCTTCCATTATCTGTGTAATTGTGGGAGGATCACTTGCCGGTGTTCCGGGAATGTTCCTGGCAATCCCGATTACAGCAATTATGAAAGTTATTTTTGATGCCATTCCAAGCCTGGAGCCTTACGGTTATCTGTTGGGTGATGAAATGCCGAAAAAATTATTCTGGACGAAAAAGAAAGAGGTTACTAATAAAATAGTAAAGGAACAGATCAATGATCCGCATCCCAAAAAAAGCGGAACAGATAACCCTGTTACGAAACCAAAAACTACCGCTGCGGCTAAGCCGAAACCGACAGTAAAACCAAAGACTAAGGACGAATAAGATCCTGTGAGTAAAAGCTTTGTTATTTTTTCGTTTTTTTGCAGGAAACATTGATTGAGGAATGTGTAATACTTCAAACTATAAAATCGGTATTCTGCTTGTGTCTTTGGTGCTATTCCAAAGTTGCAGTTATAGTGGTCCGAACGATGAAAATGCAAAAGGTGTTCAGTATTCGGAACAGGAATATGACAGCCTGCGACCTTTGGCAGCTTACAGGTATTTGAATTCCTTTAAAGAAGGGTTTGCAGCCGTTTCAATAGATAAGAAATACGGTTTCATAAATAAAAAAGGAGAAAATGTCGTAAGCTGTAAATACGATTATGTACACGATTTCAGCAACGGGTTGGCATTGGTGAAACAAGGTGAAAAGTACGGATTTATCGATACTGCAGGTAAAGAAATCACCCCGGTGAAATACGATTTTGCGCATGATTTTGAAAACGGTCGCGCAGTGGTGAAACTCGCTGGTAAGTGGGGTTTTGTGGATGAAAAAGGATTGGAAATAATCCCTGTCATTTACGATGTTGTTCATGAGTTCATGGAAGAAGTAACTACTGTGAAAGAAAACGAGCAGTGGTACATTATCGATAAAATGAACGACCGGAAACCAGTTCCTCATACTGCCAAAGAAATGTCTTCCTTCAATGAAGGACTTGTATCCATCGAGATCGGAGGAAAACAGGGCTTGATGGATAAGCAGGGAAAACTGGTCATGCAGCCAAAATACGACCTCATATTTTATTTCAGTGATGGGCTGGCGCTGGTTGAATTAGACGGAAAGCAAGGATTTATAAATAAAAAGGGACAAGAAGTCATTCCATTAACGTACGATTGTTTTCCTCACTTCAAAGACGGATTGGCAGCTGTAAGTGTTAATGGGTATTACGGTTTTATTGATAAAACAGGAAGACTGGTTATTCCCGCAAAATACCGGACAGTTTACAGCTTTTACGACGGGTTGGCACGTGTGAAGACAGGGACAAAACTGGGCTGTGTAAATGCAAAAGGCGAACTGGTAATCCCGGCAATTTACGACGAAATACTGGTTGGTGAAGGAATTCTTGGTGTTATTGCTGCCGGGAAAGCGCAATTTCTGGATTTAAAAGGTAAAGTATTGTTTCCGGAAGTCTATGAGAATTTATACGGTTTTAGTGACGGAGCAGCATTGGTTCGGAAAAATGGGAATTGGTTGTTCATAGACAAGCAGGGAAAACGCTTGTTTTAAGTACTGATATTAACCCGGAATCAGGTCCTGGAACCAGAAACCGTATTCAGTAGTTTCACCTTCCTTGTTTTGTGAAGTGTATGTTTTCAGCACCCTCTCCCCGATTTGAAAATCAATGGGTTTATGAAAGATCGGACCGTCAAAAACGAAGGTGTGAAATTCTCCGTTTTCTCCGCATGGATCAACGTTCTCCGGTAGGTCAGCCAGGAATTGATGGTCAATAACTCTGCCTGCAAAGCTTTCATCCAGTTTGGAAGAATCGATGCAAACGACCATTGTTTTAAAGCCCAGATCAATGAATTCCCTTACAAGTTCTGCTGTATCTTGTTTCCAAAGAGGAAAATGCGCCGAAATAGCAACTTCATGAAGCTTTTGCTCGCGATAAACTCTTAAATCTTCCAGGAAAATGTCTCCGAAAATGCAGTCGAACAGTCCTTCCGATTTCAATTCGGCAATCGCTTCGTTCATAACCGTTTCATAGGCCTGCATGTCTGAACTTGCCGGTAAGTGGATCTTTTTAGCAGGAATACCAAGTGATTGGGCTTGTTTTGCCAGTAATTCACTGCGAACACCATGCATGGAAATCCGATCAGCTTCTGCATTCAACGTGGTAAGTAAATACCGGATATCAAATTGCTTGCTCTGTAATACTTTATAAAGTGCTAAAGTACTGTCTTTGCCCCCGCTCCAGTTAAAATAAGCCGGAATCAAACGTCCCATTCCTCATTCAGGAAAGCAACGATTTTGCGGGCTGTTGTGTTGAAATAACGCTTCGTACGGTATCCGCCAATCCAGGTAATTCCACGAACTGCATTTGTCAGGAAAACTTCATCAGCCACCAATAAATTGGAAGGCAGAATCGGGCATTCGTAAACTTTTAATCCGTTTTTCAATGCCAGGTTAATGACCTGCATACGCATTGTTCCTGCCAAACAACCGTCTGAAAGACTCGGTGTATAAAGCACTCCGTTGCTTACAACGAAAATATTGCTGTGAGAACTCTCCAGGATCTGACCATTGTCGTTGGTGATCAACATATCGTCCAATCCCTTTTCTTTTGCAGAAATGGCCGCCAAAACATAGAGAATTCCATTCTTGGTTTTATAATTGGAAAGAATGTTCTTCGTTTTTTTGATGTCCTGGTAAAGGTCTACTTCCAATCCTTTTGCGTTCAGTCCGAACAAATTTTGCTCAATCGGATAGATCTCAATGAAGTAACTAACTTCATTTGTATCAGGAAGATAAGTACCGCCTCCTAAACGATCAATTGAGAGTCGAATGCGAGCCCCTTCCGTGATCTTGCATAGCTGGATCAATTCATCGATCTGCTGCTGAAAGAACTCAGTGGTGTAAAAAGCGGGCAAACGCATTTTCAGAACTTTTGCTCCTTCTCCAAGCCTTGAAAAGTGATGAGAAAGATTTAACACCTTCCCGTTCATTACCCGAATACTTTCAAAAAGTCCGTCTCCGTAAGTGTAACCTCTGTTTCCCGCAGCGATGGAATGCCCTGTGTTACTGATGATTTTACCGTTATTGTTTACGAATAATTCCTGATCGCTCATTTAAAGTAGGTTTTGAAATGCCTTAATCACACCTTCAATATTAGTAATTAAAATGAAAACAATCCCGAAAACAGCACCGGATATGTGTGCATCGTGTGCAATATTTGTTTTTTTGTTCCGATCTGCATAGATTTCGAATGCGAGATAAATTAATCCGAACATCCATCCTTTCAACCGAATAGGAAGAAGTAGAAAACCAAGCTGTATGTTGGGTGCCAGCATGATCATGGCAAATAAAATGGCAGATGCAACTCCGGAAAGGCCTAAGGATCTGTAATTCGGGTTGTCTTTATGCCTGGCATAAGCAATCGAACTGGATGCAAACATAGCAATCAGGATAAAAGCCCAAAACACTATTTCACCGGGAAGTGGCCCGTAAAACATGAATAAATATTTTTCAAACGGTATTCCGAAGATGTATACTGTAATCCCGTTAAAAAGTAAATGCGTGAAATCTCCGTGCAGGAATGCATGAGTGATAAATCGGTAATATTCTTTATGATGCTTTACTTCATAAGGACTGAATAAGTATTTTTCCATGAAATCACGGTTATTAAAACCGTTCAGAGACATGATTGCCATTATCCCAAGGAGAATGTATGTTGAATAAATTTGAGGTTCCATTTTGTAAGGAATAAGTATCTTGCAGTAAAATTGCTCATTATTTTTTGATCATTTATGAAGTTTAGCAGAGTTCTATTACTATTTCTTACAGCCACCCTTACTTTAACCCTTATCAGATGCAGTTCTGAAATTGATAAAACAGATCCCATTTTTGACCAAACAGTTTCTTTGAAAAAAAGAATTGCGTTGGCGGTAGAATCCGATTTATTAACAAAATTGAAATTTCCGGAAGGAATCAAAGATTCTATCTACGCATTTTACAAAGCACGCGATTTCAGGCCCGTTTGGGCGAATGATTCCATGCTGGTCGGAAAAGGCGTTAAATGGAAAGAATTACTCGATTTTCCATGTGCACTTGGATTGCCGGACAACCGACTATTTAATTTCAAACGAGATTCTCTTTCAACTACGTCCATTATCCAGGAATTTTTACTGACTGCCCGCCTCGCACAATTACAGCGGGATTTGAAAGTTGGATTTTTAGATACGGCTGTCAGCGCTTACCGACCAATTGTTTCTATCGATTTGAAAACCCTGAATAAATCCATTGCACAAATGGATACGGTAAAAAATTGGGGGAACTGGTTTGCAAAAATGGGACCTTCCAGACCGGAATACCAGGCTTTGGCTAAAGGGTTATTCCGTTACGCAAACAAAAAGAAACTTTCTACCATTCATTTTGAAGTTCCGGCTTTGGTGGAAGATTCCCTGCGTTGTTTGGAATTGGCAGAAGAATCTTTGATAGACAAAGGATATTTGGATCCGAAAAAGACCGATGACGAATCATTTTGGGACGCAATGGCCCGCATGCAGGAAGATAACGGCCTGAAACCGGATGGAGTAATTGGTATTTACACCCGTAAAGCCTTAGATGAATCAGAACGCTACAAATGTCACCGTGCCATTTTGTCCATGGAAAGATGGAGATGGCGTGCTCCGTTCCCGGACCGCTATTTATGGGTGAACATTCCGGAATACAAACTGCGCTTGTTCTACAACGATAGTTTGCTTTCTGAGCACCGCGTGGTGGTTGGTAAGCCCGAAAATCAAACACCGCAGTTGAGTTCCAAATTGCGGGCGATTATCTCACTGCCTTACTGGACACAGCCGCAATCGATTGCCGGAAAAGAGTTTTTGCCCGCTATTCAGCGAAATTCTGGTTACGCAGCCAAAAACCATTACAAAGTTTACCGTGGAGATACAGAGGTCGATCCAACAACCATTAACTGGAAACGGTACAAGGAAAAAAACTTCCCGTTCAGAGTTAGGCAGGAACCCGGAAACGACAATGCGCTTGGATTGGTGAAATTCGAGTTCAACAATAAATTCGGGGTTTATATCCACGATACGCCGTCCAAAGGATTTTTCAACAAAGACATCCGCGCTTATTCACACGGTTGTATGCGCTGCGATATGCCGGATTCCCTGGCACGTTTCATTCTTACTCGCGACGACAGGCAAAAAATGACCCGGGACTCATTGGATACCCTGATTTCACGTGCAGAACATTTCTCCATAGCTTTGAGAAAACCGATTCCCATGCAGGTCGACTATATCACTGTTGTTACAAACGAAAAAGGAAACCTGCTTTTCTACCCGGATGTGTACGACCGCGATAAGAATTACCTGAAATTGATGAAGGTTTACCCAAAAGTCAATTGAGAATTGAAAATGGAAAAATGGAGAAGAGGTTACCTGTTTTCAAATAAGAATTTGGTCCAACTTTTCAATTTTGCATTTTACATTTTGAATTAAAGTATTTTTGTAAAAAATACTTTATATGTCAGTTATCATTGCCCCTTCTATTCTATCCTGCGATTTTGGAAACCTGGAACGCGATTTTGAATTAATCAATCAAAGTGAGGCAGATTGGTTCCATGTGGATGTAATGGACGGAGTTTTTGTTCCGAATATTTCTTTCGGTTTTCCCATTATTTCTGCTTTGAAAAAAGTGGCGAAAAAGACCATTGACTGTCATATCATGATCGTGAATCCGGATCAATTCATCAACGATTTCGCAAAAGCCGGAGTGGATATCCTGACGGTTCATTATGAAGCTTGTACTCACCTTCACCGCACAATTGCTGCCATTCAGGAGGCTGGAATGAAAGCCGGAGTGGCTTTGAATCCGCACACACCCGTTTCCGTTTTGGAAAATGTGATCGCAGATTTGGATTTGGTATTGATCATGTCGGTAAATCCTGGGTTTGGCGGACAAAAGTTCATTTACCAGGCTATTGAAAAAGTAAAGCAAACAAAAGAATTGATTGCGAAAACAAAATCTAACGCAATTATCGAAGTTGATGGAGGTGTGAACACAGAAACAGGAAAATTGTTGGTTGACGCCGGAGCTCAGGCTTTGGTTGCCGGAAGTTTTGTGTTTGGAAGTGCGGATCCGAAAGCAACGATTTCTTCTTTGAAACAACTCTAAATGCTCGATTTTTTTCAGCAGCGTTTTTCTTACATCCACCAATTGAATTTGAGCTGGATTGCTCATTTGACTAAAGAAGATGCCGATATTCCCTGGGATATCAAAGTAGCTGTTTCTCAGTTGATCAATTCGCAGCACATTGCAGTTGCCGGAATTTTAGACCTGGAAATTGAATCCGATTTGAACGATGTGCTTCCTGAAATGTATTGGGAATCATTGGAACGCGACAATTACAAGCAATGGATGAATGTCTTTCTGCAGTTCAACCAGGGACTTCAGGACAACATTGAATGGCTGACTCCACTCCTGTTCAAATCACTGCATGAAACCGCCCAGCACATCGGGCAGTTGAAATTACTGGTGGCACAGCATGGATTGGAGACTTTGGATGAGACGCTCCTCATTAGTAATTGAGAATTCTATGGTTAAAGTCGTATTTTGGTTTGTTTTAATATTATTGGGACTGCAATCCTGTTCAGAATCTAAAGAAAAGCGTATCACTACTATTGGGAAAATTAATTTCAAAGTAGAAGACAATCCTTTACGGAAATTTGATTTTATCCTTATCAAGGATTCTTCACGAATAGTAAAACCTTCAAAAGATAGCAATTTCTGGAATTGCAGTGGAGAATTAATTACTTATTGCCGGCTAGGTTTGATCAATCGCGTCAAAGAAATATATTTCCAGGATTATAGCTGTACGGAACATTTTGGTGTTTCAATCATTGATTCGAAAGCAGAAATACTTCCTCAACGGATGTATTGCAATATCGGTTGGTCTCTTCAACGGACGTTAAAATATGGTGATACCTTGTATACGGAATTCAAAGTTTGTTCAGATAAGAATACTCCGGTAAAGTTTAAATGGATCTTGCCTTTATTTGATGATCAAAAGAAAGATGGAGAGCCGTATTCTGATTTTGCGATTAAGAGAGATTATACGGAAGTAACTGATACCTTGACTCTCGTTAGCAAGACTTTTTATCTGTAATTCCAGCATCATGAATCTCCCACCATACGCAACTTTCCCGGAATTGAAATCTGAAAAATTGCTTCTTAGAGAAGCTCGCACTGAAGACATTCCTTCTTTAATGGAAGCACTGACTTATGATGGTAAAGCAGCTCAAACACCAGAGGAAGGAATGCAAATCATCCGAAAGATTCAACGAAACTACCTCGATGGAGAATCTGTGAATTGGGTCATTGAAGTTCCGATAGCTATCGGAATGGAAACAAATCAGTTAATTGGTTTTATAGGTTATTACCGTGGATTTGAAAACGGTATTGGCGAAGTAGGTTTTGTATTGAAAGAAGCGTTTCGGGGTAAAGGATTTATGTCGGAAGCGCTTGCGCTGGCTGTTAATTTTGGAATGAACCACATGCAGCTCAGCCAGGTTAGAGCTTTTACAAAGCACGACAATGAAAAATCAATTGCAGTACTGAAAAGAAACGGATTCATACCTGAAATTGAGGAGGGCGGACAATATTTGAAGTTTATTTATTTGAATAGTTCAATAGTTTCGCCTTGCTGAAAAAGAACCAATTACGTTTTTCTGATTGCAATCTTTTGAAAAAAATACTTTTTCTGCCTCGATTCTCCAATAAATGACTAATTTTGCGCCGGGGTAAGTCTTTTACGACCAGCTCCCTCTTAATCCTCCAGGACGGGAACGTAGCAAAGGTATGAGGTTGTAGCGGTGCGATAAGAGTAGCTTACCCCTCTTTTTTTGTCTAAAAATCAGGTTTTCTTTCCTCTTCCCATTTCTCCTTTCTTTCATTAAAAGCGTGGTTATTCAATTTCTGATTCCATTGGAGCAGGATCTAACCTGACTTCTCTTTTTTGTTTCGGAACTTTTACCTGGAATAAGTGCTCCAACGGAAATAATTGACCTGGAAGATAAATACGCAGTAACTTCCTCAAGGGATTATTATTCAAATCATATTTTAAAGCCCTTTGAGAAATATCTTCTTTTGCAGTAGCATAGGGATACGGGATGTAGCTTATTTTTTCAATGATCAATTGATTTCCTTCAAGATCCTCCAAACAGATTAGAATTGCTTCTTCTTTAATTTCGAAGAAGTTGGTTTTTGAATTATAATCGATCCTCAACTTTTTATAGATAGCATGAATTTCATTGACTGAAAATAAAGTATCAACTTCTGTTTTTACAACATTTATGAGATCTCCATGTTCAGGGTCTCTAATCAGACTATCATCCCCGAACATATTTGTCAGGGAATAATAAGTTGTATCATACACCAGGTTTATTGGTTTTGTTAGAATCTTATTCAGTTTCTTTTTTTGATCAGCGATTGTATGGAGAGAATCAAATAGGAAACGATCAAAGAATGCATATTCATCCCAATAATACTTCCAGGGATCTTTAATCACTAATCTTGATATGCCATTTTCACCGAACCTGAATCTGGTGTTTTCCACATGTTTCAAATATTGTTCCATGTAATTTTTTTCAGTTACCGGATCGACTCTGAAATACGTTGCCAGTTCATTCTTAGTCAATAGATTAGTGGGGAATTCAGCCAGAAGAAAAGAACTCTTTGCAGTTTTTTTATATAACTGAATAGTCTCCGGAATTTGCTCCTTCTCTGAATATGTAAACGAGATTTGATTGTAATCAAAAGAATAATAAACAGTGTCCGGAGCTTTATACTTAAAAGTAATCGTTCCATCGGGTAAAGGAATTTCAACATTTTCTCCTTTTTCATTTTTTAGAGGTTCATTTGATTGGCGCAGAAATGAATTCAATACAATTTTTTCTTTTGGATTAGATCGGTTCCATTCTTGAATTTTAAACTGTTCGTCAGAGCTCAAACCTATAAACGAATGATGTTTAGCTAAATCGGGCAGATTGTAACGTATAAGAGAGATTAAAGAATAGGGATTCTTTGAGTCTGCCAGCGGAACCCCTTTTTGATCGACATAATAGGTTTCAGTTTTTTTTTGAGCTTTAATTTCGGGTGAAAAAAAAGTAATTAGATAAAGAAATAAGAGTGTTTTCATAGTGTTGAGTGTCAACGTTCGTGAAATGTAAACAAATTGTGTGGCTTGAGAAGATTTTAATCTTGGATCACTTTTATTTTTTTTGATTATAAATGCAATGGAACTGTCCGTGCAACACTACTACTATTCCATGGAGAAAATAGCAGACTTTTGATCAAATCTTACAGTTCACGAATTCGAGAATTCTCGAACCTTGTTCAGGCAGTTCGTTAAAACGCGTTCCGATAGCTATCGGAATCTATTACACTTTCATGTTGCATGTAATCTGCAGCGGCTGTAGTAAAATCACCTTAAGAGCACCTTTGTGTAAAACTTCCGCTTCCATCCAATGTTTCTCTTACTAAATGGGTTTAACTTTGCACCTCAAATTGATTAACTATGAAATTTTTCATCGATACAGCAAACCTGAACGACATTCGCGAAGCCTATGATTTAGGGATTTTGGATGGTGTAACAACCAATCCGTCTTTAATGGCCAAAGAAGGAATTACAGGTCAAAACAATATTTTAAAGCACTATGTAGACATCTGCAAAATTGTAGATGGGCCGGTAAGTGCTGAAGTAATCGCAACGGATTTTGAAGGAATGATCCGTGAAGGGGAAGCTTTGGCTGAATTGCATAAAAACATTGTTGTAAAGATTCCGATGATCACAGAAGGAATTAAAGCGATAAAATACTTTTCATCGAAAGGAATTCGAACAAACTGTACGCTGATCTTTAGTGCAGGACAAGCATTGTTGGCTGCAAAAGCCGGTGCAAGCTACGTTTCTCCTTTTGTTGGTCGTTTGGATGATATTTCTACCAATGGTTTGGATCTGATCCAGCAAATCCGCATCATTTATGACAATTACGGATTTGAAACTGAAATCCTTGCAGCTTCCATTCGCCATCCTATGCATATTATTCAATGTGCTGAGATCGGTTCGGATGTTATGACCGGACCTTTGAGTGCTATTCTAGCTTTGGCAAAACATCCGCTGACTGATAACGGATTGGCACAATTCCTGGCAGATCACGCGAAAGGAAACAAATAAATATTATAAACAGTAGGCACGCGACGCATCGCGTGCCTACTGTTTATCCATCAATTTTCTGCCTTTAACCCGAATATCTTCCGGTTAGTCAAATAATTAATAGCCTCTTCCACTATTCTGTTATTTTTGTTGCAATATTCTACTTTATGAAGAAACTTCTTGCAGTCTTTGCATTTTTTTCTTGCTTATTTTCAGCGAATGCGCACGAGTATTATTTTGCTTTTGGTGAAGTGGAATACAATGAGTCGACCAAAAAACTGGAGATTAGTTTGGAGATGAGTGCACATGATGCTGAGTTCGATATGAAGAAAGCAGGCTTTGTCTTTGACAAGCACATCGAAGATCAGTCTAAAAATCCCGAATTCAAAAAGCAGTTGGAAACTTATTTGGTCCGGGGATTTAAAATTACCAACAACGATCTGGCACTTTCATTAACACTCATCGGATATGATGTTTCTTCCAACGGACAGCTTTACGCTTATATGGAAAGTGCCCCGGCAGTATTGGATACCAAATTGACCTTTTGCTTCAATTTACTCATGGAATCCTTTCCGAATCAACAAAACAAGATCACATTTATTCGAAATAAGCAAAAGCAAACAGCCGTGTTTTTGCCCACAAAACCAACAGAAGTCATAACCCTGTAATTATGAAAAAAACGTTATCATTCTTAGTTGTATGTTCAGCTTTAAGCGTTTCTGCACAAACGAAATTTGCGCAACTGGACATCGAACTTCCAACTCCCAATGAATACAGAACGGCTGCCGGCGCCCCCGGTCACAGCTATTATCAGCAAAAAGCAGATTATAAAATGAGTCTGACTTTGGATGATGCCAAACAAACGATTCGTGGAGAAGAAGTGATCACTTATACCAATAATTCCCCGGATGTACTGGAATATTTGTGGCTGCAATTAGATCAAAATATCTTTAAACCGGATTCCGACAGTAAAATGATCGCTGTTGAGAAAATGGAAGATTTCCAATCGATCAAAGATGTAGAACGCAGGTTGATGACCTTTGAAGGCGGCTTCAATATTGAAATGGTGGCAACAGTAAACGGTGAAAAAATGCATTACGCCATCAACAAAACCATGATGCGTATAGATCCGGCTAAACCATTGGGCCCAAAACAAAGTATTTCTTTCAAGATCAAATGGTGGTACAATATCAACGACCGTATGAAATTTGGCGGAAGGTCCGGTTACGAATATTTTGAAAAAGACAATAATTACCTT
This sequence comes from uncultured Fluviicola sp., assembly GCA_965650365.1. Lineage (GTDB taxonomy): Bacteria > Bacteroidota > Bacteroidia > Flavobacteriales_D > Crocinitomicaceae > Fluviicola. Next base: position 64,524 of record CBFGOJ010000018.1, on the reverse strand, counting down.
TATACGATCGCTCAGTTCTTTCCAAGAATGTGTGTTTACAACGATGTGGAAGGCTGGCAGAATAAGCAATTCTTAGGAAAAGGTGAATTCACGCTCCCATTCGGTGACTACGATGTTTCCATTACCGTTCCTTCTGATCACATTGTTGCAGGAACAGGTGAATTGCAAAACGGAGCTTCGGTGATGACGGCTGAGCAAAAACAGCGTATGGACAAAGCGAAAAGTTCCAATACTCCTGTTTTGATCGTGACGCAGGCAGAAGCTGAAAATGCAGAAAAAAATAAAGCGACAACTACTAAAACCTGGAATTTTAAAGCGAAAAATGTCCGCGACTTTGCATTTGCAACTTCCCGCAAGTTCATGTGGGATGCACAAAATACGGTTGTAAAAGGAAAGAATATCCTTTGTATGTCGTTCTACCCGAAAGAAGGAAATCCGCTTTGGGAAAAATATTCCACAAAATTGGTCGCTCACACGATTCAAACTTATTCGAAATACACGATCGATTATACTTACCCGGTTGCTATTTCTGTTCACTCCAATCAGATTGGAATGGAATACCCAATGATCTGCTTCAACGGCGGGAGGCCGAATGAAGACGGAACTTACTCGGAGCAGACGAAATACGGAATGTGGGGAGTAATTATCCACGAAGTGGGACACAATTTTTTCCCGATGATCATCAATTCCGATGAACGTCAGTGGTCGTGGATGGATGAAGGACTGAATACTTTCGTTCAATACCTGACAGAACAGGAATGGGAACGCGGTTATCCTTCCCGGAGAGGTCCTGCGGCAATGATCACGGATTACATGCGCGGAGACCAAAAATTCATTTCACCGATCATGACGAATTCAGAATCTATCTGGCAATTCGGGAACAATGCTTACGGAAAACCGGCTACAGCGTTGAATATCCTGCGTGAAACGGTGATGGGAAGAGAATTGTTCGACTTCGCTTTCAAAACCTATTGTGAGCGTTGGAAATTCAAACACCCTACTCCTGCAGATTTCTTCCGTACCATGGAAGACGCATCCGGAGTGGATTTGGATTGGTTCTGGAGAGGCTGGTTCTACAGCACAGAATACGTGGATATTTCATTGGATTACGTGAAGCAGTTTGAATTAAACTCCAATAATCCGGAACTGGAGAAAGCTGAAAATAAGAAAGCTGACGATGCGAAACCACAATTCATTGGCGACATCCGCAACAAAGAATCGATCAAACAAACCGTGAATGAAAAAGACCCGGCAATCGATGATTTCTACGCAAAACGGGATATTTACAAGGTAGATCGTTTAGATAAGAAGGAATACGACGAATTCCAGGCGAAATTGACTCCGGAGCAAAAGAAATTATTGGATGCAAAGAAACAGTTCTACGAATTGTCTTTCACCAATAAAGGAGGTTTGGTAACGCCTTTGATCATCCTGGCAACCTTTGAGGATGGTTCTACAAAAGAAGTTCGAATTCCGGCGGAAATTTGGAGAATGGACGATGCAACCGTTACGAAAGTCCTGATTTTCGACAAACCGGTAGCTTCCTTCCAATTGGATCCGTTCCTGGAAACAGCAGATTGTGATGTGAATAACAACTCCTTTCCTCCTGCTTCCAAACCAACACGTTTCCAGTTGTTCCAGCAAAAACAAGGAAACGAAAACCCGATGCAGCGTCAGAAACGTTTGGAAAGCGGACAATAATCGAGCATGAAGAAGAGCTTTTTAATGATTACATTACTTGCCGTTGTACCGGTTTTCGGACAATCGATTCCGCATGTAAAAATTAAGACGATTGAATCCAGAATGACAGATCTGAAATCTTCTTTGTTCCTGGTCGATTCGCTTTACCAGGATTATTTGAATGGAGGGTGGAGCACTATTCAGGATGAATCAAGGACAGATGTGTTTAGAGACGGAAGTTCATGGCTTTATAACAAGTATCTGGATATTCGAGACAAGTATCCCGGCAAATGTAATGAGTGCAAGATAAAAGAAGATGAATTAAGGCAATTGATGGATAGAGAAGTCCGCGATGCAGCAGAAGCTGCATACCGAAATCTCATCAAAAAAGCAGACGAGTATTTTACGCAAAGGAATTTTTTAAAGGCAAAAGAATTGTATCAACGTGCTGTGGATTTCAGGCCGAGTGATCCATATCCGAAGGATAGATTGAAGGAGGTGGAAGCTATTCTCGCAGAACAGGAGCAAAACGCTAAAGAGTAGATTTAACGATTAAACCTTTTGAACACTTGAACCTTTTCAACATTTCAACTGCTGTAAGCTCCTGGCCCAAAGGCGAAGAAACATTTTCGTCAACTACCGGGACTTCGGATATTCCCTACCCGGTCCTGATTTTGATGGTAGCAGTATTGATTGGGATGCTGGTTGTTTGGTGGAAGTCTAAACGAAATAAGCACTAAATGAAAACAATCTTCGCAATCATTGGAAGCGCCAGTGAAAATTCCACGAATCGGCGCTTAGTTGAGTTTCTTGCTGAATCTTCCAAAAACGAATTCAACTGGATTATTTTTAATGAGCTGAAATCCCTTCCGCATTTCGATCCGGAATTATCAGTAAACAATACTCCCGAAGAAATTAGCGCTTTTAGAAAGCAAGTTGAACAGGCAGACGCAATTTTGATCTGCACCCCCGAATATGTATTCAGCATTCCTTCCGGTTTGAAGAATGCGCTGGAATGGTGTGTTTCTACGACGGTTTTCTCCGATAAGCCAACTGGATTGATTACCGCTTCTGCACAGGGAGAAAAAGGACACGAAGAACTGCAGTTAATTCTAAAAACAGTGATGGCTAAGTTTGAAGCTGAAACAACGCTGCTCGTTTCCGGGATAAAAGGAAAAATCGATCAGAAAGGAAATGTAACAGACTCAGCGACAATCAAAAAATTGGATTTTTTCCTGGAAGCATTTATAAATCTAACACTAATCGGCTAGAATCCGGGGATTTTTCACTCCAACTTTTAACAATGTAAATTTCTGATTACGATAGTGTTGCGTTTCAGGGAATCTCTTCTTGCAGGGACTTTCAGTGTCTTTCGGGAAGGAAATGAAAAATAATTTCAAAAACCGCTTCCTATTATCCAAAAACCGATCCAATTTTTTCTGAGCAGTGATTCACGGATGGGAAAATAACGTGCATTAAAAATTTTCGGTACTAAAGTTCCGTGAAAATTAAATCAGACCGATTTACTACTCAAAAGGTTAAAACATTCTTATTCCTGTCTTTATCACTTAAAAATCAGTTGCTTGTAATTTTACTTCGGTTTCGAAACCATTATTCACTTTAACAATTACAATTATGAAGAAAAGAAACACAGTAGTAAGATCACTATTCATGACAAGTGTACTGGCACTTACAGGATTTGTCGCTAACGGACAATTATTGGAAACAATGGGTACAACCGCTCTTGGTTCGGGTGCTCAAACAATCAGCGCTAGAGAAACAGCGGGAAGTTTTGATTTGACAGTACTTACTTACACGGGTACTGCAGACATGAGAACAACCACTCCATCTACCGGTTATGCAGGAGCATCCGGAGGTTATAACACGTTGATCCAGGCTCAGGAAACATTTGAAATGCAGGGAGTAAATGCTGCAGGTTGCCGCAGTAAAGATTCCATCTTTTTTGGGATCAACAAAAACACAAATGCTTCTACAGGAATCGATTTTCTGGTATTGGAATACAGTATTGATAACGGAGCTACCTGGGCAGGAATCACTTTCCCGGCTTTGCCAACAGGAACAGGAACCTCAAAATGGTACAAAGTGGGTGCAGCATTGCCGGCAGCAACTTATGTAGCAAATTTACGAGTTCGTTTCAGAAGTACATTGGCTGGTACTTCATCTTCAAATCCTCAGTTCAGAATTGATGACGTAGCATTTACTTGTGGGTCAACAACTTCTTGCGGAGATCCTAATGTATCGATCAATACAAATGGAGCAACTGTGATTTGTGCAGGAGCGACCATGCCGCAATTGACTTCTACAACAGGGATCATCGATCCGTTTTACCAATGGTACAATCAGGATGGTGTCATTGCAGGAGCTGATTTGGATGTATTCACACCATCAACTTCAGGTACTTACCATGTAGTTGTAAGCAGTGAAGCAGGTTGCGAAGTAATTTCTGAAGAAGTGTATGTTCTGGTTTACCCGGAAGTTGAGTATTGCCCGATCGAAATCGTGGAAGGTTGTGCAACTGAAATCGTTTCTGCATGTGTCAGCGTAAAAGCACCTGAATTGATTTTCTCTCAATATGTGGAAGGAAGTGGATTCAACAAATACCTGGAAATCTATAACGGAACTTGTTCTGATATAAATCTTACGGGATACCAGGTGCGTGCTTACCACAACGGAGCGCCGATGGCAGGAACGCCTACGTTCACAATCGCACTTTCAGGAACAATCACAGCTGGAGGAACAATCGTAATTGCTCATCCGTCTGCTACTGCATGGAGCGGAACACCGAACATCTTCTCTGCAAATTTACAGTTCAACGGTGACGATGCATTAGTATTGTACAATTCAAACTCATCAACTGTAGCTGATATCTTTGGTTCGGCAGGAAATGATCCGGGATCTGCATGGAGAGACGGTGATACAACAAGTGCTACTTACGGGTGGTCAACTGAAGGTAAAACATTGGTGCGTAAAGCATGTGTTTATGCGGGTATCTCAGTAAATCCGGGATTGCCGGGAATCGAAGGTTTCCCTACGCTATTCACTGAGTGGGATACACTTTCTGAAGATGACGTTACTGGTTTGGGAATCCACACATTCGGGCCTTCTGCATACAATTTCACAACTGCATCCGGTGATGCAAGCGTTATTGGAGTTACCGGAAACTGTGCGGATATCGAAGTTGGATCTGTCAATTCGGTGATCAATGTTGCAGGAACATTCTGCCTGTTCAACAACTGTAATGTAGCTCCGGGACAAATCAATGTAAATGTGCTTAACTGCAGAGCGGGTGCTATTAAAACAAAATCTACTGCTCCAACAGCAGAATTATTCCCTAACCCTACTACAGGTTCTGTAATGATCAACTTCAATACAAATTCTGATGAAGAAATTTCCATCGTATTGTTTGATCTTTCAGGAAAAGAGCAAATGACTATCCAGAACGGATTGTTGTCAAAAGGTACTCACAGAATGCAGGCTGATTTGTCAACGCTTGCTCCGGGAACTTACCTGATCAAAATTACTTCTGCTACTGAAAACCAAACACTTCGTGTAGTTAAAGCAGAAAAATAAGAATTTCATATTCTTACTGAAAAGAGTCTTCTGCTTCGGCAGAGGGCTCTTTTAATCATTTATAATCTTCAACATGAAAAGAAAATTAATCTTTGTTTTAGCAGGCATTTTTTGCATCGGAATGAATCCTGCAACTGCGCAAACACCATTTAATCCAACTACTTATTCGGGATGGCTTAGCACTCCGAATAATCAGTTTGCAAACCTTCCGGCAGGTTCCGGAGTTACTTTCAACCAACCTGCAAGAGGATCCGGGAACCAGTTTTCCACTTCCCCGGACGGGCTTAATTCGGGCCAGTGGCAGAATGTTTCTTCAGCTGATGCAATCGCTGCAAACCGTTATTTTGTTTTTTCAATTGCTGCAAATTCAAGTACTTCTTTCCAGGTCGACAGCCTTTTGTTAATCCTTTCAAGAACAAGTGCCGGACCTGATTCGTGCATGCTTCAATATAAATCTCCCGCTACCGGATACACATTTGTACCTGTGGCTCCAAATACATATACGATCTTAAATCCTGCTACCGATCCTACTACCTCGATTATGATCGTTCCTCCTGCCTCCATGCTGGTTTCACCATCCGACAGTATTGTATTCCGACTGGTGGCGTGGCATGCAAGCAGTTCATTAGGTAAGATGAGAATCGTCAATAACACAGCTGTTTACGGCCAGTCAATTCCTTTGAATACCATTGAAGCCCCTATTCTACAAACAACTAATGCACTTTGCGTTTCAGCGCTAAAAGGTGATAGTGTCCAGGTTACATTTAATGCTGCCGGAACATTTAACACCGGAAACAGCTATTCGCTTGAATTGTCAGATTCTTCGGGATCGTTTTCTACTCCTGTAATTATCGGTTCGCTTACCAGCCAGTTGAATAGCGGAAATATTCCCGGATTTATTCCAGCCGGAACAGTGAATGCCCAATATCGTTTACGAATCAGCTCAAGTAATCCGGCGGTTGTTGGGCTGGATACAACGAGTCTGCTTATTAATCCGGGAATTGTATTAGGTGCTTCGGTCCTTCAACCCAACTGCCCGGAAGAAAACGCTTCAATTAACCTGGCACTTTCAGGAGGAACAGGAATCTTTCAATACTCTTGGTCAAGCGGGCAAACGACAGAAGATATAACAAATGTGGAAGCTGGAAATGTGGATATTTTGGTAACAGATGAAGTTGGATGTTCCACAGATTCTTCTTTCCAGGTTTTTGCTGTTCCTGCTTTCATTATTTCTGCCAATATTACCAATGCGCTTTGTGCATCATGCTTCGGAGCAATTGATTTGGCGGTAAACGGGGCAACTGCACCTTATTCCTATCAATGGACAAATAATGCTGTTTCAAGCGATATTATCGGGATCCCGGGTACTTATTGCGTGACTGTTTTAGATGTGAATAATTGCAGCGCCGATAGCTGTTTTATCATTTCTACGACCGCAGGAATAGAAACGCAGGATTTGTTTGTAGAGAATGTATTCCCAAATCCTGCTTCAGAATCAGTTCAAATTGATTTCTCTAGTGAGCTGAATGGAATTTCTAAGAATCTTTCCATAACGGATTTGAGCGGAAAAATAGTTTACAACAGGTCACTTTCGGGAGAGATAAATGAGGTCGGAATTCCTGTGTCAAACTGGTCAAACGGCACTTATACTTATCGAATCACAGTAGAAAACCAAATTCCCCGCTCCGGAAGGATTGTTGTTTCTCACTAATTATAAACAATTTTAGTTACTGTTCTGGGCGGTCTGCGTAAGTGGATCGCCCTATTTATTTTTATTAAAATGCGTTAATTTCATCCTGAATTCCATTCTATTTGCCTGAATATAAATATATTCGTCCAATGAAACCTTTTTACCTGGTCGTAACTTTTTTATTGATGAGCCTGTTTTCTTTCGGGAGAGACATTATTTACCTGCAGACTGGAACCCAGGCAAAAAGTGAGCGCGAAGCCATCGTTATTTTGGCCGGATTGGGTTCTAAGGTTCACAACGAACGAAAAATTGCACAGCATTTCAAAAACAAAGGATACGACATTTATCAGCCCTCCTACATTTACCGGAAAGGAATTGATAAAGGAGTGGATAAATTGACCCGTTTTTCCGAAAAACACGATCTGAAGTCCTACAAAAAAGTACATTTCTTCTGCTACATCATCGGAAGCTGGACGTTCAACCGCTGGTATCCAACGTGTGGCTTAAACAACATTGAAACAATTATTTACGATAGAAGTCCTTTGCAGGAACGGGCTCCGTATTCTTTGATGAAAGACAGCAAGTTTATTGCTCATTTGGTGATTGGGAAAGTGAATGATGAACTGGCTTCAACTCCTTATCCTCCATTGACGAATTTCAAAGGAAAAATTGGTTTGTTGATTGAAACCGTTCCAACAAAGCTGATTCAAAGACACCGCAAAACCGCCGCATCTTTAGGGCCTGTTAACTGGGCAGTTGAAGCACTTCGTCAATCACACAGCGATTATTGTTATGTTCCTGTGAACCACGATGAAATGTATACGGATATTGAAAAAACAAGCCCGGAAATACTGAATTTTATTAAAACCGGGAATTTTGGAGGAAAGGCAAACCGCATTGCTCCAACGATTGATCCGCTGCTAATCAAATAGCTTATGATATCGATCTACAACATAAAACCTAAGTTTCAACAACTCTTGCGGCCTGTGCTCGTAAAACTGCATGGAATGGGAATTACGGCGAATGGAATTACTTGGTCGGCCATTGTTCTTTCTTTTGCAATGGGCGGATTATTCTGTTGGAAACCAAGCGGATTGATGTTGATCGTTTTACCCATTTCGTTATTAGTTCGAATGGCTTTGAACGCACTCGACGGAATGATGGCTCGCGCCTATAACATGCAAAGTAAAAAAGGCGAATTGCTCAACGAATTGGGAGATGTTTCGGCTGATATTGCTATGTTCTTGCCATTGGTATTGCTCCCAGGTCTGCATCCGCTCGTTCTATTTGGGTTCGTGATTCTCGGAGTGGTGAATGAATTTACGGGTGTTTTGGCAAAAGCAATCAACGGCGAACGACGTTATGACGGCCCGATGGGGAAAAGTGATCGCGCACTTTTGGTAGGACTAACTTTGCTTCTGCTCTATTTCTTTCCTGAACTAAAAGTCGCTCTGAATTATATTTTTGGTACCGGCAGTTTGTTGCTGGTTATCAGTACAGCGGTTCGTATTAAAAAGACACTTCCATGATTTTAAAATTTGACTTAAAGGCCTTTGTAGAGAACAAAGAAACATTGATCGTAATCGGTTTGATCTTCGGGATCCTGGTCTTTGCTACCCTTCTTTTCTGGATTATGGGTTTGGTAAGGCCCAATGCGAATCTTGCGGAGTTGAAAATGCGCACGAAATCCTGGTGGATGATGGCGACGATCTTTGTAGTGGCGGCTGTTCTTGATCCGATTATTTCCTTTGTGGCAATTGGTGCACTTTCATTCATGGCACTTCGGGAAATTGCATCTATTAGTAAGAATGTTCGTGAAGAAGATCGAAAAATACTGATTTGGTGTTATTTGGCAATTCCTGTCCAATATTTATTTGCATACTACAAGCATTACGGTTTATTCCTCACCTTTATCCCGATTTTTATGCACTTGTGGATCCCGTTCATGCTCGTTTTGCGCGGTGTTACGGAAAATATCGGTCGTTCGATGTCGGTATTGCCAACACAGTTGATGCTGACGGTTTTCGGAGTAAGTCACCTGGCCTTTTTGTTGAGTTTACCGGAATTACAAGGCTTCAAAGCCGGCGGACGCGGATTGTTGTTATTTGTAGTTTTTATAACCGAAATGAATGACGTTTTCCAGTTTACCTGGGGAAAGATGTTTGGCCGCTACAAGATCATTCCGAAAATCAGCCCGAACAAAACCTGGGAAGGATTTATCGGCGGAATTATTACCACAACTGTTGTCGGTTATTTCCTGCGTTTTTTGACACCGTTTTCAGGAATGGAAGCAATTATTATTTGTTTGTCCGTAGCAATTACCGGGTTTATCGGTGATGTGGTTGTTTCAGCGATTAAGCGGGATGTTGGCATGAAAGATACCGGCAATACTATTCCCGGCCACGGCGGGATCTTAGATCGAATTGACTCCCTGGCGCTTACTGCTCCGGTGTTTTTCCACATTGTCTATAATTTGTATTACCTCCAGTGAAAAAAGCGACCTTATTCATCATTTATTCCGTGATCATGCGTACGGCACTCAAGCTTTTCTCGGGTACCAAACTGATCCATAAGGAGAACCTGATCTACAGAGGGCCTTGTGTTATTGTGGGAAATCACAATTCACATTTGGATACTATTTCAATCATGGCCCATTTACCGCTGAGACAATTGGCAAAAACTCACCCGATTGCTGCAGGAGATTATTTCGGAAAATCACCATTTAAAGCCGCATTGACCCGTTTCTTTGTGAATGCAGTTCTTATTCCGCGTTCCCGACCAAAAGAAGGCGAAACCGGCCCTGATCCGATTCTCATGATGGTGGAAGTACTTCAGAAAGGAGATTCACTGCTTTTATTCCCGGAAGGCTCACGCGGAGAACCGGAAAAATTCCAGAAATTCAAACGAGGTGTCGGCTTGGTATTAGAGCAGTGTCCGGATATTCCATTCATTCCCATTTACATGAAAGGCCTGGGAAAAATCCTTCCAAAAGGAGATCCTATCCCGGTTCCTTTCGACAGCTACATGCGCATTGGAACGCCAATCTTCCCAAAAGGAAGAACCGCGGAAGAGATCGTGAATGAAGTAGAACAGCAGATTTACCTGTTGAAAGCGGAATTTGATTAGACGCAATACTACAAACTTTTTCACCACAGATTCGCAGATTTTTTTGCGAGCCTACCGGACTCGCTTGAATATCTATGATGGCGGCCGGTGCGCCTATGCTGAAGCTTGTGCCATCGCTAAAGCATATTGGCGCCATCCAATCAGCATTACTATTGCTATCTGTGCATCAGTGGGAAAACTAATCGTTCTTAAGGACTTTGTGTAGTTTTATTTTACAGTTGACTGAGCGGAGTCGAAGTCAACTTTTTCAGCTTAATCAAGGTGATCTCCGGGTAAATCCCTACTCTTCCCGGGAAGCCTAAATAACCGAAGCCACGGTTCACATAAAGGAATTGCTTCCCAATGTTGTATAATCCTGCCCACTTTTTGTAACGGAAAGAAACCGGGCTCCATTTGATCCCGAAACGCTCAATTCCGAATTGCATCCCATGTGTGTGACCGGATAAAGTCAAATCGATATCTGTTTTTTGAGCTACCTGCGCATCAAAATGGCTCGGATCATGGGAAAGTAATAGTTTGAACGAATCAGCAGGGACTTTTTTCAATGTTTCTTCCAATCTTCCACTCTGCCTAAAGCGGCCCGTTCCCCAGTTTTCTACTCCCAGCAGCCAGAATCCGGGTTCCAGTTCTACGGCATCATTGAGCAATGGAGTAAATCCGATTTGCATGTGAATGGCGATCAGTTTTGTTAAGTTGGCCATTTTGGTTTCTTCCTTTTCCCAGGGAACGTAATCTCCATAATCGTGATTTCCAAGAATACTATATTTCCCTTTTTTAGCCTGTATCTTTGAGAAAATTGGTTCCCAGCCCAGCATTTCTTCGGCAATATTGTTCACCAAATCTCCTGTAAAGAATACAAAATCGGCTTCCAGCTTATTGATTTGCTGAATGGCTTTTTCCACTTTATCGTATTTATTGAAGAAGCTTCCAACGTGAACATCACTGATCTGCACAATGCGCAATCCATCCGAATTTTCAGGGAGATTCTCAAAAGGTAATTCAATGGTATGTGTTTTCCAGTTCCATCTTCCCCAGATAATCCCAACCATAATAGCGATGAACATGGCAATTGCAATTCCGAAACCAATGTACTCAATAAAGGCAATTCCGGTAATGAGGTAAACAATCCCGAATAGAAAAAATCCCAGGGCCGGAACTCCGCTTGCGATCATGACTCCAAATGCATTGAACCCTTTCCGGTAATCTGTTGTGTGTCGATTTCTGATGGCACGCATCATTACTATCATGCTTCCGAAGAATAAGGTTAATTGAATGGTTCCCAGGACAATTGAAAAAGGATTTTGAAATTCGAAAATAGCGTATGAAAGTGTAGCCTGGGCAATAAAAATGAGTAAAAGAATAATTCCAAACATGTGGATGATTTTAAAGAATAGGCAAAATTAGACACCCATAATTGACTTTTTAGATAATCTTAGTTAAAATCGGTGAAATAATCGGTGAAATATTTGATCAACATAGAGTTGTTAAAAATTAATACACTTAATGAATCATTTTTTTGGCTACTTTGGTTAAAAAAAAATCGCTATGAGTAGAAATTTGTACATCGTCCCGCATGATTTAACTGAGGTTGGAAATACTGCTTTGGATTATGCCTTATTCCTGGGAACGCACGTTAGGACAGATATCATGCTGTTGCATTTGGTAGATAACAAATCTAAAATTGCAGCAATTGAAGCGAAATTGTGGGAGATTATAAAATCCAAAACAGTTCCGACAAATGTGGAGATGTTTGTGCTTGTTACCGTGGGCGATATTTTTAGTGACATCAACAAAATTGCAAACAGAGAACACGCTCAGTTGATCCTGATGGGAACTCATGGAGCGAAAGGATTCCAGAAATTAACTGGAAGCTTCGCCATGAAAGTGATTACCAGCTGCGATGTTCCGTTTATCATAGTACAAAAAGAAACCAAGCACGTAGAGATAAAAAACATTGTTGTTCCTATCGATTTAACGAAGGAAAGTCTTCAGATCGTAAGTCCTGCGGGAGATTTAGCACGTATTTTTGATGCAACTGTTCACGTGATCGGGGAAAAACATACGGATGAAGGATTGTCTCAACAAACTAAAAACCGTGTCTTGCTTATCCGCAACAAATACGACGAAAAAGGAGCGAAATGTGAAGTGAACCTGCTTCCTTCAAGCGGTGGTTATTCCAAAAAAGTAATGGCATACGTGAAGGAAAGGAACATCGAACTGATTGCACTGGCTTATCACTCTGAAAGTTTACTACCTCAATTCGATAACTTTGCTCAATCTCTGATTACCAATGAATTAAAGTTGCCTTGTATGATTATTGCGGCGAAACAGTCGGGCAATTTGTATTTCTAGAAAGCTGTCGGTTTTAACAATTATGATTTCAAGAAAAACACAAATTTCTTCGTTATATAACTAAAACATGAAATCATTATATCATGATATCCGGATATCACGCTTTGTACGTTTTTGGAATGTGTTGTAATGAAGGACATTGTTAGTTAAGGCTGTATCCGTATTCTACTTTTGAAATCAATTCCATCAGTGAATTCAGAAGCTACTACGAAATTTGTATTGTTTTTGACAGGAATAACTTCTGTAAATCAGACCTTATTCAATCAACAAGTGCATCCAACCAATTAAGGACATTCATTGAAGCACATTTTCCTGTGTGTGAGCTTAATTAGAAGTAAAATCAGTTTGTGACCAGGCTTTTCTCTTTTAAATTTTCACATTTTCAATTTTCAATTCTCAAATAACTACCTTTGCATTGTGGAATTAGGAGTTTATAACGAATTGCGCCTCGACCGTTTTACGAGTCCGGGAGCTTACCTGGAAGATGAAGAAGGAAATGATGTTTTGTTGCCAACGAAATACGTAGATCCGTCTTTCCAGATTGATGATATGATAAAAGTGTTTTTGTACAAGGATTCTGAAGGAAGAATTATTGCCACAACACTTACCCCGAAAGTCCTTGTGAATCAATTCGCCTTCCTGAAAATTGTAGAAGTAAATCAATACGGCGCTTTTGCAGAATGGGGAGTTGAAAAACACTTGTTGATTCCATTCAGAGAACAGCCAAAAGACCTGGAAGAAGGAAAGCATTACTTTATCTACATGTACATTGACGAGGCTACTGAGCGACTTGTTGGTACATCCCGCATCGGCATGTACATGGATACGGTGCAGAATGATGAGTTGCAGGCAGATGACGAAGTGGACCTAATGGTTTGGGAATTTACAGATCTTGGTTTAAAGGTCATTGTTAATAACCGCTTCCACGGATTGATCTTCAAAAATGAATTGCACCGCAGAGTGCGCATGGGTGAAACCTTAAAAGGATATGTGAAAACGGTCAGACATGACGGGAGGTTAGATATCGTTTTGGAGAAAGCGGGTTACGAAAAAATCGATACACACGCTCAAAAATTACTGGACATGCTTGAAAATAACGGTGGATTCCTGGATTTGACAGATAAATCCGATCCGGAAGAAATTCAATACCGAACCGGCTGGTCAAAGAAAGTCTTCAAGCAAGTTATTGGAAACCTTTACAAACAAAGATTGATTAGCTTGCACGAAAACGGAATCACCCTCATAGAGAATTAAAAATTCAAAATGCAAAAGTCGATTGGTGTTAAATCGATTAAGCTTTTAAATAATAAGTTTTGCATTTTGAATTCATCATTTTGAATTAGATTGAAAAGAGCTCTTTGAACTTAATCGCCTGTCGTCTTGAAATCTCAATTTTCTCGCCTTCACGGATTTCTTCTCCGGTAGCAGTTTTGATGATCAAAGGTTTTAATTCAACCTGCAAACCGCCGTTAAACCAGTTTTCTACCTTGTGAATCCAGTTCAGGTTAATAATGTATTTTCTGTTAGCCCTAAAGAAATGCTGTGGTTCCAAACGTTCTTCCAGGCTGTTTAACGATCGCAAAATGAGTGGCCTGCTTTTTTCAAAGTAAACTTTTACGTAGTTTCCGTCACTTTCAAACATGCGAACTTTTTCCAGTGAAATGTAGAAACACTTCTCCCCGTCTTTGATGAAAATAGAATCGGAAATCGTTAGTGGACGGGAGGAACGATCAATTTTTGGGGCTTTTGCTGTAGATTGAAAATCCGCCTCCGAATTATTCAGTAATTTCTTCACCGTTTCATCCAAACGAGCCGGATCGACCGGTTTCAATACATAATCCAATGCGTTTACCTCAAATGCTTTTAAAGCAAAATCATCAAATGCAGTAACAAAAACAACTTGCGGGATGTCGTCAAGTTTCTTCAACATGTCAAAACCGGTCATTCCCGGCATTTGAATGTCCAGGAAGATCAGGTCCGGTTTTAAAGCTTTGATCTTCTCAATTCCTTCTTCCGGATTCTTTGCTTCGTCAATGATCTCAATTTCGTGATAATCCTTCAAGAGTTTCTTTAACTCTTCGCGTGCAAGTCTCTCATCATCAATGATAATAGTTCTCATAATTCTTTAATTTCAATGATTGCAATAACAGTATTTGGGGTGCTCTGTTTTAATTCAAAATTTGCTTTTCCTTTGTATTGTAACTCCAGTCTCCGAAGTGTATTGGAGATCCCGATTCCCATCGAATCTTTTCGTGTTGAACGCAGGTTTCCGTTGTTCTCTACTTCCAGGATTATGGAGTCGCCCAGCTTTTTTGTCCGGATCCAAACAGTTCCACCTTCAATTAATTGCGAAATACCATGCTTTAATGCGTTTTCAACCAATGTTTGTAGGATAAACGGTGGAATCAGGATGTGCATGATGCGTGAATCCAATTGATGAACGATTTCTAAACGTTCTTCGAAGCGTACCTTCTCCAGGTCCAGGTAATCCTGGACAATGGACAATTCTTCTTCTAAAGGGACCAGTTGTTCACTTCCTATAATCAATGATTTTCGCAGTAGATTAGATAGTTTTGTGATGTTTTCCTGGGCACGGTAAGGTTCAATATCAATCAATGCGCGGATGGAATTCAGGGAATTAAACAGGAAGTGCGGATTGAGTTGTGAGCGGAGATTTTTTAATTCAATCTCATTATGACTGGCGGTGAGCTGCAGATTACTTACCTCCTGCTCTCGTGATCGCTGGAAAAAATGAAACGTAAAGTAGACACTATTCCACAATACAAAGAAAATCAGTGTCGCCGCAACATTCAGTGTAAATTCAACAATGGAAAAACTGAAAGGAGTTCCGGAAACAAAATGGGAAACAAGCTCATTTAAAAGGGCCATGATTGCTGCAAAAAAAATCGAAGTGATCAGGATCCGAGGAATCAAATTCGACAAACGCATATTCAGCCAGCCCATCGCGATAAAGAAATAGCGCATTAGATGGGTTAACACAATTCCGAATGTGAAGAAAAAACCTGTGGAAATGAAGACCGTGTTCAGATCGATCTTTTTATTCGAAAAAACAGATGCCGAGAGAATAAGTAGTGAAAGAAGTGCCCATCCACCTACTTGTGCAAACCAATACGTCCTTCTCGCTTTAAACATAAATCAAAGTTAAACGAAATCTGAAGCGAAATGCATGTGATTCAAATAAACGGTATTTAAAGCGGTTAACTGGATGTATTTCGTGAAGACAGACTATTTCGGTCTGAAAATTGTAAATTCGTTTTCCATGAACCGAATCTTGTTCTTATTTGTTTTCTGGCCTTCTGTTATGGTCTTCAGCCAAAATCGCTGGAAACCCGGTGCAGGAGTAAAAGCAAGTATCCTGGTGAGCTTTGGTTCGCATCAAAATTCCCTCGGATTTAAACTCGATTCCTATTTGGGAAATGATTTCGCGCAGCTGAATGCAGGGATTACGACGCGTTATTTCCTTACAAACCTGGGCAATCGTTCTAATTTTGGAGAACTCAGATTCAGTGCCGGTGGTGTTATCATGTTCGGAAAAGGGAAAAACCCCGTCAACATGGATTGGGATGGCGCTCTGCATCAATCCAACTCCGAATATTCGATCGGTTATGCGCATTATTGGTACCTCGACAGGTTGGGGTCTTCTCAGCGTTCCGGGGCATGGAACATCGGAATTCAGCGAATTGATATCCTGTTGGAAAACGATGTGTTTGGCGGACAGGCCAAAGACCGATTCCGTACCGGAAGTTTGGTTGTTTCATACCGTGATAGTCTGTACAAAGCAAGTGTCGGACTTACCATCTGGACCGGTGAAACGGGTGAAACAGTTTGGGACAGAAATCCAATTCCGGGTGCACCGAATGGATATAGAGATCTTACCTCCAAACCTTTCGGAAAACTGAATCACGGAATTCTTTATGGAGAAATGAAGCATCGTTTTACGGGAGTTCAAACTGCCGGAGCCCGACTTGGCTGGGATAGTGAACAAATCAGGCATATTTTTCAAAACAAGATCAGCCACGATTTAGTCCTTTTCCCGAAGAAAATGATTCGTAAAACCCCGCATTACCCGCGTTTGGATGAATCCGGAGCAAGTGTTTTTACCCGAAAAGAAGCTCGAAAACCGAAGTTCTATTTCCAAACGTTTTTAAATGATGGATTGCCTTATTAAATTTTGTAGGGACGCGGCGCATCGCGTCCCTACGTATTTATAGGTGCGATTTGTAATTAGGAGGTACATTTCACCGATGTTTTCGATACTTCCAAATAAATAAATCTGCCCTTCGCCTTTATTTCTCAAAAACCATTCAAAACATGCTCGACTATTCATTTATTTGATGTAATTTTGCGCCCCGTAGTTACAATTTTTATATATGTCCAATTCAACAAAATACGTATTTGTAACCGGGGGGGTAACATCATCCTTGGGTAAAGGAATTATCTCAGCTTCTTTGGCGAAATTGCTTCAGGCACGCGGTTACTCTACGACAATCCAAAAATTAGATCCTTACATCAATATTGATCCGGGAACATTGAATCCTTATGAGCATGGTGAATGTTTTGTAACGGACGACGGTGCGGAAACAGATTTGGATTTGGGACATTATGAGCGTTTTTTGAACGTTCCTACTTCACAGGCAAACAACGTAACTACCGGAAGGATCTACCAAAATGTCATTGAAAAAGAGCGTAAAGGAGAATACTTAGGAAAGACCGTTCAGATCATTCCTCATATCACAGACGAAATTAAGGAACGTATTCAGCTTCTCGGTAAAACCGGAAAGTTCGATATTATCATTACTGAAATCGGTGGAACAGTTGGTGATATTGAATCACTTCCGTTCGTTGAGGCAGTTCGTCAGATGATGTGGGAATTCGAGAGCGATTGTTTGGTGGTTCACTTAACATTGATCCCATATTTATCCGCTGCAGGTGAATTGAAAACAAAACCAACACAACACTCCGTAAAGCAGTTGCTTGAATTGGGTGTTCAACCGGATATTTTATGTTGTAGAACAGAGCACGAACTGGATCTGACAATCCGCAAGAAGATTGCTAAATTCTGTAACGTGAGTATGAATGCAGTAATTGAATCTCGTGATGCAGAATCGATTTACGATGTTCCTTTACTCATGCAGGCTGAAGAATTAGATAAAGTAGCTTTGGAAAAGTTGGGTTTACCATCTAAAAACTCTCCGGATTTGGGTAAATGGAAAGAGTTCCTGACGCGCTTGAAGAATCCGGTTAAAGAAGTAAATATCGGATTGGTTGGTAAATATGTAGAATTGAAAGATTCCTATAAATCCATTTCAGAAGCATTTATTCACGGAGGTGTTGCAAATGAAGCACGTGTGAATGTGAAATGGATCCACTCAGAATCATTGACGAAACAGAACATCGCATCCGAATTGGATGGTTTAGATGGAATTTTGGTTGCCCCGGGATTTGGATCTCGCGGAATCAGCGGAAAGATTGAAGCCGTTCGTTATGCACGTGAGAACAAAGTTCCATTCTTTGGGATTTGTTTGGGAATGCAGTGTGCGGTAATCGAATTTGCACGTCACGTCCTGAAATACGAAGACGCACACACAACTGAGATTGCTGAGGATTCAAAATATCCGGTAATCTCCATGATGGCTGAACAAAAAAGTATTTCAAACATGGGTGGAACCATGCGTTTGGGATCTTATAAATGTCAGTTGAGACCAGATACACAGGTTGCTTCTGCGTACAATACCGAATCAATTGAAGAAAGACACCGTCATCGTTATGAATTCAATAACGAATATTTGGAAGCTTTTGAAAAAGCAGGAATGATCGCTACTGGAAAAAATCCGGAAACAGGATTGGTAGAAGTAGTTGAAATCCCTGATCATCCTTGGTTCGTTGGTGCACAATATCACCCGGAATACAAGAGTACTGTGGATAATCCACATCCTTTATTTGTTGCTTTTGTGAAGGCGGCAATTGATAATCAAAAAAAATAATAACAAACACGAATGGATAGGAATACAGTTATTGGTCTTACGCTTATTGGTGCCTTATTGGTGGTGTTCACTTTTATGAGCCAGCCAAGTGAAAAGGAACTGAAAGACAAGCAGAAAGAACAAAAAGAATTAGCAGAACAGGAAAAGAAAGATGCCGATTCGATTGCAAAAGCAAAAAAGGACAAAACAGTTCATGTAGCTAAGAAAGATAAGGACGGAAACCCGATCAAAGACACTGCGGTTGTTGCACAGTCAAAAGCACCTTCGAATGTCATTGCAAAAGGAGAAATTATTCGCCTGGAGTCAAAAAACCTGATAGTTGATCTTTCTACAAAAGGTGGAATTGTTTCTGCAGTTCAATTGAAGGAATATGAATCGTACGTAAACTTCGCAAAGAACGACGGAAAGATTACTCCGCTTTATTTGTTTAAGGATGGAGATCAGACGAATCAATTGCTTTTCAGTGTTGCAGGAAAAAAATACGCAACCGGAAACAAAGCATTTGAAGTTGTTTCAAAAACGAAGAACAAGGTTGTTTTCAAACATGATGTTGCAGACGGATCTATCATTTATACCTACAATTTAAAAGGTGGTTATGATTTGGGTTACACCATCGAAATGAAAGATCTGAATGGTAAAGTATTGCCGAATTCAGTAATGCTGGACTGGCAGATGGAAATGCTTCGATCAGAGCGTTTGCTTTCTGAACAGCGTAAAGTTTCTACTATCTGTTACGAATCTGCTGACGGAAAATTAGACTGGAACAGCGAGGTTGCTGAAAGCTATAAAACTGCTGAAACAGATATGAAGTGGGTGGCTTATAAACAAAGTTACTTCTCCTCTATTTTGGATGCGGACAATGGGTTCAAGGTAAAAGGAACGAAATTCACTGCTACCAACTACAAAGAAGGTTCAAAACAATTCTTCACGCACATTCGCAAGTACCGTTCCCGTTTGAATTTGGGAATGCAGTCTGTGAAAGACGGCAAGGCAAGTTTCTCCTGGTATTTCGGACCGAATGATTACCACACACTTGAAGCTTACGATAGAGATTACGACGATATCTTAAATCTTGGATGGGGAGTTTTCCGTTGGATCAACTTGTATGCGGTTCAGCCGGTCTTTACATTCTTCCTGAACCTGGGAGTGAATGCCGGACTTGCGATCTTGTTATTGACAATCATCCTGAAATTGGTATTGATGCCTGTTCAGTGGAAAATGTTCGTTTCTTCCGCAAAAATGAAGATCCTGAAGCCACAAATCGATGAGATCAATGCGAAATATCCGACGAAGGAAGATGCGATGAAAAAGCAAATGGATATGATGGCGCTTTATCGAGCCTCCGGGGCTTCCCCGCTGGCAGGTTGTGTTCCGATGTTATTCCAGATGCCGATCCTTTTGGCGGTATTCCGTTTCTTCCCGGCTACATTTGATTTGAGACAACGCGGATTCCTTTGGGCAGAAGATTTGTCTTCATTCGATTCAATCTTGGATTTCGGAACCTACATTCCGTTATATGGTAATCACGTTTCATTGTTTACTTTATTGATGGCTGTAACAACATTGGCGTATACACATTTGAATTCGTCAAACATGACACAGCAGCAGCAACCGGGAATGCCGAACATGAAGATCATTATGTACATGTTCCCGATTATGATGATTTTCTTCTTTAATAATTACTCTTCAGGTTTGA
This sequence comes from uncultured Fluviicola sp., assembly GCA_965650365.1. GTDB lineage: Bacteria > Bacteroidota > Bacteroidia > Flavobacteriales_D > Crocinitomicaceae > Fluviicola. The sequence continues at coordinate 44,384 of CBFGOJ010000018.1, read as the reverse complement.
GTTACTATTACTTTATCTCAACATTGATGACCATTATTCTTATGTTCGTGATCAAGCGTTTCTTCGTGGATGAAGAAAAACTGAAAGCGAAAATGGCAGCGGCTCAGGTTAATTCTGCTAAAAAGGGAGCTACTGCAGCTCCTAAGAAGAAATCCGGCTTTATGCAGCGTCTCGAAGATGCTCAGAAAGCTCAGCTGGAACAAGCGAAAAACAGAAAGAAAAAGTAAGTGAAATCAAAATAGAAAAAGGCGAGATAAATTATCTCGCCTTTTTAATTAATTGTCCCTTCGACTCCGCTCAGGGACCTTGATCTATAAACTATTACTCAATTGAAAAGGTGACTGGGCGTAGTCGAAGTCATCGTCCTCCTCTTCCACCGCCTGGTCTTGGCTGTGGGGCCGGTTGAGGTGTTGATCTCATTGGCTGAGTTTGTCTTTGCTGCGGAGCCTGTCTCACTGGCTGCTGCTGTCTTTGAGGTTGCGGATTCACTTGTCGCGGACTTCTTTCCACAGGTCTTGGTTCTGCCTGAGGTCTTGGTTGCGGAGCTGTTGAAGGATTCGGATTTCTTCTCGCTGGTTCAACCGTCCGTGTATTTCCGTTATTGTTTCTCTCCATACCACCATTGTTCACATTCCCTCTATTGTTAGAGTTAATTGGTCTTGGTGCCGATTCATCCCGATTTATAGTGCGGGGTTCTGCATTCGTCGCAGGACGAACAGATTTATTTTCTGTACCGATAGTTCTGCCATTTACAGATTCTGATTTCCCGGTTTCCGTTCTTCCTTTGGAGCCGGCAGCAGATTGATTATACGATGATCTTCCTTTGTAAGCTGCTTGTTGCGGTTCATAACGTTTACGTACGGTATTACTGTTTGAATGATTCGACGCATAAATGGCGCGTGCATGAGGCACATGGTAATAAGGCGTGTAATGACACCAATCGTTATAATAATACATGCGCTGGTAATAAACATGATAGTAAACCGGTCGCCATGGATTCCACCAGGATGGATAATAATCCCAATAATACGGGGAATACCAAGGATCATAGAAAGGATCGTACACATATTGAACACATGGCCAATAATAGACATTTACAAACATTACTACCGTTGGTGAAGACAATGTTGCCGGCCCGCTTGACTTTTTGATCTCCTTTTCGTCAATTGGTTCCATGATTGTTTCTTCCCCATAGATTGTTTCGTTCCCGATTATTTGAAGCTGTGCTTCTTTGTCGGACCGTTTTTCAATGGCAATGGCTGCAATATCCTGGTTTTCTTTTTTGTTGATCGGAACCTGGAGCAGAATAGCGTGGCTCTCACCATCTTTTTTATCAACTACACGGATGTAATCGATCTTGTTATCTCCGTCCAGATCGAGATTATTGACTTTGTTGGATTCTGTGTTCAGCTTCTTTTCAAAGTCTTCCAGGTTTTTGGATTCTTTGAAAAGGTTCAGTGCTCCTGCTAAATTGAAATTATCGCCGGGCATACCGGTACTGTCACTTTCCTGAGCGAATGTGTTGAATGATAACCCGGTTACCATGATCAACCCCAAATAAACTAATCGTTTCATATCAAGTGTTTTTACTTACTTGATAAGATAACAAAATCGATACCAGAGTTTACCGCGTTAACTATTATTGTGAGCGGAGTTGAAGTCTATTTATTTCTTCTCTCTCAACTTAATGAAGTCCTGAATCTTACTATTTTCGATTAAGACTGCCAGATTATATTGGCTCAGTTTCCATTCCTTCCCGACCTTAATAAAAACACCGCTTCCTCTGCAGTCTTTCATCCAGGTGCTGATCTTTTCATCAAACCAGGCTGTTTTGCCGTCTTTGGAAATTTCAATATGGCGCTCAATTTTCCGGAAGTCCCACCCTTTTCCCTGGTCGAAATAAGGTTTGCAAAATCCTCCGAATTCTTCCTTGTTCCATCTTTCGGTTGGATCTGTTCCCATAAAAATGAAATTCTCTGCCATCAATGCAAAGTAATTGGTGTAATTTGCTTCGGCAGCAGCTTTGTGCCAACTGTCAATCAGCTGATCGATCTTTTCGGTTTCCGTTGGTTTTGGATCTGTAAATCCTGTTGTAAAACAGAATCCCATCAAAAGGATTGATAAAAGTTTAATTGTTTTCATAAGTGATAAAAAAAGCCGCCCAAACAAAGGTTCAGACGGCATTACTATAAGATCGTAATTTAAAATTACTTTTTAACTTTTGCCTGGCACATTTTAACCGCAGCAGAGATATCAATCACTCCTCCTGTTGAAGAAAGTGTACTGAAGTCTACAGAAGTACCTGTTCCCGGAGCAGGAATCATCGTTCCTTTGTATTTTTTGGCAGAAGCAAGCATGATGTCTTTAATTTCCTTCATGGTTAATGATGGGAAATAAGATTTCAACAAAGCTGCAACCCCTGTAACCATTGGAGCAGCCATGGAAGTTCCCTGTTGGATTTTATAATCACTTTGCGGAACAGTGCTGTAAATTTCAGCTCCCGGAGCGAAGATATTTACCTGGCGGGTACTGTAATTTGAGAACTCAGCAGCCAATTTTTTCTTGTCTCTGGTAGATGCTCCAACACATACGTACATATCCAACGGTTTTGACTGGAATGAATATTCATTTGTCGGGAAATTCGGGTTCTCATCTAAATTCACTCCGTCGTTTCCTGCCGCATGAATCAACAAAACTCCTTTGGAATCAGCATATGCTAATGCTTCATAAACTTCTTTCTGGTGTTTTGAGTAAGCTTTACCAAATGACATGTTGATAACAGAAGCTCCGTTGTCTACTGCATAGCGAATTGCCAATGCAACATCTTTATCCTGCTCATCTCCATTTGGAACTGCACGCAAAGACATCAAACGAATATTGTCAGCAACACCGTCACCACCCAATTCGTTATGTCTTGTGGCACCGATAATTCCGCCAACATGTGTACCGTGTGAAGCTTCAGGTCCTTCTACATCATTATTTCCGTAATGAACATCATTGAAATCATCCGGGTTATCACCAATAAATTGACGATCGTTGTATTCCAGGTTTAATTGGTAGTTTGCACTTCCGTTAAAATGATCTATCGCTTCCTGCAGTGCGTCTTCAGTCAATTGACCGCTTGCAATGTATTTACCAAGTTGTTTTAATTGAAGGTCTTTTTGAGATTCCGGTTTCCATGCGTCCACATCTGCTTCAGTGAAGTTTGCCCCTAATTTCTCTATCAACTGTGCTTTCATTGCCGGGAACATTTGCTGCAACTGGGTATATTGCTCCAATGCACCCAAATTTTCCTTGCGTTCAGCATCGATATCCTTTAAAAGCTGTTTGTACTTTGTGTAATCAGACTTTTCTGCTTCAGTGATGTCCGATTCTGCTTTATCTTTAAATTTCGCATGTAGTTCAGCACAAATACGCGTTTTCTCCAAACGTGCAAAATCCTGGTTCTCTCCATTCGGGTTCCCAAGAAAGTTCCAACCGTGAACATCGTCAATGTACCCGTTTTTATCATCGTCAATTCCATTGTTAGGAATTTCATCTTCATTTGTCCAGATCTTTCCCTGTAAGTCTTTGTGTTCAATATCTATCCCTGAATCAATGACAGCAACAACAACGGTTGTAGATTTCATTTTATTCAAAGTAGAATAAGCTTTTTCAGTATTCATCCCTGGGGTTGGGCCATTGTACCAGTTTTTTACTTCTTCGGTTTTCTGACCATAAATAAAGTTCATTACACCTACAGAAAACAGGGCCAATGACAATGTGAGGATTCTTTTCTTCATGACTAATAATTCTTTTTTTGACAGGAATACAATTCCTTTTAAACAAATATCTTAATTTGCAGAAAGATATTGCGAGTATTCTATATTAAAGGTTTAAAAAAATGTTCATAGGAAAACTACTACAACAAGCGGTGAAAATAAATAAAATATTATTCATAGCCGGATTAATTTTGATTAATTCAGCACAAGCTTTTGCACAGACAGACAATTTTCGATTTAAAAAGTTGTTGGAAGAACAACCTGCTGTTCCTGTGGCTTTTGCTGTTACGAACTCCGGGAATCTAGATGCTTTAATGGCTGTTAAAGAGATCTCAGTGAAACAGGTAACACGCGAATGGATCTACATTCAGGCAAAACCCAGCTGGATCAAAGAAGCAATGGATTCTAAACTGATTAAGTCTTTCTACCTGGAGTTTTCCATACCTAAAGCTCTGAATGATTCTACGCTTGTGAAGCATTTTGTAAAGCCCATTCACCAGGGATCGGGTGGTTTGCAAACTCCTTTTAAAGGAAAAGATGTGATTGTTGCATTTGTTGACCAGGGATTGGATTACAATCATCCTGATTTCAAAGATGCAAACGGAAATACGCGCGTACTTTATTATTGGGACCATACGCTTCCGAATGCAGCAAATACTCCGCAGCCTTATAATTATGGTCAATTATGGACATCTGCAGAAATCCAGGCCGGAACCTGTGGAAGTATGGAAGAATCTTCTGCTCATGGAACATCTGTGGCGGGAGCAGCAGTCTCAAATGGGTTGGCTAACGGAAAAGAAACCGGGATGGCGCCTGAAGCAAGAATTATCATTATCGAAACGAATTTCAATTTACCAAACTGGACAATGACAGTAGCAGATGCCTGTGATTTTGTTTTCAATAAAGCAGATGAATTGGGACTTCCTGCGGTTGTGAATTTATCGGTTGGGAGTTATTTGGGAAGCCACGACGGAAGAGATCCTGCCGGAGTTTTGATGGATAACTTACTGGATGAAAAAGACGGACGAATTATTGTTTGTGCAGCTGGTAATTCAGGTGCCTGGGGCAAATACCACGTACACGACGATGTGAATTCAACAGACACTTCCTTTGTTTGGCTGAAACCAAATCCTTCCAGTCAGTTGGGAGCGAATACCGTTTATTTAGATTTATGGACAGACATTTCGGATGCGGGCTGGAATTATGGGTTAGCTGCAAACCTTCCGGGTGGAAGTTTCCAGGAGCGCGCTCAAACAATTTATCGGATGGCAAACACCGGAGTTGGGACTGTTATCAAGGATACTCTTTGGAACGGGCCGAACCGAATTGCTACCATGGAGATCTACCCCGAAATCGTTGGTCCGAACCTGCATATAGAATTTTACCTCAATCACGTAGATTCGACATCCTATTTATACGCTCTTAAAACGACCGGAACAGGAAATTACGATGCATGGAGCGGCGCAACATTGTCTTTGAATGATTTTGCAACAACGGGCCTTCCCTCTTCCATAACTTATCCGGATATTCAATATTATAATATGGCTGATACACTGCAAACGATTGTTTCTTCCTGGAACTGTTCTCCAAAAGTGGTGACTGTTGGAAATCTTCGCAATAGATTCGGACATTTAGACAAGGACGGGAATTATTACCAGCCTGCACCTTCCTATACTGCTGCTGTGGGACAATTGTCTCCAAATTCTTCAAAAGGGCCAACAAGAATGGGGATAAACAAACCGGATATTTCGGCATCAGGAGACGTTTCTTTAAGTGCGGGTCCGTTTTGGTTGTTGAACGATCCCGGCTTCAATGCTGCTATGTCGAGTGATGGTTTGCATGTTCGTAATGGCGGAACTTCAATGGCTTCACCGGTTGTTGCAGGAATTGCGGCGCTTTACCTGGAGAAATGTTCCAAAGGAAATTATCAAAGCTTTTTAGATGCGCTTCATTCCACAGCGTTCACCGATGGATTTACCGGAACAATTCCGAACAATGCTTACGGATATGGCAAAGTTCATGGCTTGAACCTGATGCTGCAGTCAAACTTCACCAATACAATTACGGCAGATTTATTCTTCTGTCCGGGAGACAGCGCTATTTCAACCGCTTCATTACCTGGTTATTCCATTGAATGGATGAACGGAGATACGACTTTGAATTCGGCATTAACTGCTTCGGGAGATGTTTATTTTATGGCATATGATCAAAATGGATGTGTTTCCTATTCGGATACAATAACAGTTACTGCTTTCTCAGCCCCGCCCGCTCCTATTATTTTTGTGAACGGAACACTGCTTTCAACGGATCCATATCCTAGTTTGCAGTGGTATGAAAACGGAGTTGCGATTCCGGGAGCTACAGGAACAACTTATACCATTACAATGCCTTCCTCTTCTTTCTTTACTGTTGCAAGAACAAGTACGGACGGATGTGAAGTTTTTTCACAACCTTACAATCCTTCGTTAGGAATTGATGAATTGGAACATGAAATTCATGTTTATCCGAATCCAACACTTGGCAACTTGAACATTGATGCTTCAATCCCGCTATCTGATATTCAAGTGGTTGATGTACAGGGAAGAACCGTAAAAACGATTGCTGACGGAAAGCACGAATTTTCCATTTCAGAACTGGGAAATGGCACCTATTATTTAATTATTCACACAGATGTTCAATACTTTCAGGTGAAAATTGTGAAGAATTAAAAAGAAGCCGTATTTTTGGCGCATATAAATTAATCGAATGGATTTAACAGGTATCATTGCTATTTCAGGAAAACCGGGTCTTTATAAAGTATTGGCTCAGGGTAAAAACAACATCATTGTAGAATCGTTGGAAGATAAAAAACGCGTTCCTGCGTATGCTTCAGACAGAATTTCTGCTCTGGATGACATTTCTATCTATACCTACGACGATGACAAACCGTTAAGAGAGATCTTTACTTCGATTTTTGAAAAAGAAAAAGGAAAAGAGACTATTTCTCATAAAGAAGATCAGAATAAGTTGAAAGCGTATTTGATCGAGGTCCTTCCGAATTTTGACCAGGAGCGTGTTTACGGTTCTGATATCAAGAAAATCTTCCAGTGGTATAACTTGCTTCATAAAGCCGGAGCATTGATCCCTGAAGTGAAGGAAGAAAAAGAGAAGAAAGCTGCTAAAGCAGATTCAGCTGAAGGAAAGGAAAAGAAACCAGCTGCAAAAACAACTGCTAAGAAATCAGCTGAGGAAGGTGAAAAAGAACCTGCTAAAAAAGCTCCTGCAAAGAAAACGGCTGCTACAGCAACTAAATCCGCAACGGCAGCGAAGGCTCCTGCGGCAAAAGCGCCAGCTAAGGCAAATGCCAAAGCAACAAGTGCTAAAAAAGTGGCTGCACCTAAAACAGGTTCGTCAAGAGGAAAGTAAGAGAAAGCATGCTTTTGATACTGACAAGCGTTGCGCCTTCGCTGAAGCTACTGCGTAAGCGTCAGTGCAGTCAAAAAGTAAAATATTTCATAAAAATTGGGGACGTTCGCATTGGTGGATGTCCCTTTTTTTATTTTTGTATCTATGAGAAAATTTGTTTCACCCGACTTCACTTGTGAAAGTTGGAAATCCGTTGAGTCTTATCTTTCAGATCTTCAAAACCGGGATATTTCTTCGAAAGAATCCTTTAAACAATGGTTGTCAGATAAAAGTGAACTGGAAGCTGTATTGGAAGAAAATATGGCCTGGCGTTATATTAAAATGACCATCAATACGCTGGATGAAAAATTGACAGAGTCTTATCAATTCTTTGTAACGGAAATTCAGCCAAACCTCGCTCCTTTCGAAGATTCATTGAATCAAAAAATGATGGCGTCTCCTTATGTGAAGGAATTATCTGAAGATAAAGCGTATGCAATCTATTTCAGAGGAGCTCAATCCGCCCTGGAATTATTCCGCGAAGAAAATATCCCGCTGGAAACAGAATTGAGTACTTTGAGTCAGCAATTCGGTGCAATATCCGGAAAACAGATGATTACTTATCAGGGAAAGGAATGGACAATGCCGCAAGCAGCAAATTTCCTGAAAGATCCGAATGAAACCGTTCGCAAAGAGGTATATGAACTGATTACTGCTCGCAGATTGCAGGATCGCGACGCATTGGATGACTTGTTCAATCAGTTGATCCAATTGAGAAATCAAGTTGCAAAGAATGCAGATTGCGCGGATTATCGCGAATACAAATTCAAAGCACTTGGTCGATTTGATTATACCGTAGAAGATTGTTTGGCATTCCACGATGCAATCGAAAAACTCATCGTTCCGATTGTGAAACAACTGGGCTTGAAAAAGCTGGAAAAATTAGGCAAATCCAAATTGAAGCCCTGGGATACGGAAGCAGATCCTGATGGATTGGCTCCGTTAAAACCATTTGAGAACGGTGCGGAATTATTGGATAAATCGATTGCTGTTTTCCAAAAGTTGGATCCTTATTTCGGCGACTGCCTGAAAACAATGAAAAGCGGTGGATTCCTGGATTTGGATTCAAAAGCCGGAAAAGCTCCAGGAGGATACAACTACCCGCTTTACGAATCAGGAATTCCTTTTATTTTCATGAATGCAGCCGGAGCTCAAAGGGACTTGACAACCATGGTTCATGAAGGCGGACATGCCGTTCATTCCTTCTTAAGCCGTGATTTGGAATTGACGGGATTTAAATCCCTGCCTTCAGAAGTAGCAGAACTGGCTTCCATGTCGATGGAATTATTGACGATGGAGCTTTGGAATGAGTTTTACAGCAATGGTACTGATTTGAAACGTGCTAAGTTGGAACAATTGGAGTCAGTGGTAAAAGTATTGCCGTGGATAGCTCAAATTGACGCATTCCAGCATTGGATTTATACCCATCCAACTCATTCAACAGCAGAAAGAACGCAGGAATGGTTGAGACTGAGCAAGCGTTTTGGAACAGGATTGGTGGATTATGACGGATATGAAGCTGTACTGGAAAGCTCCTGGCAGAAACAACTGCACTTATTCGAGGTTCCGTTCTATTACATTGAATACGGAATCGCACAATTAGGTGCCTTGGGAGTTTGGAGCAATTACAAAAAGGACCCTTCAAAAGCATTGACGGATTACAAAAATGCGCTTGCCTTGGGTTACACGAAATCCATTCCGGAAATATATGAAACAGCCGGATTAAAATTCGATTTCTCTCAATCCGCATTGGAAGAGATCAGTAAGAATTTGACGAATTCGATTAATGAATTGAGTTAAAATTACAAAAGCCCTTTCAATTTGAAAGGGCTTTTTATAACAGCACATATTTTGTGACCAATTATTCAATTTTCAAATGATTTAAGGAAACTCTTGTTTTAGCGGGGTATTTTAAAGGCTTTTCAAGCCAGTATGAATCAAATACGTACCCTTTTTGAGGTTGGATTATAGGTGAAAATGAAATGATCTTTACGTCATGAAATGGATAACACCCTTTGAAATTTGAATCAACCATTATTTCAAAATCAAAACCACTTATTTTTCGAATATGAATAGTAGAATCGCCACCTTCAACAAAAACATTAGAATGCTTTAAAATATGAATCATTTCACCTTGTCCATAAACTGAAAAAGACACCCACTTATTTCTCGAGAAGTTGTTATAGAAAGCTTTAGAGTGGAATTTAAATTTTACTCCTGCTTGACCTCTCATTTTTTCAGTGAATCTTAAGGTATCAAGAACAATTGGTTTACTATCAATCTTTTTACTGTTTCCTTCACCTGAACAATTGGAAAAAACAAAAGCAAGAGGAATCAGAAGTAACGAATTAAGGGAGAAACAATCTAAGGATTTCATTTTAAATCATGCTCCAATTACCCTTCTCAAATCACTGATTTGTGATTCCCACAAACGGACAATTTCGTCTTTTTCAGTTCTTTCGGCAAAATCAGAAACGGTTAAAATAACAACTTTCGTCATCGGATCAATCGTGTATTTCATTTCGAAGAATGTTTCCAGTTCATCCTCTTCGTCATTCAGCCATTGCCATTTAATGTATTCTCCGGCTTTTTTAGAGATTAATCTTGCTTGTTCTTCACTTCCATCCCAATGAAAGGTGTACATATCATCTTTTACAATAACATCATCGGCAAACCATTCGCTTAATCCATCAGGCGTGGACAGCAATTTATCCAATACCCGTGGAGAGGTTCTCAATACATATTCTAATTCGAATTGTTCCTTATTTGTCATAGTAGTTTAATAATGTTAACTTCGCGCCGAAAAATCATTTTCGAAATATACACATTTCTTTCATGGCGTTAGTACATTCATTTGAAAAAAACGGAAACAAGCTCTTCAAGTATAGAGGACAAATTCCGGTTATTTTGTTCGTTTTGGCAGTTCCTGTAATCTACTTTACAGATGTTCAATGCATTATGGACGATTCACGCTGGTATTATCTTTGTACCGGGGCAGCAATTGCTATGTCAATCTTAGGGCAGGTAATCCGCGCTATTGCTATTGGAACGAGTAACAAGAACACTTCCGGAAGAAACACCCAGGAACAGGTTGCTGAGGCTTTGAATACAAAGGGAATTTACTCCACGGTTCGTCACCCGCTTTATTTGGGGAACTATTTCATGTGGATCGGAATTGTTTGCTTCACATTCAATGTTTACTACATCATCATTGTAAGCTTGTTGTTTTGGATCTATTATGAAAGAATCATGTTTGCAGAAGAGCGTTTCTTAGAGCGTAAGTTCGGAGAAAGCTATGTAAACTGGTCGAATTCGGTTCCTGCATTCTGGCCGAGCATGAAGAATTATATCAAAGGAAATATTCCTTTCTCAATGAAAACGATTCTGCGTCGTGAGTACTCCGGGATTACAGCAACTGTATTAGGCTTCGTTTTCGTAGCCGGAATTCGCGAATATTTTATGACGTGGAAGCTTGAAAACTGGCTTTGTTACGTTTATTGGATCGCAGGGGCTTTATTGTTCAGCTTGATTTTCAAGTTACTAAAGCATCAAACAAAAGTTTTATTTGAAGAAGACCGTTCATAGTCTTGCACAGAATAAAAATGTAACTATCTTTGCACCGCCTTTCAAGGATTTGCAAGGAATATGGCGAGATAGCTCAGTTGGTTAGAGCGCAGGATTCATAACCCTGAGGTCCGGAGTTCAACTCTCCGTCTCGCTACAAAAGCCCAGTTTTACTGGGCTTTTTTTATTGTGTGAATTCTGGGTGCTGGAGTTCATCCCGATAGCTATCGGGACTTCGTCTCGCTACAAAAGCCCAGTAAAACTGGGCTTTTGTATTGTGTGAATTTTTGGGTGCTGGAGTTCATCCCGATAGCTATCGGGACTTCGTCTCGCTACAAAAGCTCAGTTTTCACTGAGCTTTTTTTATTGTGTGAATTTTTTTGGGGCTGGAGTTCATCCCGCAGATTCTGCAGCTAATAGTATTTCAGGAATCTGCGGGAGAATATCGTAACTTTTCCACTAAATGATATTTTTGTGTAGGTTTGAAGGAAAAGCACCTACAAATAAAAAATGTCAAAAACTACAACTATACTAGTCTTTCTGTTCAACGCTATGTGCTTTTTTAAAGTTCATGGTCAGGATCCTTTAATCATTGATACAATTATTTCCTGGCAAGGAACTACTTATGATTATGAACGGGGAGATTACTATACTTTAGTGGATACAGCTAAAAAAGAACCGATAACCGGCTGGGTTAAATTTAGTTCAAAAGAAACTGTGTTTTTTCAGCATTATATAACTGGAAAGCTGGATGGGTATTCTGTTCGGTACACGAAATGGAAAAATAAGTATCGACTTGAAGAAATTGAAACGTACCGGACAGGTGAAATTCAAACCAGAGCTCTTTTCTCTCATAAAAAGCAGTTCTCAGATTCAACCGGTTATTCCTGGGGCTTAACTTCATTTGCTGTATGGAATCCGGACCCTTTAGATAAACGCATCATCTGTAGAGAAATAAAAAACATCCGGAAAAACACAGTGATAGACCATATTTACTCTCGTGAGTTAAATAAGAAATATACATCTAAATTTACAACTTCCAACAGTCACTATTTAATGAAAGACAAAGTTTGGAAGTTAGGACAGGAGCTGTTCCCTTTCGAATTAAATGAGAATTCGGAAGGTTTTTCATTTGTAAGATACACCGGGTATTACTATTTCAAGCAGCATATAAAGGTTCATGGTTTAGAAGGACGGACATTTTTCATCAGGTTCCTTCCAAACCATACAGCGGTGGTTATTCAAAAAGACGAACTCCTGGATCACCTGGATAACTGGAGCGACTCCACAAGCGTTACCTATAAAGTTGATTACGGAAATGCCATGAATGAAGCTGACAATACCTTTCAACTAGTTGACGGAGATAAAGTGATCATGAAAGGTAAAATCAATCTTTGTTGGATATTTCTTGAACTGCCAAATTATGAAGGCGGTCCATTTTTAAGGCATGCTTTAACGTATGTGAAATGAAGATTTTGGAAATTAATCTTTAATGACCAAATCATACCTGGTAAGTAATCCGATCAAACCATTCGAAGAAAAAATCGTTTTCTTGATTCGGTTCCGCTCCGGGTTAATATCAAAATTGATCGCTGAACTCAAATCTGCTTTGTCCAGGATGCTTCGGTCAAAAATGGAGCGCGTGAGGTCGCAGTTAATAAACTTTGCCTGGGACAGATCAACTTCCGAAAAATCCACTTCTTTGATGACGCTGTTCGTGAAAAGGGTGTTTTTCATCTTCTTGGAATGAAAGGTGGCGTAATCCAGGCTGCAATCAGTAAACTTAACTGAGAAGAGAAAGTCATTACAAGCGCTGAAATCAACTCCAACGATCTTACAGTCTTTGAAATGAACATCCTTCAGTCCGGAATATTTTAAAACTGTCAGTGAAAAATTACAGCTTTCGAATTCACAATCCACAAAATCTATTTCGCTGAAGTTCGTTTTGCTAAAATCGCAATCTATGAATATACAATTGCTGAATTCGTTATTGACCAGTTGTTTATTAGCGTAATTGACTTTGTTGAATGTTTTTCCTTCGTGAAGTTTGTTACTCATGAGCTTGTTTTGGGTTGACGCAAATTTACTAATGAAATTGAGGTGAATCCTCATTTAGCCCCCTCTTTTCCGGAATAATTCACTGATTCCCAAATTCCCAAATTCCCTAATTCGCAAATTCCCAAATTCGCTAATTCGCTAATTCGCCAGTTCGCAATATTACGAACTGGTAGTTTCTTGTTGGAAACCGGTTTCCTAAAGTATATCGATATCTTTTTGAAACTATTCTGACCTACCTTTGCCTTAAAACACAAAAAAGATGAACTTAATAGACACATTGAACTGGCGATACGCCGCAAAACGAATGACTACTGAAAAAGTATCAGAAGAGAAAATCACAGAGATCCTGGAAGCGATCAACTTAACGGCAACTTCTGCAGGAATGCAGCCTTTTAGAGTACTGGTTATCACAAATCCGGAAATCAAGAAGCAATTGCAAGCCGCATCTTTTAATCCGCAAGTAGGAGAATCTTCCCACCTATTGGTTTTTGCTTCCTATACGCATGTGTCACAGGCGCATATAGACGAATACATGGAATTGGTTGCGAAAACACGAGAGATCCCATTAGAAAGTTTGAATGATTTCAAGGCTAAACTTTCAACTTTTGTGAGTTTGCCAGAAGATTTTGTAAAGACGTGGGCAGCCAAACAAGCGTATATTGCACTAGGAACAGGTATTGTTGCTGCGGCAAATTTAAAAGTAGACAGCACACCGATGGAAGGATTTGACAATGCTGCTTTTGATGAAATTTTAGGATTGAAAGAAAAAGGATTGCAATCTACTGTATTATTGGCTTTGGGATACCGTAATGAAGAGGTGGATGTTTATGCAAAAGCTAAAAAAGTGAGAATTCCTTTAGACGAATTAACGATTACTTTAAACTAACCCACTCAATAACCAACCCGAAGGGAGCTTTCAAAAGAAGCTCCTTTTTTGTTCGAAGTGATCCCGATAGCCATCCGGGGAATTCGCCGTGGAAGATGCGGAATTTGATGTTGTATAAAAGGTTTATTGGTGCTGCTTGATAATTTGAGCCAATTGATTCGCCGGAACAACTCCCGACTGCTTCCATAAGATTTTTCCCTTCTTGAAAAGAATCAAAGTTGGAACACTTCTCACTTGGTACTTCTCCGCAGCGTGAGGATTCTTATCCACATCTACCTTTAAAACGGAAGCGGTATTTCCCAATTTAGATTTTAAGTCGTCCAGAATGGGGGACATGGTTTTACAGGGTCCGCACCATGTTGCGAAAAAGTCTACCAAAACAGGTTTATCGGAGTTGATGATTTCAGAAAAAGATGCCATAGCTATTTAATTTTCACCGCAAAGAATGGGACAACGCAAAGAAATTTAACCAAAACTCTTCTTTTCTTCGCATTCTTTGCAGTTGATTTACCCAAAGTTACGAATGATCAGGAATTCTTCCTTTTATAAGTTGGTAAATGATGTTAATCGGCTAGCTCCGTCGGTTCAGTCTTGTCAAATGAAACTTTTTCCTCAGCTATTTCATCTTTGCCGGATGAAGCTTCGTCTTCGTCAATCGCAGCTGACTCTTCCCTCCTTTTCATTTTTTTCTGAGCAGGAGTCGGATCTTTGATCCACGAGTTGTCGTAGATCGTTAACAGATCGGATGCTTTCAGATCTTCCACTCCAATTTTTCCATCCATATACCTGGAAAGCAATTTGAAGCGCTTCTTGTCCTCTTTTTGAAGAACCAATAAGGTTGTATTGATCGATGATTTTATCGCAATAGGAATTCCGCCTCCTAAATCCGCCCAATGTCCGCTTAGGAACAGGTTGTTTACCGGTGTGATGTACGATGCTACTTTTCCCTGGTAATTTTCTTTCCCGGGTTTTTGCGCCATCATTGTTCCGTTCTTATTTCCTGTATAGCGTTGATGTGTGATCGGTGTAGCAACATCTGTGTACAAAATGTGTTTGCTCAGGTTCGGTACCAATTTCGCTTCTACCCGTTCGATCAGGATTCGCGCGTATTCATCTTTGATGCGGTTATATCCCTCTCCGCGAATGTAATCCCCGTGCTCATCAATCTCACAGCCCCAGAAGTTGTTGTTCTCAATCCATGCCGGAATGTAAAGTGTAATTGTTCCGTGTTCGGGAAGAGACAATGACTTATCGCGCACGGTTGAAGCAAGAATGTGAATTCCGCTCAAATAGGGATCGCCTTTCCCTAAATCAGAACGAGGAACGGAAGTGTCAGCTAAGAAGACAATTTCTTCTCCAAGCCCCAATTCTTCTGCCGGACAATCCAATCCTATTGCAACGGTAATTGCCGAAGCATAAAGTGGTGCGCCTTTCAAACGGTCCTTCATTTTATTCGGGATCGTTTTCTGAGGAAGCATTTTTTCAAACAAAGTCTCCGCGTCACAAGCTGCAACGACGTACTTACTTGAAATCGTATGTTCTGTTCCGCGGTGGTCAAACTTCACTCCTTTTACCGTGCCGTCTTCCACTAAAACGGTTGATACTTTGGATTTAAAGAAGACCTCTCCGCCCATTTTTTCGGTTGCGTACATCAACCATTCCGGGAAACTCTGGCTTCCGCCATCCGGTGGTAATTGAAAATCTTTTATATAAGCCCAGGAAATCGGGATCAGGCAGGAAAGCACATCCGGCTCCGAACAAAATACATGGTGCAGTTTTTCGTCTGTAAAATACCGGTTTAATCCTTGTTTCAACTTTTGTTCACCGGTATATTTAATATGAGGAATAAAAGGCAGAGCAAAACCAAGCATACGCAATCCGTGGATCGGATATTCGTACCAGGTCATGGAATTCATCGTGCGACTTAAATTAGCGTAGCGGTTGAACGATTTTCCAATGCGTTTGGCATCTCTGAAAAAGCGGATAATTCCTTTCTTTTCATGCGGAAATTCTTTGATCCATTGTTCTTTCAGTTCATCCGGATTATTGGTGACCATGTAATCATAGTTATCACTCACAAAACGACGAATATTCTTCTGGTCCTTACATTTTGGGTAATCTTCTCCAATAATCTTGAAAATCTTGGTGACCAATCCGTCCGGACCGCAATTGTTGAGCCAGTGAATAGCCGAATCGAAGCGAAAATCATGACGGCGAAAGCCTGCTAGGTATCCCCCCGGGCGATTATCCATTTCAATAACACAACAGGAGATTCCGGCCTTACTGAAAAGAGCTGCAGAGGTTAATCCACTGATTCCGCCACCAATAATAACAACATCGTAGTGTTGTTTCGGATCTATTCCTCGCATTCTTCCAGTTAGTTTAGAGGGCGCAAGATAGGAATAAATCGGGAGATAGAAGTATGAAGAAGTTTTAGTTCGATAACTATTCGCCCTGCCGCTGTTCTGCTTCACGATCAAACCTCTTAGAGTATTCATCCGAACTATCGAACAGGTTTTGGATCATTTCTTCGGTAATTTCCTCTTCAAAATCTTCATCGGTTTCATAGAACTCCAAAGGAATTCCTTCAGATTTCAAAAACTCAATAACGCGGAATAACGTTTTCCGATCTTCATCACACCTGTCAAACTCAAAGATCGCTTCGTGATTTGCAAAACGTTTTTTGATCTCTTCCATGCTGAATGAAGAATAGTGACGCAGCACTTTGATGGCGCTAACAGTTGGTTTCTCTAGCGGAGATTTAAGCCGGAATTTCATCAGCAATTTAAACAAGTTCCAAATTCGGGAAATCTAATCTACTTTACCTTCAATCAAAAGATCTGATTGATTTACAGATCCCGAGTTGGTGTAATGAGCAAAAATAACCTGGTTGGTTTTCGGATCCCGACATTCCCAAACAGCGCTCGTCTGGAGTGTTTTGTCATCAACGATCAATACATTCTTCAACTTTTTCTTCGAATAATTCGGCAAAATGAGCATGCGTCCTTCTACAGCACAGCGAATTAACTGATTCCAAAGCACCTCTTTATGTTCGGCTTTGAACGCTGGAAACGGATCATTCAGATTAATCGAATCGGTTTTGTCCGAATACTCATCGAAAAGACCGATCAGCAGTTCGTTATTGAAATTCAGAAAATCCGGTTTACTCACATAAACAGAATAGTTGGAGTTGTAAAAATGGACGAAGCCCTGCTCCTGCCATTCCAGTTTAACGGTAGTTTCCTTTCTGGACTGGCCAAAAACGGAAGATGATAGTAAAATCATCAAGACTAAAAAAAAGGTAGCGTTCTTTTTCATAAGTTCATGAATTAAATTGTCTTAAATGATGATCGGTGTGTTTGTAGGCCATCAGCCCTATTTGTTCGCGGGTCATTTTCCCGAAAAAGTCGTGAATAAATGTTGGATTGGAATAATTTTCATAGGATTGGATCAATTGAATCCATTCTTGTTTCTTTCCGGAAATATCTCCGCTTGTTTCTGTGATTTTGAATTGTTCGGAAGTCGGAACGCCTTTATCTATTGGCTTGTCGTCACGGATCATCCGTCTAAGTCCAATTTTACCGAATATTTTCCCGATAAATACTTGTTTGTAAGGTGGATTCCCGACACCCTGGATCCATTGTTCCCAAGTGGTACAGTGCATAAGCATTTGGTACAGGTTCATTTTGCCCCACTGCGCCTGCGCATTTTCCGGAATGTCTTGGATGCGAACAATTAACTCCTTGCGAGTTCCTTCGTCAAAAATCGTCTTCATAAGTGACAATGAAGGTAGCGCTTATTATCGACGAACGCAAGAATTTTGATGATTAAAGTTGGCATGAAAGTTGTTAATAATCAAACTTTATGTTAAAATAATTTTACTAACACATTTAAACTACTTAAAAATGAGGAAACCACTTACTTTTTTCGCCGTGCTTAGCTTATTCCAGTTAAATGCACAAACACCTTACCGCTTGAATTTTGACTACAATGGATCGTCCGGACTTATTGTTGCAAACGGAATGTTTTTCAAAGATGAAGCGAATAACCTCCCAACATACAGACCGAATAAAATGGGAGGTGTCGAAACTATTTTCCAGAGTTCCTTTTCAGTTTCAGGAAAGGATGTGAATGGCCAGGATAAAATGTCCATAACCACTTATGATGGTTCCGATTTTACCTGCGGACCGATTGCAATGAATTATTCGGATCCGAATTATGTTGCCAAATTCGGTAATATCATCTGGCGTGTGTATCAGGCAGATATTGTTCAGCACATTCAAAACTGGAATACGTCGGGCTATGTCGTTCCTGCTTCTATTTCTATATGGCCCGGAAATGGAGATATGTCGAATGGAATGGCCGCACAATTAGCTCCATATGCAGATGTAAACGGCAACGGAATTTACGATCCTGAAAACGGTGACTACCCGGAGATCCTGGGAGATGCAGCAATGTACCTGATCATGAACGATCAGAACAGTACGCAATTCCCTGCTACTTCACCGATGAATATGGAACTTCATTATATGTTCTATCAATTTGCTACTGCTGATGTATTGAACAGAACCACTTTTGTAAATGTCAAAGCATACAATCGCAGTACGGCAACTTATTTCGACGTTAAACTGAATGTGTTCAATGATTTTGACCTGGGAAATTACAACGATGACTTATGCGGTGTGGATGTTCCGAGAAACCTGGCTTATGTTTACAACGGAGATAATAACGATGAACCTTTTGCCGGGCGACCCGGATTCGGAACAAACCCTCCTGCAATGGGAATGGTTTCTTTAAATCATCCTTTGATCTCTTCTGTTTTCCCGGGTGCTCTAATCCTCCCGAATCCCAATAATGAATTTTTGAATGTAATTGACGGGAAAAATCCAAACGGAACAGCTATTACAAACAATGGAACTCCGACGGTTTTTCAATATTCGGACACTTTGAGCAATGGGTATAATGAATTGGCTTTGAGTAATGTACCGGCAGACAGACGTCTTTATTCCAGTGTTTCGCTGGGAACTTTTGCTCCGAACGCTGTAAAATGTTTGGATTTTGCGTGGGTTTATGCACGTCAATTATCGGGAACGTCTTTGCTTAAAAGCGTTGACAGTTTGATGAAGGTAGCTGATTTCGTTCAGGATTTTTATGATAATATGGATCATTGCATGGACGGAATGCTTCAGGTAGAATCCCTGGAAGCAGAACGGTTCTCGATTTACCCAAACCCATCAAATGGAAAAATCAGTTGTGCTGCTGGAAACAATCTGGAATCGATTGAAGTTTGGAACATGGAAGGGAAATTGATCCGAACTATTCAGACGAATGAAAAAGAAGTGGATTTGGATTTAAGCCAGCTGACAGCCGGGGTTTATTTAATAAAACTTTCAACGGCAAGCGAAACCAAAACGATGCCTTTCTATAAGCAATAACAGTGTTAAAGAAACCAACTCCTTGATATTTTCCTGGAGTTGGTTTTAATTTCTTTTTGATTAGATCTTCACGGCGTCTCCGTGCCCTTTCAAAACCGATTCATACAATTCCTCATACAAAGGCAACACTTCAGAAAGTTCAAACTTCTTTGCCTGCTCTAATGCATTTTGACGGAACGTTTGATGCGTTTCTTTGTTTTCCAAAATGCGAATTGCATTCGCTGCCATTGCTTCTACATCGCCAACATTGGATGCATAACCGGAATAACCGTCAATATTCACCTCCGGAATTCCCCCTGTATTGGATGAAACTACCGGAACTCCTTCTGCCATTGCTTCTAAAGCTGCCAAACCAAAACTTTCAGTTTCTGACGGCAAAAGGAATAAGTCGCTCAATTCCAGGATAGGTCCCGTTTCACGCACTTTTCCAATAAAGATGATTTTGTTGCAGATTCCCAAATCGCGGGCTAAACGCTCTACAATGGCGCGATCAGGACCATCGCCTGCCAGCAATAATTTCGCCGGAAGTTTCTCTTGTACTTTCTCAAAAATCCGTACCACATCTGTGATTCGTTTTACCGGGCGGAAATTCGAGATATGACACAAGATCAATTCCTCGTCTTTGGCATAATGCCTGCGCTTTTCCATGTTGATCACCGGTAATTCTGCTTTTGGCTGAATGAAATTCGGAATGACGTGAATATCTCGCTTCGTTTCAAAATGTGCGTAAGTATCTTTCTTCAAACTTTCGGAAACTGCCGTTACGGCATCGGAAGCGTTGATACAGAATGAAATTACCGGTTCAAAAGAAGGATCTTTCCCGACCAAAGTAATATCTGTTCCATGAAGTGTTGTGATAAATGGAATATTGATTCCTTGTGCTTTCAGGATTTGCTGCGCCATAAATGCAGCAGAAGCATGCGGAATGGCGTAATGTACGTGAAGCAGGTCTAAACCTTCGTATTTCACGACATCTACCACTTTACTTGCTAATTCTGTTTCGTAAGGCTGATATTCGAAAAGCGGATAATCGGAAAGCTGTACTTCGTGATAGAAAATGTTCTCGCGAAAACTACCCAGTCGAACTGGTTGTGAATACGTGATAAAATGGACCAAATGTCCTTTTTGTGCCAAGGCTTTGCCTAATTCTGTGGCTACTACACCACTCCCGCCAAATGTGGGATATAATACAATTCCGATTTTCATGTGTGTCTGTTTACTTCAAAGGCAGTTTAATCTGATTCAAAACTGCACTAACGTTTGTTTTTTTATCAATCAGCTGAAGCTGATCTCTTTTGGCGTGCTTCAAAAAGTGCTTCGTAGATTACTCGCTGAATCTCTGTACGCACGCTCATCTTTGTAATTTTCCAATTGTCTGCGTCCGGGTAAACACGGTTCGATAAGAACACGAAATTCACCTTGTTTTCCGGGTCCGCCCAGGTAATTGTTCCCGTAAATCCGGAATGACCGAATGTTGACGGGGAAACCAGGTCACAGGTCGGACCGTTTTTAATACTTACAGTAGGTTTATCAAAACCAATTCCCCTTCTGTTTCCGGGACAAAATTGGCAAGCTGTAAACTGATCTACAATTTCTTTTTTGATGATCGATTGGTCTCCTAGTTGACCCTTATTCAGTAAAAACTGCATCAAAGCAGCCAAATCGGTTGCATTGGAAAATAATCCTGCGTGACCTGCAACTCCACCCATCATTGCTGCTCCAGGGTCGTGTACGTGTCCATGGATCAACTGCTTGCGGAATTCTTTGTCATATTCCGTTGGAGCGATGCGTTTCTTGTTGAATTTTTTCAACGGTAAATAGGTCATAGTTTGTAATCCCAAAGGTTTGTAAATCTCTTTTTCCACAAACTCATTCTGACCCATTCCACTGGTTTGCTCAATGTATTTATTGAAGAAGTAATAGCTCAAATCGGAATACTCGTAAGACTTTTTGCCCGTTAAAGGTGTTTCTACGATGATCTTCAGCATGGTTTTCCAATAATCGTCTTTGATGAAAATGTTATCTGCCACTACTCTGTTGTAAATACCTTTGTCTGTTTTACTGTAGATCGAAGCATCTAATTCCCCATTCTCCATCGTTCGTTTGTAAAAGGCAATCCACGGAGTTAGCCCCGCCTGGTGAGTCAATAAATCTATGGCTCTTAGATCTGCATAAGGCGTTCCTTTTACATATTCCGGAACCAATTCGTTCAGATTTTTCCGCTCATCAAACTGTCCCAGTGTTTTCAAACGCATCAAAGCAGTTGTGGATGATGCAATCTTAGTAATAGAAGCAATGTCGTAAATGTGTTCATTGGTAACACTGTCACCATTTTCATAGATGGTTGTTCCATATGATTTCTGCATGACAATCTTTCCGTCAATTGCAACTACTATCTGGCATCCCGGGAATGCCTTCGCTTCAATTGCCTTTGCAACAATGTCATCCACTTCCTTTAGTTTATCCGGATTCAACCCCAATTCTTCCGGTTGCGAATACTTCAAACGTCCGTTGTTTTTGACAGAGATTCCAAAACCGGTTTTCCATTGGGTACTGATTTCCGTTGCAAGTTTTCCTTCTATATCAATTGCTCCCATGATTGCCTGGGCAGTTCTTTCCTGCGCCGGCGCTGTGTTTTCATACCCGCAAAGAATGGATTTCACAGCTTTCGGGAATGTTGTTTCGTTTTGAAGTGCCAACGGATTTCCAAACAGGACCACACTTGCTTTCGCGTCTTCAGGAATAAGGTCCAATACTTTTTTCCAGGAACCGAAGCCGTAATTATTACGTGCCCGCTGTGCATCCGAGTGAAAATCAAGGATGTAAATTGCATCCGGATTTAGTTTGATCTCTTTCAGTCTTCGTACAGCTTCTTCCGGTGTAAAGTATTTATAATGAGTGATTTTAGCGTAATCATTTAAACGATCCCTAAAAGAGGAAGTGTGGGTTCCTACTGCAATACGAATAATCTGCTTGTCTACTTTATCGATAGGGAGATTATTATCTTCATTTTTAACACACAACAAGGCTTTTTCATGAATTTGATTGATGATCAATCGTCGCTCCGGAGCAGGATCTTTGCGTTTGATCATCGGTTTGTGAACGATTGCCTGGTATTTCGCTTTCAGAATTCGTTTGCAATGTTCGTTTACTTCTTCTTTACTCAATTCACCACTTTCAACCTTGGAATAGATCAGATTGATTGCATCGGGAACATTTTCCGGGAATAGTAAAATATCACAACCTGCCAGGTAAGCTTTCGCTACGACTTCCGATTTTCCATATTTCTCAGAAACGGCTTTCATATTTAAAGCATCTGAGATCACCAGGCCTTTAAATCCCAGTTTTTTGCGTAAATATGTTTCAATAACCGGCTTGGATAAACTACTTGGAGTTCCGCTTGGATCCAATGATGGAACATTTAGATGAGCAACCATCACAGAGCGGGTTCCAGCTTCAATCCCGCTTTTGAAGGGCAGGAAATCTTTCGACTCAAATTCATTTACGCTGTGAGAAACCGTTGGAAGTTCTTTGTGCGAATCTTTATCCGTATCGCCGTGTCCGGGAAAGTGCTTCACGCAGGAAATAACTCCCGCTTCTTCAATTCCTTTTACCATGGCCGCGGTTTGCAGGGCAACTTGCTGTGGATTCGAACCAAATGCTCTAAATCCGATCACCGGGTTTTGCGGATTGAGATTTACATCTGCTACCGGAGAGAAATTCATGTGAATTCCCAGCATGTCGCATTCGATTCCCATGTGATAACCGATCTTTTCTGTCAGTTTCAAATCATTTGCTGCACCGATTGTCTGCTGATAAGGAAAACGCGGTTCTCCGGAAAGACGCATGGCTGTTCCCCATTCGGCATCCATTCCGATCAATAAAGGAAGTTGTGCATTCGACTGCATTTGCTGGATGGCTTCCTGCAGATTATCGCGTTCGCCCTGGAAAAATATTAATCCGCCAATTTTCTGCTCGCGGACCAATGCTTCTGTTTCTGCCAAATGCTCTTTTCCTTTGTTCGACCAGCAGGCAACCATGAACGATTGAGCAATTCGCTCCTTCGTGGAAAGTTTGGCCAATTCTGCCGCAATCCATTGATCTTCTTCTTTATCAGTAGTAAGGCTTGTGTGGTGCTTTTTAACCGGTTTCTTTGACGGCGCTTTCAAAAGCGCTGAAGTAATCAATCCCGACCCAACAACAAGGACCAGGATAAAGGAAGCTTTACGGAATGTCTTTCTGTTCATAGAACAAAATTACGTGATTTACACAGACATCTTTAAGATTAGAGATTAGTTTTTCACTTAAACCATGTTGAAATCAATTCGGCATTCGGATTTCGTAATTCGGAATTGAACTGACAGGCTGTCAGCCTGAAAAAAGTGGAACGAGAATTGTTAAAAATACACCGTTAAAACTAAGAGATTATCTTAAATTTGTTGGTGTTGCATAAATTGAAATTCATTCATGTCTGATATTATTCGTTTACTTCCGGATCACGTTGCCAACCAGATTGCAGCCGGTGAAGTGGTTCAAAGACCTGCTTCAGTGGTGAAAGAGTTGGTTGAGAACAGCATTGATGCGGGTGCAACGAAAATTGAATTATACATCAAAGACGCAGGTCGAACATTGATCCAGATCGTTGATAACGGGAAAGGAATGTCGCCATTGGATGCGCGGATGTGCTTTGAAAGACATGCAACGAGTAAAATTGCGCATGCAGACGATCTTTTTGCTTTAAAGACCAAAGGATTTCGTGGTGAAGCATTGGCTTCGATTGCTGCGATTGCACATGTAACACTTCAAACGAAACGTGCTGCAGACGAATTGGGGACAAAAATCCTGATCGAAGGAACAGAAGTGATCAACCAGGAACCGACGCAATGTCCGGTTGGTTGTAATTTTGAGATCAAGAACCTGTTTTTCAATGTTCCTGCCCGTCGGAATTTCCTGAAATCTGATAATGTGGAGTTTAAGCACGTTATCGACGAGTTTGAGCGTGTGGTTCTTCCTCATCACGACATTGCTTTCCGTTTGGTTCACAACGACCAGGAAATCTATCATTTGGCTCCCGCACCATTAAGAAAGCGGATTGTGGATGTTTTCGGTAAGAAATTCAATGACAACCTGGTTCCTGTTACGGAACATACGGATATTGTGGGACTGGATGGTTTTATAGGAAAACCGGAAGTGGCTAAAAAATCGCGGGGAGAACAATTTTTGTTCGTCAATAACCGTTTTTTCAAGGATACTTATTTCAACCATGCCATTTCGGCCGCATTTGAACATTTACTTCCTGCTAAGTTGTTTCCGGGCTATTTCCTGTTCCTGGAAGTTGATCCGAAACAAATTGATGTGAACGTACATCCAACCAAAACGGAAATCAAATTTGAGGAAGATAAAGCTATTTACAGCATCATCAGAAGCGCTACACGCCTGGGACTCGGGAAGTTCAACATCACTCCTACGCTCGATTTTGACCGTGAAAGCGAGTTTGATATTCCGGTTTCTATGCTGACACAAACGCCGGTTGCTCCTGAAATTAAGGTCGACAAATCTTACAATCCTTTCCATGTGCAAAACACGCGTGAAGGACAGTTTTCCGGAAGTTCCTCCACTTCAAATACTTCTTTTCCGAAAGACAAAGCCTTTTCTTCGGCATTGAATAAATCAGGGTTTGGTTCGCAATTCCAATCATCAAGTCTGGATGAATTATGGAATGCAGAACCTGTAAGCGAAGATATGCCCGAAGAAAAACCGGTGCAGGTAGAATTGGACATGGAAACACTGAAGTCGATCGGACCGTTTATTTTGAAAGGTTCTTTTGTCATTGGTTCTGTTCCGGAAGGATTATTGGTGATTCATTACCGAAGAGCTTATGAGCGCATGTTGTATGACGATT
Source organism: uncultured Fluviicola sp. (assembly GCA_965650365.1). Taxonomy (GTDB): domain Bacteria; phylum Bacteroidota; class Bacteroidia; order Flavobacteriales_D; family Crocinitomicaceae; genus Fluviicola. The sequence continues at coordinate 19,334 of CBFGOJ010000018.1, read as the reverse complement.
TGATGCGTGGATTTTTTATTAATCCACTAGCGTCTCAGCAGCTTATTTTTCCTATGGAGAAGAACATGTCCAAACAAGAACAGCTTGCATGGAATGAACACGAGAAAACCCTTTCCCGCATTGGTTTTAACTGGTCCTGGGCAGATCAGGTACTAAACATTGAAGGAATCCCCCAAATCCTGGATGAATCGACAGTTTTATCCTGTGTAGACAAAATATTAGAGCAATTGCAGATGGGAACTTTAGATAAAGGAGAAATTGCACATACCGTTCTTTCCCAGATTGCTTTCGGAGGAAGCATGTCCTTTAAGCTACAGGGCCAGCAGGATAGTATCTCGGATTTCATAAGCCGTCTGTTTGAAGCGGATGAACACACTTTTTCTCCTTCCGGTAAGCGGATTATAGCCCAAATAACGAATGAACAATTAATACAATTATTTTAAGATATGTTTGCAAATATTGGACCTGTTACAAAGAATTTGTTATTGCTCAATGCAGTCATGTTCATCCTGACATTGTTCTTTGAGAGCCAGGGAACGGATTTAGTAAGTTTGCTTGGAGCTCATTATTTTGATACTCCGCTTTTTAAACCTTATCAACTGGTTTCTCATTTCTTCATGCATGGGAACTTCTTTCATATTTTCATGAACATGTACATCTTGGTGATGTTTGGAAGCTTTTTAGAGCGTTTGTGGGGACCTAAACGTTATTTTGTTTTCTACACCGCGGCGGCTTTGGGTTCAATCTTACTTTACAATGGTATGGGCTTCATTCAGATTATGGAATTGAAGCATGTTATCCATAATTCCAATGCAATTGCTACAGTAAACGGGATATTGGGAGAAACAGGAAATATAACCGGGCAAAATGTCTTGGATATTGCTAATCGATATGGAATGACTCAGACACAATATGACGCTTTGGCTGAATATTCGCTCAAATCTATGGTCCCCATGGTTGGCGCTTCAGGTGCTATTTTTGGTTTATTGGCAGCTTTCGCTATCCTTTTCCCAAATACCGAATTAATGTTGATTTTCCCTCCTATTCCAATCAAAGCAAAATGGTTGATCGGAGGATATTTTGTATTTGAAGTCTACAGCAGTTTCCAAAATAGTGCGGGCGATAATGTAGCCCACTTGGCCCACGTAGGAGGTGCAATCGTTGGGGCAATATTAGTACTGATTTGGCGTAAAACAGGTAAAAAATTCTATTAAGATGCAGAACGACAGAACATTATCGGAAGAGTTAAAGTTCCAGTTTAAATTCGGTGGAATGCATATCAAATTGATTTTTGTCAATGCGATAGTATTTCTGGCAATGCTTTTTTCAGAAATGGCCCTGAGAGCATCGGGCAGCGCATGGATTGAATGGGTGCAGGTTAATATTTTTACACTTCAAACAAATCCTAACAGGTTTGTATTTGCCCCTCTGGGATTGATTACCAGTATCTTTACTCATTTCAATTTCCTTCATTTCTTATTTAACATGTTCTTCCTTTATTTTGCAGGAAGCTTTTTCCGTCAATTTTTTTCAGACAGAAGAATGCTGCATGTTTATATCATCGGAGGAATTGTAGGCGGTCTCTGTGAATTAATTGCCAATCAATTCCTTGGGAAAGGGGCCATCGTATTAGGTGCTTCAGGATCTATCATGGCTTTATTTATTGCTGTTTCTTTTTACCGGCCGAATATCACCCTTAGTTTTTTTGGGTTCTTCTCCATGAAAATCTATGTTTTGGCGCTGATTTATTTAGTAGCAGATTTAGCACAGACAATGGATGATGACGGAACAGCACACTTCGCACATTTAGGAGGAGCATTAATTGGTTTTCTTTCAGTTCAAAATCTGCACGCTTCTTCTAACCTGATTAACTGGACAGAATCAATCCAGCAGCGATTAGCGAATTTCTTTGCAGGCAGAAAAAACAGAAGACCAAAAATGAAGGCACAGAAAGGTGGCGGCAGAGTGGTCAAATCAGACGAGGAATACAACATGAATGCAAAAGCAAAACAGGCTCAAATTGATAAAATTTTGGATAAAATTTCAAAATCCGGTTACGAATCTTTGACAAAAGCCGAAAAAGACTTTCTATTTTCGCAAAGTAACAAGTGATTTGAGTTGGTTTAAAAAAATAGCGCGATTTTCAACGTTGATCAAAATTATTTCGGTCACGGTAATCTGCTGTCTTTTATTAGCGTACATAGCTCCTTACGTACATCCGTCAACCATTCGGATCCTCCCGTTTTTCGGATTGACCTACCCTATCTTTATTTGCCTGGCTTTAATCCTGTTGATTTATTGGGGGTTTGCAAGATCCAGTTGGTTCTTCTACATCCTGATTGCCATTCTATTTGGAGGAAACCTGCATTTTCGCACGCTTTCAATTAACTTTTCAGATTCAAAGCCAAAAACAGAAGTTGCGTCCTGGAATGTGATGAGCTACAATGTGCGTTTGTTTGATGTGTACAACTCATCGATAGAAAACCGGAACAAATCGCGTGACAGTATTGTGAGTTACGTTCAGCGGGTAAATCCGGATGTGGTTTGTTTTCAGGAATTCTTCCACCAGGACAAGCCATCTGCTTTTTCGACCAGAGATACGCTCATTGCTTTGATGGATTACAAATATTACCACGAACGTTATTCTCACCGCATTCGCAACCGGCAAAATTTTGGAATATGCATGCTTTCAAAATATCCGATTATTGCCAAAGGAGATGTGATGTTTGAGAATTTTAAAACGACGGATAATTACTGTATTTATGCCGATATCGTGAAAGGAAACGATACCATTCGTTTCTACGACATCCATCTTCAATCTATTAAACTGCAGCAGGAAGATTATGAATTGTTCGGTGAGAAAAATAAACAGGCCGGCGCTAAAAAGTCAACCGTTCGTTTATTGATAGACAAACTTAGAATTGCTTATCCGGCACGTGCCGAACAAGCAGAGCGCGTGGTTGAGCACATGAAGACTTCCCCGTACCCGGTGGTAGTTTGCGGCGATTTTAACGATACCCCGATGTCTTATGTCTACAATCAGTTCAATACCAGCCTGGTAGACTCCTACCGGGAAACAACAACAGGAATCGGTGTGACCTATGTTGGTCGTGTTCCAGCCGGAAGAATTGACTATATTTTCCACTCCGGTGATTTGGGAGCGTACGAGTTTGGTATTCAATCGGTCGCGTTTTCAGACCATAGGGCCGTTCATTGTAAAATCTACAGAAAGTCGCTTTAAAAATTAGTTTAATTGATTAATTCGATTATATTTAGGATATGAAGCGATCTACAGTTAGTCTTATATCATTTTTAATGCTGCTACTTTTTGCATCCTGTTCAACAGAGCCCCAGGAAGTTGAAAAAACAAAGGAGCAAAAAAAGATGTCTCTATCCGGCCGTTGGGTTTTAATAAAATCAGAAGATTCGGGATCACGTAAAACAAATCATCAGAATCAGCCCTCCGATGTTATTTTGAATATTCGTAAAAATGGATATTTTATCGTTTACGATACTTTTGTTGACCCGAAATGGCGTAAGAAAGGCCTTCCGTTGATCCAGGAAAGAACATCCGGACAGTGGAAGCTCGAAGATTCTCTTTTAACGATGATTCACCAGGATAAAGACACTTCATACAGTGAAGATTTTAAAATAGTTCGGTGTGATGGCGCTGAATTGGTCACAGAACGATCTAACAAGAAAACAACGGTCTATCGAACATACGGGAAGAAATAGATTCAAATGTAATAAAAAGTAGGTGCGCGATTAATCGCGCACCTACTTTTTTTATTTAATTTGTCAGATAAAAAAACCCATACAGCGTCCCATCATTTAAGACGGGAAAATTCTGAACGCCTCAGAAAGCACGATTTGGTTCGCTGTTTTTCTTTGTAATCTGCCGTTCACGTCATGTGAAACCCGAAAGTTGCAGCCCGCCATTAAAAAACTAAGACTCCCCGTTCGTAATGAAAATGTTAGACGTCAACAATCTCACTGCATGGGTTTAGTTCGAATAAATCGAACCTGTTATTTACACTCCGCCTCAGGCGGACGAATAACAATTTAAAGTTACGAAATCTGTTTTCATTTTTCAAGGATTCTTCCCGGAGAATATGAATTTTAACAAGATTCCAGAAGTTGGCTTCAATTTCACTCAATCTGACTTTTGGTCGAAAATTATCCCCTTCTTGTTAACGAAGTAAATTTACATGTCCCACCAATGATTTTGCAAAGTCAGTTTTTAGGGACTTTAATGTCAATTTCCAGGTATAAGTATCGGTTTTGGCAGGAAGCCCCGTGTAATGTCCGTTCCACCCTTCAGTTGGATCTGTAGTGCTGAAGATCCGTTCTCCCCACCTGTTGTAGATCTCGAATAAATAGTTCTTTTTGTCGAAATCATCTGAAATAACCGGTATGAAAATTCCGTTCCACTGGTTTCCGTCCGGTGTAAATGTATTTGGCACGAAAACAAGATCACTTCCCAGGGGCTGTAATTGCAAAGTTGCCGTATCCATGCAGCCGTATTCGTTTTCCGCTATCAATTTTATGGTTATAAAATCACTTCCCGGTTCAAAAGTCAAAGTCGGATTTGTCTCTGAAGAAAACGATGTTCCGTTAAAAAACCATTCATAGACGGAAGCATTTTCCGATTGATTAACCAGATTGATATGATCCGTAAATGCATCGATTGTGGTGCTGTTTAAACCAGTTGTGAACGCTGCGTTTACTTGCGGATAAATAGTTATTCCGTTACTCAAACTTGCCGTCGAGGAGCATCCGGAAGAATTAATCACAACAACTTCTACAGTATGGGTTCCGCTTCCGAAAGAACCGCTCCAGTCAACTTCATTGGTGTGTTCAGTAACAGGAAGCCCGTCTACGAACCATTCTACGGAAACTTGTTCCAAAGTATTCAAATGGAAATCTATCAGTCCGTTCTCACAGGAAGCTGTGGATGAGGCGCTCAATGAAACGACCGGTGAAGCGATCCCCGTGATTAATACCGTATCTGTATGTTCGCAACCCAGGCTGTTTGTTACTGTCAAAACATAAGCAGTATTACCTGCTATAACCGACGTTATTGACGGATTGGAAACAGTTGCATCACTTAGTCCGGTTGCAGGTGACCACGAATAAGAATTTCCCGCAGCAGCTGTGGAACCGATGAAATGAGCACCTGTACTATTCATACAAATTGATTGATCTGCACCCGCATTTGAAGTTGGTAATTCGCTCACATGTATGGCGAATGAAACAGGTGTACCTGCACATCCATTGAATGAAGGAGTTACTGTAATACTGCCTGATTGAGAGGAAGCTTGTGTATTAACAGCATTAAAGTCAGCAATATCTCCGTTTCCTGAAACTCCTAAGCCAATTGAAGTATTTGAGTTTGTCCAATTGAAAGAAAAACCGGTTGGTGTAAAGGATGGAACATGAATCAATTGCTCCGGACAGCTTGTAATGTCCGAAATAGGATCCATTACAGGTAATGGAGTTACAGTAACCTGAATAGATTCATTGAGTGTTTGTGAACAGAGTGCCTGGACACCTGTTAAAGTATAGGTAGTGGTGTTAAATAACGCCGGTGAGGAAATAGTTATACTTCCGGAAATCGGCATCAATACACTGGATGTATTCGTCCCATCTGTATAAGTAACTGTTGAGCCTGGGCTTCCTGTAATACTAAAGCCAGCCGTACCTCCTTCACAAATCGTGGTGTTTCCGCTGATTGAAGCGGTTGGGCCGGATTGGACTTGCACTAGTTGAGAATCAGAGCATCCGTCGGAAGTGATGCAGGTAATTGTTGTGTTTCCCGGCGAAATACCTAATAAAAGACCTGTGCTGGAAATAGCAGCAACACCCGGATCGGAAGAACTCCATGAAACTACCGGAGAACTTCCAGTTGCTGATAATTGAACAGTAGTTCCCTGGCAAATTGGAGTAATCCCAGTCAAAACAGGTGCTTCATTTACTGCAATTCCAACGGAAGATGCAGTAGTCTGCGAACATCCCAAAGCGTCTTCAATGTCAGTTAGTTCGTAAAGAAAGTTAGCCGCACCGGTTGTTAAGACGCTAACTTGCGCAGTTGACCCGCTTCCTGAAGAAATGGTTTGAATCCCTCCGCCATTCACCGTATAAGAAAAAGTATAAGGCGTGCTTCCTCCGAATCCTTCAAAATTAATTTGAGCAGGAGTATTTTGACAAACAGAAGTGTTTCCTGAAATAGTTGCTGTTGGCGTTGGATTGACAGTTATTACTGCCGATCCCGTTTGAACCTGAGAACAACCTTCGGTATTAGAAACACTCAGCAAATTATAGGTACTTGTACCTGAACTGCCGGCAGGAACGTTTATTGTTGCTGTTGAGGCACTTCCCGAAGAGATTGTTTGTGTTGCTCCTCCATTGATCGTATAACTGAAAGTATACGGCGCTGTTCCGTTTGAACCCGTAAAAGTGACAATCGGTTCGGTTGCATTTTGGCAAACTGCGGTGGTTCCGCTCATCGTTGCTGTTGGAGAGGCGCTCACTTGTATAAAGAATGGAACGGGCGTGCCCGGGCATCCGTTAAGCAAAGGAGTAACGGCAATAATGCTCGTTTGAGCGAATGACTGTGTATTAACAGCATTGAAGTCAGCGATATCTCCGTTTCCGGAAGCGGCTAATCCAATGGAAGTGTTTGAGTTTGTCCAACTGAAAGAAACTCCGCCCGGTGTAAAGGAAGGCACTTGAATCAATTGCCCCGGACAAGTAGTAATATCTGAAACCGGATCCATTACTGGTGCCGGAGTTACCGTAATCTGGATAGATTCGCTTAGTGCCAGCGTACACATTACCTGACTACTTGTTAAGGTATAAGTGGTGGTGTTAAACAAAACAGGTGTCGAAATAGTTAGACTTCCGGAAACCGGCAGCCACAGGCTGAACACATTTGTTCCATCAGTATAAGTAACGGTTGCGCTCGGACTTCCTGAAATGGTAATGCTGGCCGTACCTCCTTCGCAAATTGTGGTATTTCCACTAATGGATGCGCTTGGTCCGGAGTTGATTGTTACAACAGCAGATCCGTTCTGAATCTGTGAACAACCAGTTGAACCTGATACGCTTAACAGATTGTAGGTAAATGTCCCCGGACTCGAGGTAGAAACAGGCAGCGTAACCGATGAAGCACTTCCGGAAGAAATCGTTTGAGTTGCTCCGCCGTTGACGTTATAGCTGAAAGTATAGGGTGCGCTTACTCCTGCTCCGGTAAATGTAATAGAAGGTGAAGCATCATTCTGACAAACGGAGGTGGTACCTGCAATGGTTGCTGTTGGTAGTGGATTTACGGTAATAACAGTTGTGCCCGTTTGATTTTGGGAACAACCCGCCAGGCTCGTTACGCTAACTAAATTGTATGTAAAAGTTCCTGCCGTCGTTGTTGATACATTAACACCAGCAGTAGATCCGGCTCCGGAGGAAATAGTTTGGTTCGCGCCTCCGTTGATGTTATAGCTGAAAGTATAAGGTGCTGTTCCGTTCGCTCCGGTGAAAGTAATGGTTGGTGAGACATCGTTTTGACACAAAATCAAAGCAGCACTTCCTGAAATGCCGGCGGTTGGTAAAGAGTTGATTGTTACAACAGCAGATCCGGTCTGAATCTGCGAACAGCCTGCTGCACTCGATACACTTAATAAATTATAGGTGAAAGTACCCGAACCCGCAGTTGAAACCGGTAGAGTAACTGTTGAAGCACTTCCTGAAGAGATCGTTTGAGTTGCTCCGCCATTGATGTTATAGCTGAACGTATAAGGTGCGCTTGCTCCTGCTCCCGTGAATGTAACAACAGGTGAAGCTGCATTCTGACAAATAGTTGTAGTTCCTGCAATGGTTGCTGTTGGCAATGGATTGACAGTAATAACAGCATTTCCTGCTTGATTTTGAGAACAACCTGCCGCACTTGTTACACTAACCAGGCTGTAGGTAAAAGTTCCGGTAGCAGTTGTTGGTGCACTGATAGTAGCAGTAGATCCTGCTCCGGAAGAAACCGTTTGATTGGCTCCTCCGTTGATCTTGTAAGTAAAGGTGTATGGGGCTGTTCCGTTTGCCCCGGTAAATGTAACAATCGGACTGGCAGCATTTCTGCAAACACTTGCTGTTCCCGAAATCGTAGCTGTTGGCAAAGGTTTTACCACAACAGAAACTACTGAAGCAATAGGGGAGCCGCAAATATTTCCTGTTCCAAATAAAGTGTATGTGAAAGTTCCGGGAGTAGTTGTAGGAACGCTTATAGTGGATGAAAAGTTACCGTTACTAACAGATTGTGTGGGGCCCGAATTGACACTGTAAAAGTAATTAGGATATGGATTTACATATCCTATAGGATTAAAAGTAACGATGGGGCTTGTTCCGTTTACACAAACACTGAGAGCGTTAACTGAAGCAAAGTGACCGGAAAAAGGCTGAATAATTGCTGAGCTGTTTCCTGATAAGATACCTGTACAGCCTGCGCTATTGGTTACACTTATACCGGAAACAGTAAAAGTAGTTGGTGTCATGACCGGCGGACCATTCATTGTAAAAGAACTTCCCCCTGTTGTTGTTTGTGTAACCCCGTTTATGGTATAAGTATAAGTGAACGGACCGGAACCTCCGGAAGCGCTGAAGTGAAGTGTGTAGTTACCGCACATTCCTGAAATGAAAATATTTCCGGAAGGAGCCGGTAAAACGGTAACTGTACTTACTGCACTTGCAGGCTGGTAATTTCCATAAACATCTGTTACACCCGTCAAAGTATAGGTTGTAGTCCCCGCTGTTCCGGTAGGCGAAGGAATTGAAATCGGACTGCCTCCGGTAATGGTTTGCGTAACACCGCCAACTACATAAGTATACGTGTAAGGTCCCGGACCCCCGGATGCTGTAAACGTAGCATTCGCTGAAGGAGCACCTACGCAAACTGTCTGGTTGGAACTGCCGACAATCGTTGGTACTGGGATCACGGTGATTGTAGCTGTAGAAGTCGTTATAATAGGAGGTAAAATATTCGGACAAGTGACCGGAGATTGAATGGTCAGTAATTCGAGGGTATAAACTCCAACAACTGCGGTTGAAACAGGTAAAGTAACACTACTCGATCCCGGGGCTGTCGTAATTGTTTGAACCGGTCCTCCATTTAATGTGTAGAAAAAAGTATACGGCGTTACTCCTCCCGATCCGGTAAATACAAATGCAGGAAAAGGAGTGCTGTTCTGGTAAACAGTAGTAGTCCCGCTTACCATAAAGCTCGGATTAATAACTGTCAGAATATCACTGCTTTCATTAATTGTAACGGTACATCCGTTTGCATCTGTTACGCTGATTAAAGTATATTGGGTATTCCCGATAACGGTCATCGGAATGTCCAGAATTGCGGTATTGCCAGTTGAAATAATCGTTTGCGGAGCACCGCCGTTTACCGAATAAACAAAAGTGTATGGAGCTGTTCCTGCCGAACCGGTAAAAACAATGGGGTAAGTTCCTCCTGGCTCAAAACAGATGGTGTCCGAAGGTGAAATATCAGCATCACAGGCGAATGCCCTAACAGAAGTAAAAACAAGTAGAAAAAGTAGAAATAGTTTTCTCACGCGTTAACCTAGGTGAAGTGTATGTATTAAATCGCAGTTGTAATTCAGGCAAATGTAACTAAAAAATTCTATCATATTCTCCTATTTTTCATACCTCTAAAGGCAATGATTAAATGATATTTCACGTTGAATATTAAGCGACTAAATACAGTCTGACCTCAAGGATTGAATCTCCTTTCAATAGGCTATTATTTAAATGACATCACGATCACTGCAGATAAACCCGTAACTTTGCCTTATGAATACTTCCAATTCCCCATTCTCTCTTGAAAAACTTGGTATTTCTTCCCTGAATGAAATGCAGGAGCAAATGCTTGAATCGTCAAAAACGAACCACGATATTATTTTACACGCTCCAACCGGCTCTGGTAAAACAGTAGCTTTTCTTTTGACTGCATTAGGGAAGCTGGATAAAGAACAGAATTCAGTTCAGTTATTGATTATCTCTCCTACACGTGAATTATCCATTCAGATTGAAGACGTATTCAAAAAGCTAAGTACCGGATTTAAAGTAAATACATGCTACGGCGGACATTCCATGCGTGTAGAAGAGAACAATCTTTCTGTTCCGCCTGCTGTTTTGATCGGAACTCCCGGTCGTTTGGCAGATCATGTGCGAAGAAAGAATATTGATCTGTCTGAAGTTCATACGATGGTATTGGATGAATTTGATAAGTCTTTAGAAATGGGTTTTGAATCCGATATGACTGAAATTATTCAGGAATTGAGCACACTTCAGAATAAATACCTCGTTTCTGCAACAAAACTGGATAAAATACCTGCTTTTACACAAATACGCAATCCTGAAACAATTGATTTCCTGGTTGAAAAAAGTCATCAGGTCAATTATTTCGGAGTGCAGATGAATGATTCGGATAAATTAGGTCTGCTGCTTGAATTATTATGTAATCTTCCTGCAGGTAAAACCATCATTTTCTGCAATCATAGGGAACCGGTAGTTGAAATCGTTGATTTCCTGAAAGAAAATGGAGTGATTGCAGTTGCCTATCATGGCGGAATGGAACAGGACGATCGGGAACGCGCTTTGATCCGTTTCAGAAATGGAAGTGCGGACTTTTTAGTGTCAACCGATTTGGCAGCCAGAGGATTAGACATCCCTGCAGTTGAGCATGTAATTCATTATCAGTTATCATTAAAAGCCCCGGAATTCATTCATAGAAGCGGTAGAACAGGCAGGCAGGATGCAGACGGATCCGTTTTCATGTTCTTAGACTCCAAAAAAAACACACCGGATTTCGTTCCTGAATACGTAGACTACGAAGTAATTCCGAATGAACCGCTTCCGGATCGTCCGAAATGGAAAACCATTTACATCAGCGCCGGAAAGAAAGATAAAGTCAATAAAATCGACATTGTCGGATTTCTGCACAAGATGGGAGGATTGAGACAGGATGAAATCGGATTGATCACAGTGATGGATTACAGTTCCTTTGCAGCAATCAACAGTGATGTGGCTGAAGAAGTGGTGCCTCAATTGAGAGATCAAAAGATCAAAGGAAAAAAACAGAAGATTGGCTTCGCCAGATAATTACGGATACCGAATTATCAGGAATTGCAATCACGGATTAAATTATCTGAACCCTGATCAATAAGCCAAGTTCTGATTTTTTTAACTCGGAATTCGTAATTTCAATTAACCTTCAGTTAATTGAGGGAATTTCTTCATCGTCTCAATAATCACCTCCGGTGTTGGATTTGCCAATTTGCGTTTCTGTGTGTCAATCCAGGCTCCGTCAATAGTAATGGTTGCGCACAACTCCCCTCTTTGATTGGTCAATACATGCTGCATCGTCCAGCGGGATCCGTCTTCAGCGATCGACTTGATTGCCAGGCTGATCGTTACTTCATCGTGGATGTGAATCTCTTTTCGAAACACACATTCTTCCCGAAACAAAATCGGACCGAAATGATTTTCCTGCATCACTTTCAATGAAAGCCCCAGGTTATTTAATACTTCCACACGCTGTTGAGCTCCCCAGTCGTAATAAGCGCTATGTCTGACATGATAATTTGGATCAAGATCCGACCAGCGAATGGATACTACTTTGCTAAACGATTCCATACTGCACTTTTTTTGACAAAGATATGATTTTTTTATGCGCGCAGAGTATTCTATATTTCCTAACACGCAATTCTTAATGAAGAATGTCAACTGATTCTTGCATAGTGTGATTAATGAATTAATTTTGTCCTTCATCGAAATGAGGATGTTTTTAACCCTTACAGAATAAATTGCTTGAATGAAAAACTGAATTCAGCATCTTTGTTATTAAAGTTATGAAAGCCGCTATTAGAAAAAGGTATGGTCCGCCTCAGGTAATACAAATTGAAGAGATTCAAAAGCCAGTTCCCAGGGAGGATGAAATCCTCATTAAAGTTCACGCAACCACTGTTAACAGAACCGATTGTGCAAATCTCACAGCGAAGCCATTTATTATGCGGTTTTTTCTGGGACTTTTTAAACCGAGAAAAATCATATTGGGCAACGATTTTGCGGGGACGGTAGTGGAAACCGGTAAAAACATTCAGTCATTCAGGGTAAATGACCGGGTATTTGGATTTACGGACCTGGGATTGGAATCGCAGGCTGAATACGTGCTGATAAAACCAAAAGGAAATGTATTAACAATTCCGGATAATGTGGACTTTAAGCATGCCGTTGCAAGTCTCGAAGGAGCACATTATGCGTATTCATTTATCCATAAGGTAAAGCTCAAACCGGGACAAAACATCCTGATCAATGGAGCAACCGGGGCAATCGGATCAGCAGTACTGCAGTTTGTAAGTCAATTGGATGTTCAAATAACTGCTACCTGCAGCACCAGGAATCTCGAATTGATCAAATCTCTTGGAGCTCACAAAACCATTGATTACACAAAAGAAGATTTTACAAAAGACCCGGAGAAATACGACCTTATATTGGATGCAGTTGGGAAAAGCACCTTCGGGAAATGTAAGTCATTATTGAAAAATGGCGGAGTCTACATTTCTTCGGAATTGGGCCCCTACTCACAAAATCCCTTTTTTGCACTGGTGACTCCTCTTGGAGGTAACAAGAAGGTGATATTTCCGATACCATACAGTATTCAAAAAACACTTCCGTACATTAAAGATCTTTTAGAAAAAGACCTGTTCAAACCGGTAATCGACCGTGAATATCCATTAGAAGAAATAGTAAAAGCCTTTGAATATGTGATGACCGGAGAAAAAACGGGAAATGTGATTATTGCGATTCATTGATTATATCAGATTCGCCTTATACACCGATAGATTTGAACACGTTCGTTTCTATGTTATTACGGAACTTTGTTTCAACTTTAAACGATCAATATGAAGAAGATATTAGTGTCAGGTGCAACAGGAATTTTAGGAAGTTCGGTCATCGAAACATTACTAAAGAAGATTTCGCCTCAACAGATTCATGTAATTTCCCGAAACGAAGAAAAACTCCGTAAAATGCAATCCAAAGGATTCAATACATTTCACGGAGACTACGATGATCTTAATTCCCTTGAAAAAGCAATGAATGGTGTAGATACTGTTTTGCTTATTTCAGCCGGTGATGAAGGCGATCGCATGCAACAGCATAAAAACGTGATCGATGCGGCAAAAAAGGCCGGGGTAAAAAACATAGCCTATACCGGCAGATGTTTGCGTGATCGGGAAACGTTGGTAAATGTCCTTATGCACGATCATTTCGATACAGAAGATTATATTGTCGAAAGCGGATTGGATTACACGATTTTCAGAAATATTCTTTACATGGATGTGATTCCGTTATTTATTGGTAATAACGTGTTTGAAACCGGGATTTTTCAGCCTGCCGGTGATGGAAAAGTATCTTTCGCGTTGCGTGCGGAAATGGGTGAGGCAATTGGGAATGTATTGCTTAATGAGCCTTTTCAAAATAAAATATACCGGTTTACAGGCAATGTGGCTTATTCATTTTATGATGTTGCAGAAACTTTAAGTAAACTTTCAGGAAAAGAAGTGAAGTATACTCCCGTGGAAACTTCAGAATTCGAAAAGACAATGCTCGGAAAAGGATTGCCTGCTGCGATGCTTAAAAAGATTATCGCATTCAATACTGATATCAAAAACAACCAGGAAGCGGAAGTTACATCTGATCTGGAGATTCATTTGGGCCGGAAACCTGTCTCCTTGAAAGAAGGCTTGAAAATCCTATTTCATTTATAATCAATATCTTTAATAGATGGTTACTTCACCCCCATACCAGATTAAGACGATTACGGAATATCATCGCGTGATGGAGCTGCCGAAGCCGGAACATCCTTTGATCAGTGTTGTGAGATTTGAAGATATCAGACATAAACCAGAAAATTGTCCAAACAGTATCATTCATAGTTTTTACTCCATCGCCCTGAAGAAGGATTTCCATGCGAAAATGAGGTATGGACAGCAAGATTTTGATTTTGATGAAGGAGTGATGCATTTTATGGCTCCAAAGCAAGTTTTATCCATTCAACTGTTAACGGAAGATGAGTTGAGGCATTCGGGGTGGTTATTATTAATTCATCCCGATTTTTTGTGGAATACACCGCTCTCGAAGAAAATAAGAGCGTACGAATTTTTCAATTACAAAGTAAACGAAGCATTACACCTTTCTGATAAGGAAGAAACCCTGGTTACGGAAATCATTCGGCACATTGTGGATGAATACCATGCTGCTATTGATAAGTTCAGCCAGGAAGTCATCCTTGCACAAATCGAACTCCTGCTCACCTATTCCGAGAGATTTTACCAACGTCAGTTTATCACCCGGAAAATAGCCAATCATCAGATATTAGATCAGCTGGAAGGATTGTTAATTGATCATTTTAAAAGTGATAATTTGGCCAATAAGGGGATCCCAACTGTTCAGTTCATAGCGGAACGCCTGAACATTTCCCCTAATTATCTCAGCCGTCTGCTTCAATTATTAACCGGACAAAGCACCAAACAATTTGTCCACGACAAGTTGATTGATCTGGCAAAAGAAAAACTCTCCACCACTGATTTATCTGTGAACGAGATCGCTTATCATCTCGGGTTCGAACATCCGCAATCATTCAGCAAATTATTCAAAAGCAAAACCACCCTTTCTCCTTTGGAATTCAGGCAGTCTTTTAAGGGATGATTATCCCTTCTTCAAAACTTCAGTTTAACATCAAATAAACTGACTGAAAATCTGCTTTTAATTCTGCAGGCACAAAAAAATCCCGATCGTATCAACAACCGGGATTCTTAATTATTTAGCAGGATCCTCTTACTCAATAGTAATACATCCGTTTTTGATCGAAATTTTCGCTCCGTCTTTCACTTTCACCCATCCGCATTCTGTTTTGATCTCTACTTCAGAAGCACTTGTCTGAACAGACGCAGAACTTGTTGTAGAGCCGCTGAATTCGATTTTCTGAGTAGAACCGTTGGAACGAACTTCCATCGTGTACTTTTCGGAATCTTTGTTGTAATAACGGATTGTAAACGCGCTGGCAATATTTGCTACAAGCAAAAACGCCACCGACATAAAGATCATTTTTAATTTCATTGGTTCTGATTTTAAGTTATATGAGTAAATATAGCTAATTAGGAATCAACTTGTATTTTTTGCACGAAGGCGATTGGTATTCGCTGGAAATGAACTAATAAGCGCTAAATTCATCCGTGTTTTTTGAGATTCATCATTGACAATTTATGCTATCTTTAATACATGGTCCTAAAAATTTTTTTCCCATTCGGCTTATTGATAGTGCTTTCGGCTTGCTCCAAAGAGGCAGTGTCCGTGCGGAACATCATACCTGTTTTCAGCCCAATAGATAATTCCGGATTAAGCAATTCTACCTTCTTTATCGGTCCGGAATTGGATTCCACAGATGCTGATGTCATTGCGGATTGTGATTGTTGTGCCAGTAACCTGGCATTCGTCAATGATTCCTCTTTTCTTTATGAAGTGCTTTGTCTGGGAGGAAATTCTTACATAAAGGGGCGGTATGTTTTATCCGGTGCCCTCTTGATTCTTGAAACTGGTAAAGAACTGGTTTCCGAGGAATACGAGGTTGGTACAATGAGTGGTGATTCCCCCTCAACCTATGAGTTGACCGTTCAGGAACCACGTTATCTTAGTTACAAAGTTTCCGAGTTAAAAGGAGAACAAATTATTGTTCACAGCAAAGACGATTACACCGAATATGGGATTCGTGATTCAGATTCTGCCTTGGAGTACCTGCGGGAATTGCGTAAGGAGAAAGTATTGAGGGAGTATTTGGAGAAAATTTGAATCATTAGTTTAAAAAATCATGTCAGAATTCATCACCTACGAAAAATTTGCCACCATTCCTGAATTAAAGGAATTCGTTGAATTATTAGATGCGAATACTATTCCATACGAACTGGAAGACGATGTGCAGATCTTTGATGTCAGCTTTGCAAATACCAATCATAACAGGGACTACCGCATTAAGTTGTACCCGGAAGATTTTGATCGTGTCAATGAACTGAGAAACAGTATTGCTGATGTTGAATTGGATGAAATCGATCCCGATTACTACCTCTTCCGGTTTACCAATGAGGAATTGATTGATTTAATCTCCAAGCAAGACGAATGGAGTCCTTTTGATTATCAACTGGCTCAAAAGATTTTAAAAGATCGCGGCAATGAGATCTCTTCAGAGAAAATCCATGAATTGAAAGAGCAGCGGATGGAAGAATTGTCCGAACCTGAAAAGCATAACTCCTTTTGGATTGTCCTGGGTTACATCTTTGCAATTTTGGGTGGTATAATTGGCTTAATCATCGGATGGTACATTGTTTCCAGCAAGAAAGTACTTCCAAATGGTGAACGAGTATACACCTATAGTGAATCAGACAGAAAACATGGAAAAATCATCCTGATTATCGGGATCCCTATTTTCATTCTAGGAGTGGTTTCGAGAGTGCTGATTGAATTTTTAAACGCCGTCTGATTTGAATTTACAGGTCACTTATGGAATTCAATCCAAAGAAGCATCTGTAAAAGCATGAATCGACTGCTTATTTTCTTTTTCCTGAACTTTTTTGCTTCACAGGCCCAAAAAGATTCTGTGCGCCTTGTTGATTTTCAATCTTCCGAATGTGGAGAGACCCATTCGAAAAAACCTCACTTTTTGAGTAAAGAAACGATTGGTGATACCACTTATATCAGTTTATCCTGCAGCAATTATTGTAACGGATATCACGATCCTTTTGTAAGTCTGCACGGAGATTCCGTAGAGATACGAGTCCCTCCAAATCCTTCACGCTGTGATTGTTGCTTCACATACAACATGAAAATCATAGGTTTGGGCAATGATGAAAACTACAAATACTTCTATAACAAACGTTTTGTCGATCCGACTTATAAAGGTCAGGCTTCTCCGATACATGTGGAGTATCAACATTTTTTGAATGAACCCCGATCAACCGTTTTAAGAAAAATAAAGCGAGTTGTTTCCAATGAAAAACTCCGGAAATTGATAGAAGAAAACGGACTAACGATTTACCTGGATATGGATACTGTTACCTGTTCTTTTAAAGAAGTTATTGCCAGATGCAATGCAACTGACACCATCCGGTCGGCTGAACAAAAATTAAGCACCTATTTTCAGTCCTTATCTCCTGCCTGTATTTTTAATCCGAATGAGCGAAAAATAATAGAAATGTTCCTGATTGAAGTCAGTTATGATGAAAACGGTAAACTGGAGATGCGATACGAACCCGGGGAGCCTATTTATACCATTGACTATTAAGTTTTATCCGGTCCTTAATTTAGAAGTTCGCTTTTCAGTTTGCGCAATGTGATCGTTTTATTCCAATTCGTAATTGGTAATTAGGAATTAGCAATTATTTTAGCTGCATCCGGAGCGAAATAAGTCAAAATTCCGTCTGCTCCTGCCCTTCTGATACTCAAAAGCATTTCCATTACCGCCCGGTCATAATCCAGCCAGCCGTTTTTCGCCGCTGCATAAACCATCGCGCATTCACCGCTCACATTGTAAGCTGTTATTGGAGTTGCAAAATTCTCTTTCAGCAAATGAATGATGTCCAAATAGCACAAAGCCGGTTTTACCATGATGAAATCTGCGCCTTCTGCAATATCCAGTTCTGCTTCAATCAAAGCTTCTCGCTTGTTGGCCGGATTCATTTGGTAAGTCTTCTTATCTCCGCTTTTTGGAGCAGAATTCAAAGCATCCCGGAAAGGTCCGTAGAATGCGCTGGCATATTTTGCTGTGTATGACATGATCGATACATCCTGGAATCCTGCTGCATCCAGTTCGTCGCGAATGAAACCAACTCTTCCATCCATCATATCTGACGGACCGATGATATCAATTCCCGCCTGAGCCTGCGCAACCGACATTTTACCCAAAATATCCAAAGTAGGATCGTTTACGATCTTTCCGTCGATCACCAAACCATCATGTCCGTCTGAAGAATAGGGGTCCAGGGCTACATCCGACATCAACACTGCCTCGGGAAAGGTTTCTTTCAGCGTTCGGATGATATGCAGGTAGAAATTCTCGTCCGCATAACTGTAACTTCCGATCTGGTCTTTCAAATGTTCGTCAACCGCAGGAAACAAGTCAAAAGTCTTAATCCCAAGGTTCATCCATTTCTCAAACTCAGGAAGTAACTGATCAAGGCTCCAGCGGTAATTTCCTGGAAGGGAAGAAACTTCTTCTTTGATGTTTTTTCCGTCCTTCAGGAATAAAGGATAAATCAGGTGCTGAGCTCCTAATTGCGTTTCTTCAACCATTGCTCGGATTGCTGCACTTTTACGGTTTCTTCTCGGACGAATATTCATAACTTAATTTTTACAACGAAGAATGTACTGATAACTGCAATTGTTCTAACCTTTGCGCCTTTGCTTCTTTGCGGTGAAAGAAACCAAGTGAGTTTGAACCGCAAAGAGTGGAAGAATGCGAAGACTTATAGTTACATTCTGATTCAAGAGGCACAAAGTTAATCAGAATCGGGAACTATTCGTTCAAATAGGCTTTTTAAACAATTCTGTTTCAGAATTATCAACAACGAACTTCCATTAACATTTTTTTGTATATTTTCGTCACTGTGTTAACGAAGAAACAAGTGTGACTTATGAATAAGCTATTAACTACTCTCACATTAAGTACCGGTATCGTACTAATGATTAGCTCCTGTGGTTCGGAGGAAGAAAAGAAGCCTGAAATAAGCAAAGAAGTTATCGACCCCAATAGCTCTTTGAATGCTAAGTTTGATGACAAGATCTTCAGTATCCCTTCCCCTATGCAGATGGCAATGCTGCTCGAAGAATCTAAATCGCCTTACAATGAGTTCTTATTGAATGATTTGGACAAAGTGGGTGATTACACTTCCGAGTACAAGAAAGCAATGAACCTGGGAATTTATGGAACTGATTTAGGATATGTTTCTATCTACAAACAAAACAGTATTGCGTTAAAGTATCTTTCTACGATAGAGAAATTGACGAGTAAATTAGGATTGGAAGGGGCTTTCGATAAAGACTTCATGTCCCGCTTTGAGAGAAACTCTACGAATAAAGACTCCATGATGGTCATTGTTTCCGATGCGTTTAAAAAATCAGATAATTTCCTGAAATCAAACAACCGTAAAAGTGTTTCTGCACTTATCCTGGTTGGCGGATGGATCGAATCCATGTATTTGGCATGTAACATCAATAAAGAACACGCCAATCAG
>CBFGOJ010000017.1:0-78233 GCA_965650365.1 uncultured Fluviicola sp. | reverse complement strand
GTATAAAGTGTGCACCTACAGCTATTTTTCACTTTTTACCTGATACGCATTTTTAATCAGGTATTCTCCAAGGAAGTAAGCGCTAAAAGCCGTGGAAACATGCCAGAGCCAATGTGTTCCCCAGGGCATGAAGCTCATTTCGATCTTTTCATCCAGGAAGCGGAACAGCAAAGCGAGGCAGAAGAACCCAATTGCTGTGAATAAGCGGGCTGAATTTTGGAATTTGGTTTGTCGCAGGAACAGGTAGCAAGGAAGCAGAAGCATCCATCCACGGAAGAAGTAGCCTGCAGAAATGCGGTCCTGACCTTCTAAAAAGATGCCGGAAATGAGTGTTAATCCAAAGAAGATGAGTAAAATCCAAACAAGCTGGATCTGCTTAGGAAGGACTTTCAGCCACATCCAAATGCTTATTCCTATTACCAGGATGACGATGGGAACAGCATCCATGAAAAGCAAAAAAGGGGAGGAACGAAAGGCATGGAAAAAAGTACTTCCCAATCCGCCAATTATCAATAACGGACAACAAAACCAAACGATAAAGGCATAGTTAGCATGCTTTCCGCGCAGCTGCCATAGAAAAATAAATACTGGAATTAAAAATGTCAAAGAAGACCAGGCGTTCCAGGGCTCAACAATAAACAAGCTTAAATCAGTCGTTTCACGATAAACAGGACCAAAATCCGGAATAGAGTCTGCTACTACTACTGCTGATGCTGAAAAAGAATCCACCGTTTGCATGATGCTGAGGCTTTAGCAAAGGCTTAAGCGGAAATCAGAAGGTAAGATCCAGCTTGGTAGAAGAACAGGATTCTTTTTGGCTCATTTGAAAAGTTCCTTCAAAAATCAAGCTGTCACCTTCGTCGAGAATTTTATAACCGTGGGTTTTATTCTCTCTTTTGAACATTTTATCCGTGTAAACAAAATTACCTGTTCCACAACCCGGATCTGCCGAATAATGGTCGTAAGCATCAATTGTAGCTACTTCAGCGCCATCCACAAACAGCGTCAATTCATCCACACCGTAAGCCAATAAATCGTCTGAAGTTTCTGTGTTATACCAAAAAGAATGAGTACCTGTAAACTTTTCTTTCGTACATCCAAGTACCGATAGCATACAAACAGAAATAGATGCGAAAATTAGTTTTTTCATGTTTTTGAAAGTTTTGTACAAATTAAGCAAAAAGTTCTCAAAACGAATCAATTTTGTAGTTGGAATGAAGAATTTAGCCTTTGAAACGAACAAAGCAAGCCTCCCACAGATCAGGCGGATTGCGCAGATTTTTAGGTGTCGAATACACGCTTCGACTTGGTCGAAGATTTTCCTTACTCAATCTATCTGTAGTTTAATCATTCGTTGAAAAATTTTACATTAGCAGAACTAAACGAAACTCAACATGCTTTCAGGCAGCCGAATAATCCTACTTTTTGCATTTCTGGTATTTCTAAGTGCTTGCGGCGATACGAATGATGAACCAATCATTTCGCGTTTCTATAATTCGGATCCTGATTCGAGTTTCAATTTCAGCATGAATGTTTATGATGATTCTTTGAGTCTCGACATTCCGAATACGCTGATGGGTTACGACAGTGTTTTACTCTATTTTCCAGCTTCCAAAACGGAGATTCGCGGGTCGGGGGAAATGGGAGAATACTTTAATAAATACCAATTCAAACCTAAACGAATTGACCAGCTTTTCAAGCTGAATGATTCTATCCAGGTAATCTTCAAAAAGAAGAATAGGGTGATTTTCCGACCAACCCTCTATAAATTCAGTGATACAATTGTACCCGGAGGCGGAGGAATGATTAAACTTTGCTAGTGACTGCATTATTAACTAATGAAGAAAGACAATTCTAAAATACTGACACTTATCTGCTTTGGAATCATTGTTCTTTCTATGTTCCTTCCGTTTTTTGAAGGTCCTAAGAAGGGATCGATTCCGGAAAACAGCTTTATAGTTGCAGAAGTCTACTATTCCCGTGATTTCGGGCTCAGAATGTGGGTTTTTAACGGCTTTGGCTCTTTGTTTGCCATAGTAAACCTGGTCCTGGCTTTTGTTTTTGTTTTATCGCGGTTCTTTTTTCCTAAATCATTGCTCACAGCTATTCTTACGACTTGTGTTTTTGTCATTTCATTGGTATTACTCATGATCAGTACTTCCGGAAATGTCCAGACATCCCCGCTTCCTGATGAAATGCTGTACGGCTTTTACCTCCTGCTGATGTCCCAGGTTGTTTTGATCGCACAATGCTTTACCAAAGCTGTTACGGAACCGCCTAAAGACCGGACTCACAATCCGGATTTACTTGATTTATAACGGAATATCAAGTGTCGAACAGTTCAAAAGTTCAAAAGTTGAAAAGATCTTTTTATTTCTAATTTTTCACTTTTTACCTTCCCCCGAAAGTGCTATTTTTGTTAGAAACACTTTTACAACGACATTTGAACAGCTATATCAAAGATATCAACAGACTCAAGGCTCTATTGGCTTACTCGGTGATTGATACTCCTGCGGAAGAATATTACGATACTCTGAACAACCTGGTTAATACGATTTGCAATACACCCATTTCACTTATCACATTTATTGATGATAAGCGTCAGTGGTACAAATCAAAGATCGGGATTGATATGAACGAAATACCCATCGAAGAAACCATCTGCCAGTATTCTTTAAAGGAAGAGGATATCATGGAAATCAGTGATACACTTGAAGATCACCGATTGGTGAACAACGCATCCGTCCAGGCTGAAAACGGCATTCGTTTTTACGCGAGTATCCCGCTTCGTTCGGAAACCGGTTATACCATTGGTTCGGTGTGTGCCGCCGATTTCAAACCACAGCAGCTGAGCGAAGTTCAGAAACAGACGCTTCGGGATGTGGCAAAAATGGTCATGATTCACCTGGAAGCCAAAAAGCGCAACGAGGAAATGGAAAGTGAGCTGAAAGATATGCTGACCGAAAAGATTAAAATTTCCGAAAAGCAGATCCAGGTCCAGGAGAAAGTTTACAACAACTTATTCGAGGCGATTTCACAATCGAACGCCATTATTGAGTTTTCCATAGATGGAACGATCTTAAATCTCAATGAACGTTTTGCTGAAATGATGGGGTATTCCGTGGAAGAACTGATTGGTCAGAAACACACCATTTTACTCACAGAATCTTTAGCTGAAGGAAACGAATTTGTTTGGGAAAAAATTGCAGCCGGCGAACCTTATGCCGGAAAGTTCAAAAGAAAAACAAAAGACGGTAAAGTGATCTGGCTTCAGGCTTCTTACAGTCCGGTGATTGATCTAAGCGGCGAAGTGACCAAGATTACCAATATCTCTATTGACGTGACAAACGATATCCTGGCTCTTAATTCGCTCGAAGAACTGAGCAGCCAGAAAGACCGTTTCATTGCGAATATCAGCCACGAACTGCGTTCACCGATCCATGCCATTTTAGGCTTTACGGATATCCTGATCGAAGAAGAAACAAATGGTCAGAAGCAAAAACAGCTGAAATCCGTGAAAACGGCCGGAGATACTTTACTTTACCTGGTAAACGGGATTTTGGACTTGAGTAAGATCGAAGCAGGCTTGTTCCAGTTTGATCTGTGCGATTTCAATCTCCGTGCAACCATTGAAAATGTGTTTTCGATCCTGAACGGAAAAGCAAAACAGAAGAATCTTTTGTTTAACTACGACATTGCCGGTACTATTCCTGCTGTAATTCACGGTGATCCGCATCGTTTGGAGCAGATACTGATCAATCTGCTGGACAATGCCTTGAAATTCACCTCGGAAGGAGCAGTTAAACTAGTCGTTTCTGCAGAACAAAAAGATTCTCATACGGCTGAACTTACTTTTACTGTTTCAGATACCGGGATTGGAATTCCGGCTGAAAAACTGGATAGCGTTTTTGGTCGTTTTGCACAGGCCGAAGAAAATACTACCCGAAAATACGGCGGGACCGGTTTGGGATTGAACATCTGTAAATTACTCGTTGAAAAACAGGGCGGGACCATCGGTATCAGCAGTAAATTCGGAGAAGGTACTCAATTCACTTTCAAACTGGTTTATACGGTTCCCGAAAAGCAGGCAGCTTCGGAAACAATCACTTCTGTAACCGATTACAGCTCTTTGAGTGGAAAAGTGCTCCTTTGTGAAGACAATGAAGCGAATCGCATTCTTGCACAACATTTATTTGATTCTACCAATATCCAACTGGACATTGCAGAAAACGGCCGGGCAGGAGTGGAGATGTTCCAGCTGAAACAATATGATATCGTTTTGATGGATATTCAAATGCCGGAAATGGATGGCTACCAGGCCACGGAATACATTCGCAATGAGCTGAAATCCAACACACCTATCGTTGCATTAACGGCGCACTCAATTACCAAAGAGAAGGAGAAATGTCTTGCAATGGGAATGAACGATTATCTTTCAAAACCCTTTAAGAAAAGTGAATTGTTTGACCTGATTACTCCCTGGCTAAAAACAGGGACAAAAAAGGAAGATCAGACAAAAGTAGCATTTTCACTCGAAATAATTCGGGAAGCTTCCTTAGGAAACAGCACTTTTGAAAACCAAATGCTGAACCTTTTCCTGGATCAGTCGGTGGAATCGCTGGATAAAATGAAGCTTTTTTACAGGGAGCAGGATTTGAATTCGCTCTCCAAACAGGCGCATCAACTGAAGTCTTCCTTCGGAATGTTCTTAATGGACCTGTCTTTGTTGGATCTAATCGAAAAAGGGATTAACCAGGCTGAATTGGATCAGCAAATACAGGCATTGGAAACTCAAATCAAATCGGCACATCACCACATTCACTCATTAATAAATAGACCCGCATGAATATCCTTTTTATTGAAGATGAAGACATCCTGAGAAAATCCCTGTCATTTTTCCTGCGTTCTCAAGGACATGAAGTGGTAGAATTCGACAACGGGGCGGATGCAATTATGTACATTCATCAACACCACGAAAGCATTCATTTGATCATTACAGATCTGAATCTTCCTTCAGCGGGCGGGAAACAGGTCTTGCATTCGAGCAATCCGTATAAGAACATTAAGAAAATTGTACTGACATCTTATTCCATGGAAGATAACGAACTGGCAGTTTTTGACCTAGGCGGAGACGATTTCATTGCAAAACCCTTTAGTCCGCAGGTATTACTTAAGCGAATCGAAAAATTATTTCCCGATTCATAGCGTGTTTTTTCAAATCAAAACCTTAAATTAAATCTACTATTTACATATTAAATGAATCGCATGCAGCTTTTGCAAATCGCTTCCGGCAATGGAATACTTTGGCTTTTAGCTATCATTCTTTCACTGATCCTGATCGGGATTTCCGGTACCATCTTTATTCGCAGACGTGTTCGTTCACAAATCGCAGAAAAAGAGCTCATTTATCAAAAGGTGGTGGAAGATTTATTGTTTCGACTAATATTTGGCAAACTAACCATGGAAGAAAGTCTGAAGGAATTCCGCAAGATGAAGCAAGGCAATCTATTAAGCAAGGTAACCACGCTTTCCATTATTTCATTGCACGAGAATTATTCAGGGAAACAGCGGGAAATCCTGGAAGATTTTTTTGTTCTGTCAGATCTTACCGCATACTCTTTCAAAAGGATCCGGTCACGGAAATCACGGGATATCATTTCAGGAATCCGTTATTTATCAGGTATGAATGTTCGTGAAGCCTTTGAATTCATGAAACTGGAATTGGAACATCCGAACGAGGAAGTCAAAAAAGAAGCTTTCATTGGCTTAATTGCGCTGCAAGGGATGGAGGGTCTTGAATTTTTTAAACTTCCCTCTTTCACTGTTGATGATCTGACGAAAGAGCGGATCCTGAACCAGTTGAAAAACAAAAGATTTACGTCTTTTGCCGGAGTGCATCAATTGCTTTATTCCGAAAATGAAAGTTTGGTTCTCCTGGGTGCACATATCACTCAGAACTTTCAGCTTCATGGGTATTATGAATTTATACAACAATTCTCCAGGACGCTGCAACCCAAATACCAGGAAGAATTTGAAGCAATCAGGCAACAAATCAATCAATCGATGCATTCCTGAACAAATAAGTCCATTTTCTGTAAGGCTTTTTGAGGCATTTTGTACTATTTTCACGAGCAATTATGGTATTTGAGAAAGAATTCAAGGAAGCAATTGTCAATTTGTCCATCAAAGAAAAGGATAAGCTTTTGCTGCGTTTGTTAAAACGGGATATTCCGCTTGCGAATCAGCTGTATTTTGAATTGGTGAGTACGCAAACCATCGAAGATCGCCGTACAGAACTGGAAGAAATTGTTCGGGAACGTGCCGCGAATATCGGCAAACGCAGTAAATCCATCCAACATTTGCAGTTGCAGATGCGTTCTTTGAGCGGTTATATTACGGAACAGGTAAAGATTACTAAAGACAAATTGGGCGAGATCAGCCTGAATTTATTGATGCTTAATGAAATTCTGAAAGCAACAGACCCTAAATCTTCTTTTTTCCAGCGAGGCAAATTCCAGAAATTCGGAGTGTATGTGATTGCGCGGGCTTTTAAATTGTTGGTATTGATCAATGCCATGCATGAAGATTATCAAACTGATTTCAGGGAAGATTTGGAGACTCTTGGAGAATTGATGGCCCAAAATGATTTACTGAGAAGAACTGCCGGTCAGCATGGTTTGGAGCTGGATTGGTTGGTATCCGGGGAAATACCGGAGAATATCAGGGAGCGGCAGGATGCGCTAAGGAAAAAAGGATTTCTGAAATAGATTGGCTCCCGCAGATCTTTGATAATAAATAGCGAATAATCTTAGTTTTGCCTATCAACCTGGTTTTATGTCGTTTGAAACAACTTTTAAGAAAAATGCCTTTAGTTCTGCCCATTTTTACATCGATGAGCAAAAGATTTCTATTGATAACCAGGATATTCCGCTTCAAAACATCAGTGGTTTTGCTTATTATGTGGATCAATCCGAGCGTTTACATCTAAAAACAGGAAAAACATTTCTTGTTTACATTTATGAAACCGGAGTTAAAAAACCACATAAAATAGGGGGAATGTATGCTTTTGACGGGGGAAGCGGAAACAATCACTTTTCAGATATTTTCAGCTCTCTCTGGAAGTATATCGGTGATAATCAAATAAAGGAACTCCATCAAAAACTGGTCAATGGGGAAGAGGTGTTTCTCAACGAATACCTGCTTGTTACACAAAAAGGAGCCCACACTTCCATTCCGGGATTGTTTTCTATGAAAAAATTGAAGCATTTCACAAATTGGAAAGATATTCAAACAGTTCTTCCCGGTGAGACAACCACCCATGCAGGAGATTTGATTGATTATTTTAAAGTCATTAACGCTGCAACTAACAAAACAGTAGGGAAGTACCACATTGGCTGGAACAATGTTCGATTATTTGATATGTATGTGAACTGGCTGGATGAAAACACGGATAGATTTATGGCGTTATCGCCAAATGAGTACTGACAACAAGCCTTTCACATTTGTTAACAACTAAAATTTAATTGCTGCTGTAACATATCAGCGGTGAGTTGGTCTTACGACAAACCAATACAAATTTTAGATTATGAAAGCATCAATCCTATTTATCGCACTATTTTTAACTACCGCTTCAACGACATTTGCGGGGAACGGTGAAAGTTTACTTGACCGCATTATGCACCGCAAAATCTCATATCCTGAATCATTGCGTGAGAAAGGAATTGAGACAACCGTTCATGTAAAAGTGCGTGTTTTAGCAGAAAACCAACTGGAAATACTGGAAATAGCTTCGGAATCCGAAGAAATGAAAGCAGCGATCGAAAAACAAGTGCAGCAGATCAAGATTAATTTACCCGCATATTTAATCGGCAATACCTTTAACTACACCTTCAAATTTGAAGTACAGAAATAACACCTGACCACCTAATATCAACGAAAGAAGAGCGGCGAAAGTCGTTCTTTTTTTTGTTTGCGATCTATTGGTGTTCTAAGGCTTTTTTCATGAATCCCCTCACTTCATCATTCAAATCTTCTTTTTCCAGCATCCGGAAATGATGGTTAAACTGGTTGCTTCCTGGAACCTGGCCTATCTTCTGAAAGCACAAATTGTCGTGAAAGGGCTGTTTGAAAGAAAATACCACATGAATGAAATGCTTTCCCAGTTGCGTAATCCAGGCGATGCGTTTCTGTCCGTTATCAATAGCGATCATTGTTTTGGTGGCTTCAAGCTTGATCTTTCCGAGCATTTTAAATTCCGTTATGAACTGATGGAACAGCTCAAGGGTGTATGCTGACTTTCCAGCTAGAAAAGCATCGATTTTGGGATCATGTGATTCATTCATATCTTGAAAATTATAAAAAAAAGTCTATATGTCTGATAATTTTTCTGAATTAGAACAGAGCGATTTTCAACCGATCCATTCAAAAAATCACTAATTTACCTCTGCCAAATCAGTTGAACAGAACTGATGGTTACAAACTTGAACCAAGGGGTATATGTCGGGAATATCTTTGAAAAGCGCAGCTGGAAGATGGATGTTATTTTCCACCATCATGGCTACATCCATGGTATTTATTGACGGAAGTGCGCTGAATGTGGTTCTTCCCTCGATGCAAAAGGATTTGAAAGCCACGGGACCCGATATTTTCTGGGTCTTGAATGCTTATTTGCTGATACTCGCAGCTTTAATGCTGCCAGGAGGATCTTTGGGAGACAAGTTCGGGAGGAAAAAGATCTTCGCTTTGGGAATCGCCATTTTCACAATCGGGTCTTTTCTGTGCGGGATTTCCCCGAATATCCAGTTCCTGATCTCAGCCCGGCTTATTCAAGGCCTGGGTGGTGCATTCATGGTCCCGGGAAGTCTTTCCCTGATCACGTCACTTATCAGTGAGCGGGAGCGGGGGAAAGCAATCGGTACCTGGTCATCCATTACTACGATTGTAAGCATCGGAGGACCTGTGATTGGCGGAATTCTCGGTGACAGCGGTTTGTGGCGCTATATTTTTTTCATTAACATCCCGATCGGGATCACTTCGCTCATCATTCTTTGGCGAAAGGTGCCGGAAACTTCCAATGAAGACGATAAAGGCAAGGTCGATATCCTCGGAGCGCTTTTACTGGTTGCAGGTCTGGCGGCGATTACCTATAGTTTTTTGAAATTCCCGGCTGTAGGGCTGAAAGATTGGAAAGTTAACATCATCCTAATTTTGGGTTTGGTGGACCTGATCCTGTTTTTGGTCGTTGAGAAACGAAGTAAAAGCCCGATGATCCATCTCAACCTGTTCTCAAATATTCATTTCACCGGGTTAAATCTCCTGACATTCTTTCTTTACGGCGCATTGGGTGGAGGATTTCTGTTCTTAAGTTTAAATTTGGTCCAAATCCAGGGTTATACCCAAACAGAATCCGGATTAACCTTCCTGCCGTTCACCTTCATTTTGGGATTGTTTTCCCGTTACATCGGAGCGCTTTCCGACCGTTTGGGATCAAAATTATTCCTGATCGCGGGTCCTTTCACCGTTGGCTTAGGCTTTTTATTTATGTCATTTATCAAACAAACCGCCGGATCATCAGATTACTGGCTTTCCTATTTCCCCGGAATGATCCTGGTGAGCATTGGAATGCTGTTCACTGTTGTTCCGCTTACAACAGCAGTTATGACTTCCATCAGTCAGAAACAGTCGGGAATTGCATCTGGAGTCAACAATGCGGTATCACGGATTGCCGGTATTTTCTCGAATGCTGCTTTCGGAGCACTGGCTTTATTGATCTTTACAAATGTCGTACTTCAAAAACTCGACGGTTCTGAGTTCAAGGATTCTCAAAAAACTAAAATTGTAGCACAAACCACCAATCTTGGCAATGCACAGGTTCCCACTGATACCTTCAGCACCCGTCAGAAAACGCAGATAAAGGAACTTTACCGGGGTGCATTTTTGAGCTCCTATCAATCTGTATTGTGGGTTTGTACGATTATGTGCTTTACCAGCTCTGCCATTGCATTTTTTACTTTGAAGAAGGGAAGCAGGGCTGCAACCGACGAACTAAAAAACAGTCAGTCCTGATTTGATGAGCGCGATTAGTTAAACAACTGTCGGAACTGCAAGGGCGACAGGTTTGTTTTCGACTTGAAGAGTTTACTGAATGACTGAAGGTGTTCAAAGCCTAGTTCGTAGGCAATTTCACTAACACTTAAATTCGTAGTCGAGAGTTTTTCTTTCGCTGATTCAATCAATTTCTCATGAATATGCTGCTGTGTGCTCTGGCCGGTAAGCATTCGAAGCAAACTACTTAAATATCCCGGAGAAACGTTCAAAGATTCCGCAACAAACTGAACTGACGGCAATCCTTTTGAAGCCAGGTCATCACTTCCAAAGTAATCAGTCAGAAGTTGTTCCAGCCGACTCAACACCTGGTGGTTCGCTTGTTCCCGCGTGATGAACTGGCGGTTGTAAAAGCGCTCGGAATAATTCAGCAGACCTTCCAGCTGCGAAATGATGATCTGCTTACTGAATTTATCAATGGTAGAATGATATTCCTGCCGGATGTTTTCAGCTATCCGATTCAGCGTTTGCTCTTCTTTATCGGATAAAAACAAGGCTTCGTTTACAGAGTAATCGAAAAATTCATATTTCTTGATTGTTTTTGCAAGCGAAGTATTCCACAAAAAATCGGGATGCACTAATAACATCCATCCCGATCTTTCAATGGTCGTATTTTTTTCCGCCGCTACGCCAAACACCTGGTTCGGAGAAATAAAGAAGAGCACGCCCTCATCAAAATCATATTCCTGCTGTCCGTACTTCAGTTTTGCACTGATGCCTCTTTTCATGGAAATTTGGTAGAAGTCAAACATCCAGTTCACTTCTCCGATATCTTCCGGGCGATTAATGGCATTGAAATCAATCACACTGATGAGCGGATGTTCCGGTTTCGGAAGACCTCGTAAACGGTGAAACTCGGTAATGGTGCTGATCTTCGTTATTTTTTTCTGTTCCAAGCTGAATGTTTAAAAGTTCAACCCGTCAGCAGACTTTCCGCCGCTGCGGTTTGAAATTATTTCAATGATACCAATCCTTTTCTAATTCCTGAGGAATTTAGAAATAATTCTTCGTCATATCTTCCAATAGTCCGATTTCCGTTGGTTTCCAATCCAATACTTCCTGTGTTTTTTGACTACTGGCAGGATTGTCAAATACGATGAAATGGCTCATCCATTCGAAATGCTGCGGAATTTCTTCTTCAGAAAGCGATTTTGTAGGAATATTCAGTTTTTCACTAATCAATTCCGCAATTTTTTTCAATTCGATTCCAGGATCTCCGATCGCATTGTACAAAGCTCCCCTAATTCCTTTTTCAAGGGCTAAGCGAAACAACTTTGCAGCATCTTTGCGGTGAACAGCCGGCCAGCGATTACTGCCATCTCCCGGATAAGCAGCCACACCATGCGTTCGCGCCTGATGAATTATAAACGGCATAAATCCTTTGTCGCCTTTGTCATGCGTGGAAGGAGCCAGGCGCACCACTGAAACATGGACTCCTTTTTCTGCCCATGCCAGGCCGGTTGGTTCAGAAGTCCGCAATGGAATCTGAAGGATGCTTTTTTCCGTCACCAATCCGTCTATAAGAGGTAATCCCAAACTTCCGGCCGTTACGACCAAGGGCTTTTGAGTCCCCATCAATACTTCCGCCATGGTGTTGATCGCTATTTTTTCCACTTCATTGGATTTGGCATAATTCGCAAAATCGTGGATAAATCCGGTGTGAATGATCCCATCGCATTCAGAAGCTCCTTTCTTCAAAGAACTCAGATCTTCCAAATCGCCCATTAAAACTTGTGCTCCCGCTTTACGAATTGCGTCTGCAGATTCTTCCGAACGCGCCAATCCTAGCACCTGGTGTCCTGCTCCGATTAATTCTTTTACTACTGCCGAGCCCACAAAGCCCGACGCTCCTGTTACAAATACTTTCATCTGATCTTTTTTTGTTGGAACAAAGTTCAGCATTCAATTTCGGGAAGATTTAGCCAAATCAGCTGATCCTTTAGCCAAAATAGGGGATAGAATGCGGGAGCTCTTCGATTGAATAATTCCGATCATTTGAATGATCTTCAGTTGGATTAAGAAAAAAAATAATTTCTCAAACGTGCAATTTTCGGGACTTTCAGCAAAAAAAACTCACTTTTTTTTGTTAAATTCAACCTAAGTATTGTTTCGTACGAAAAGTTTCCTACCTTTGAAAAATGAAATCAAAAAACGCTGAAAATAATCCGCAGTCAGAACCGACAAAATCAGAATTGGAAATTTTGCAGGTTCTTTGGGAAAACGGTCCTTCAACAGTTCGTTTCGTAAATGATTACCTGAACGAACAAAAACGTTCGGTGCAGTATACTTCCACCTTGAAGTTAATGCAGATCATGACCGATAAAGAAATGCTGCTCCGTGATGCTTCGAGTATGAAGCATATTTACAGCCCGGCAATTGAAGAAAATCAAACAAAAACCGTTTTATTGGACAAGTTCATTGATACGATGTTCAACGGTTCCAGTACCAACTTAATGATGCAGTTGTTGGGAAACAAAAAGACTTCACAGCAGGAATTGGACGCAATTCGTGCCATGTTGGATCAACTAGACAAGAAATAAACCTTAAAAACTCTTTACTATGAACTTTTTAGTGAACGATTCAATTATCAAAGCAGTCAGCTGGACAATTATCCATTCGCTTTGGCTGGGACTCGCAGCGGCTTTCCTGGCAGGAATTACCATTTTGCTTACCAAAAAAGCAACTTCGGCAACCCGGTACAATCTACTGGCAGCATTGAGTGTTGCCTTTTTAGTGACCATCGGTTTTGTTTTCTACCTCGAATTCGAATCGCAGGCGTCTGTTTCACAAACCGGTGAATTGGTGAAAAGTGGCATCCAGGCAGAACAGCCCGGTTCATTTTCCCACGCAGTAACGCAGGAGGAGGCGAGCGGACCACTTTCAATCATCAGTGGATTCATCAGTAAATTCGGCTCCTGGATCGTTTTCAGCTGGTTTGTCATTTTTATTTTCAAATGTCTTCGCATGACCGGCGATATCCGCCAGGTTTACCGGGCCCGAAATTATCAAACGATTTCTCCACCGGAAATGTGGCGGGAACGTGTATCAGAACTCCAGGTTTCACTGCAGATCAAACGTCGTGTTCAGTTATTGGAATCCCGATTAGTAACGATTCCTTCGGTGACCGGATTCTTCAAACCCATTATTTTGGTGCCGGTTGGATTGTTGAACAATCTTCCCCACGACCAGGTGGAAGCTATTTTGCTCCACGAGCTTGCTCACATTCGCCGAAGCGATTATGCGGTCAATATCATGCAAAACTTTATTGAAATCTTGTTTTTCTTTAATCCGGGGATTTTATGGATTTCTTCCCTGCTGAGAGACGAACGTGAAAATTGCTGCGATGATTTAGCGATCAGCGTTACGAATAACAAAAGAGAATTTGTCAATGCGCTGGTTTCTTTCCAGGAATACAACATGAATACACAAAGATTCGCCCTGCAGTTCAGTGATCAGAAAATGAAACTGGCG
The DNA here is from genome assembly GCA_965650365.1 of uncultured Fluviicola sp. Taxonomy (GTDB): domain Bacteria; phylum Bacteroidota; class Bacteroidia; order Flavobacteriales_D; family Crocinitomicaceae; genus Fluviicola. The sequence continues at coordinate 64,658 of CBFGOJ010000017.1, read as the reverse complement.
GACCGTGCAAAAAGAATTCTGTTCAACACGAATAAGGTACTGAGTACTCGTGAAAAGTATTTTCTATCCGCCTGTGTAGCGATGAGCGTGGTTCTTTTCCTGGTTGTCCTGAACGTGAATTCCTCTTCGGCACAGGAAATTAAATCTCCCGAATTGCAATCCATCGGCAATCAAAAATACAATCCGGAAGAGATTCCTGAAGGAACTGCAATCCGTTATGTGGAAGATTTGGAAGGAAAATCCCGTGTATACATTTTCAAGAGTGAAGGGATGCTGTACCAGGTTCCGGAGAATTTGGAAAACATCAAGGTCAATGACAAATTGGTTACCGGAAAGGACCGGGAACTTTACCTTCCAAAGATCAAGCAGTTGATTGACAGTTATGAAAAAGCTATCGCCAACGACGAAATCGACGGGTACTCAGGAATTGATTATCCGGAAGTGGATCTCTCAGAAGAAGAAGCAATCATTGATGAAGCATCCCGTATAATTGACGGACATTCTGCAATCATTGACAAGCATTCGGCAGCGATTGATAAACATGCAGCCATTATTGAGGAACAGGCAAAAATCCTGGAAGCTGAAGCCAACAAAAAAGACGGGAAGATTAACTGGAAAAAGCACGACGAAGCACAACGACGCATTGAAGAAGAACAGGCTAAAATCAATGCCGAATCAAAGAAAATTGACATCGAGGCTCGTAAAATTGACTTACAGTCACGCAAGATCGATGAACAATCGCGCAAGATTGATGCAAAGCTGAAAATGCAGGAAAAAGAGATGAAACTACCAGCTTTAGATCCGCTGCCTATTGAAGAAGATATTACCCAAACAGTCATGGAAGACCTGAGAAAAGCAGGTTACAAAGGAAAAATCAATTCTTTCGAACTGAGCGAGAAAACCTTAATAATTAACGGAAAGCCCCAATCAAAATCACTATTTGAAAGTGTAAAAAAGTACACCAAACCCGGCATGCGCATCTTACATAACATTGATACGCATTAAACATGTCTAAACAAAGCCTAAGTAAGACATGAGTACAGTTAAAGATGCAAGCCCTGACATTATTTGTCAGGGTTTTGTTTTTTGTGCAAATACCTATTAGAAGAAAAAGATTTGCATTTTGTTGTCGTAACTACTATATTTGCAACAACAATAATACATCAAACAACATGAGACAATTAACATTTTCATCCTTGCAGGTAAAAGACTTAGCAGCATCGACCGAATTCTACACCAAAAAATTAGGCTTTGAAATCCAGGACACCAATCCACAGGCTTGCATTTTCCGTTACGGAGAAGGGCAGGCAAGTTTTGCGATCCGCACGCCGCTTGAACCATTAGAAAACCGGGAACTGGGAGTAGGGGTAGCACTTTGGTTTGCCGTTGACCAAAAAGTAGATGAATTGAAAGAAGCATTCATTGCAAATGGAGTGACTACCGCCGGAGTTATTATAGAAACGCCATTCGGAAGAGCATTTCATGTCCTGGATCCTGACGGATTTAAACTAACTTTCCTGGAATCGAAATAGGCAGCACCATGTCAGACAACATTGAATTCTTGTTTAAAAGCCCGGAAGAAAGTCCGGGCTACTTATTGTCGCAGCTAACGATGCTCTTGCACCGAAAGCAAAAGAAAGCGCTGGATCCCCTGGATTTAACTCAAACACAATTTGTACTGCTGACATCCGTTGCCTGGCTGACAAACACCAGCGAAAACGTAACCCAGGCAGAAATAGCGAATCTCAACAACTTTGACCGCATGATGGTTTCCAAGGTTTTGCGCACGCTTGAATCCAAAGAATTGATCACCCGGCAGGAACACGATACCGATACACGGGCAAAGGTCATAAAGCTCACTACCAAGGGGAAACAAGTACTACAAACGGCATTATCGGCCGTTGAAAACACGGATATTGCGTTTTTTTCGCATATCGGCGGAGCAGTTTCTGGTTTCAACAAGCAATTGTATACACTTATTGAGGCGAATAAAGAGTCTGCCGCGACGGGTGAAGATGCAGGTAAGGAGTGAGGGCGGGAATTCCGAATTCTACTCGCAAATCTCCTTTAACTTCGCCAGCGCTTTGGGCCAGATCTCGTCCATCTGCTTCGCATATTCTTCTTTCATGTCAACCTCAACAATGACTTTTGTTCCATCAGCCGTTTGTTCGAACCAATAATTTTCCAGCGCATCGCCCCAGCCTTCCATCTTAGGACCGTCGGTAATTTCTTCCCCTTTTTCCAGCATTCCATAATGATTGATGGAAACCATTTTTGCCGGGTCGTTTTTCAGGATCCGCGCAACCATCCCTGATTTTTCCTCACCGGCATTGGAAGTAAAAATGATCTTTCCGCCTTCGTCCCAGGTTCCTTCCCAGGTTGAAGTTGGTTCAAAAAACGCTGTCCACGCTTCGTACGTTTTCTTATCGCTCAATCCCAGCATACAGTCGTAAACTTTTTCCGGGGAAGCTGAAATTTCTTGGGTATATCTGAGTTTTTTCATGAAATCAGTTATGAAACTACAAGATAAGGAGTTTTGGATCTTGGTGTATGTTAAGAAATCTGAAATCAGATCAGCACTAGTTCATCCGGGACTTTATGATTTCTAAGCGCAGCAGAAGAGTTTCATGATCCGGATCAATTTTAAGTCCTTTTTCAATGGTTTGTACAGCCTCGCTGTATTTATGCTGTCGGAACAAATAGGTTGCACATTCCGCGTAAAGCCATCCCAGGAAATCTTCCTGGATAAGTTCCTTATCAGTAATCTGGTCAATCAGGCTCTCTGATAAGTCAAAATATTTTTTACCGTTCACCCCGTCGTTCTCCTTGTAATAATTCATAGAGAACGTGATGTTGGCATAAAGCTTAGTCAAAATAAAAAGGTTGTTTGAATCCAGATAAGGATACTTCACGCAGTATTTAGTAATATCGGAATAGAACTTTTCCGCCGTTTCCAGTTCTTCATCCAGTTCTTCTTCATCCAAATCCTCCTCGTCCTCCGAATAGTCATCAAAAGACAAATATTTTCGCTCCAAATTATAAACGATTTGACTTAAAAGAGCCGATTTAATAATGGAATTATCGGGAGAAGACTGATAAGCCATTTCTGCATATTCCAAAGCCTTTTCTTTTTTTCTGGCTTTTGAAAAATAACCCGACATCCCTAAATAATAGATGCCGCTTAAATCATTCAAAAGACTTGTGTCCCTGACCATTTGTTTCATTAAAACCAAGCTGGAATCTGCAAACGGACGATTTCCATCTGCAATTAACCGCTGATTGATAAAATTCGCGTAACCGTAAATGATGTAATCGTGTTTGTATTTGTTCCTGTTTCCATACTCAAACAAATAGGGGAGCGAACTAAGGTTCTTAAAATCTTTTTTTTCCACCAGCGCCACCAATAATTCCGATTTAACGAGGGTAGTTCGATGCTCATTATAAAACCTTTCGGCTTTATTGATATAGCTGAGCGACGTCTCCATTTGCTCATTATTAATGGCAGTTATTGCATGATTCAGCAGCTGTATACCCACTAATTGTTTGATAGTCAATTTGGATCGCGCATTGAAAAACAGGTCATAAACCTGCACGTTTGTCATTGATTTAATTTGCTTAGGTGTAACAAGCTGCAGTTCCAGCAGGTTTTCAACCGCCCGGTTTACATCCTTTCGCGGAGGAATTACAAATGCGTTTTGAACAGTTGTCATTTCCACTGTAATATTACTGGTGTTCGGATAGGCCATAATCAATACATGTCCGGGTTGTTCCTGCACATAATACGGAATCCCCAATTCCTCCAAAACCAACGCAAATAGCGCGGTTGAGGAAACACAATTGTATTCTCCGGTAACAAAAATCTGGTTAAAATCGACCAGCGCCCGATACCGGGTTAAAAAACGTTCGTGAACCTGCTTGTGCAAAGCACGAATGGTCTTTTCCTCGGATTGCCGGATTATTTTGGAGTCTTTCAATTCAGTGATAAACGCATCAAACTGCTCCTTTGCCGCTTCTGTTTTTGGCTTGGAACAGGCAGAATCCGAAATCATGAATAATTCAAAATTAGAAGCATTGACATCGTTCAAAACCTGTTTCTCATAATCCGTTGTATATTTTTCAAAGAAGGGATTCGTTTGAGCAAAACTAAGTCGTGATAAAGCCAGAAAGAGCAGAAAGAGGTAGTTTTTCATTCAGGATTGTTTTGGCAAAGATAGTGATTAAACCAAAATGCATAAATTCGGTTAAGTTTTAAATCAAACATCATATCGATTAAACTACGAAAACTAAAGATGAAAGATCAACAAAAAACGGATATACCCCATTTTATTCAGGAGAACTTCTCTTCAGTAACCCTGATCCTTTATTATCTGCAAAAAGAGCACATCTACTTTGAATCGAAGTATCTTCAATTTATACTGAAGGATGGACCTTATTATAGTTTAGGCTTTAGTGTGCGCATACGGGAAGAAGCTTTCAAAGCCCTCGAATGGATCGTAGAACATCCGGAGGTAGATTACCATGCGCTGGATTCATGGCACATCCGTGACAATAAAGTCTACTTCAAAAAAATGCAACTGCTCTACGATTCCATGAAAACGTTTCGTTTGTATGAAAACCTGGATCGGAGTGAAATGGTCAAAGACATCCCATTCGAAAGAGACTTTGTGTCTGTGCTAAATGTACCACTCGCTGTTAAAATGAAGTTCTACTTCGTTACGAATCTGATTTACGATATCGAAATTCGAGACCTGAGGTTTGACGAGGAAGCTGTAGATTATTTTCTCACGCATGGAAATCACTTTTTAGAGCGTACACATCACAGGGAAGATTTAATGACTGTTTTGAATTGGGTTGCACAGCATCCTGATGAGAATTATAAAGCAATTGCTCCATGGTATATTCTGGACAATAAAGAATACCTCCAAAGGATGATTCTATTGAGAAATCGGATAGAAGAATATTTAAAGAGCACTGATGGGATTGAGTAACTAGGAAAAAACGAGATATGCTGATTATCTTGGATTTCAAATTGTCTTATAATGTTATTGCGATCTATTAATATAGCTTGGGTACTCAGACCGAAGAATTCCAATAGGAGGGAACGTCTTAGGTTTTTAGTTCCAACATCTACGTTTTTGAAATGCAATTTGGGATAAAACAGTAAATTTAACAAGACAACAATTATTGAGACCTAGTCATCAATCATTGTTAATAAGATTGAAGAGATTAAGACACTTAAAAAAAAAAATATGAATGATTTATCAGAACAATTAGAAGATCAGATTATTGAAATTAAACAACAGGGTGACAATCTTCAAATGAAACACCATTATTTGAAAGCCATAGAAAAATATGAAGAAGCCATCAAATTGATGCCGGAACCTGTGGAACAGTGGTTGTATTTAAGAGTATTGTGGTTAAATATAGCTGAAAACTATTGGTTAAATGCAGAATATAAAAGCGGTAAAGGTGGAGGTTACGAACAAGCATTAGAAGTATATCGCATGATCATGAAATTGCCGCGAAGTATTGGTAAATCAAATTATCATGCTCGAATTGGTCAAATAATGTATCAACTTGGAAATATGGAAAAAGCGAAAGATGAGTTTATAAGATCTTACACATTATCCGGAATGAAGGATTTTGACAATATGCATGACAAGAAGTATTTCGACCTGATTAAACCGTTTGTAGAAGGAAAAGAATCTTATTCAATAGATTCGGATACCTATTTCCTTTAGTATTATTCATATGAAAGAACTCATTTTCTTACTCAAGAAAACGCTGGATGAAAAATTTCCTGATTTGAAATATACTTTTCAAAACCAAGCGTCGGATAAAGAAATTGAAGAATTGGAAAGAATTATAGAGATTCGGTTGCCTGAATATGTTAGAGCGTTCTATCAGCTTTGTAACGGTCAAGAAATCGGTGGTACTGGGTTAACAGAAATGGGCGAGATTCTTCCAATTTCTGTTATTATTTCTAAGTGGAAAAAGTGGAAGTTATTACTTGATAGCGGAAAATTAAGAGATATTAAATCTGAACCTGATAAAGGAATTAAAAATGATTGGTACAATAAGAAATGGATTCCTTTTACTTATAATGGAAGTAGCGATCATTTTTGTATCGATATGGATCCTGATGAAGAAGGCAATATTGGACAGATCATAACTATGTGGCATGATGAACCGGAAAGGAAATTGATTGCATCCTCATTTGAAAGATGGATTATTGACTATATCGATGATTTGAAGTCAGAAAAGTTTTACTTTGACGTAGAACTCGGGAATCTGCAAAGACGATAGTATCCAATTTGATCTGGTCTATTTTGTCCTATAATTAATATTATGTTAAATAGAATAACGAACGCCGATTGACATTTATTGTGCACCTCCAAAACTAATTTTCTCCGACCTCTTCTCAGATATCAAATTCCGCAATCAACCAATCTTCCCTTCCTGATGTCCCCAATCATTTTAATCCTTCAACTCTTTGCGAATCTGATCCCGGAGAATCGGCCAAAACTTTTCATCCGCACAATCTCACAGTTTTACTCAATTCCCGAAACCTCCTCGAATTTTCATTTTCAAGAATCACTTCAATCTTCTCCAAAAATCTTCTTCACGAGAATCGCGTAGAATTTTTTATCCGGATATTCGTCAGAGATAATCGAATCTCGAAAAGATTCATTATCCTTACCAACTAATAATTCAATCATGAAATTCCTACTACCAATAATTCTTCTTGCTGCAATACTTGTTTCGTGTGATCCTGGTGCAGATCGTATCAATGCCATTGACAAAGAAATTCGCGAATTGCGCTTGCAGTTAAAAAAACGCAAAGCCAACGAGGTCCAGCTAGTCAAAGACCGCGAATCTGTTGGTGCAAACTTTCAGTCAGTTTATGATTCTGATTTGGATGATGCCCAAAAATCCAAAAAACTCGAATCCATTAAAAAAGAAATGTATTCGGTTGAAATGAGGATTCAAAAATCACTTATAGAAACGACTAAGGGCGAAACTCAGATTACACGCTTGGAATTGGAGAAAATGCAGTTGAAAAATGAACGTTAATCCCCAGGAAAATTAGGGATATTTGAATTATGTTAAATACAAATATTCGTGTATTTTAAATCCTTAAGGCTCAGTTAATCGAAATACTCACTATCAATCTTTAAATCAGCAAGTTATTAATTTGTAACAGGCAATTAATGAATGTCAGTTATTGACAAATCAATCAAAAAAAGATCGTTTTTCGCCGAACTTTTCGTGTTAAAACGCAGTCTTCTTCCTAAACCCAATACTAAATACTGTTTTTATGAAGAAAATCTTACTTGCAGTTCTGGCAACTTCGTCCGTTTTAGGGATGAATGCGTCAGCACAACACATTGATTCTACGTTCAATTCGAACGGCTACCTCCCCTATCTCGGCCCTAATTCCAACAGTCAGGGAAACCTGGGAAGTGCCAACGCTTCCGCAATCCAACCGGATGGAAAAATTGTTACCGTACTCGAAAGAGATCCCAACACACCGGATTTGTCGATGCACATTTACCGTTATTTATCGAACGGAATGCCGGATCCAAGCTTCGGAACAAATGGCGCTGTTTCCACTTTCTGCGGACAAGACAGCCGCGGGTACGATGTGGCCATCCAGTCGGATGGGAAAATTGTCCTGGTCGGTGAATCCGAATACTGTATAAACGGGATTTGCGGAGCTTCCCAATTCATCATGATGCGCTTGAAAACAAACGGAAGTGTGGATTCTACTTTTGGAGTGAACGGACACTTACTAAGTAATCATGTCTTCGGAACTACAGGAACCTATTCCATTCCAAAAAGTCTTCACATTCTTCCCAATGGAAAATTCATGGTTGGCGGAATCGGACCAGGTGGAAAACCAGCGATTGTCCGTTTGAACACGGATGGTTTCCCGGACAATACTTATGGCGTGAACGGTGTTTTTTCATTGACAAATGTACCAAGATCACAATACCGGAGCATGGCAATTGGTCCGAACGGTGAAGCTTACGGGTTATTGATCACCGATACCTGGAACCAGGCAACAATCTCTTACGATTCAACGAATTTCTCCGACAATACGGTCTTCAAACTGACGCCAAACGGAACATTAGATGCCACTTTTGGAACCAACGGGGTTTTCAGATTTGATACAGATGTAACAGACCAGCCTTTTTCGATCACCGTGGCAAGTTCGGGGAAAATACTCGTTGCGGGTTATAACATGCCGGAACATTATTACTATTCCCTTATGGATTTCAGCGGATACGGTGAAGCAAACGTTGGAGTGGTAGCTTTTGTGAATCCTAATGGAACACTGGACATGAGCATTCCAAACGGATTTAAAACCTTCGATTTCCAGGAAGACACCGCAACCTTCTTCAATAAGATCATTGAAAAAAGCGCGAATGAATTCCTGATTTGCGGTTTTACTACGGATTATGTAGGCGGGAATTTCCAAAACAAAGGATTGATCGTCAGCATGAACAACCAGGGACAATTAAACAATGCATTTAACGGCAACGGACACATGATCTTTGACCACGGAATGGTGGGAACTTCCGGCTGGAACGGGAAACTGGCAAATTTCGAGGATGTGGATATTACTAATGACGGTAAAATCTTATTGACCGGCTACCGCAACCCGGTTGGAGGCGCAACGAAAGGAAGTATTTACCTGCTGCAAATTGCTTTTGGTCCTACAAGTAACCTGGCGGTGGAAGAACTGGCTGAGGAAGCTGAATTTACGGCTTACCCGAACCCGGTTACCAACAATCATTTCCTGATCAACAGCAATGAAGCTGCAGCAATCCAATTAGTTTCTTTGGACGGAAGAATCCTTTATGAAAGCGAAATTTCGGAAGGTGTTTCAACCATTACTGTCGATTCAAATTACAAAGGAATGGCGATTTTGAAGTTTCAGACTCTAGACGGAAAAGCAGGAATCCGTAAGATTTTATTTGAATAAATACAAGAAGAGGTTTATTTGAAACCGCAAAGAGTGAAGAGCGCAAAGTTGGTATATTAAAAACTTTGCGTTCTCCTTCTCTTTGCGGTATTTTTTTTAATCCCATTATATTTGCATCAAAGTTTACTGCACATGTTTTCCAAGGAAGAAAAAAAACAGCTGAAAATCGATTTCTGGAACCAATTCAAGGTTCGCATGCAGAAAACACGTTCCTCCAATGGCCGGAGAATGAATTGGCTGGCTTATCCTTCCGAAGTAAAGGACATTTATATCCGGGTGGATGCAGATGAAAACGGTGCGCGTTTGACCTTCGATATCCAGGGAAAAGATGAAGGAGTCCGTCAGATTATCTGGGAACAAATCTATGAACTGAAAATTGTCCTGGAAGGAGAAATGGGAACCGAAGGTATTTGGATCGAAAACGCCTCTACTCCTACCGTTCCGGAATTTAACCGCATTAGTTGGGAACGTTCCGACTTAAATTTATTCAATCCCAATGATCATCCGGAGATAATAAACTATTTAGCCGATCGTTTAATCCATTTTGATGCCTTTTACCAGGAATTTAAGGATATCTTGATAAATCTGGCAATGTAGCCCAAAGTCTTTGTATTTTTGTCTTATGTTAAAACAAATTGCCCTTCTTTCAAGCGTTTTGATTTCAGCGCTTACTGCTCAAGCACAAACAACCATCCTGGACCAGGATTTTCAACACGGAATTCCTGCAAGCTGGAGTACGGTGAAAGCTGATTCCTACGAGGAACACGAATCGCAATTTCATTCTCAACCGGCGTGGATTGCCATCCCGGACCCAAATAATTTGACAGATACAATTGCTGCTGCAACTTCCTATTTTACGGTAGCACAAAGAGCTAATCGCTGGTTGATCTCCCCTCCTGTTACCATCGGAACTTACGGAAATTATATCAAATGGAAAGCCAGATCATTCGATCCAAGTTATCCTGATACTTACCAGGTTTTGATCTCTACCACTGACACGCAGCTTGCGAGCTTCAACGATACGCTTTCACGCGTTGTATTCGAATTGGAAGAATGGACAGAGCATATCATCAACATGAGCGAACTGGGATACACCAATAACGAAACAGTACACATTGCTTTTGTTTTGGAAACCCAGGGTGGATTTAACCTGTTTGTAGACAGCGTGAATATCCGTAAAGATGATCCTTTGGCATTGGACGAACAATCCATGCAAACAGATTTAACGATCTATCCGAATCCCACAAGCAGCACCATTCATTTTTCTTCGGAAAACTTAAAACACGTTGCTATTTACACGACTTCCGGAACATTGATTTATTCTCAGGAACAAGCAACACCGATTTCGTTGGAGCTTTTTGACCAGGGAATTTATTTGGTTCAAATGACTACAAACAAAGGACAAATCATTACAAAACGCGTCCAGAAGATATAAGGAAACAGCACGTGACAGCTAACAAACTGGTTACATTTTGAAGAGACTCACTGTTTTTAGCATAAAATCCTTTGCAGGTCCATTCGTTGTGACCTTCTGCATTTCCATGGTGATGCTGATCATGCAGTTTACCTGGGTTTACATCGATGATTTGATGGGAAAAGGATTGAGTGTCGGGGTGATCATTGAATTGATGTTCTACGTTTCCGCCGGACTGATTCCTTTAGCTCTGCCCCTAGCTATCCTTCTAAGTTCCATCATGACTTTGGGAAACCTGGCAGAAAACAATGAGTTAACAGCCCTTAAATCTTCCGGATTATCCCTTTTCAGAATTCTAAGACCGCTTACTCAAACCGTTATTTTAATTGCCACAGCTACGTTCTTTTTCTCCAATTACGTGATTCCGGTTGCAAACCTGAAATGGCACACCATTATTTTTGATATCCAGGAAACGAAAGTTGCCATGTTGCTTACGCCTGGCTCCTACTCCAAGGAAATTGACGGCTATGCTATTAAAGTAAAATCCGGAAAAGACAATACTTTCTACGGAATGACAATTCACGATTATACCGATCCGAATATCCTGAAAACCGTGAAAGCAGATTCAGGAACAGTTTACAGAGGTGATAATGGGAAATACCTTTTATTTCACCTTTCCAACGGGATTGTACACGAGGAATTACAAGCTCAGGCGCCAGTTTTCACTAACCAGGGAGAACCTTTCCATTCCGGTGATTTCAGGCCCAGCAGAACTACCCAGTTCAAAGCTGCAACTTACAAAATGGAATTGGTAGGATTCGACCTGAATAATTCAGACGAAGAACTCTTCAAGAACGATTATGAAATGCTCAACGTTTTTCAAATCAATGAGGCCAATGATTCCCTGCAGCGAAAACAGGACAAAACATTGGCTGATCTGTCGGAGAAAAACTTAGGTACCGGCGCATTTGGTCAGTCTGTCAGTTACGAAAAGCTGCTCAAAAAAGGACCTGCCAAAATACTAAGCGATACAAATCAAACGAATCAGGCAGCTCCATTAGAAGTTATTCCTTCCAAAGTCATCAAACTTTCAGCATTAAGTAAAGCGGATCGCACAGCAGCTGTCAATAAAGCAATTGTTAATGCCCGGGAAATGAGGATCAATGCCGAACAGCAAGGTCAGTTTGTGAATGCCTTCAAAACCAATCAAGATCAGTTCCAGGTTGAGTTTCACCGCAAATTTGCCCTTTCCGGAGCAATTATCGTACTGTTTTTTGTGGGTGCACCGCTTGGAGCAATTGTACGGAAAGGTGGTTTTGGAGCTCCGGTAGTTATTGCTGCTTTACTCTTCATGGTTTATTTCATTTTATTCAGTGTCGGAGAGAATTTGGCAACTGCGTCCGAACCCGTACTTTCTCCCTTTTGGGGAATGTGGCTTCCCACCATTGTTCTGATTCCTATTGCCTGTGTTTTGATGATTGCCGCAGCAAATGATATGCGCGTTTTCGATCGGAAACTGTGGATTTACATACTCACTTTCGGAAGAAAACGATGAAAATTCTGTACATCGCACCAAAGTCTCCTGCTCCTATCATCGACGGAGGATGTTTTGCAATGATGGAATGCCTGAAAGCGTTAAGTCAGATTGCAGAAGTAGACGGAATTATCTTCGAAACACATAAACATCCTTATACCAAAGAATCCGAACGTGTTTTGAATCAATACCTGCAGCAGCAAACAGTAGTTCCGATCGATACGGAACTCAAACCCACCGGTGCTTTCGTGAATTTTATCCGCCGAAAAAACTACAACCTTTCCCGGTTTAAATCCGAAAAGTTGTATCGTGAAATTGCAGGAATGCTCCGCAAAAAATACGATTACATTGTTTGTGACAGTTTATTTGCCGGTGCACAGCTGAGTCATTTTGATTTCACGGATCTGCCCCCCGTGATCATTCGTTCACACAACATTGAATCTGAGATCTGGAGACTGCATGCAAGTCTTGAAACGGGTGTTTTGAAACGTTTTTACCTGCGAAACCTGGAAAAAACACTCCGCAAAGAAGAAACAAGGATCCTTAATAAAGCAGCAGCCATTTGGGCTATTTCTCCGGAAGACCGGGATTGGATCACCCAAAACACCAATCATAAAAATCCGGTATTACTTCCCGTTTCCGTCACTTTGGACGAAAGATTCCCGGTAGATTATTCCAACCGTGGATTTTTTCACCTGGGTTCAATGGACTGGAAACCCAACCAGGAAGCCGTAAATCACTTAGTGAAGAAGATCTGGAGCAATCCGAAAATATCCGAATTCACCCTGAAAATTGCCGGTTCCAAAAGTGAACACTTCCGTTTCTACAACACCAATTCCATAGAGGTTGTTGGCTGGGTAAAAGACAGCAACGAGTTCATGGCGAAATCCGGAACATTGGTCACCCCTATTCTTTCAGGAAGCGGGATCCGGATCAAGATTCTGGAAGCGATGGCTCTTGGAACTCCATGTATTACCACCAAACTGGGAGCTTCCGGGATTGATATCACACAATCAGGACTTCAAATTGCAGATACAGAAGATGAATTCGTGGATTTGATCCTGAAATTGCAGGAAAACAAAGAATTCAGGCAAGAAGTCGGTACCAGGTCACGCGATTATATCTCAAAAGTTCATAGTTTTGACAATTGTATCGCATTAATGAAAAGCACGTTTGGAGTCTAAAGAAAACATCCTGTTTATTGTTTCCCGTTTTCCATATCCTTTGGAAAAAGGTGATAAACTGAGGGCTTTTTACCAATTGAAAGAACTTTCCCGTCAATTCAATGTAACACTTGTCTGTACCACAGACATTCCTGTTTCCAAAAAGCACGAACAAATAGTGAGTGAATTTTGCAGCAGCATTCACCTGTTTCAACTCACTAAATCGGGATTGATCTTCCAGCTTTTAAAAACGATTCTCGGCTCAAAACCGCTTCAGGTGCATTATTTCTACCGGAAATCCATTCAGCGCAAGATCAATGCAATCATTGCAGAAAGCAATCCCAAACACATTTACTGCCAGTTGATCCGCGTTTCCGAATACATCAAGAACCAACACCACATTCCCAAAACACTCGATTACATGGATGCGCTTTCCAAAGGAATGGAACGCAGAATTCAAACCGAGTCCTGGTACAAAAAGTGGTTTTACAGGCTGGAAAGCAAGCGTTTAAAAGATTACGAACGTCGTATTTTCGACTATTTCGAATACAAAACGATCATCTCGGAACAAGACCGTAAACTGATCCAGCATCCCAATAATCAGCAGATAGTGATCGTTCCCAACGGGATTGACCACTCGTTCTTCGAGACTTTATCCATTGAAAAGGATTACGACCTGGTTTTCACCGGAAACTTCTCCTACGCTCCAAATATTGAGGCAGCAGTCTATTTGGCAGAAGAAATTCTGCCGCGGCTTCATAAAAAAGGCCTCTTTTGCAAACTCCTTCTTTCAGGAGCAAGTCCGGCAAAACGAATCCTGGAACTGCAATCAGAATTTATAACGGTCACAGGCTGGGTCGACGATATCCGCACCAGTTATCAGCGTTCACGCATTTTTGTAGCTCCGCTTTTCATCGGGACCGGGCTTCAAAACAAGCTCCTGGAAGCTATGGCAAGTGGACTTCCCTGCATAACTACTCCATTGTCTAACAATGCCTTGGGCGGTGTGGACGGGGAAAACATCCTATTGGCAGAAGATATCGATAGCTTTGTCGAAAAAATAACACAGGGTTTAGTTATAGAAGGTAATTTTAGTTCAATTGCATTGCACGGTAAATACTACATTGAACTACTCTATTCATGGGAAAAACAAACTTTGAAACTCTTACAGCTTTTGCGTTCACCCTCCTGATTTTTTTGATGCTGAACTCTTGTACTCACAAGGGGGACCTGCCGCAATGGATTCATGGAAAATGGATTACGTCCTTAGAAAACGAAACCATTCATGAAAACTGGAAACTGGATAAGAATTGTCTTTACGGTGAAAACTACATGCACTACGAGAATAAGTTCCAAAAAGAATTCCTCCGCATTTTTGAAAAAAACAACACCCTTCATTACCAGATTATCATTGAAAAAGACACGCTTGTTTTCAAATGTAAAAACTACCAGAACGTCGATACATTAACATTTGTGAATAACGGAAATCCATTCCCAAAAAGGATTAATTACGTACGGCCGATTGCCAATAAAATGTCAGTCTGGATTGAAAATGTGAAAAACGATCCCAACGGCATCTTCTTTACATTTAAAAAAGTAAAATAGTAGTTCGCTTTTGCAGAATTCGAAGTAAATTTGCGGTACTTTATTAAACAGTATGTCAGGAAATTTAAATACAATCGAAGAAGCGATTGAAGATATAAAAGCCGGAAAAGTTATTATTGTTGTTGATGATGAAGATCGTGAAAATGAAGGAGACTTTATAGCTGCGGCTGAAATGGTTACTCCCGAAATGATCAACTTCATGGCAACACACGGAAGAGGATTGATCTGTACTCCGTTAACCGAATCCAGGTGTAACGAATTGGAATTAGACCTCATGGTTACAAACAATACCGTATTGCACGAAACTCAGTTCACGGTTTCTGTTGACCTGATCGGTCACGGATGCACAACCGGAATTTCTGTGTTTGACCGCGCAAAGACCATTAAAGCATTGGTTTCAGAAGATACCAAGCCGGAAGATTTGGGTCGTCCGGGACACATTTTTCCTTTACGTGCAAAGAAAGGCGGTGTATTACAGCGCACAGGCCACACGGAAGCAGCAGTAGATCTGGCTCGTTTAGCCGGTTTCAAGCCTGCGGGAATTTTGGTAGAAATCCTCAATGAAGACGGATCCATGTCGCGTTTGCCTCAATTATTCGAGATTGCGAAAAGATTTGATCTGAAACTGATCTCCATTGCGGACCTGATTGCTTACCGCATGAAGCACGAATCATTGATTTCACGGGAAGTTGAAGTAGAAATGCCTACCGAACATGGTGATTTCAAATTAGTGGCTTATTCCGTAAAATCAAACGGACAGGAGCATTTGGCCTTGGTGAAAGGAGCCTGGGAACCGAATGAACCGGTATTGGTACGCATGCACTCTTCGTGTTTGACAGGAGACATTTTTGGTTCTTGCCGCTGCGATTGCGGACCTCAATTACATCATTCCATGAAAATGATCGAAGCCGAAGGAAAAGGTGCTATCGTTTATTTGAACCAGGAAGGCCGCGGAATTGGTTTAATGAACAAATTGAAAGCCTATAAATTACAGGAAGAAGGGTATGATACCGTTGAAGCAAACCTGAAGTTAGGATTTAAGTCGGACGAGCGCGAATACGGAATTGGAGCCCAGATCCTGCACGACCTTGGAATTTCAAAGATTCGTTTGATGTCGAACAATCCGAAGAAACGAACAGGATTGCTTGGTTACGGCCTGGAAATCGTTGAAAACGTTGCAATTGAAGTGGGACAAAACGCTCATAACGAAAAGTACCTGCACACGAAGGCAACAAAAATGGGACATTCTTTTAAATTCGACAAATAATGCTTGTTGCAAAAGGAATCCAAAAAAAGTACGGTCAGTTAGACGTTTTGAAAGGGATCGACCTGGAAATCCAATCCGGGGAGATCGTTTCAATCGTTGGTTCTTCCGGAGCCGGAAAAACAACCCTGCTTCAAATTTTGGGAACCTTGGACAAGCCGGATTCCGGAACTTTGACACTGAATGGAATCAATCCGTTTTCACTGAATCCGAAAGGTTTGGCAGAATTCCGGAATCAAAAGATCGGTTTCATCTTCCAGTTTCACCAGTTATTACCCGAATTCACTGCTTTGGAAAACGTGGTGATGCCGGCACTGATCGGTGGAAAAGGAATGAACGAATCCAAAGACCGTGCGAAGCAGTTATTGGACAAATTGGGACTTGGCAGCCGCGAAAATCATCAGCCGGCTGCGCTTTCAGGCGGAGAACAACAGCGTGTAGCCGTTGCCAGGGCTTTAATGAACGAACCGGATATCATTTTTGCAGACGAACCGTCCGGGAACCTGGATTCAACCAATGCTGCCGAATTACACCAACTGTTTTTTGACTTGCGGAAGGAATTCGGACAGACATTCGTTATCGTTACTCACAACAACCTGCTGGCCGAAATGGCCGACAGATCGATTGTGATGGCTGACGGTTCTTTGAAATAAACTATTTCAGTTTACAATCGCCGGCAAAAGCTTCCGCATTGTTGTCAATTACCGCGCAGGAATCTTCCTGTTCGTTTCTTGGTAAAGCTGTTAAGTCATAATGAGTGCGGTCACCGCTATAGAATTTGCAATAGCAATTGCCCTTTTCCTTTTTCCTGCAGGATGTCGTTGAAAACAATCCCACCGACACGCTGGTGAAGATCACCATTAAATACACTGTTGTTTTCATAATTAATCAGTTTTATAACTAGTAATTTAGTAATGAAAACAAGCATTCAAATTATTTTTAGCTTTTTTAAGAAATCATGAATCAGGCACAACTTACTCATTATCTGAACCAAAAGGTACTTGAATACAACAAACCGGATTTCATCCAGTCGGACCCGATCCAGATTCCGAAACAATTTTCGCGCAAGGAAGATATCGAGATTGCTGCATTTTTGATTTCAACCTTAGCGTGGGGAAACCGAACGGCAATTATCAAAAGCGGACAGCGTTTGCTGGAGATCATGAACTTCCGGCCTTACGAATATGTGATGAATTACCAGGAGCAGGAACACTCCTTCGTTCATCGTACGTTTAACAGTGACGATCTGAATGCTTTTTTCGTATCCCTGCAGCGCATTTATAAACAAGGCGGATTGGAATCGGCATTTAGTGCGCATCCGGAAATTCCGGGAATCCAGGGACGAATTATTTCATTCCGGAATGCATTTACACAAGAGCCTTTTCCCGACAGAACTCACAAACACCTGGCAAATCCACAGAAAGGATCTTCCGCCAAACGCATCAACATGTTTTTGCGCTGGATGGTCCGAAAAGACGAATCCGGGGTGGATTTTGGCATCTGGAACCAAATCCCGATGTCCGAACTGCATCTACCCCTAGATGTTCACACCGGTAATGTAGCCCGCAAACTGGGCATTCTCACAAGAACACAAAATGATTGGAAAAGCGTGGCAGAAATCCAGGAACAATTAATCCTCTTCGACCCGAATGATCCGTGTAAATACGACTTTGCCTTGTTTGGATTGGGAGTTTTTGAAGGAATCAAATAAAATTGTGCCTTTCCGCCGCGGCGGACTCAGTCACCTTTTCAACATTCTTTTGACCAATCAAATAAAGGTGGCTGAGCGGAGTCGAAGCTACCTTCCCGAATGTTAAACTGAGCCAAATTGTTCAAAAATCATAGAAAAACTCTCCCAATTCGTAATTCGTAATTCCGAATTAGGAATTAACTTAGCGTTATGAAATGGGTCTACCCTGAATTCTTATTTGCCCTACTGGTTTTGGTTATTCCAATACTTATTCACCTTTTCCATTTTCGCAAGTATAAAACCATCTATTTCTCCAGCATTGCTTTCGTCAAATCGGTTGAGCAGCAGCAGAAAAACCCACGAAAAATCAGGCATTTATTGATTTTGATTGCACGTGCTTTGGCATTCGCTTGTTTGGTAATTGCTTTCGCTCAGCCTTACTTTCCAAAATCAGAGACTTCTAAAAATGATGTTCAGCTGATCGGTGTATACGTCGATAATTCTTTTTCCATGTCGCGCATTGGTGGTCAGGGCGAATTATTGGCCCAGGCTAAAGAACTCGCCGGTTCCATTGTAGACAAAGCTCCACGAAACACGCAATACGTGTTGTTCACTAACGAATTGAGCGGAAACGAAAAACAAACGCTGACCAAGGTCAAATTTGTGGATCAGGTAGCAAAAATCAACTACTCTCCTATTTACCGTTCGCGGGAAGAGATCCTTTCTTACTGGAATCAATGGATTGAGGATGCTCGAAAAGAAGGAAATGTTAGCTCCAAACAATCATTGATCTATTTGTCTGATTTTCAAAAAGATAAAAACATCCATTCAACTAAAAAGTTTAAATCAATCGCGCAAGTATCACCGGTGATTCTTTCCCCTCAAAACACCGGGAATTTATATGTGGATACGATTTGGTTTGAAACCCCGATTCAAAAACTGGGGGCCGCCCAAATTCTTTCAATCCGGGTGGTAAATACCGGAAAAGAAGCCATTGAATCGGCAGTGGTAAGTGTACAGATTGGAAAAATAAAACGCGATTTATTCGCAGAATTACCTGCAAACAGTGCGGATACGGTTCACCTGAACTATTTTAACCAGGATGCCGGAATCGCCAAAGGAAAGATCGCCATCAACGACAAACAAATGACCCGGGACGATTCGTTCTATTTCAACTACGAAGTGAAGAAAAGCAGTTCTGTACTGATTATCAACGGGGAAGACGCTGTTGAAAATGTCGGGATTGTTTTCGGACTGGATGATTTCTACCGGATTAAAGAAGTTTCTACCGCACAGGCATCGCAGGAAAACCTGGAATCCGTTGATTTAATCGTCTTAAACGGTTTAAACCAGATTCCAAGCAATCTCAGTACCGAACTTAGTGCCTACAGCGAAGAACAAGGTTCTATTTTATTGATACCGGGAACAAACATTTCTCCTTCCGGATGGAATGCTTTGCTGGACAAATTGAATCTGCCGGCAATCAACGGCACACAAACCGTTGGTCTTGGAATTCAAAAACTGAATATCAAGGATCCATTCTTCCAGGGAATCTTTGAAGGAAGACCCGAAAACATTTCACTTCCGGCTGTGGCAAAGGCATACCGACTGATGAACAATTCGAAAACACTTTCAAGCAGCCTGATCAATTACCAAAACGGAACACCTTTCTTCGTAAAGAGTACCGGAAAGAATCATGCCTATTTGTTCTCCACCTCATTGAAGCAGGAGTTTAGTACGTTTATAAGCAATCAGCTGTTCTCTACCCTGCTTTTACACACCGGGAACCTGAGCCAAAGACAAAATCCCTATTACCTCATTATTGGTTCAGACGGAAGTTATCCCTTGAATGAGAATTCCGCCAGTGAAAATCCCATTCATTTGAAACAGGGAACCATCGATTACATTCCGGTGGTTTTCACCAAAAACAAACGTTCTTACCTTTCCATTCAGGGCTTGGAAGCTATTCGTATGCTGGAAGCAGGAAACTACGCGATTTCACGTGATGGAAAACAAAAAGGAATTCTTTCAACCAACTATAACCGGCTTGAATCACAAACACTCGAGTCCACACAGGAAGAAATCAAAAGCGTATTCGAACAAGCGGGAATCCGTGTAAATTCGATACAAGACGGTTCAAACTGGAATAGTTCTTCTCTCTTAGAAATTGGTGAAAGTTATGATAGTTGGCGTTGGTTTGTTTTCTTTGCAGGAATATTCGTCCTGTGCGAAATGGCTTTACTAATTTTCTACAAGAAATAACGATATGAAATTACTGATCCGGCAAGTAACGGTTATGGACAAAAGCTCCAGGTGGAATGGTAAAACCGTTGATATTTACCTGGAAGATGGAAAAATTCAGGAGATCGCAGCTAAGATTGAGCGTTCTTGCGAATTAGAAATCAAGGAAGACAACCTGCACATTTCAAAAGGATGGGTGGATCTGAAAGCGCATTTTGCAGATCCGGGAGAAGAACATAAATCGACTATCCAAAGCGGATTGGACGCAGCAGCATCCGGCGGATTTACGCACGTAGCTGTTTTACCGTCTACTCAACCGGTTTTGGACAACAAGACAAGCGTGGAATACGTATTGAGAAGAAGCGAAAACGCAGCAACCTCTTTACATCCGATGGGTTGTATCAGTAAAAAGAACCAGGGTGAAGCCTTGGCAGAAATGTATGACATGTTCCAATCGGGTGTGCGTTTATTCTCTGACGATTTAGTTCCTGTAAACGGCGGAATTATGTACCGCGCTTTACTTTATTCGAAGAATTTCGATGGAATTGTAGTTGGTTTTGCCCACGATAAATCAATTTCAGGAGGCGGCATGGTCAATGAAGGGGAAGCTTCCACAAAAACAGGTCTGAAAGCAGATCCGGCAATTAGTGAGATCATTCAATTGGAGCGCAACCTGCGTTTATTGGAATATACGGAAGGAAACCTGCACGCAACCGGAATTTCCACAGCAGAATCTGTAGAATTGATCCGCAAGGCAAAAGCAAAAGGATTGAACGTAACTGCAGATATCCACGCACAGCATTTGATTTACAATGAAACAGCAGTTTTGGATTTCGATGTGAATTTCAAATTAATGCCGCCACTTCGTCCTGAATCCGATAGAAAAGCACTTTGGGCAGGATTGAAAGACGGAACAATTGACTGCATTGTTTCTGACCACCGACCAAATGATTCGGAAGAAACGGATTTGGAATTCGATCACGCAAACTTTGGAAACAGCACCATTCAAACACTTTTCGGAGAATTGGGAGCTTGTCCGGATTTTGAACTGGATGTGGTTATAAACGGATTAACAGAAAAAGGGAGGGAATTATTGTCACTGGATAATTCAGCTATTGAAGACCAAAAAACGGCAGACTTATCCTTGTTTATCCCGCATAAATCCTGGGTATTCACAAAAGAAGATTTAATAATACCGTGCACCAATACACCGGCAATTGATAAACAATTAAACGGATTTGTAGTTGGAATTATCAATAATGGTAAATTCGCACTGAAAGAAACAAGAGAAAATGTCTGAGAAGCGTTCATTTATACGTAATTTCTGGAAAGAACGTAAGATGGTTGGAGCAATGGCTCCGAGTTCCAAGTATTTGGCAAAAAAAATGTTGCAGAGAATTGATTTCTCAACAGCAAAAGTCATCGTGGAATTAGGTCCGGGAACCGGCGTTTTTACCCGTAAAATGCTTCAGAAACTGAGTCCCGACGGGATCTTGCTCGTTTTTGAGCTTAACGACAGTTTCATCAACCAGTTGAAAAAAGAATTCAAAGATCCACGTGTAATTTTAATTCATGATTCCGCTGAAAAAATTGGCGAATACCTGGAAAAACACGGTTATACTCAGGCAGACGCTGTGGTTTCATCCCTTCCGCTTGCCAATTTTCCAAGTGAATTAAAGAACCGGATCTTAAAGGAAAGTCACCGCGTAATGCATGCCAACTCTTTGTATGTTCAGTTCCAATATTCATTGAATGCTAAGAAAAGCATCAAACAATTCTTCAAACACATGGAAATTGCGTTTACTCCGGTAAACTTCCCTCCAGCTTTTGTCTACTATTGTAAAAAATAAACTTGGATTCCTATTAAAATCCACTTCTGTTCACCTGTTTTTTGAACGGAAGAAAA
Source organism: uncultured Fluviicola sp. (assembly GCA_965650365.1). Classification (GTDB taxonomy): domain Bacteria; phylum Bacteroidota; class Bacteroidia; order Flavobacteriales_D; family Crocinitomicaceae; genus Fluviicola. The sequence goes on along the minus strand of CBFGOJ010000017.1, from coordinate 42,852 downwards.
CCCTAATTTTATATCTCAAACTCAAAAAACGATCAATCACATGAGCGCTGAAAAAATAAAATGCCTGATCATCGGTTCAGGTCCTGCCGGATATACTGCTGCAATCTACGCTGCAAGAGCTGAAATGAAACCTGTTATGTACCAGGGAATGCAACCGGGCGGACAATTAACAACAACCAACGAAGTTGAGAACTTCCCGGGATATCCTGATGGAATTTCAGGTCCGGATATGATGATCCAGCTGGAAGCTCAGGCAAAGCGTTTTGAAACAGATGTGCGCTTTGGTTTTATCACGAAAGTGGATTTTTCAGGTCCGGTTCACAAATGCTGGACTGAAGACGGACACGAAATTCATGCTGAAACGGTGATTATTTCTACCGGAGCAGCTGCAAAATACTTAGGATTGCCTTCCGAGCAGCATTACCTTTCCATTGGTGGTGGAGTTTCTGCTTGTGCTGTTTGTGACGGATTCTTCTACCGCGGACAGGAAACTGTAATCGTTGGTGCAGGAGATTCAGCTTGTGAAGAAGCGCATTACCTATCCAAACTATGTAAGAAAGTAACCATGCTGGTACGTACGGATAAATTCCGCGCTTCCAAGATTATGGCTGACCGTGTTCGCAATACTCCAAACATTGAAATCCTTCACAATACAGAAACGGTTGAAGTTTTGGGTGACGGAAACGGAGTAACTGCTGTGAAAGTAAAAAACAGCGTTTCAGGAGAAGAACAGGAAATTCCGGCTACAGGATTCTTCGTAGCGATCGGACACAAACCAAACACAGATGTTTTCAAAGATTACATCAACCTGGATGAAACGGGATACATCAAATACGAAAAAGCAGGAACTTCATTGACGAATGTTCCGGGAGTATTTGTTGCCGGAGACGCTGCGGATAAAACATACCGCCAGGCAATTACGGCTGCAGGAACAGGTTGTATGGCTGCTTTAGATGCAGAGCGTTATTTAGCTAGTTTAGAGCACTAAAGAGAATTATAACTTCGACCGTTTTTTAATAGATGGTCAAAGGTGGCTGAGCGTAGTCGAAGGCGGCTGAGCGTAGTCGAAGGCGGCTGAGCGTAGTCGAAGCCCCGATATAGAACATAAAAAAAAGCCCCGACTCTCCAGGCGGGGCTTTTTCGAAACAACGTTTTGTTTCTTCTTTACTCTACTTAGGTTATTAACTAACTTGCTTTGTTACAGCGTCTTTAATTCATTCTTTTATTCCTAGCAATTTTCGCGCTAACGCTTGTCATTGCTTCGTCTTCGTCCGCCGCGGCGGACTCTTCTTTACTCTACTTAGGTTATAACTAACTTGCTTTGTTACAGCGTCTTTAATTCGATATATTAGTCCTAGCAGCTTTCGCACTGACGTTTGTCGCTGCTTCGTCTTCGTCCGCCGCGGCGGACTCTTCTTTACTCTACTTAGGTTATAAACTAACTTGCTTTGTTACAGCGTCTTTATATCCGAGTGACTTCGACTCTGCTGCGCCTATGTTGAAGCTCCTGCGTAAGTATTCAGTCACCTTTCCTTTAATTTACTTCTTCTTAACCTGAGCACTTCCGCTCGTATTGATATCCACACGGATCTTTGTTGAAACCGAATTCACTTTGTACGTGGTGGCGCTTGCGCCTGAAGCTTCTACCGTTAAATCTTCCGAGATCCATAGTTCAACTTGCGCCGCTCCGCTATTATCCAGATTTACTTTCCTTATAGCCAATCCGTCCAGTCTTGCTTGCGAAGCCCCGGAAACATCCAGTTTTGCAGTTTCGCATGTTCCGGCTATTTCCACGTTGCTGGCTCCCGAAAAATCTCCGGTCAATTTGGTTGCTCTCAGGCTCAGATTCACATTACTCGCACCATCGGCATCCAAATTCAACGTTTCTACACCTAATTGATTCACGCTTAATACACTGGTAGCTCCACTCATATGTAATTCTTTCAGATCTTCCACACAAACTTTCACGACGATTTTTTCTTTCCGGTCCTTTTTATTGGGAGCATTCTTCAGGTAAAGCGTTCCGTTCTGAATTTCAATCGAAACCAAATCGCTTGCATTTCCCGGCTCCACCTCTACACTGCAGGATTTTCCCTGGGAAAGTTCAACGTACAAAGCTCCCGACACATGCACTTTCGTAAAGGACTCGGTAGTCTGCACCTTTCGGTGCGCAGGAATTCCTGTTTCGCGGTCAAATTGGGGTGATCTTACAGGAATAAGAACTCCCAAATCTTCCGGCATGGGGTTTTCTGAATTGGCTTCTCTGACAGGTTCGTCCAATCTGGGAGTCTCTGGTTCCACTGGTTCACTAAGTGCTGCTTCCTTCTGATAACTCGCTGTTTTTGCAGGAGCCGAATAAGCAGTAATTTCTTTCTTAACGGGTTGTTCTTTTATCTCCGGCTTACTAAAAACCATCACCACTCCGAGTGAAGCTCCGCCTGTTACTGTTAATAATGTAGTCCACATAATCAATGGTTTTTTAATGAGTAATACTTTCAATGTCGCGAAGAGCCCAACCGTTGCGCCGGCAACCACAGCAGTATCAATCCATTGATCAACCTCAGAAATAGAAGTTTGAGCCGATTCTTTCCGAATCTCATCAAACAAACCGGAAAGTCTATCTTCTGTCATAACTCAAATTATTTTGTTCCACTTCTTTTTTTTCGGTCATCAATTCGACCAGTTTTTTTCTACTTCGTACCAGACGCTGTTTTACAGCATCTTCGGAAGATTCCTGGATTTCAGCTATTTCTTTGATTGAAAATCCGGAGATTTCAAAAAGAATAATGCTTTCCCGCTGTAAATCCGGCAATTTAGAAATCGCTTCATACAAGCCATTAATTTCCAATTGCCTGTCCGTTCTGTCACTTTCCACCGAATAATTGTAGGCTTGCGAGTGATCCGAGAAACGTTCCGTACTGATCTTGCGGTTTTCATTTGCAAGCAGTCGAATGGCAATTCCGAAGAGAAAATGCAGGAATGCGCCTTCATTTTTCAGGGAGTCGAACCGTTCATAAGCGACCACCAATGAATCGTGCATCAAATCCTTGAAGTTGAAATTCCCATACGCTCTTGCTTTACAAAACTTTTCGAACCTCACATGTACAGGTTCATAAAGGTCCATAAAACGCTTTTTCTTCGTGGCCGCCATTCTGCTAAATTGGTCTCTTGATAAAGTTAGTGTACCGAGTTCCGGAAAAGTGACACGGAATTGAAAATTATTTTAAAAGAGTGTAAAAGAAGGTGTATGAAAATAATTAATTATTTAAAAATCAATTAGTTAATCTGGATTATCCAGCAACTGACTTTCTCCCATTCCTTCCATCTCAGAAGGCAATCCTTTCGTCAGTTTTAAGAAATTCCAATAATAAGAGAATGCCGTAAGTGAATACAAAATCAATGCGATGAAAACAATGAAAAATACTAAATTCCTGTTGGCTTCAAAAGAAGTGACCATTTCCGGCGAAGAAGAGTATGTGACAACCAAAAAACTGCCTACCAGGAAAAAAAGAATGGAACCTACCGAAAGAATCCAGGCAAGAATAATTTTCATACTCGAAACTTTAGAACTGGTTTGAAACAAGGTATAGATAGTTTTATTGAGTTTCAGCCAAATAATGTAGCGCAGGAACCAATTAGCAATTGGGAAAAATCCCAACAGAATAATAAAAAAATGGTATCCGCTACCCACTTGGTTTTTCCTTACAAAACGATTACAAAACATCAAAAACAAAAACGGGCCAATATATACCAGCACATGCATCAGATAATAAACCATATTCATTTTTAGTATAACAGATTTAAAACCAGCTATTTTAAGAGGCAAAACAGTATGATCACCATAGTTATACCTGTACAATGCCAAGAGTGAATAAATGCAATTCATTACCAGGAACAATGCAAAAAGCACCAATAAGATCCGGGTGGTTATTCGAATACTTTTCATCAATCAGTTATTTAAACAAAAAATTAATCATCCAGCAATGAATCATTATCAATAAACGATGGCTGTGCTTTCTCCAAAGTCCGCTTAAATTCCAGGTAATACAGGAAATAAAGGATAGTGATCATCAGGTAGCAGATTTTTGCGGTAAATGATAATAAGATTGAAACATCCGCCACATCTGAAACACTCAATTGCATAGAAAGAACCGGAAATAATAGGTACATCGTCCACTTGTAAGACTCGCCAATCAGTGTCAGAACCCAAATAGTGATAATTTTTCGATCTGATTTCCTCGATTCAGTTCCCGAATAATTAAATAGCTGTCTATTGAACTTCTTCCAAATGATAAAACGCAGGAAAAAGTTCACGACGGGAACAAAAGCCAATAAGATAATTAAAAAGTGATAACCTTTATCCAGCTGTCTATTTTTGATAAATCGATTGGCGACCAGGAGAAAAACAACCTGGAGAATATAAGAACAAACATTTAGGGGGAAATAGAGTTTACCTTCATATTTTACGAATAGTCTGAACATTTCGGAATGGAAAACCTTTCCTGAATAAATCATCCCATAACAAATAGTATCCAGCAAATTAGCCAACACGAAAAATGTAAACAATCCAAGGAAAACGATTGTGATGCGCTTCAGATAAGTTAATTCAGGGATTTTTTCCATCTGAATACAAAAGTAAAATTTAGGATGATCAAAAGCTTTTTCAATTACCGAACCGTTTTCTCCAGCATAGGAACGAAACTAAAGTTCCCGAACACCTCTTCTTTGTATTCCGAATCTGAAATCTTGGTAATTCGATGCATTTCCTGGGAATCCAAATCCCCGACAGGAATCACCATCATTCCTCCTACTTTCAGCTGCTGAACGAGTTTTTCAGGAATAAACGGCGCTCCGCAAGTCACCAAAATCTTATCAAATGGTGCAAAAGTCTCTTTTCCTTCGTATCCGTCACCAAAAAACAATTTGGGTGTAAAACGGAAATGGTCAATAATCTTCTTGGCTTTGATGTGCAATTCTTTCTGGCGTTCGATCGAAAACACTTTCATTCCCATCGCACACAAAACACAGGTCTGAAAACCCGATCCGGTTCCAATTTCCAGTACCTTCTCCCCCTTTTTCAATTCCAGGATCGAAGTTTGGAAAGCAACCGTATAGGGATGAGAAATCGTTTGTCCTGCTCCGATCTGGAAAGCAACATTGGAATAAGCCTGCTGCTCAAACACTAAATCCAGGAAGAAATGCCGCGGAATCGCATCAAATGCAGTCAGCACACGTTCATCGGTAATTCCCTTTTGGCGCAATTGTTCGATCAACTGCTTTCTCATTCCTTTGTGCTTATAAGTATCTTGCATCTGGCAAAAGTAATTTAGAAATCGCTCACTCTTTCGTCTTGTCCAAGAAAGTTTCTACAGTGAATTGTGTATATTTGGATCGCTAATAAACGAAGAAACATGGCAATTGATTCAAAAGAATTGGAATTCAATAAGAACGACGATGAAATGAGGCTGAAGATCTCCAAAATGGAGTCTGAATTAGCTTCAATTATGAAAGGCGGCGGCGAAAAACGAATCGCTGCTCTTCATGAAAAAGGAAAAATGACTGCTCGTGAGCGAATTGACATGCTGCTTGATGCGAATACCCCGCGCTTTGAAGTAGGTGCTTTTGCCGGAATGGGAATGTATAAAGAACACGGCGGATGCCCTTCTGCCGGAGTGGTAATAGTTATCGGAAAAGTTTCCGGGAAACAATGCATTGTTGTTGCAAACGACGCTACTGTGAAAGCTGGAGCCTGGTTCCCGATCACAGGAAAGAAAAACTTACGTGCGCAGGAAATTGCCATGGAAAACAAACTTCCGATCATTTATTTGGTGGATTCTGCCGGCGTTTACCTTCCAATGCAGGATGAAATCTTCCCGGACAAAGAGCATTTCGGCCGTATCTTTAGAAACAATGCCGTGATGAGTTCCATGGGAATTACACAAATTGCTGCCGTAATGGGAAGCTGTGTTGCCGGTGGTGCTTACCTTCCGATCATGTCGGACGAATCATTGATCGTTGATAAAACCGGAACGATCTTCCTTGCAGGATCTTACTTAGTAAAGGCTGCGATCGGAGAAACTATCGATAATGAAACACTTGGCGGTGCAACAACGCATACGGAGATTTCCGGTGTTTGTGACTACAAAGTAGCAAACGATGAAGAGTGTTTGAAGACAATCCGTAAAATGATCAGTCAGATCGGAGCACCCGAATCTGCCGGATTTGACCGCATTGAGTCTATTGCACCAAAAGAACCATTGAAAAAAGTTTACGGAATCCTGCCTTTCGAAAGAGCAAAACCATACAATGTTCACGACATTTTGGACTGTATTTTCGACGAAGGAAGTATTACCGAATATAAAAGTGATTACGGTAAAACGATCGTTTGTGCTTATGCAAGATTAGACGGCTGGAGCGTTGGAATTGTAGCCAATCAACGCGAATTGTCCAAAAATGCGAAAGGTGAAATGCAGTTTGGAGGAGTAATCTACAACGATTCTGCCGACAAATCTGCACGTTTCATCATGAACTGCAATCAGAAAAATATTCCGTTGATCTTTTTCCAGGATGTTTCCGGATTCATGGTTGGTTCCAAGTCAGAACATGCCGGAATCATCAAAGACGGAGCGAAAATGGTAAACGCAATGGCAAATTCGGTCGTTCCTAAGTTTACGGTTATCGTTGGAAACTCATATGGAGCCGGAAATTACGCAATGTGTGGAAAAGCTTACGATCCGAGACTAATTGTGGGTTGGCCAACTGCTGAAGTTGCCGTAATGAGTGGAGCCGCAGCAGCCAAAACCTTGCTGCAAATTGAAGTTGCATCTTTGAAATCCCGCGGAGAAGAAGAAATCACCCCGGAAAGAGAAGCTGAACTTTACAATAAGATCAAATCGCGTTACGATGAGCAAATCTCCCCGTATTACGCTGCTTCACGTTTGTGGCTGGATGCAATCATTGATCCTGCAAAAACAAGAGAATTCTTGTCCGTAGGAATTGAAATGGCAAGCCATAAAAAAGCGGAGAAACCTTATAATGTTGGAGTAATCCAGACATAATTATAAATTATCAATGACAAAATTATCAAGAGTTGTATGCTTGATAATTACCTGATTAATTCAACATGAAAAATGCAAAATTCAAAACCTTTTGCATTTTGAATTCATAATTTTTAATTAAAGAAATATGCATTTAAACTGGCAATTCAAACCTTACAAAGAACTAACGCTGAACGAGTTTCACGACATTATTGCGCTGAGACTGAAAGCTTTTGTAGTGGAACAAAACTGTACTTACCTGGATCTTGACGGAAAAGATAAGAAGGCCTATCACCTGCTTTTGCGTGATGGAAAAGGTGATGTAATTGCTACAGCACGCATTCTGCACCCGGGAGCTTCTTTCCCGGAAGTAGCAATTGGCCGTGTTGTTTTGACGAACGATTGCCGTGGAAACGGTGTGGGTTATGAGATGATGGAAAAATGCATCCAGTTTGCCCACGACGAATTCGGAAAAGTTCCAATTCGTATTTCTGCACAAAAACACCTTGAAAAATTCTATACTAAATGCGGATTTGCATCTACCGGAAAAGAATATTTTGAAGACGAAATCCCGCATGTTGAAATGCTTTTAAACCCTGAAAACAATGGTTAATAAACTTCTGCCATTGGCAGTTATAGCAGCTTCACTGGTTGCTTGTCAGCCTAAACCGGAATCAGCTTCACCTTCAACGGCAGCTGCTTCTACTCCGGAAACGACATCAAAACCAACAAGTATCGATGTTTCGTACATGGACCTTTCCGTGAAACCACAGGATGATTTTTTCCAATTCTCCAACGGAACATGGTGCAGGAACAATCCGGTCCCAAACACAGAATCGCGCTGGGGAAGTTTCAATGAGCTTGACAAACGAAATAAAGCTACACTGAAACAAATTCTTGAAACGGCTGCCGGTTCCACCACAAAAGCATCCGGAAGCCAGGAGCAATTGCTGGGAGATTATTACACTTCGTATACAGATATGAGCGTTCGCAATGCTGCAGGCGCAAAACCTTTGACAGATCGTCTGGCTAAGATCTCAGAAATGAAATCCAAAGATGAGTTCGTAGCTTTAATCGCACAGCAGCACCAAACGGGAGTTGAATCCGTTTTTGGGTTAGGAGTCGGACAAGATTTGAAGGACGTAAACAAAAACGTTATTTACTGGGGACAAGGTGGAATTGGCTTACCAAACCGCGACTATTATTTCCAGGAGAACAAGCAGGCAATTCGTGATGCTTACATTTTGCACATTCAAAAGTCCTTTCAATTATTAGGTGATTCTGAAGAAGCTGCAAAAAGAAAAGCAAGTGATGTTTTCAATTTCGAAAAAGAATTAGCCGGTGCAATGATGACTCCCGCTGAATCCCGTTTGCCTGAAAAGACTTACAACAAAATGTCTTTAGACCAATTGGTGAAAGCAATGCCGAAGTTTGATTTCGAAGCTTACCTGACTAAAATCGGATGCGAACATTTTGATTCATTGATAGTTGGACAGCCTGACTTCGCGAAACAGATTAACACCATGATGGATAAAGTTTCGTTCCAATCCTGGAACAATTACTTATCGTGGTGTACGATTAACGCTTACGCAGGAAAGTTGGATGAAAAATGGGTGAAGCACAATTTCGACTTTTACAGCGGCGTTTTGAGCGGTACAAGTAACATGAAGCCAATCGAAGAGCGTTGTATTGAAGAAATTACGGGTTCTACTTTAGCGGAATTACTTGGAAAAGCATTCGTAGAGAAAAATTTCTCTGAAAATGCCAAAAACCGCGTAAACACAATGGTTGACAACTTGTTGGCAAGCTTCAGAATGCGTATTCAGGGCTTGGATTGGATGTCTGACGGTACCAAAAAAGAAGCGCTTGCAAAACTGAATGCGATTGGTAGAAAACTGGGGTTCCCGGATGAGTGGAAAAGCTACAAAGGCTTAGTGATCAGTCCGGTGGATTATGTTGCAAATATTGACAACAGCAGAAACTTCTCTTTCAAGGAAAATCTTGAAAAGCTTCACAAACCGGTGAACCGCAAGGAATGGGAAATGCCTGCACATTTGGTAAATGCATATTACCACCCGCTTTTGAACGAAATCGCATTCCCTGCAGGAATTATGCAGCCGCCTTTCTTCGATGAAAATGCGGAAGATGCTGTAAACTACGGAAGAATCGGGATGGTAATCGGACATGAGTTTACTCACGGATTTGACGACAATGGCTCTAAATTCTCTGCTGACGGAAGCTACAACGACTGGTGGCAGGATACAGACAAAGCAAAATTCATTACTAAAACAGAAATCTTAGGAAGAACATTCAGTTCATTCTGCCCTATTTCTGACAACTGTGTCAATGCGGAATTAACGATGGGAGAAAACATTGCGGATCTTGGAGGATTGACGATGGCTTACTACGCCTATACCCTGACAGACGATTTCAAGAAGAATGTAATGATCGACGGATACACTCCTGCTCAGCGTTTCTTTATCGCTTATGCACAATTGTGGAAGATCAATTATACGGAAGCAGAATTGAAAAAGAGAATTGCAACAGACCCGCATTCTCCGGGAATGTACCGCGTAAACGGACCTTTAATGAATTGCCCTGAATTCTTCGCTGCTTTCAATGTGAAGCCGGGAGATAAAATGCGCAACCCGGATGAAAAGGTTGCTAAGATCTGGTAGTCACACCAAAAAATAAAAATGAGGAAGCATCGTCGATTGGCGGTGCTTTTTTTGTTGACCACAACGCTTACGCAGTAGCTCCAGCGAAGGCGCAAAGAGCACGAGGAACACGAGGTTTTATATGAAACACATGTAACATTTTTTCTTCGTATGCTTTTTAGTTTAATTCAATCATGAAACTTAAAATAGTATTTTAGTGTCAAAACCTAAATGATCATCCATGAAAAGTTGCTTGCTCACTTTATTTCTAACATCTGTAACGATTTGTTTCTCTCAGGAAAATAAGTTAGATAGTATTCGCTGGATTCGTATTCCAGATAACTCAATCAATAAGAGCTTTTTTCAGGACAATTATTCCAATAGAAATTTTTCAACTCTGATTGGTTGTTTTTGGGAAAACACTCGAAACACTAGCTCTATTTTTTTTATTGAATATTCAGATATCGCTGAAAAGCAAAAACTTTATTTTGAATTCGAGAAACACCTATCAGACGAAGGTATATTAATAGAACCTGAAAATCGCGCACCTTATTACACAAAAGAAATAGACTCTTTATTCAAGGAAAATATCCTGTTTAATTTTAAAAAGAATTCCCCTTATGTTGATGAGTACGGGGATCCGTGGGAAATCGACTGCTATAGTTATTTTCAATTCATATTTGGGCTGATTTGTTATTCATATCCACCTGAACTCCCTATTATAATTAATTTGGGATATGTTCAGGAGATTCGTATTCGAGAAGAATTGCAACGGGTTCCTGGAACGAAAGAATACAAATACATTCCAACTGCCATCCAATTATACACCTATCATACTAAAAATTTGAATAATAATATTTGGCTAGATTTAAATCGCTTAAAACAAAGCAATCCGGAAATAGTAAATACGGAATGGTTTTATGATTTAATAAACAGGTACTACACCGGTGAACAATATATGCAACTAAAAGTCCGGTAGTAAACCCATCATCGGTACTTTTTGCTAAACACGAGAAAGAGGCTAGCATGTGTGTTATAAAAAATAACCTTGTGCGCTTCGTGTCCTTCGTGGTCAACTAAAAAAGAAAAAGGTCCGTTTAAGGACCCTTCTTTTCTAGTTTAAATTCAAAAGCACTTTTTTGCGCTTCAATTTTTTTACTTCCAATGACTTGCTGTAGTTCAGTATCTGACTGATAACAGCTGCGGATGGATTCGCAATCTCAGTAACTTCCTGTGTTTGCATGTTTGTCAAGTATTTGTTTACCATAGGCTTATTAAAGGGCGTTTTTTATTTTAACGGCTTTCTTTTAAGTTTATTTTATAACAGTGAAAAACTTTTTTCGAAAAATTTGAAACAAGACAAAACAGGCTCAAAAGTTCAAAAAGTTCAAAATCAAAAAGTATATTTTTTTGAATTTTGATCCCGATAGCTATCGGGATTGCATTTTGAATTTCATTTATGACTAAGTTTGTTTCAAATCACTTTATATGGTAATAGAAATTAAATACATTTTAATCGGAGTTGCAGTACTCCTACTCTTTGCTTTTTTTGTAACCGTGAAGCAGGGAACAATCGGAGTTGTAACCATGTTCGGTAAATACCGCAGAATTATGAAACCAGGATTAAATTTCCGTATTCCTTTCCTGGAACGTATAAATTCGCGTGTTTCCATTCAGAACCGGGCAATTGAAATGGAATTCCAGGCAATTACGCAAGACCAGGCAAACGTATATTTCAAAGCCATGCTGGTTTACTCCGTTTTAGATGCAAATGAAGAAACGATCAAAAACGTAGCCTTTAAGTTCGTGGATCAGCGAAGCTTTATCCAGGCATTGATCCGTACGATTGAAGGTTCTGTGCGCGGTTTTGTTGCAACGAAAAAACAAGCAGAAATCTTGTTATTACGCGGTGAAATCGTTGCAGACGTGAAAGAAAGTTTGGATCACACCCTGGAAACATGGGGATTCCATTTGATCGATTTGCAATTGAACGATATTACGTTTGACGCAGAAATCACTACTTCCATGGCGAAAGTAGTAGCTTCCAACAACTTAAAAGCCGCTGCAGAAAATGAAGGCCAGGCATTATTGATCACAAAAACAAAAGCTGCAGAAGCTGAAGGAAATGCGATCAAAATTGCTGCACAGGCAGAAAAAGAAGCTGCTCAGTTGAAAGGACAAGGTATCGCTTTGTTCCGCGAGGAAGTTGCAACAGGTATGACGGAAGCTGCAGAGAAAATGAAAGCTGCCGATTTGGATACTTCCCTGATCTTGTTCTCCATGTGGACAGAAGCTGTGAAAGAATTCGCTGAAAAAGGAAAAGGAAATGTCATCTTCCTGGATGGTTCTGTTGACGGAATGGAAAAAACCGTGAAACAGATGATGGCAAGTGATATGTTGAAAAAGTAGATATAAAACCTGTAGGCGCGCAACGCATCGCGCGCCTACAGGTTTAAATTAATAAGATCCCCACCACCTTCTCAGGAACCACTCTATTGAAAGCAATGCGATAATCAGCGCAAAAATCCATTTCCAGTCAATCAATTCCTGGTATCCGGTATCTTCGTATTGAATCGTGGTGATATCTCCTCTTGTTTTTATCTCGTTGATCAATGCTTTATACTGCTCCAATGTTTTGTACGATCCATTCGACTGTACCGCTAATTGGTTCAGTGTTGAGAAATTAGCTCTTGTATCCTGGTCTTCCAGTGAAATCTCATCCACGGCAAAAGATCCGCCTTTCGAATACTTTTTCCCGTTATTGTCTCCCACTACTTTCCAGTCATAAGTTCCTGAAGTTAATTGTCCCACATTCAACTGGTAGAAATTGGCCGTTGGTGAAAATAATTGCTTAAAACTTTTCCCACCGCGTTTGGTTATCGTCATTTCGATATTCGGTGTGGTGATCAGTTCCATGGCTTCATTGTAGAATTCAGCTTTAAACACAATGTCTTCAATGGTATTGAATCGTTTCGGCAAAGTAACGCGCAAAGGATCCCGGTTTTGCTTCACAGAAATATACTGCGTCAGCTTTTGAACGAACTCTTCGAAACCAACGGTTGTTTTTTTCTGCATGAATTCTTTCATTTTCCAGCGCCACAAGCCTTCTCCCAGGATAAAGCCGATCTTTGCTTTCTGGGTTTGTGAAACGGCTATTAATGGATTTTCTTTCGAAATATTCCCTACCCGCTGATTCAATACAACAATACTATTTGCCGGAAGTTTATACATCCCGAACTTGGTACGCAACGGTGTAAGGACCGGAACAATTGACGTAAAATCGGCCGACAAGCCAAAAGAATTAAAGCCTTTTGTTACTGATGGGTACACATCTTCAAACTGATTTCCATTCGGCGCTTTTACGGCAAGTCCGTAAGTTTGAAGCAGGCTCGTTGTCACATTTGGTCCAAGGATCATCAAAACCGGAATTCCTTTTTCCTGGATTTGTTTGAATAAAGCAGCATTTGGTCGTAAACCATTCTCATACCAAACTATGAAATCGGGAATTTTGCCGCCTAACGAGTAGTTTGTAATCAATTCGGAGGTGATTACCGCTTCCTGGTCCAGTTCAAACACCGAACGTAAAGCCTGGATATCCGGATGCGGAGCACTTGCCAATAATAGCACATTGCTTTTTGAATCGATTACCTCCACGAAACATGTCAACTGGTTGTTGTCTTTGGTAAATTCTCCGTTGATACTTTGTACAGAAACTGTAAATCGCTGGTAGCCCTTATTCTTGGCAAGAACGGTGAATAGAAACTCTTTCTGATCGAGGTTTGAATTCGTTACCGCTGTTCTTTGTGACTGAACCACTTTTCCATTCTGAAGCAGGTTCACCTGGTAAGAACCCGGAGGCACTCTTTGAAAATCAACCAAAGCCTGGATTGGGAACTCGTTATTCAGGAATGCAACCTCGTTGGAGTTCACTGATCTCACAACGATATCGCGTTTCAAAGTGGTATCTCCTACCGCCAATGAAAAAACCGGGGTTAATTCAATGCGTTCAGCTTCATACATCGGGTGGACTCCCTGGTTGTAGTTTCCGTCCGAGATCAAAATAATTGCGCCAATGTTCCGGTTAAAGAAACGGTCTTTGATTTGCTTGAATCCTGCCGCCAGATCGCTTGATTTATCCTTTAAGGATAATTTATCCAGATCACGAACATTTGTTCCCACAGCAAGCTCCAGGTATTCGTATCCGTCACCCAGCGATTTGGGCAATTCTGCCCGGAAACCTTCAATCTGTTTTTTGACTTTACTGCTGTCTTTGTAATTCATCATGGAAGACGACGAATCCACCAAAGTAATGATCAGCGGTTTTTCAGGCCGGTAAGTAATTGTTTCCCAAACGAGCCCAAGCAGTAATAATCCGATCAGGAAAAGGCTCAAAGTGCGCAGTGAAAACAAGGTACGCAATTGGTTTTTCCCAAAAACTGCCTTTTGTTCTGTTTTGAAATAATAGTAAAACGAGAAACCTACAGCAAGTATTGATATAGGTAACAACCACCATAAAGAATGATCGGAAAAGTAATTCATGCAACGAAAATACGCTTTTTACTTTTTCACATTCGTTAAAGTGTATGAAATTCCTAATCCCAACACTGATTTAAATTGTGTTCGCGGACCGGTTTTCCCTTTTGCATCGCGAATATCGATATCATCATCATAAATCAGGTTCCATTGCAAAGATGCCTGCAGCCACTTATTTATTTTAAATGTGAAGATATTTTCAAAGTTCACGTCAATATTCTGTGGATTATCAGCGTAGTTGCTGAATAACTCCAAACGCGTTTTCATTTCCACATTCTTGAACAATTCCTTTTGGAAACGCAGTCTGAAATAAGCTCCGATCTCATTTCTGAAACGCAAACCTCTTTTCAGGACATTTCCGGCAGTATCCAATTCTGCCGCCTGCACGCCAAATGCTCCTGCATCTGCCAGACGCTGGTCATTTACAATAGTCATTTTAGCTGCTATAGGTGACAAATACACGTTGAAATAATCAACGGGTGCATATTCGATCCCTAAAGAGAAACTAACATATCCCGGAGCCATAAAGCGCGAAATTGGAATGGAATCGTTTGGAAAACTGAAACCATCCAGGAATTGCGTTCGGAATCCGCCAATTGTAGTCAGGAACCAATGTTTCTTAAATTCAAAACCCAAAGAAGTTGCCAAATCAATGCGGTCATCTGTCTTCTGGAGCCCCGCAACTTTTCCGGCAGAATCCGTGTAAAACATTCCACCCAAAGCCAGTTTCACATCATTGGACCATTTGATGCGCCGGTGCTGATAAGTAGCTGTGAAATCAACAAAACCCAATACAGCCACATTATTTCTACCACCTGCTGCCCAATTCACGAATGCTGTTTGAGAACCATTCAAACCAAACAAACTGGTGTAAGTCCATCTTGGAGGCATCAAGGAATCATGAAGCGCATCTAATTTCTTGATGTCTTCACGCAATTTTTCAGCATCTGTTTGAGAAAAAACAAGAGAACTTGCCAGTAATGTTACGATGAGAATAATGATCTTCATATGCAATTCGTTTTTTTTATGCCGCAAATTTAGTTAAATCGGCACATTAAATTAATAAGACTAATGATAGATTCCAACTACAGAGGGTGAATAAAACAAGAAAAATGAGTAAATTTGGGTTCGAAATTTAAAATTGCTATGTCTAAAGAAGTATACATTATTGCTGCTGTCCGCACTCCCATGGGAGCGTTCATGGGTGGTTTATCATCGATTCCTGCTACTCAGTTAGGATCAGTTGCCATTAAAGGCGCATTGGACAGATCAGGATTGAAGCCTGAATTGGTTGATGAAGTTTTCATGGGAAATGTATTGCAAGCCGGTGTTGGCCAGGCTCCTGCCCGCCAGGCAGCTTTGGGTGCAGGTTTGCCGAATACGGTTCCTTGTACAACTGTAAATAAGGTTTGTGCTTCAGGAATGAAGGCTATTATGCTGGGAGCTCAAACAATTTTGGCAGGTGATAACGAGATCGTTGTTGCAGGTGGAATGGAAAACATGAGCCAGACTCCGCATTACATGGACGGAAGAAACGGTATGAAATTCGGAAACATCCAACTACTTGACGGAATCACAAAAGACGGATTATTGGATGTTTACAGCAAAGTTCCAATGGGGACATGCGCAGAGAAAACAGCTCAGAAATACGGATTCACCCGTGAAGACCAGGATAATTTCGCCATCACTTCTTACAAGCGCGCTGCTGCGGCATGGGAAGCAGGAAAATTCAAAGACGAGATCGTTGGAGTTTCTGTTCCTCAACGTAAAGGCGATCCGATCATGGTTGTGGAAGATGAAGAATACAAAAACGTATTTTTAGATAAAATCCCGTCATTGAAACCGGCTTTCGATAAAGAAGGAACAATCACTGCGGCAAATGCTTCTACATTGAATGACGGAGCTTCTGCATTGATCTTAGCTTCCAAAGAAGCTGTTGAGAAACACGGATTGAAAGCAATTGCCAAAATCGTAAGTTATGCGGACGCTGCTCACGAGCCTGAGTTCTTCACAACTGCGCCTTCAAAAGCAGTTCCGAAAGCTTTGGCAAAAGCAAACTTGTCCACTGACCAGGTTGATTTCTGGGAATTGAACCAGGCTTTCTCTGTAGTTGGATTGGCAAATACAAAAATCTTAGGATTGGATCCTGCTAAAGTAGACGTGAACGGTGGTGCTGTTGCTTTGGGTCACCCGCTTGGAAATTCAGGGTCGCGTGTTATTGTAACATTGATCCACGTATTGAAACAAAACGGAGGAAAGATCGGTGGTGCAGGAATCTGTAACGGAGGCGGTGGTGCTTCCGCAATGATTATCGAAAATATCTAATCGAATTTAGAATAATAAAAAGTAGGGGCGCGATTAATCGCGCCCCTACTTTTTTCTACAAACATCTATCTTTTAAAGTGGCATTCTTTTTGGTTAAACCATTCTGCATTTTGATAATCTTATACAAAGCACATTACTTACTAAATTCAAAACTATGAAAGCAAAACACATCCTTTTCAGCACTTTCCTTTACGGGGCTCTTTCATTAAGCATGTTAACCATTGAGGCACCGGAACAAAGTTTAGCAGACAGCAATCCAATTTCTGCGATTACCAGTACCACGCAAGAGCATTTATTTGCGCAGGCTCCGGGCGGAGAAAGACGAAGAGTTCGAAGACGCACAAGAAGAAGAGTCAACAGACGTAAAGACAGACGACAAAACGCAGCGAATTTCTCAATGAATTTCACCAAAACGTATATTGCATAACACATAACCACAAGGGGCACGAAGCACACGAAGACTTATTTTTAATCTTAATTATAAAAATAACCTCGTGCTCTTTGCGCCTTCGCTGGAGCTACTGCGTAAGCGTTGTGGTAAACAAAAAAAAGCACCGCCAATCGACGATGCTTCCTATTTTGTCCGTTCAGACTAAGCCTGTACTCCTAAATTATCAGCAACTGCTGTAGAAATTGCAGACTTCTCAAAACGTAATTTGGTACCTTCCGAATTGATTAAAACTGTAGTATCTGTAATCTCAAGGATTTTCCCGTGAATTCCACCAATGGTAACCACTTTATCTCCTTGCTTCAAATGTTCACGGAACGCTTTAAGCTCTTTTTGTTTTTTCTGCTGCGGGCGAATTAAAAAGAAGTAAAACACCACCAACATCAATACGAGCATTATAATTTGCATAACTCTATTTTTTATTTATTATTTACTTATTTGAACCCGGTAGTGATTAGTCGCGACTGATCACTACTACGGGTAAACTTTTCCTATTTTATAATCGTTGCCTCAACTACCACTTTGGTATTTGGAGGCGTTGTGTTCGACAAAATAGTTATACTTCTTGTTACCGGTCCTTCTGAGAAGGATTCTGTCTTTACATTTGCTTTTACAAATCCTTTCTCTCCCGGAGGAATTGGCTCTTTACTCCAATCTGCTACCGTACAAGAACAAGATCCGGAAACATCAGACAATACCAAGGGGTATTCACCTGTGTTTTCTACTACAAAGTTAGCCTTAATTATTTCGCCTCTTGCAATTTTCCCTGCATTAAAAACGCTTGCAACTTTCATGGTAGTTTTGTATCCAACAATTTCTGCCGGAGAATCTGATCCACATGCCGTTAAGAACGACAATGCAAGACCTAAAAACAACATTTTTCTCATAATATTAATCCATTAAACCTCTTCCGAGTTTAGAAATTTTTCCATCTTTTACCAATCTATCAACGGCTTTATCGAGGATTCCGTTGATAAATCCATGACTTTTTGGCGTTGAATAGAATTTCGAGATCTCAATGTATTCATTCAAAGTCACCTTTTTGGGAATACTCTTAAAGATCTGAAGTTCCGTGATAGCCATTTTCAAAAGCAGAATATCCATTTTTGCAATACGCTCCAACTCCCAGTTATCTGTTAATTCATCGATCAGCAATAAATTTTCAGAATCCATTGAAATGGTCTTACGAAGTAAGGTGCGGATGAATTCCTGCTCATCTTCTTTATCCTTATACAAAGGCATAGCCACAAACTTCTGACCTTCTTCCATTGCTTTAATCGATTTGATTGCCATTTGACAAGCCAAATCAATATCATCTAACCAATGAATGCTTTTCTCTTCGAAGAAGTGATAAACCAAAGGGGAATTCGCGATCTCTGCTTTAAACAAATTGATCATGAAATTTTTGTCTTCCTCAAAACCTGTAGCTTCGCTATTCATATGAGCAAACCAGGTTTCCCCTTCTTTCATTTGAATATAGATCTTGCGGAACATTTCATGATGCTCGTCTCCGATCCAGTTCACAGAACGGTCTTCAGAAGCTTCACGCAGTGAATAACTGTCCTGCAGCGTTTGAATCACCATTGAATCCACAAATCTTCTGTTCGGATTCAAATCTTCTTCTGTTGGACGGATCTTCTTTTTATTTTCTTCAATACGATGTTCTGCAATGTCTTTCAACTCACCGAAACTCAGCAATAAATACAGGTACAAATCGTAAATACGATCTACAGCCTGCATCAATTCGTTTTCAGTCTTCTTAATGCTATCCTCATCTCCTTGAAAATAGGCATAAAGCGCTTGCAAAACCTTGATTCGTAAATGTCTTCTATTCAGCATTTAAACTACTCTCCTATCTTTTTATAGTGGTAATTTTACTTTACCAATCGATTCAATACGCTCTTCAGCGATCTTGTTTGCAATCTGGTAAGTCGGAACTCCTTCTGCACTTGAACGGGAAACGATATTTCCGATTGTTGTGTAGATCTCCTCCGCTTTAGCCATTGACCATTGTGCAGTCAAACCAGCCACTTCCGAATAACAATTGATCACACCACCTGCATTCAAAGCAAAATCAGGAGCGTAAATGATTCCTTTTCCTTTTACCAATTGACCATGAATTGCTTCATTTGCCAACTGGTTGTTTGCAGCTCCGGCAATGATCGAACATTTCAATCGGTTGATTGTATCGTCGTTGATTGTTGCTCCTAAAGCGCACGGTGCGTAAATATCCATCGGCACATCGTAGATTTCATCCAATCCGACAACCTTAACTCCGTATTCACTGGAAACTCTTTTCAAAGTATCCTGGTGGATATCCGTGATCGTTACTTCAGCCCCTTCGGAAACCAAATGCTTCACCAAATACTCACCAACGTGACCCACTCCCTGAACAGCTACTTTTTTACCAGCCAAAGAATCAGAACCAAACTGCTGGCTCGCACACGCTTTCATTCCCATGTAAACTCCATAAGCAGTTACAGGCGAAGGATCACCACTTTTTCCGGGTAAACCAACTACGTGATTTGTTTCCATAGAAACCCAAACCATGTCAACCGGAGAAATGCCTACATCTTCCGCAGTAATGTATTTTCCTGCCAATGAATTTACAAACTTCCCGAAACGACGGAACAAAGCTTCTGACTTCATGGAGCGTGAATCCCCGATGATTACCGCTTTTCCACCTCCCAAATTCAATCCTGAAATTGAATTTTTGTATGTCATACCTCTTGAAAGACGCAATACATCATTCAAAGCCTCCATTTCATTGTTGTACATCCACATACGGGTTCCTCCCAAAGCAGGCCCCAATACGGTGTTATGTACAGCAATAATTGCTTTCAGACCAGTTGCAGTATCGTTACAGAATAACAATTGCTCGTGGTTATACATACTCATTTGAGAAATAACGGGGTTTTCAGCCAGATTTAAATCTTTGATTTCTTTTACTTCAAACATACGCGACTTTTAATCTTTTATTTCAATGCGAATGGCTAATTTTGTAATTCGAACAAAATCGCATTAGCGCTCGCAAAAATAGGAAATTTATCGAATGAAGTCTCTAAGCTATTTAAACAAATATTTCATCAAATACCGCTGGCGAATGCTGCTGGGTATTCTCTTTATTATTGCAGGGAATTACTTTGGCGCCAAAATCCCCATTCTTGTTGGTGAATCCCTGAAGTTTCTTTCCGGAGAAACACAGCTAAGCACCGGGAAAACTCTTTTCTGGACTGTTCTTGGCCTTGCGGGACTTGTTATGCTTTTTAACATTCTTAAGGGATTTTTCCTCTTTCTGACACGGCAAATGCTCATCATTATGTCGCGCTACATTGAATTCGACCTGAAAAACGAGATCTTTGAAAAATACCAGCAATTGGATTACAGCTTTTACAAAAGACAATCGACCGGTGATTTAATGAACCGTATTTCCGAAGATGTTTCTCAGGTTCGCCAGTATTTGGGACCGGGAATTATGTATACCGTCAACCTGATTGCCCTATTCCCTTTCAGTTTATATGAAATGTTGAAAATCAATACGGAATTAGCACTTTACGCACTTGCTCCTCTTCCTGTAATGGCAACTTTGATCTACCTTGTTTCAACCAGAATGAATAAACTGAGCAAGGAAGTACAACAGGAACAATCGCGTTTAAGCACTTTGGGACAGGAAACCTTTTCCGGAATCCGTGTCATCAAAGCTTACATCCAGGAAAAACATGCAAAAAAGAACTTTGAAGCGAGTTCAGGTTCTTACTTAAAGAAAACCATGAAACTGGTCCGGACCAATGCGCTTTTCATGCCGACGATCTCCTTGTTAATAGGAACAAGTACCTTGTTGAGTATTTACATGGGCGGACTTCTAACTTACGGTGGAAAAATCGACACGGGTGACATTGTATCCACCATTCTCCTGATCTACAACTTAACCTGGCCTTTTGCAAGCATTGGATGGGTAACAAGCATCAACCAAAGAGCAGCAGCTTCACAGGAGCGCATCAATGAATTCCTGAGAACTGAATCGGCTATTAAAAACCATTCTGAAGCACCTTTGGAGAAATTCAACGCACTCCAGTTCAAAAACATGTCATTCCGATACAGACCCGATCTTCCGGACGTACTATCAGACATAAACTTCACCTTAAAACGAGGCGAAACATTGGGAATTATCGGTAAAACAGGTTCCGGAAAATCGACCTTGCTGCAAATGATCGTTCGTCAGCTGGATCCAACAATGGGTGAAATTCGCTACAATACCGAAAATCTCTCATCGGTTAACCTTATCGAATACCGAAAACACCTTTCAGTGGTTCCGCAAGACGTATTCTTATTTTCAGATACGATCCGCAACAACATTGCTTTCGGAGCACTGAATTTTGACATGGTTAAACAAGATGAAATTAGGGATGCTGCGAAAAATGCACATGTACTGCACAACATTGAAGCTTTCCCCGATAAATTCGAAACAATTTTAGGTGAACGCGGGGTAAATCTTTCCGGCGGACAGAAACAACGTGTGAGTATTGCGCGTGCACTGATCCGTAAACCCGATATTTTATTGCTGGACGATTGTTTATCCGCTGTTGATACGGAAACGGAAGAAATTATCCTGGGCAATTTAAAGCGCTTAAATGCCGAACATCAAACGACTTCTGTTATTGTAAGCCACCGAATCTCCAGTCTTAGAAATGCAGATTATATTTTGGTACTGGAAGACGGAAAAATTGTTGAAGAAGGAAAACCAGGCGATTTGTTGCAAACCAACAGTCAATACCGGGAGCTTTATGACAAACAGCTAATTGAAGAAACTGAAGCAGAGAGAGAAACAGAAAGAGAATGAGGATTTTTCCCCTCTCATTCTCAGTCCTCATTCTAACCTATTCTTTCTCCGGGTGAAGCAATAGATAATGTTCCAGTTTATCTTTGATAAATGTGATCAATTCAATATCTGTGGCTGTTTTCAGAAAATTCTCGTCCATAGCCATAAAACGGATAAAATCAATAAAATCGTCGTTGTTCAGCTTAATAATATCATAAGACACATACAACTTCAAAAGCTCCTGAACGATTTCTTCCTTTGAATCTTCGTATTCCATTTTAGCAACACGTGCTTTAGATTGTTCTCTCTTCGAAAAACGCTGGTACAATGCTGTAATAGGACTTTGGAAAACCTCTAAACCGGTAATCGTCACAGTTTCTCTCATAGCCAGTGCCGCCCGCTCTTCTTTAATTTCCTGGACCGATTTCAAGGGCTTAATAACCACTTCATCAATTTGACGTGCTTTTCGTTCAACTGCTGCATATACTTCAAAATGACAGGAAGAATCTCCAATTACCCGAAAACCGTAGCGCTCATATCCTTTTATAGACAAAACAATCGAATCGTTATTACTCACATATACTCCGAAAGTTCCGTCGGGCTGGCCAAAAACTCCTTTTCCGTTAGAAGTATTTACGACCATTAAATTCAGGAATGCATGTTTAACAAGGGTATCTTCCACTTTTCCCTTTAGCCATACACGAGTACAAGGCTGTTGAGAAAAAGCATTTCCAGATAGGATTAATAGGATTGCAACAATCAGTTTCATGCGACTAAAATATCACTTTTTTCTGCGGATTTAGTTCCGTTAACGATTATTTAGAGTTTAAAATAGTTCAATAGTTCAATAGTTCAATAGTTCAATAGTTCAATAGTTCAATAGTTCAATTAAAAGAATTAAGTCATTCGACAAAATTGAAAGCTTGAACATTTTTGAACTATTTGAACAATGCCGGGAATGAATTAAGAAATACCGGATCTGAATTTTACGAATTCATTTTTACACAAATGTAATCTATGTAAATTCACTTTTGTAACTGTTAATTTTTCGAAAGAATGGGAATTTTAAAAAGCGCTTTTTAAAAGTTCGTAAATTTGCAGTATGAAAAGAGTGGTTGTCGGACTGTCCGGCGGAGTAGATTCAAGCGTTACCGCACATTTATTGCAACAAGAAGGATATGAAGTCATTGGATTGTTTATGCGCAACTGGCATGACGAAACGGTTACACTTTCTAACGACTGCCCCTGGATCGACGACAGCAACGACGCTCTCCTGGTAGCCGAACACCTGGGAATTCCTTTCCAGGTCCTTGACCTAAGTAAAGAATACAAAGAACGCATTGTAGACTATATGTTTGCAGAGTATGAAGCCGGAAGAACTCCAAATCCGGATGTACTATGCAACCGGGAAATCAAATTTGATGTGTTTTTAAAAGCTGCCATGGAACTGGGCGCTGATTACGTTGCAACAGGACATTATTGCAGAAAAACAACCACAGAAGACGGTATTCACCACTTAATGACAGGAATGGACCCGAACAAGGATCAATCCTACTTCCTTTGTCAATTATCACAGGAACAGCTTTCCAAAGCGCTTTTCCCCATTGGAAACCTTCAAAAATCAGAAGTCAGAGCAATTGCGAAAGAAATCGGCCTGGTCACTGCAGACAAGAAGGATTCACAAGGATTGTGTTTTGTAGGAAAAATATCCTTACCTGAATTTCTTCAACAAAAACTTGAAGTTAAACATGGTAAAATAATAGAAATCAGTGAATTAGAATCTCAATTCAAAAATTATTCCGACATTCCTGTAGACCTGGACCATGTAATCGAACTAAGCAAAGAGTTCATCTATGCTCCCACCATGGGAACGGAAGTTGAAAAACATATAGGGGCTCATTACTATACAATCGGACAGCGAAAAGGACTTCACATCGGCGGAAGACCCAATCCATCCTTTGTAATCGGCATTGACACACTGACAAACACGGTTTATTCCGGTCAAAAGGACGATCATCCCGGACTCAACAAATGGGCCCTAAAGATTGAAACAGCCGAAATGCATTGGGTGAACCCGGATTTTAACATGAATATTGGAGATCAGAAAGCATTCGATATTCGAATCAGGTATCGCCAGTCTTTTCAAAAAGGAACTCTAACACGCTTAGAAGACGGATACTACATCCTGTTCGATAAAAAACAACGAGGAATTACTCCCGGACAATTTGCAGCATTTTACCTGGAGGACGAATTAACAGGGTCAGGCATTATTTCTCATTAGGAAGGAATACATCAAAAGTAAAATCAGCATAAAACACCAGTGTTTTGACAATCTTTTTTTCAGAACCCGCTGATCCCTCCTTTTCAGCAATAACATCTTCAGCAGATTGAGCAATAGCAGGAATTGCCTTGTTCCCCGAAAAAAGATCCTCACCTTCCTTCTTTTCCTGCTTACCGGTAAAAAGCCATTCGGCAGAAACTCGCGGAAACGCTATTAACAACTTCTCTATAAAATCAAAACCAGGCTTATTCCGTCCGCTCAACACATGACTCACATTGGACCTCTGCACACCAATCTTATCCGCAAAGGAACCCGCATTCAATTTATGCGAATCCATAATCATACGTAAACGGTCTTTTACCTCCATGATACAAATGTATCATTTATTTTCTACAATTCTACTCTTCAATTAATTCACATTTGTAACACATGTAAACACAAAAAAAGCCCTGGCATTTATGGCCAAGGCTTTATCAATCTAATTATTTGAACGTAAATTAATTGATACTGTATCCAAAGAAAAGCATGCTGTTATTCACCTCCGGTAAGTTTGGTCCAAATGTAACCAAGTCCATTAGCTGAGCAACTTCAACAATACTCAAACTACTATTTCTCCCCATTGCTTTGTGGCGCTCCAATTTAGTTTTTGCCAGGCTTACTGCGTTATTAATCATCGTACTTTCCATATATATTAAAACTTAAATGCGATTTTGTTCTGAGCCCATTTACGCCACACTTCTGCATTAGGTTACATATCCAACCAAAAAAAATGAAAAAAAATTGAAATTCATTTAATAACTCATTTGAAACAATGGTATTAAATCTTTTATAATCAGTTATTTAAACTGAAAAGAACATTTGTGACAGTCTTTCGAAATTTAATGCGAAACAAGCTCTTCGTACGCATCCTGTACCTCCAAAAAACGCTGAGCAGATTCCGCTCTCTCCTCTTCACTTTTATCCAAATTGCGATCCGGATGATGCTTCTTAACCAATGCCCGATAACTTTTCCTGATATCTTCCTCAGTTGCCGAAGGACCTAGATCAAGAATTGCCAGGGCGATCTTTCTTCGGGCACCGGAATTGGCAATGGAATGCAGACGTTCGTTTCCGACAGTAGAACCAAAGATCCGTTTGCGGTGCTCAATCACTCTTTTTTCGATATACACCGACTGAACACCGATCAATTCACCCAAGCGAATAAGCGCCGTAAATTCCCGGTCGATCATTTCTTCATCTACAAACACCAGGTCGATCAGGAACTCTATCAAATCAGCACGCTCCTGCGATCCATGCATTTGTTGAATCACCCAATTTGCTACACTCCGCACATGAATCGATGTCTCGCCGGCCAATTCCAATTCATTCGCTATGATCAGGGATTCTATATTAAATCTTTTATTGATATAAATAACAATAAACGACTGTTTTTCAAAAGATTTGACAGCATTTTTACGCATCATCCATGCAGCCAGTAAAATATAGATCTGGAAAATCATTTTCTCTGATTTCTTTCCGGAAGGAGGATGAAAACTCTGCCTTAAAACAAGCTCGGCACTTGCTTTTCGTTCTTTGGAATCCTTTACCTGCCTTTTAGTCAGAATAACGACCAAAAGAACCAGCAGGCAAATAAATAGAATCCCAAGAATCAACATATCAGGAGTTTACAATGGATTCATACGCCTCCTGAACCTGGAGAAACTTCTCACTCATTTGTTTTTGAACCTCCGGAGATTCATTCATAAAACGATCCGGATGAGTCAACTTAACCAATCTGCGATAAGTAGTTCTGACCTCTTCTATTGAGGCAGTTCTCTCCAATCCCAGCACCTTATAAAAGAAATCCGATTTGGAATAGGTTGTTTCATGTTGATGCTTCCGCTCGTTTTGGCTTGTCAACTTTTCCCTATAGACATGCTCATAATCTGAGATCTCCAAATTTAGCTTGCCCATTAAGATTAACAAATGGCGTTTCTCATCCAAATTGAATCCTCCATCATAAACTGCGAGACCTGCCAAAAAATTGATCAATTTAACTTTCCATTCTTTGGACAGGTGTTTATTCGACCATGAAGCCAGAGAATCAATTTTCAAAGCATGATTCAATGAATAAGTGTAAGATTCTACCGAATTGTAGTAAATATCTCTAAAGTTAGTTGCAAGATACTTGTCTACGTAGGCAAATTTCATGTAATGATTGTCCAAATCTCTTCGTACAATTGCACCAGCCGCCGCAATAAACAATTCAAAAATATTCTCTATGGTCGGCTTAAAATGTTCCGGAATGATTCCATTATCCCAACTTTCACCACCACGCGTTTTTATTTTAGCATAGATAAAGTAAATAATAATTCCACCTACGATAACCGGAGCAATGATCATAAACCAAAAACGCTCCTCCTCGGACATTGGCGGAGCTTTTATTGATCCGCCTATACGCAATATAAAACTGTTTAACTCAAGCATTAGTGTGATTTATTAGGCATTAAAGGATAGATGAGATGCTCAAGACCATTTAGTTTAATTTCATAGACCAATTCTAATTGCTGGCCCAACTTCCCAGCAGGGAAACCGTTCTGCTTGAACCAAACGAGGTAATTCTCCGGTAAATGAATCAAATACCGGTCTTTGTATTTACCGAAGGGCATTTTAGCCTTTGCCAATGACACTAATTGATGCTCATCCATTCTGTGAATTTAGCTCAAATTAGCCAGATCGAAAACATATTTTGTACCTGAATCAGTTGTTTCCAGTGTAAAACTCCCTTCCAACTGCTCGGACATTGCGTGGATAATTTCTGTTCCGAATGAAGCAACCGAACCTTCCTCCCAGGAACCATTATCACTGTAAACAAGCACAAAACGATTTGATTTACTGCCTTCTTTTTCACTCAAACGAATGGAGATCCCCGGATTTTCCTGATCCTGAAAAGCATGTTTCAGGGAATTCAACAATAATTCATTGATCAAAAGCGCCAACGGAACAATACTTTTCGATTTCATATCCTCCACTTCTACATCAATCATGAATTCGGGCTTTTTGGAGATGGAATAATTCAGCAATAAGCTATCCACCAACGATTTCAGGTATTTTTCCAGGTCGAACTTGGATAAAGAACCGGATTGGTACATTTTCTCGTGAATGATTGCCATTGCGGTCACCCGATCAATTGCTTCCTGGTATGAGCCGCCGGCTTTTTCGCTCATATTATTTGCCTGCAACCGGAGTAAACTGGTGATAATCTGAAGATTATTCTTCACCCGGTGATGAATTTCACGCAGCATCACTTCCATTTCCGAATTCTGCTTGGAGATCACTTTATTCTGTTCAGAAAGTGTTTGATTGTTCTCTATCAGCTCAATGCGCGAGTAATTCGTTGTTAAGATATAAAGATTCAAAATGTAAGCTATGGCAAATCCGGCAATGGAATATTCCAAAATAAAGGTCGTTACGTCATTTCCGGAGAAACTTTTTACTGCCACAATATTTCCTTCGTGCAGGTAGATCAAATAATAGAATAAAACGAGAAAATGCGCAATCAAAATCGAAATCCCCCACTTTTTTCCCAGCACGAAAAAGGTAAAAATGATATTGACAATCATCCACATGGGTGTGAGGTAATGCGTTGCAGGCAGCCATAAAAATGCTCCGGAAACGATGAAGAAGGTCAAAACAGAGCAAACCGCTGCAACCAGCCGGTAGTTTTTAGTAATCCGGATTACAACCAAGCCGAGAACACACATTCCCACAGCGAAAAAATTGGGAGTAGCACTGAAATGTTCGTTGGACATATTGACGAGTGTCACGATGGACATCAGGCCGGCAAAAAAGTACAGTAAATGCAATACGAGCCGGAATTTCATTTTTTCATGAAACTCCAACCAGTTCGTGTTCAGTTTGTCCATTATTTAGATTTCAATGCCAAATTAACAGGAAATTCTTGATTCTAAGCCTGTTTGAACGAATAAACTTATCCACGAAACACTGGCAGAAACGCGATTTATTCACATTTAAAAGCAAAAAAAAAGCAGCAACCCTTACTGGTTACCGCTAACTAATCGTTATCTCTTTGTTTTAAGCCGGAATCTGCTTCAGAACCTCCAACAAATAATCCCAGAACTTCTGTACAGAAGAAATCTGCACACATTCATCCGGGGAATGCGCTCCGCGAATATTTGGACCAAAAGAGATCATATCCATTCCCGGGAAGTGTTTTCCCAAAATCCCACACTCCAAACCTGCATGACAGGCTTTGATATTCGGTTCGGCATTGAATTTTTGTCGGTATAAATCTGCCATCACCTTTAAAATGGCCGAATCGGCATTTGGCTCCCAGCCCGGATATTCTCCGCCTTGCACCACTTCCACTCCAACACTTTCAAATGCCGCACGAATCGTATTAGCCACATCTGTTTTAGAAGATTCAACGGAACTGCGCTGTAATGACTGCGTAGTAAATACTCCGTCTCCAACCGTCACCTTTGCCAAACTCGAAGAAGCTTCCACCAGGCCGGCAATTGACGGACTCATTCTGTAAACTCCATTTTGAACTGCATAAACAGCATTTATAATTCGTTCAAAATCAGAATCTTTTACAACTCTATTTAAATCTCCACTTTCAGAAATTGTCCAGTTCGCATCTTTTTCAATCGATTGATATTCCGCTTCTATTTGAGCAATGATCTCATTGACTGCTTCGTGGAATTTTGTTTTCTCCGCTTCGGAAACAGCAACAACAGCTGTACTTTCTCTTGGAATAGCATTTCTTAAACTTCCTCCATCCAAACTGCATAATTTCAAATCGACTGAAGCCTTCACGTGTTTGAACAAACGGTTCATCCATTTATTGGCATTTCCTCTTCCTGTATGGATATCCATTCCGGAATGTCCGCCCAGCAAGCCACGCAATTTGATCTCGAAGCAAATATAATTAGCCGGCAAATCTTCGTGAGTAATTGCCAATTTTGTATTCGTATCGATTCCGCCTGCACAACCGATCGACAACTCATCATCGTCTTCCGTGTCCAAATTCAACAAAATTGTACCGGAAATATTAGAAGCATCTACCTGTAAAGCTCCGGTCATCCCGGTTTCTTCATCAATGGTAAAAAGTGCTTCAATTGCCGGGTGAGCGATATCTGTTGATTTCAAAACCGCCATAATTGTTGCAACACCAATTCCGTTGTCAGCTCCAAGTGTGGTTCCGTTAGCACGAACCCAGTCACCATCCACCAACATTTCAATTCCCTGCTGATCAAAATCAAAAATGGTATCGGAATTTTTCTGATGAACCATGTCCAAATGCGACTGCATGACAATCGTTTGCCGGTCTTCCATTCCGGAAGTTGCCGGTTTCTTGATAATTACATTCCCAATAGCATCCTGAATCGTCTCAAAACCCAATGATTTACCAAAATTCATCATGAATTCGATCACATGCTCTTCTTTCTTTGAAGGACGCGGCACTGCATTCAAATCCGCAAAATGGTTCCACAATGCTTTTGGTTCTAAATCTCTTACTTCCATTTTTAAGTTATTAGGCAATAGTGATCAGGCAATAGGCAAATTAGAAGGTAATTACTATTGCCTGTTTACTATTCACTATTGCGAATATTTACTATTCTATTGATATACAATTCCTCTACTTTTGCACGCGCCCAAGGGGTTTTGCGCAAAAATTTCAGGCTGGACTTTACACTGGGGTCATTGATAAAGCAATTGACGGGGATTAATTTCCCCAAACGCTCAAAACCAAACTCTTCAACCAGTTCAGTCACTATTTTCTCCAATGTTATTCCGTGCAGAGGATCCATTCTTTTAATATTCCAAAGGGATTCGAAGCCTCCCCCCTTTTAAGGGGGATCGAGGGGGATGGCTAAGAATTTCGGAAGCCACCCTCCTTAGTCCTCCCTCAAGGGAGGAAACCTGAATCAACTTCGATTAAACCAATTTTCTATATTTAATACGCTTCGGAGCAGCATCCCCCAAACGTTTACGCTTATTTTCTTCGTATTCTGAATACGATCCTTCAAACCAAACAACCTCAGAATCACCCTCAAAAGCGAGGATATGTGTACAAATACGATCCAGGAACCAACGGTCGTGGGAAATAACCACCGCACAACCTGCGAAGCTTTCAATTCCTTCCTCCAAAGCTCGTAAAGTATTGATATCGATATCATTCGTAGGCTCATCCAGTAAAAGCACGTTTGCTTCTGTCATCAAGGTCATGGCCAAATGCAGGCGGTTTCTTTCTCCACCGGAAAGTATTCCAACCTTCTTACTTTGATCGGAACCTGCAAAATTGAATTTCGACAAGTAGGCACGTGCATTGAATTTTTGATTTCCGATTTCAATGAACTCATTTCCACCACCAATCACTTCAAATACTGTTTTTTCCGGAGAAATATCTTTGTGGGTTTGATCTACGTAACCGATTTTCACCGTTTCACCAATTGCAAAGGTTCCTTTATCAGGTTGCAATTCATCCATGATCATTTTGAAGATCGTTGTTTTACCGGCACCATTCGGCCCGATAATCCCCACAATTCCTGCCGGTGGCAACTGGAAGTTCAAATCGTCGTATAACATTTTATCTCCAAACGCTTTCATTACATGCTCTGCATTGATCACGTTGTTTCCTAAACGAGGACCATTCGGAATCGGAATCTCCAATTTCACTTCTTTGTCCTTCATGTCTTCCGACATCATTTTGTCGTAGTTCTGAATACGTGCTTTGTTCTTTGCATGACGCCCTTTTGGGTTCATTCTTACCCATTCCAACTCGCGGGCAAGCATTTTCTGACGTTTTGATTCTGTTTTTTCTTCCTCTTTCAGTCGGTTTCCTTTTTGCTCCAGCCAGGAAGAATAATTTCCTTTCCACGGAATTCCTTCTCCGCGATCTAATTCAAGGATCCAGCCAGCTACATTATCCAGGAAATAACGGTCGTGAGTTACTGCAATGACAGTTCCCTGGTATTGTTGTAAATGCTGCTCTAACCAATCAATAGATTCTGCATCCAAGTGGTTGGTAGGCTCATCCAGCAATAGAACATCCGGTGTTTGCAATAACAAACGACACAAAGCCACACGGCGTTTCTCTCCCCCGGAAAGTGTTTCGATCAACTGATCATCCGGCGGACAACGCAATGCATCCATTGCACGATCCAATTTATTGTCCAGCTCCCATGCGTCAACAGCATCAATCTTATCCTGTACAACTCCCTGACGAGCAATTAGTTTATCCATTTTATCCGGATCATTCAAGACTTCTTCATCCATGAAAGACGCATTGATTTCTTCGTATTCTTTTAGAATATCTACGATATCCTGAACACCTTCCATCACCACTTCTTTCACAGTCTTCTTCAGATCCAATTCTGGTTCCTGCGGTAAATATCCCACAGAATAACCCGCAGAGAATACCACATCGCCCCGGTAAGCTTTATCCAATCCTGCAATGATCTTCATTACGGTAGATTTTCCGGAACCGTTCAAACCGATGATCCCGATTTTCGCACCGTAGAAAAAAGAGAGGTAAATATTTTTAATGATCTGCTTTCCCTGCGGTGTCTCTTTAGAAACTCCAACCATGGAAAATATGATTTTCTTATCGTCTGACATATTGAATTTTTAAGGAAAACAAAGATAACATTCTCTGCGAAAATGCATGTATGAAGGAAGGGAGATAACAAAAAAAGAGCCCGGAAATAACTATCCGAACTCTTTCAATAATGCGTTCAATTTGGAATTAGAACATTCTGCTGAATCCTGAACCAATACCAACAAAAATTAATATAATATATAACGCCAGGAATACAATGGTAAAAATACCGGAGAATTTAAAGAATGATTTCAAATTCTGAACCCCGTATTCAAACTCACTTTGTTTAGTTGAATTCAAACCTCTAGTTATTGAGATTGCAAAACGAATCATGTAAAGAGCCGGAAAAATCATCGCAATTGCCAAACCTACATAAAGGAAAGCCACACCGATCAAAGGCCCCATACCGGTTGACAAAGCTGCAACCAACATTACTAAGGCCCCGATTGCCGTAATTCCTGTGAAAATAAAGCCAACAATAGCCAGGAACCTCGCCCAGCTTGCTGAAGTGAGTAAATTCTGCTTGATTGAATCAGAGATCTTCAGTTTATCGCTATTCAATTCAATGTTTTGATCTAATGTATCCATATTGATTTTTAATTAATTATTTAATCTAATAAATCAGGCTTGTCTGAAATAACAAATGCCCCTTCACCTTTAGGAAGTGAACGCAATTTGTTTTTCATGTTGGCAGTCTGTACCCAATATACGATGAACAGAACAAGACCTGCTAAGCCAATGATTATTTCAAAGCTCCAAGGCATAGGAATCGGAAGTGCACCAAAGGCATTACAACTAGCAAGTACAATTCCCAGTGTTTTTAAATAATCTCCCGATTGAGGAACATTCCGGTGTTCAAATTCCCGTTTGAGCGATTCACTGATCTTCAAATACAGGATAAATCCATACACGTAATTAAATAAGGGAATGAACATCAACCAAACATTTCCCGGAGGAACCTGGCGATTGTTAGGATTACATTCTCTTAAAAGGTCTTGTAAATTCTTCAGGTAAAAAACGAAAAGAACAATTAGCCCTCCGCAAAGGACCAATATCAACATTGCTTCAGTAGCACCAAATCTCATAATAGTATCGGTTGATATTTATTTATTAATCCAATAAATCCGTATTACTTGAAATGCGAATTCCTTCGGTTGCTTTCGGAAGTGATTTCAGCATTTTTTTGTACTGGGCCATTTTCACCCAAAAAATAATTCCTACAACGGCCCACCCAATAATTGCTAAGAAATTAAGGAACGGAATAATGAAACCCATCATTATAAACGGAAGTGCCAATCCAAGTGATTTTCCATAATCTCCAGGCTGCGGACTGTTTCGCTCTTCAAATTCGCGTTTCAAACTTTCAGCCATCTTTGGATACAAGCTAAATGGAAAAATATATGCTCCATAAAAAGGAATAAACAACATCCAAACGAATCCCGGTTGGATTTGACGGTTTTTTGGATCCACCTGTCTCATTAAATCCATCAGATTTTTGACATAAAGCACCATACATGCAATCATACCTCCGATAAGAGCAAAATAAAGAAGAACACCAATGATAATTAAACCTTGCATAAGTAAAATAGTATTAAATTATTAGGGCGCTAAAGTATACATTAAAAATCAGTTGAAACCGGTTTTCTGGACAATTTATTCATTTCCGAAGCGTAGACAACGATAAACGCTATGGAGATCGCATTCCACAATAAACCCCAGAACAATCCGGAACCTAAACTTTTGACCAACCCCATGATCGTGTAGATCGAAAACAGGATAGCCGGAACTTTCCCCAGGCAATAGATCCAGAGCCCCCAGCGCTTTAAGCGGAACATAAAAATGGCACCTGCCGTACAAAGAGCCGGAAGAATCAACCAATCCAGGAAAAACAAGGCACCTGTATATTCACTTGAATCAGCTGTAGGATTATAAACAGCTGTAGCCATCAGTCCATAAGTAGTAACGGTGAAAATTATGCCGCAAGATACCCAGGTCAAAATACAAACAACCGTTAACAAAAGGGTTCTCCTGTTTTTCAACTGAACCTCTAAACTGTCCAACGCTTCTTCTGTTCTCCAACTTTCCATTAAAAAGAATTTCTCTAAAATAAAAAATCCCCGGTAAAAACTACCGGGGATTCAAACATATCGTTTAGAACGAATTACATGTTTCTATTCCAGTCTTTCTGTAATTCCATTGCACCTTTGTTACGAGCATCGACTAATTCACCGATGTTTACAACAGCCATTGCAGACCAAACTGTAGCAACAAGACCAACGATCAAACCAGCGATAGCCAATCCACGTTTTCCTCCTGTTTTTTTCAATTTACCCATAGCCATAGCACAAAGTACTACTGAGATAAGACAAATTGCAAGTCCGATGTAAGCCATAACAGTTGATCCTACAAGCACTGCGATTACGTTGAAAGGAACAATCATTCCAACCAATGCTAAAATAAATCCACCTACTGCAGCACCTTTACCTTCCGGCTTCATTGTTGTTGCGTCTAAATTTTCTGACATAATTATAAATTTTGAGTTACCCGGCGAAATTAATATCTTTATTTGTAGAATCAGCACTATTGTTAAAAAAAGTGAATATTTTTTTATTCAACATTTTTAGTTAATAACCTCTGAAAACACTTTATACATCAGTGTTACAGGGCTTAAACACCACTAAAAAAGTAATTACTAAAAAAATGAATAAAAAGGTTGTTAACAATCAATTTCGGCAAAATGCTGTTTTTATTTGAGTGATTTCACGTTATTTTTGTTAAAATTAAATTCATGAAAAATTCAGTTCTGTTCCTCGGAGCACTGCTTATGGTCCTTAGTTTCTCTTGCAAAAAGAAAAACCTGAAATACACCATCAAAGGAACC
Source organism: uncultured Fluviicola sp. (assembly GCA_965650365.1). Lineage (GTDB taxonomy): Bacteria > Bacteroidota > Bacteroidia > Flavobacteriales_D > Crocinitomicaceae > Fluviicola. The sequence continues at coordinate 8,268 of CBFGOJ010000017.1, read as the reverse complement.
ATCACCGATTCATCGTTCAATGCGCCGCTTTCAGGAGCTAAAGTTACGATATCTGTTACCACCACTTCCAATGGCACACCTGTGCAAAAAGCAACGGTCACAACAGACGCAAGCGGGAATTATTCGTATGAACTGGAACGCGACAAAATACAGAACGTGGTCATTTCTGTTGATAAAGACAATTATTTCAGCGACGGCACAACCACAACCCTGGATAATTTATCCCTGGATGATGACAATACTTTCAACTACAGCGTTTATGCCAAGTCCTGGGTAAGACTTCATTTTTTAAGTGACGGAACAAAAACCATTAAATATTACAAGCAGTCGGGTAAAAACGGGTGTGAAGAATGCTGTACGATGGGAGAAGTTCAACTGAACAACGTAACGGACCAAAGTGTATACTGTATTAACGATGGAAATACATTGTATAAAATATTCTACGATGTACAGGGAACTTCCAATAACGGAACATTAAGCGTTAACACAGTTCCTTTTGATACGACGGATATTTTGATTAGCTATTAAACACGCAGGAGCGCGATTAATCGCACCCCTACCGTATATATGTCATTTATAATTCTATTCCGCCTCGATCTCGTCAAATTTCATGCGGATTTCCTGGCGCAGCTGGCGATTATAGGTCTCCATCAGGTATTTGAAATAATTCGGAGTACTTTTCGCAATACACTTGGTATAAAGCTTTAAACGATGTTCTATGTGATCCTGCAATGAATCCACAATCATAATAGCGTCATCCAAATCCTTTGTCTTTCGCACGATTCCTTCGCAGTGATTTGTCAGTGAAAGATCTACAGCCAGTTTCCCTTTCTCCCCTTTCTCCAAACATTCGTAATAGACATCACGAATACTGAACTCTTCCAGGAAATTCGTGTCCACTAATTGCTCCATGTGGCGCGGGAACTCGAACTCAACCTCAAACTCCAGGTCATCATCTTCGCTCAAACGAGATTCTAAAAATCTGTCCGGAAAACGAAACGCATCCTGCCAGTTGATATAATCCTGCCACAAACCGAAACGGCGAACATTGTTCCCCAAATCGATCAGTTTAAAATTTGCTTTATTCGGCAAACGGCGCGATCCACGACCAATCATCTGGTGATATAAAGTCAAAGAGCGGGTTGCACGATTCAAAATAATAGTCTCAACAGTAGGTTCATCAAAACCGGTAGTCAAAATCCCAACAGAAGTCAGGATAGCATCTTTGGTTGTTTTAAACCAGGATAAAACATCTTTTCGATCTTTATCTGAAAAAGTAGAATCCAGGTGACGAATCTTATACCCTCTTTTCTTGAATGTTTCCTCCACACGCAGTGAAGTTTCGATTCCCGAGTTAAAGATCAACGTTTTATCTCCTACAGCAACTTCTTCATAGGCAAATAACAATTTCTCCTGCATGAAGTAGTTCCCGTAAACAGTTTCAGAAGAACTTACTGTAAAATCTCCGTTCGTACCAATCTTTAGGCCGTGCAGGTTTACATCATAAGTAAATGTTTCTGCATCCGACAAATAACCGCCCTGGATCAGGGAAGAAATACTTTCACCGACTAATAACTTATTGTAATGATCATTCAGTGGCAAAGCTTTGTTGGAACTCAACGGTGTAGCCGTAACTCCCAGGATATTTGCTCCCGAATAATATTGAAAAATCTTTCTAAAACTATTGTAATGCGCTTCATCAACAATCACCAAACCAACACCGTCCACGAAATTTTCGTTTTCCTGTAATCGGTTGTTCAGCGTTTCCACCATTGCGATATAACACGGATGATGCTCTTCATCTGTAAGGCTCTTTACATCACTTGAAATAACTTTATTGGAAATACCAAGCGCATTCAACTGCTTGGAAGTCTGCACGGATAATTCAATACGGTGTGTAAGGATCAATACCTTTTTCTGGTAACGTTCGATATAGCTTTTCGCTACCTCGGAAAAGATCACAGTTTTTCCACCTCCGGTGGGAAGTTGGAATAGCAGGTTATAATCCGAACCGTTTTTATCCAGTTCGTCAATAATAGCATTTACAGTTTTTTCCTGAAACGGGTATAAAATCTTTGCTTGAAACAGCTGTTCGTCGATCATTTGTTAAAAAAAGGGCTTACAAAAGTACGGTTCTTTTAAGGAATTACAAACAGGCTTACTCAATTATTCTCATAATTTTATTTAAACGGCTCTTTTTGCTCCGTCAGCCTATCCAAATTTCCTACTATTCAATAACTACTTTTTCATTTAAATATTATTTAACACAATAAAATCAGTTATTAAGACATTTTAATAAATGAATCATTATGCCGGCATATTAATTGCGTAACTTCTATATAATAAAACGATACGTCATGAAAACAAAAACAATAAAAGAGAAAAAGCAAAGCAGCGCAAAAAGTTTTGATAAAGCTTTGATCCATTTGGGAATCCATTATCCGGTTCAACCAATCATGATCAAGAAAGCTTAAAAATCAAAACCACCGCCTCCCCCGTTCTCGTTGGAGCGTTTGTCCTCTTTGAAGTCAGTTTTCCCGAATTTATAGCGGATACTGACAATTATTCTTCGGGTCTCCCATTTAAACTCTGAAGACTGGAAAACAGTTGGCTGATCTACTTCAAAGCTAAAACCCTGCGTATTGAAGATGTCCGTCACCCGCAAACCTATACCCCATTTACCATCCCAAAGCGATTTATCTGCAGAAAAATCAATAGAACCTCTCGGATTCATTTTTCCCTGAGCCGTAATTGATGGCGCGCTGTATCTTCCGTTGACTTGAAGAGTCAGTGTTTTCTTGAGCAGTTCTAAAGTAGAACTGAATTTCATCCCGAAAACAAAACCTTCCCTGTTCCAGTTTGTACTTGGATTATCATCCGTATAGGTGATGTAATTCCCGTTGAATGAAAGCATATTCTTCCAGATTGGGACAGGACGCAGCTGCATCACGATTTCTCCACCGGAACTCACTGAATTATCAATATTTGCAAAGGTACCGTTTGAAGTTCCATTCTCGTAAAAGACTTTCACACGCTGAATAACACTGCTCGTATAGCGCTGGTACAAGGCAAAGGCCAATGTGAATTTCTTCGTGCTGAAATCCAATCCCAAATCGATGGAATGAATGTATTCCGGTCTTAAAGCCGGATTCCCACTGCGCAGATTGTAAGGATCCGCATAAGACGTAAACGGGTTTAAATTGCCTGAATTCGGTCGGTTGATGCGTCTGCTGTATCCCAAAGACACTTCTGTTCCTTTCTTAATTTCGTAACGAACGGTTGCCGAGGGAAAGAAATTGAAATATTCGTTCTTGAAATTTTGACCCGTCGAAATCAAATTGGGATTTTGGATGCTGTATTCCAGGCGAATCCCTGCCTGGTAACGAAATTTCTTCCATTGACCTCCAATAATTCCGTAGGCCGAGTAGATACTTTCTAAATACTTGTAGTTGTAATTGGAAATCGTATCTGAAACGTAGTTTCCGGAAGCATCTTTCGACTCAGAAGAAGAACGCAATGTCATATTTCGCTGGATCATTTTCAATCCGCTTTCTGTTCGGATCTTGTGTTTCAACAAACGAATAAAATCAAGGGAAAATGTAGTAAAATCATTCGCCTCGCGACTAAACAGGTGCTGATCTGTAACCGGAATGTTATACGGGTAAGAAAACGATTGCAAATAGAACCCTTCATCTGTTCCTTTTGAAAGGGATTGATACCCATTTAGATCCAAAGAACCTTTATCTTCTTTAAAATCCCATTTATAACCTAGTGAAAAGTCGATATTCTGCGTAGTATTGGGATCTTTGGAACCTCGGGTCCAAATTTCAGTAGTATCTCCAAAATTGTTGGATCGTGTGTTTATCTGGTTTCCCAGGCGCTGACGATCTCCCAAATTCCCTGCAATACTCCACGAGAGTGTATTTCGGTCTTTTACGTAAACATCCATTCCTACTTTCGCAGTATGTGTAATATTCAAATCAGCGCCATATCTTCTTTGATCTAAGTCAACAGCAGTATCTCCGGAGAATTGCTTCAGGTCTGAAAAATTGTTTCGATAACCGTCGCGGTAAGAATAGGCATAATTTCCGTATAGATTAAACTTCGTATTACGTGCATTTAATCCTAAAGATCCGGTGTACAGATTTCCTGTCCCGATTGTAGCAGCGACATTTCCGTTGATTCCTCGTTTCGCATTTTTCTTCAATACAATATTGATAATCCCGGAAGTTCCATCGGGGTCGTACTTTGCGGAAGGATTCGTCACAATTTCAATGCGCTCAATACTGCTGGCAGGAATTCCATCGAGCACACTCTTTCCGTTTCCTCCGGTCATATTACTCGGCTTTCCATCAATAAGTATTGTCACGTTCCCATCGCCCCGCAAGGAAATAGCACCATCCTGATCGACCTCCACTGAAGGGACATTATTCAAGACATCCGTTACATTCCCTCCGGAAGTTGCGATATCATCTCCAACGTTGTAGATTTTCTTGTCCAAACCCAGCTGCAGCGGATTCTTTTCCTGCTGAACAACCACTTCATCCAATTCTTTACTGGAAACTACAAGCGCAATATTTCCCAGTTTTCGCAAGGGTTTGTCGGCTGACAATGAAATATTCGAAATGGTTTTGTTTTTGTAATCCGGATTCGAAATAACGATGTAATATTTTCCGTATTTGATCTCTTCCAATACGAAAGATCCGTTCTCATCCGTATAAATCCCGTTTACAACAGATGAATCTTTTACATTGAAAATGCGGACCATCGTATATTCCAAAGGAGTTTTCGAAACAGAATCGAGCACTTTTCCATCAATGGAACCGGTGTTTTCCGTTTGAGAAAATGTAAAAAAACTGCTAAGTAAAATGAATGTAAAAAGCGTAAAGCGCATAAATGGGGAGAAATATGGGACAAAGGTACGGAAAGCGAATAAGTTCAGAAAACTATTCCCAAAGGTTTAACCGCAAAGAATGAAAAATGATAGCAGACGTCCAGTCGCCATATTTTCCGGAGCGCAAAGGTGTTTTCAAAAAACTTTGCGTCTTAGCGCTCTTTGCGGTGAAAATTAACCGCGAAGTTTGTCCAGCAAATTGCTCAGGATTTCTGCTTCCTCTTCGGTAAGATTCCCTGTAAAGTCCAATTCCGACTGCTTATCGTCGTCGATTTGCTTCAGAATTTCCAAACCTGCTTCGGTGATCGAAACATAAACCACTCTTCGGTCAGATTCGCAGCGAACACGCTTCATCAAGCCTTTATCGATCAATTTATCCATTAATCGCGTAGTGTTTGGAGACTTTTCCACCATTCTCTCCTTTACAGAATTGACACTTATTACATCATTTGCTCCGCGAAGAATTCTCAAAATATTAAATTGGGGCATGGACAAATCATATTTTGCCATGTAGGTATTTTGAATATTTCCCAGGTAATTAGAGGTATAACGAAGATTTACCACAGCTTTGTGCTTTGAGTTTCTAAATTTCGATTGGATGACTTTTCCTATTTCCATGCAACAAAATTAATTACCGTGGTATTATTTACAAAATTTATCTCGTTAAAAATACTTATTTATTTTAGTTAATGATAGAACCAGAAAAAACTATCTTTCGTTAACTTTCCTTCAAATTCAAACTCTATTCGATGTTTTCCGGGAAGCAGATGCACAAAATTCTGTTCCATCAACACTTTACCCGCTTTAGAAGTAAACCAAAAATCCTGCAGCAGCATTTGATTTTCAATAGTTACCACACCTTTTCCAGTCAACGGATCCAAAGATTCAATTGTTATAATCGGTTCCGGATCTGCTGATGGCGCTTTGTGAATGGGTTCATTGATGAATAGACGCTCACAGGTTAGCCCGGCTTCATCTTTCCAGGTAAACTTAATTACAAAATCCTGTTCTTTAAATGCCTTCAATTCCTGTGGAAATAATTGGACAGAATGCGGGTATGCAAGAGATTGATGACAAGTAAATTTTCCGAGTGATTTTCCTTTGAAATCGCTTACTTCCGCTTCAATTTTGCATAAAAATCCGGTTGGGATATCAGAAATTAACACGTATTTCTCTTTGCCAAGTGTATCAATTCGTTCTGCAATAGTCACATCCTTGAAGTCATTCCGGACCTGGTACTGTAAAGCTTTCCATCTTCCATAATAGTCGATGCTGCTCCAGGTTGGGGCCGGCCAGCAATCATTGAACTGCCAGTAAAGTGTTCCTGCACAACGCGGGAAAGTAGTCCTGTGAGCTATCACGGCAATTCCAACTGCTTTTGCCTGTGTAAGCTGGGAAAAGTAAACAAAACGCTGAAAATCGGCAGTTTTGCCATAAAGCAGGTCAGAATGTTTGGCAATCATGTTATTTCCGACATAACTTTTTTGGCGCAGCTTCATAAGCGGACTGTCCAATGCCCAATCATCCGGCTTACTGAAAGAAGATAAAGTTGCTAATTCCGGGAAAGACTGAAAACCGTATTCGGCATTAAAACGGCCGGATTTCCTGCCAAAATCTTCAATCGGATCGGTTCCATGCCAAACTCCCCAATAATGCTGAGTTCCGTCATTGTAGAACAGATCATTTCCCCAATTACTCAAGGGCGAAGTATGTTCGTAAGGAATGTTAGTAACCGTTTTAAGCGTTTGCGGAATCAATTCTTTGAACAATTTTTGATAAAAAGAATTGATCAGGACCTCATCTTTCTTCGATAAATTGTAGTCTTTCTGGAAACCCCAGTTTTTCCAGGCCACGTCCACTTCGTTATTCCCATTGAACAAGGTTAAAGAAGCATGAGAAGCCAATCTTGGTATTTGCTGTTCCAACTCTGTTTTCACATTCGTCAAAAAGTCATCTGTTCCGGGATACATAGCACAGGCGAACATAAAATCTTCCCAAACCATCAGTCCGCCTTCATCACAGGCTTCTAAAAATGATTCTCTCGGGTAAAATCCACCGCCCCAGATGCGTACCATGTTGAAATTACAGTCCAGCATTGTTTGAACGGAGCTTCTGAGTTTCTTGTCCGTAATTCGTGCAGGAAAAATATCGTCCGGGATGTAATCTGCGCCTTTACAGAAAATAGGTCGATTATTCACTTTGATTTGAAAGGACTTCCCCCATTGGTCTTTTTCCTGGGTTAATTCTACCTTTTTAAGACCGAACCGAACGTCTTTTTCAAAAATGACATCTCCTTTTTCATTTTGCAAAATCCAGTGGTCCGTATATAAATAGGCTTCACCCTGGCCTCTTGGCCACCATAATTTCGGATTTGAAATGGTTTCTGTGCGTTTCAGACGCTTATTTTCACTCTTCAGGATCTGATCACCAAAGAGGGTGCTTTTCCATGTAAATGATCCGGAACTTTCTTTCGCCAAAAGCAAGGTGAATTCTGAAACAGCCTTTTCATTACTAACTTCCAATGTGTTGGAATAATTGGCAAGTACTTTATTGGATGAATAAATGCTCACGTTTACCGGCTCGTTGAATCCCATGGTCAACATTCTCAGCGACCAATCCCAGCCAAACTGGTATTGCGGCTTTCTACAGTGCGGTGCTACTTTCGTTTTCCCCACATCGTTTGGAGCAGGAAGTGTTACTCCCACCTTTGCAATACGTGATTTCTGATACATGATCGGCGGAGTGAAAACCACTTTCAATTTGTTTGTTCCTGCAACAATTTTGTCCTGAATATCGAAGCGATAATGGACAAAAGCATTGTTGGTTTCCCCCACAAGCCTGCCATTCAAAAAGATGGATGCGTAGGTATCAACACTTGGAAAATCTAATTCTACGAACTGCTTCAGGTCGGATTCTGTCAATACAAACTCAGATTCCAGAATCCATTGATGGTCCTCAATCCAGGTGAATTTATCTTCATTCATGCCCACAAAAGGATCCGGGAGTTGATTTGCAGCAATCAATGCTTCCTGCACAGATCCCTTTTCTCCAAGATTAATCCAGTTTTTAGAAACCGGATGCTGTACTTTCCAGGATAAACTCATTTGCGCCATCACCTGATTCGTCAGCAAAATTAAACCCGCAATAAAACCAAGTCTTACCATTTTCTATTGAATGGAGTATCCACTAACTCGTCTTTTGTTTCCGTTTTCAGCGCATAATTAAATCCATTGTAAACAGAAAAACCGCCGATTTCCCCCTTCGTATTTATTGCAATAAACGCACATTGCAACCCGCTCATATCCTTGTGTTTACGAATCAATCGTTCAACTGTTTCTTTACATGCCTGCTCCGGACTTTTTCCCTGACGCATC
>CBFGOJ010000016.1:0-79104 GCA_965650365.1 uncultured Fluviicola sp. | reverse complement strand
TGAACTATTGAACTATTGAACTATTGAACTATTGAACTATTGAACTATTGAACTAATTCTTATTTCAGATATATTTCTCCCCGATGAGGTAATTCTTCACATAATCGTCAATTCCTTCTTCCAGGGTGTGGAATGGAATATCATATCCCTGATTGATCAATTTCTGCATATTTGCCTCTGTGAAATACTGGTACTTATCGCGGATATCGATTGGAGTATCAATGAAGGAAATATTCGGTTCTTTTCCCAAAGCTTTGAAAGTGTTTTCAGCCAAAGCCAGGAATGTACGTGCTTTTCCGGAACCCAGGTTATAAATTCCCGATTTCGCCGTTCCTTTCATCAAAAACTCGATCACCGAAACCAGGTCTTTCACGTATACAAAGTCGCGCATTTGTCCGCCATCTGTATAATCCGGGTTGTGGGAGCGGAACAACTTCATGGATCCGTGCTCTTTTACCTGGTTGAACGTATGGAAAATCACCGAAGCCATTCGTGCTTTGTGGTATTCATTCGGTCCGTAAACATTGAAAAACTTAAGTCCGTACCAATGCGGAGGAGTGTCTGTCTGCTCCAAAGCCCACATATCAAACCATTGCTTGGACCATCCATAAGGATTCAATGGCTGTAATTCAGGCATCTTTGCTTCGTTGTCTTCGTAACCCAATTCGCCTAAACCATAAGTAGCCGCGGAACTTGCATAAATCAACGGAATGCGGAATTTCACACAGTGATTCCAAACCATTTTGGAATAATCCACATTCAGCTCATCAAAGATTTGCTTGTCGAACTCGGTAGTATCTGTGCGCGCTCCAATGTGCAGCACACAAGTAACCTCATCACCGAATTCTTTCATCCACTGATCAAAGTCATTTCGCTGAACCATCGCAACGAAAAGTTTTCCATCCAGGTTGGCAGCTTTATCCGTTTGGGAAAAATCATCCACCAAAACCAGGTTATTAATGCCTTTGCTGTTTAAGGTTCCAACGATACAACTTCCGATAAAACCTGCTGCTCCTGTAATGACGATCATGAATGCTAATTTTGATACAAAATTACGAAAGTAAAGTTAAATAAGCCGCTTCATTTTTGTCGTTTGAAATACCAGCGTTCAATAAGCCGAACTCTTCCCGAGGGAAACAGTTCTACATTTAAAATTTCCATTTTCCGATTGTTGAGTTTTTCGATAGTGAACAAACCCATTGTATTTGTAAAGCCCGTGCCTAAATCATAATGGCCTAAGCCAAATTGATTCCCATCCGCACTCATCCACCAGCGGTTTGCATCAAAGAGCGTTTGTTTGAAATAAGAGTTTACCTCATCCTGAAGTACTAAGGTATATTGCAGGTCGTAAGCATCGATGTATTCAAAGTTATCATCGTGGTACAAAAACAACGTACCCAAATCAGTCCACTCATTCGTACCGGCTGAAACTCCCAGCGTATCGAAGTTTTCATGGACCACTTTTTCAATTGTCCAGGGTCCTGCGGCCCGGGTCATCACCTTTTTAGGCTCATTTTTAAAACAACCGGTTAATTGGAAGAGCAAAATCCCCCATAAGATAACTACCTTAATCTTTTTCATTTGAACCAAATGTTAGCTGGAGTCCGAAAACACCTTTTGAAATTCTATAAACTTCTTTCAAGCCATCGTTAATAGCCGAAATTTGATCTTGCGTTGCAGTGGAAGGGAAGTATTTTGCATCCGTTGCGCTGTTGGATTCTGAAAAATCTCCTCCCAGGTATTCCGATTTATTGATTGTGATGCTCAGATCCAAAAAGATACCTATCCGTTTTGTGAATCGGTACTCCAATCGGCCGCCGGCACTTCCTACCAGCCGCCAACTGGTATAAATGCCATTTAAATCCTTCTCTCCGCCATAGCTCTTAATTTTTCCATAGGTGAAATACGCATTCAGGTTCAACGTATTAATACTCATTGTTACATAAGGTATAAATGCAAACTTTTCTTTCCCGATCCGTCCTCCCAGCTGCAGATCGAAATAAGTATTCTTAAACCGGAACGATCTGCTCTGGTCGTAAATAAATGTGGCTTTCGATTCAAAGCTGGTAACTTGTCCGATGTTTATTCCGGCAATAAAAAACTTTATGCGGCACATACCCCCAAAATGATACCCGATACCGAAGGGATTAAACTTTGCCGGTTTGATCATTGAACTTCCGCTATTTTGCTGGTTATAACTATCCAGGTATGTTTTGAATCCCGGAAAATTCAGTTTGGAAGAACTTACCCCGGCCAGAGCCTGGAATTCGAATTGCCCAAAGCTGATATTCCTGCAAGAAATCAGCAAAATTGCAAGTAGGATGAATTGTTTCATTTGCTAATTTGTGGTTTGATAATAAATCCGCACTGGATATAATTCAGGTTAAAAGTCCATTTGGAATAGAGTACGCCCAGCCCTACTGCAGACATTCGATTAAAGGCAAAGCCAATTTCAGGACGCAGAGATACCTGGAGCTTATCCAGTTGAACTACTGAAAAATCGATTCCAAATCCATTGACAATATTGAGTTCTTTAGATCCGGGCTTGTAAGTGCTCGAACTTAATTTTAACTTGTACCCCATCGTTTCATTTTTGAATTCGGGGCTTCCCGGCGAACTTGCGCTGAACCGAATGCGGTAACGGGTAAATCCGAGATCATAGAAAAAGCCGACCCGTTTCCAGGGAGAGTAAGTGAAATTGTAGTGAATTCCCCCAAATTTTGATTTGAGAGCAAATGTCTCTTCGATATTCCTGGTGATATTGGTCCGTTTGCCGGACGCCCCGTTAGTCCTTCCTTCGAAGTATAAACTGTGCTTCATGGTTTCGGATGATTCGAATTCCAAACCGAGAACAAGCCCCCTGTTAAGCTGGTCCCAACGAAGTTCTTTGTTGATCTCGTAAACATCTGTTGAACCGGAAAAATCAGGCGTATTGGAAGTTGGATCAAATGAATAATCATACCCCAGGTTGAATTTTGCGGCCATATTTGCCTGCTGACTTTCCAGGTAATTGTAGCGCCCGCCAACAACCCCGATCAGCAACCTGATTTGTGTACTTCCATAAAAACATGGAAAAACAAGAAAAGCGATAAGCATTCGTTTTTTAATCATCTCTGCAAAGTTGAACAAGACCTGGTCAACAGGCAATATATCAAATGAGGTATTTAATACAAGACCAGGCAGAATCCACTCGCACCAAAACCGGCTTTTTTTAACAAGCTTCTAATTCGGAAAACCGCTTTATCAGTAAAAATTAGTAACTTTACACGCAATTTTTCAAGACTTGGAAACAGTATACATTACCCGAAGAGAACATTTCAATGCAGCCCATAAATTATGGCGCGAGGAATGGTCTGATGAAAAAAACGAAGAAGTTTTTGGTAAGTGCAGCAATAAAAACTGGCACGGACACAACTTTGAATTGTTTGTAACCGTGAAAGGAGAACCAAATCCGGAAACCGGTTTCGTGATCAATTTGAAAGATCTTAGTGTGATCATCAAAGAATTGGTCATCGAACAACTCGATCACAAAAATTTAAACCTTGATGTCCCTTTCCTAAAAGGAAAATTGGCTTCTACGGAAAACCTGGCTATCGAAATCTGGAAGATTATTGACTCACCAATCCGCGAGTTAGGTGGACAGCTCTGCAAGATCAAACTGGTGGAGACCGAAAATAATTATGTAGAATACTTTGGCGGGAAAGAACCGTTTTAAATAAGTTCAAAGACAAGTTCAATGAGGTTCAAAAAGTTTAAAGGGTTCAATTTGAACATTTGAACATTTGAACATTTGAACATTTGAACATTTGAACATAACAAATTTAAGCATGAGCGATTTTCATTACAACGACGACACGACAGAAAACATTTCCAACATTTACAAATCCATTCTTTCACAAATCGGGGAAAATCCGGAACGCGAAGGACTTTTAAAAACTCCCGAACGTGTTGCAAAAGCATTGCAGTTCCTAACGCAGGGATACGACATCAAACCGGAAGACATCCTGAAAAGTGCTTTGTTCCACGAAGAATATTCGGAAATGGTCATCGTAAAAAGTATTGAAGTATATTCCATGTGCGAGCACCACATGCTGCCATTCTTCGGAAAAGCACACATTGCTTATATCCCGAACGGAACGATTGTGGGATTGAGTAAAATTCCGCGTGTGGTTGACGCATTTAGCCGCAGATTGCAGGTTCAGGAACGTTTGACTATTGAAATCCGTGATTGTATCCAGGAAACGCTGAAACCAAAAGGAGTTGCAGTAGTATTGGAATGTCAGCACATGTGCATGCAGATGCGCGGTGTTCAGAAACAAAATTCAGTGACTACTTCCAGCGCATTTACCGGATTATTCCTGAGCAACGATTCTACCCGGAAAGAGTTTATTAACTTAGTGCAGGCAAAATTACATTAGATCAGGCAGATAATGCCTAACACCTAAACTATCATGATCAAAAACACTACTCATTTAATACTGATTCTGGTATCTTTTTTTACCGGAACGGTGGTTTTTGGAGCTGAAGAACTGAAATTTTCTTTGGAAAAAACCGTTATTTCCGTTCATTCGATCGGGTCTTATCAAAGCACCAATTATTTTGAAGGGTCCAATGAAACAAGTACTCCTCAAACTTTTTATTTTTCCATCAGTGAAACGGAGAAACTGGTCTCCAAACAAGGTACTTTTACCATTAACGGCAAAGCGCAAAAAATCAAATTCGAGTCCAACCTAACGGTTTCAAGTATTAACTGGGGCTCTGTTTTCAATGGCATTCGAACCTATAGCTTTAGTGTTCCGGCAAACTGCCTGTTCAAATTCGACTATCAAACTACGGCAACGGAACTCATTTTTTTGACCGATATTTTCAAGGACGGGATCAATGATGCCGATGACTTCTCTTATGAAATCACTCTCCCTGAAAATTTGGAGGCTTCCTTCAGACATCGAACAGCCAAAAAATCAGGTCGTTTTGTGATCACCAGTCAGGACTTTGAAACAGATGAAGAACGTCTTTACTTTCTGATTCATCCAAAAGGATTGGATCCCAACGCTTATTTTAATGATTGGTTCGTTCAGAAAATAAAAGATCATCCTTCTCTGAATCTCGAGTACCTTCCTGAAAACATCCGGGATCTTGCCAAAAAAGGAAAATCACTCGAATTGGCCCAGGCTTGTTATGAGTATGTGCAGGAAAACATTGTCTACTTAGATATTGAGAACGGATTAAATGCCCTGATTCCGCGACAGGCAAATCTAACCATCCAGAATAAATACGGTGATTGTAAGGATATGGCCATGCTTCTGCATCAAATGTACCAGGCATTTGGTTTCGAATCGTATCTCAGTGTTTCGAAAACATCTGTCAAAAAAGACCTTTATGATTTTCCTTCCATTGCAATGGCAAATCACATGATCGTTTCGTTGGTTTGGGATAATAAGATCATCTACCTCGACGGTACGGAAAAACAATGTTTGTTTGGAGACCCGAGCATGCAAATTTTGGGAACAGAGGCATTCTTGCTGCAAAAGAAAGAAAATCCGTATCAGCATGTTCCGGAAACCTTGTTGTTTCAACCCAAAGTATCCTTCGACTATGAATTTTATCTGAACGAATCGAATCAACCGGCGTATCGCTTAAAGATGAATTTCCGCGAAAAATTTGCCCTGATCTTTGTGCATCTTTACAACTACAACGACAATTCCGAAAGCATGAAAAAAGTCGTCAATTACCTGATTCCCTATTCGCATCAGATTGACAGTTCGTTTACGGACAAACACCAAACATCGATTTATGTTTCCTGCAATCTTCCCAAGTCCTACTTCAATGCTGTAAACGATCAGCAGTACATTGATTTGAAATGTCTGCCCGAACTCAATAAATTGATCCAGGTGGTCTATAATGGCGACAGTGCGCGCTTTGCGGCAGATTTCAACTTTTCTTTCAATCATTTAAAATTCAAATCAGGTTTTGATACCGGCAAGAACATTGATTTTGAGACCTTGAATACCCAAAGCAGATTTAACATGCACCTGACGAAGGAAAATTCCGGAAGCAAAGGTGTATTGATCAATTATTGGAAAACCTATATTTTAAAACCCGCAACTTATCAACCATGAAACCATTCGTTTTAACCATTCTTCTGGGAACACTATTCACGAATCTTAGCCACGCCGGAGACAAATACAACTGGCCTGAATTTTCAAACCCGGTTATTCCCGATTCCTTAAAAACGGAAGATGCCATTTACTTTGAGAACAGGTTGACAATAGATTTCATGCCGGGCTACGAAATGAGCTACGTCAATTTCAAGCGCATTAAAATTCTATCTAAAAAAGGAGTGGAAAGTTTTATCAATCATGACCTTTATCAATTCAACGGTGGAATGATCAAATTGATGAAAGCACGGATTATTAAACCCGATGGATCAATCATTGAGCTGGGACCTGAAAACATCAAAGAAACGGCACTGGATTCAAAGTCCAAATACCGGTCTACTTATATCAAGCGAATCCAATTCATCTTCCCAACCCTGCAGGTAAACGACATCATTGATGTGGTCTACCAGGTGGATTATAAATCTTACGATCTGTCTGATTGCCGTTACCTGGAAAGTGATTTAATTTCTTTAAATTCCAAGCTTGCTCTGCGCAATTTCAGCCAATTCGACTTAACGGTTTATCCTTCCAAATCACTCAAGAACTATAAACTGACGCAGGAAGGCGGATCGCCGGTATTTTCATGGGAAATTAAAAACGTGCCCAAAATTGCTGAAAATGTATTTCGCGCATATCCTGAAAGTGCCCAAAAAGTAGTTTACAATTTGTGGATGCCCGGAGAAGTACTGGATTACAATGTGATCTATTCAGGTGATTACGATATGTATCATGTAAAAACAGGTTTTAAGTCATTCTCTGAAGAATTGTATGCTTCCGGAATAGCCAAGCCGGACCTGAGTGTTCTGGAAAACATCAATCGAATTACGCAATACTTTGAAAAAGAAACGAGCTGGAATGACGATAAACAGATGCCTGCTTCTGTAAAGCCCGCGGATTTCTTCTACAAACATCTGATCGATAATACCAACTACTTCCGAATGATCCAACTTTACCTGGAAGAAAACGAAGTGACCTATCATGTTGGATTCACCAATGATATTTCCAGCGGCGTTTTTGAACATGGATACGTGGGTCTTCACCAATTGGAATATCGTTTTCTCCTGATTGAACTTGCTCCCGGAAATGAACATTTTCAATTTGGACCGGAAGGAAAGAACACGTTCTACTACGTAGACGAAATCCCAACCTGGTGTGAAGGGAACCAGGCAATTATCTTGTCCGGAAAAGCCAAAGAAGTAGTCCTGAGTAAAGCAATGATTCCGCAAAGTGACTGGACCAATAACAAGCACGTTGCCAATATCATTATCAAAACAGCTGATCTAAGTGCTCAAAAACAAATCTTAAACAGGCGCGATTCCTTTAGCGGACTGTATTCCATCGCATTCCGGAATCCAAAAAACGCAGAAGGTTTCAAAAGACTCAATGTTTCGGATACGATCATCAAACCAACGGAGGTAAAGGATATTTACCCTTACAATTTGAGTATCAAACAAGACGACACACTCGAAAACCTGTTCTCCGAATTTGACACGAAACTTTATGCATTCCACGCAAAAGAACTCATCCCGAATTACATTTATTTTGAAGATGAGATTGAGGAAAGTCCGGGGACATACAGTATTCTCCCCTATTCCAAGCAGCAAAAGTATGCTATCTATATTGAAGCTCAGGATACGATTAAACTGGCAGATAAAATCACCTCTCTTTCAAAAGAAAACAGTGTTGGAAGTGTCAAATGTGATATCATTCAAACGAATCCGAAGACCATTAAAGTCAGTTACGAAATAAAATTAAGCAAACGTACACTTGTTACTCCTCTTGAAAATCAGGAATACATTGACCTGCTGAAAGAATGGGGAAACATTGTCACAAAAAAATGGATCATTCAGGAAGCCTAGTAAAAGCGTTCAAACATCTAATTATTTGAACCTTTATAAATCTGTTTCTTTCTTTGCTTCGTTTATTCGGAGGGCGAGACTGATTTACATAACATTCTTTAAGTTAAAACCTGCTAAAATTCAAGTATAGCAGGTTTTTTCTTGCTTAAATTTGAGGAAAATACAGAATCGATGATACCATTCGGACCTGCGATGCTCATAGGTTTAGTCTTTATTGGAATTGGACTAATAGTGAGTTGGCGCTTAAAAAGCAAATTCCAGGAATTCAGCAAAATTCCCTCTCAAAGTCGTTTAAGCGGCCGTGAAATTGCCGAACGCATGCTTCGTGATTACAACATTTACGATGTTCGTGTAACCTGCATTCCGGGACAATTAACCGATCATTACAATCCGGCGGAAAAAACCGTGAACCTTTCAGAAGAAGTTTATCATGGAACAAACGCGGCATCAGCAGCAATTGCTGCGCACGAATGCGGACATGCCGTTCAACATGCTAAGGCATACGCTCCACTTCAGTGGCGGTCAAAACTAGTTCCCCTCCAGCACGCTTCAGGTTTGTTTTTAAACATCCTGATGATGCTTACATTTATTGGAGGCGCCGTTCTTTTCGAATCTTTCCCGATCAAATGGGTACTTTGGGCAATTGTGAGCGCTTATGGTGTGATTGCATTATTCAGCCTGGTAACACTTCCGGTAGAATTCGATGCATCCAAAAGAGCCCTGGCCTGGATTGAACAATCAGGAACAGCAACGAGAGCCGAGTATGAACGTTCCAAGAAAGCTCTGAACCTGGCAGCTTCAACCTATGTTGTTGCAGCTCTTGGAGCAATCGTAACCATGATCTATTACCTGATGAGATTAATTGGCTCAAACAATGATTAATTTCTTTCGGTTTTTCAAACAAAATCTTAAATTTGGAAAAAATTAGAAGTTATGTCAGATCATCATTCAGATCATCATTCGGATCACCACGATAAGAATGATACTTTCTTTGAAAGTTCAACAGTAGGAATTGGGTTTGTGTATACTGTGATCCTATTAGCAATTATCGGATCTATATACGCATTCGCTTAGTATAAGGAGTCCGCCGCGGCGGACTTTTCTATTTCACTGAATATCAGCATATGCCATTCAATTCAATTTTTGCATGGGTAATTAAAAAGCGCTTGCATCAGATCGAGCTGTTTCGAAAATACCCGGAAGATGTTCAAAATGAACTCTTCGAAAAATTGATTGAACAGGGAAACCTTACCAGTTATGGCAGACAAAACCATTTTCATCAAATCCGATCTTATTCCGACTTTAAAGAACTGGTTCCTTTAAACAATTATGAGTCCATGAAACCATGGATCGATCGTTTGATGGAGGGAGAACAGTTTTTATTGTGGTCCCAGGAAACCAAATGGTTTGCAAAAAGCTCCGGAACAACTTCCGACAGAAGCAAATTCATTCCAGTGAGCCGGGAATCCCTGGAAGACTGTCATTACAAAGGCGGAAAAGACTTACTTGCTTTGTATTATGAGAATTTCCCCAACAGGAAACTTTATAAAGGAAAACACCTCATTATAGGCGGAAGTGCGCAGGTTCTTCCCCTTGCAGAAGACGCGTACCAGGGAGATTTATCTGCTATTATTGTTAAAAATTTGCCTTGGTGGGCCGAAATTCGCAGAACTCCTTCCAAAGAGATTGCCTTAATGACCGAATGGGAGGAGAAAATTGAACTCATGGCCCGAAGTACGATCGAAGAAGATGTATACATCATAGCCGGTGTTCCGAGCTGGACAATGGTTTTGGCGCGAAAAATACTGGAGATTAGCGGGAAATCGAATTTGCGGGAGGTCTGGCCGAACCTCGAACTTTTCATGCACGGCGGTGTGAGCTTTGAACCTTACCGACAAGCATTCCGTGAACTCATTCCTTTTGACGACATGCATTATGTGGAAACCTACAATGCTTCGGAAGGATTTTTCGGGATCCAGGATGTGGACAGATCCGATGAATTGCTGTTGATGCTCGATTACGGCATTTTCTACGAATTCATTCCCATGCATGCTTTTGAAGACACCGATTCCAAAGTCATTTACAAACTGGATGAGGTAGAAACAGGTGAAGAATATGCACTGGTCATTTCAACCAACGCAGGTCTTTGGCGCTATATTGTAGGAGATACCATTCGTTTTACCTCTAAGGCACCTTACCGGTTTAAGTTATCCGGACGAACGAAGCATTTCATTAATTCTGTTGGAGAAGAAGTCATTGTAAACAATGCCGATTTTGCCATTGCGGAAGCTTCTTCCAAAACAAATGCAATTATCCGGGAATATACGGTTGCTCCGATCTATATGGATGGAAAAACACAAGCCAGGCATGAGTGGCTCATTGAATTCGACCGGAAACCGGATGATCTGAATCGCTTTATGTTCCTGCTGGATGAATCACTTCGCACTATCAATTCGGATTACGATGCCAAACGCACCAAAAATATGGCCCTGGGCAAACCGCTGCTGCATAGTTTAAAATCAGGAAGTTTTGATGCCTGGTTACAAAAAAAAGGTAAATTAGGTGGACAACACAAAGTTCCCCGCTTGATGAACTCACGTGAAATCGTGGAACAGATCTTGCAGGACGCGGAGTTCGAAACCCTTCAATATGTCTAGACTTTTTGGTTTGGTTCTACTGACAGCAGTTCCCCTTTTGGGAAGTGCACAGCAAACATGGAAAGAACTCTGGCACATTGACCTGGACTCAACGGCTATCTGGGACATTGACCCGATTCATCAAAGTATCATTTATCAAAATCAGAATATTCAAAAGCGGGATGCCAAAGGACAGGTCATGCTGCAGGAAAGTATTAAGTCGCTTGGGAACATTCAAAAGATAGATGCTCAAAACCCTTTGAAAATTGCCCTTTTTTCCGAAGATCAGCAAAGTATTTGTTTTTTGGACAATGCTTTGGCCTTGCAGGGAGAATGCATTTATTTAAGCGATCTGAACATCAGCTTGGCAGCAAGCATGAGCGCTTCCATTCAAACAGACCGCATTTGGATTTACGACGAACCGAATTCACAAATAGAACTGATTACACTGCGCAATTCACAAGGACAATTGATTCAGAATGTAAAAGGGCTGCTGAACATGAAATCCATTGTCAACATACAAGAAATTGATAACCGCCTGTATTTATTTGACGAAGTCAACCAGGTTGCCTGGTTCGATCAATTCGGAAATTTTATGGATGTGGCCACGTTAATTCCCAACAAGCCCATTTACCCGATCCAGGACTATTTCCTGATCGCCGAGGGCAAAAACATTCAAACAATAGATCTCAATGCGGAATTTGTTGCATTTTTTTTCGCAGGAGATGCCGTACTTGATTCCAAAATACTGAAAATGGAGGTTTCGGGTGATCGTTTGTACGTCCAGACGCAGAAAATGCTCTATTGCTTTAAGATCAATCAGGTGAAAATTGAAAATTGAACCGTAGGTACGCAACGCATTGCGTACCTACAACCCAACAACCCACAAAGCCAATTCGTGCAATCACACAGCAGTAATTATTTTTTGCAGAAAGAGCCATTTATGTAGGCAGATTTTGTAATTTAGTCACCCCGAAAAACTCATAAATTATGCACATCGCAGTAGCTGGAAATATTGGATCCGGAAAGACAACCCTGACACAAATGTTGGCAAAACATTATAACTGGGGAACTCATTTTGAGGACGTTGAAATGAATCCGTATCTAAATGACTTTTATGAAGATATGCAGCGCTGGTCTTTCAACCTGCAGATTTACTATTTGAATTCCCGATTCACCCAGATCCAGGAGATCCAGAATAGTAAGACTCACGTGATACAGGACCGAACAATTTATGAGGATGCCTTCATTTTTGCGCCAAACCTTCATTCCATGGGGTTGATGACAACCCGCGATTTTGAAAACTACTTTTCTTTATTCAACCTGATGGATTCTTTTGTTTCCGCACCGGATTTATTGATTTACCTGAGAGCTTCGGTTCCTACATTGGTGAACCAGATCCAGCAGCGCGGAAGAGAATACGAGGAAAGTATCCGTTTGGATTACTTAAAGCGTTTGAATGAGCGTTACGAAGCCTGGATTTCTACTTACGACAGCGGTAAACTATTGATCATTGATGTAGACAACAATCGTTTCCCTGAAAACCAGGAAGACCTTGGAAAGATCATCCAGTCAATTGACGCAGAAATAAACGGTTTATTCTAAGAACAAATCGTCCGTTCCCTCCTGCTCCGAGAAATCTTTCAAAAGCAAAGCCAAATCCGTTAAGATTGCATCTTTTTGATCGTCTCGCTTTTCTGTCTGCCCGAAATATTCCGTCAGTAATAATTGCGATTCCAAAATAGCGGATTCCGGCGCAACGGTTTCGAAGTTTTCAACGAGTGTAATCACTTCCAAAGCATCCAAAAGGTCACCTTCAATTCCGAACAGTACAAAATCTGCCAGGTAATCTGAGAAATCCAGTTTTGAGTTCCAGAAAGTACTTGCCAGTTTTCTGCGCAAAGAAACATTCTGAGGATCATTAAATGCTTCCATCAAAGGTTCAATAGTAGAAGTATCTTTCAAACTTTGAAGCAGATCAATAACCAGTGCTTCATTTTCAACAGACAAACCGGATCTCCAAACTTCCATAATTGGTTCGATAATCGTTGCATGTCCATGAACGGAAAATGCCTTAATTGCACCAGCAACCTTTACTTTATCCTTGCTTTTCAAATCACTCAAGAGTGTATTGATCTTTAACTTGTCCTGTTTATTGAGATTGCTTTTTGACACGGGAATCTTTTTTTTACAAAAGTACGAAATACCACTATCTTTGATCCATGTTGAATTGGAAGATTTATGTCCTTTTTTCCGGACTTCTTATTGGACTTCATTCCTGCGTTTTAGACGAAGCAAAACCCAACGCACATCCAAAGGTGGTGGTTTACACGGATACCTACTGTCCGGCAGATAGTTTGATCATCAAAGAATTTGAGGAATCCAGGCATATTTCAGTGCAGGTCGTTTATCAAACCACCGATGAAATTGCCAAAACTATTCGAAAAAACAAGTTCAATACCGGAATTGATGTTTTGTTAATTTCTTCTGACAGCCTGCGGGAAGCACTCTACAATCAAAGTCTGTTCGGTCAGCTCAGAGACCGCAGCTTTTTCAGGAATATCGACCGCCAGTTCAACAACAACCATGGTTTCTGGGTTCCTGTTTGTCATGATCCGCTGATCCTGGTTTCGAAAAAAGATTCCAGCGCGCATTGTACGGCGGTCAACTGGGATAAATTCAAAAATGACAGCATCTCAATCCACCCTAAAATTACGATCGAATCCAACCGAAATTCTTACCTGTTGAAACTGAAGAAAACCAAGAAGTTTGCAAATCTTGACAACGATCGTGTTCCTGTTAATTCGAAATACAGCATTTCCACCCTGAGCCAGGTAACCGAATTATCTGAAAAAGATA
This sequence comes from uncultured Fluviicola sp., assembly GCA_965650365.1. Classification (GTDB taxonomy): domain Bacteria; phylum Bacteroidota; class Bacteroidia; order Flavobacteriales_D; family Crocinitomicaceae; genus Fluviicola. The sequence continues at coordinate 65,592 of CBFGOJ010000016.1, read as the reverse complement.
TCCGCTACGACAAATCCAACTGTTTCGATTACCTGGTAGAGAACCAGCGATTCATGACGAATTTCACGAGCGTAAGCCTTTACCGGTATAGCCGGAACAAAGTAGCTTCACAGCAATTCGTGGCATTTTATTCCCGCTTCCAATACCAAATTGCGTCTAATCGGAATCAACTTTCCACTTTCAAAACCATTCAGCCTAATTTCCTGATCAGATCTCTTGAAATACATTAGTTCCTGACCGAACTTCGTTTAAGTGACTTAAAATTAATTTGTTAAATTCTAAAGAGTATTTTAAATTTAACTTACTTTTAGTCAAACTCATACTACTATTATGAATTCTACCGTGCTCTTGAATACGGATCGAATACTATTAAACCCGGATAACCGAAAACAAACCTTTGGCGTTCTTGTGGGTACATACCTGTTAGTAAGTTCCCTGTTTGTAGTCCTTTCGATTCAAATGACCAATCATTTTTCCATTCCTTTAGCGACAACTGCCGGATTGGGAATTATTTTCACCATTTGGGTAAAGTTTATTCGTGTAAGTCTTGCAACCGGCTACATTAAAAACGATGTGGTAATCCTCAAATTATTATCGGAACGCTCTTTTGTACTGGAATTCATTTGTATCAAAAAAGCTCGATCTTTCGCCCTTTTGGGGTTATCGGTGACTTTCCTGAAATTCAAATTTGACGGAGTTCAATACCACACCATTCTCTGTGGAAAGCCTATGCAAGGCGGAACTATTGAAACGGTTTTGAAAGCCCACAAACGAGCTTACAAGGAGAATCATAAAAAAAACAAGCCATAAGCCGGGTTCTGTACATCCGATCTGCCGAGGCGGACCGAACTGACTGTCATTTATCTAGCACTGATGTCACCATCAGCATCTATCGATCTACCCTCCAGGCACCCTGACAAAAGTCAGGGAGAGAACGAGCAGCTCTACTCGCCTGGTTTACATGATCTTTCAGCCCGTGAGGTTTACCTAGCTTCCGAATGTCACCACCGGAACGGTGAGCTCTTACCTCCCCTTTTCACTATCACCTGCCAAAACTCCGAAGAACGAAGGCAGGCTACCTATTTTCTGCTGCACTTTCTGTACCTGTTCAGTTTCCCGAATAGATCCTTCCCGTTAGGAAGCACGGTTACTCTATGCTGCCCGGACTTTCCTCGGCAATCCCGGATATCCGGGATCAACGCGACAGTCGGCTTGCTTAAGACAAAATTACGCTTATTTAATGAATTTTACGGATGTAAAGCCATTTGAAAACAAAACAACCAATGAATAAGATCCGGAAGCCAATTCAGAAACATCGATCACCTGGTCTTTTGATGATCCCGGAACCTGCTTCCAAATACGTCCTGATTGATCTGTAACAAAGAAGCTTTCAGCTATTTCAGGAGTTGAAATGTGCAATTCGTTGACAACCGGATTCGGGTAGCATGAAACGGGCAATTTGCTTTCTGTCAATCCCAATCCATTGAAATCATCTCTGTATTCTACTGCAGTAACCGTCTCATTTCCCATTACTTCGCTGGTTCTAATTCGCATCACTGCTTCTTTATCAGAAGTAGATCTCCATTCGTACTCATGTGCTAAGGGAACCGGGATCGGAACCCACGTACCAAAGCCCTGGAAACTGATATAAATCGAATCAAATTCATCGATCACATGATGAATGCGCAATGCCTGGAAAGTTCCAAAGGGTGTTTTTACCGTTCCCCAACCATCTACATTCGTAACACGGTGACGGTATTGTTTCCATTGTGCATCGTAGATCGGATTTAAGTCCAGGTCTGTGTACCCACGCGATTCGTAGTTATTTCCATATGTCATTGGAAGTGCATAGCGTGTTTCAATAGTATCGGAACGAAATCCGATTCCCTGGCCGTTACTTACCAATTCATAACCGATAGAAGTAATTGCCGTTGCTGTTTTTTTAGTGAATGCATTCAATTCCTCAATAGGAATGGGCAAAAAACCAGATGCCTGGTCCAAAGGCAAATCAGTAGAGGAATTGAAATAGGTTGCTTTGTATGGAGCCGGAGCAAAACTTCCGAACTGGATGATCGACAATCCGGAGATCTGACTGCTTGGGCGAGTGGTGAAGCCTCTCTGGTCTTGTGGAATCAAATCTGAGAAATCCCAAATGTAATTTGTACCGGTTGCAGCATAATCAATTGTCGGATCAGTGAGCGTACTAAAAACATACGATTCACCTGGTCCGGCAAAATGCTGATCCGTCAATGTAATCTGGCCAAAAGAAAGGGAGCTTATCGCAAGAACCGGGAGTAGTAAATGTTTCATTTTCAAAGTAGTTTGGACAAATATAGCAAGAAAAAATCGAATGTAGGGACGCGATGCGTAGCGTCCCTACTTCAGGAATCTTGTCCGGAACACAATTTGCCCATTCATTGGAAGTCCGGCAGATTTACCTAAGTAATAATCCGTATGGAAAGGACGTAAAATATCTGCATTCAATTTCGCACCAAGACTAAAGCGTGGAGTAATGTTATAATAGTACTGCAAACCGAATTCCATGGTCAATGAATTGGAATGTTCTACTTTTCCGGTGAATTTATTTTCACGTTGTACCACCTGATTTTCGGTGATCCGCTCTTTTCCATGTAGGAATAATTGCAATCCCGGTGTAACGCCTATAGCAAACTCTGAACGTTTAAAGCTATAACCAAATTTCAAAGGAATTTCCAAAGAATACAATTGTTTCACAGAAACCGTTCTCACCATATTCTGAGAGAAGTTTGTTTCGCGGTATTCCAATCCCCCAAAACCTTCCATTCGTGCCTGCAAACCAAAACTTACAAAGGCATTATCAATTCTTTTGGTATACCCACCACCGAATACTGCACCACCGGCCGCATTGCGTTTCTGGTCAGGAGACAAGTAAGGAGATTGACCAAGGGTCGGACCTAATTCCACATACCATTCACTGGATTCATTCGACAAATTAGCTGGCAAAGCTTCAATCTGGTCGTGGCGAACGTTCTCGTAACGAGCCTGCAGGTTAACAGAATCAAGGGGAGAAAGAGAATGAGGATTGGAATCAATCTCCTGGTTTACGGTTACAACTCTATCCGCCGGATTTTCACTGTTTCTATCTGTTGAATTAAGAGGTGTTTCTTTCACTGTGTTGTTATCCGATTCCTGGATGCGTATTTGTTTTTTCTTCGTTTTAAACGTTGTTTTGATTTGCGGTTTATGTGATGCAATATCAGACGATTGAACCGTTGTATTTGCAACAATTACCGGATTTTCTGATTTCTCATTTAATCTTTCGTAGCGATCAGCCGCAACTGATCGGCTACGGATTTCCTTCTCATTCGCATTATCTTTCTCATTCTGTGTAAAGTGTTCAATTTTCGCAGGATTAGAAGGATAGAATAGAATAATTCCAACCAAAATGCTTGCAGCTGCTAAAGGAATCCAATAAAACCCGCGTTTCTTTTTGGGATCTGCCGGGAGCATGGCTTCCATGTCAGACCAGAACTCCGGAACAAAGAGCGCCTCTGGTCCTTCAGAAGCATGTGCGTCTCTGAACAACTGATCCAGCTCTTCGTCGCTGATATGTCGGTCTGAATATTTCATATTACAAAGCGTTTGTCGTACCTGTTCTCCATCAATTCCAATCTGTCTCTTAGCAGTTTTCGTGCCGTAGAAAGATGCCATTTAGAAGTTCCTTCGGAAATCTCGAGTAAATCACCGATTTCCTTGTGGTTATATCCGTCAATCACATAAAGCGTAAAAACATGTGCTGAAATCGGCGGAATGGTTTTTAAAAGATCGAGGATTTCCTGGTAATTCAATTCCAATGATCCTAAATTTTCAACCCTTTCAGCAGAATTCGCCAGTTCTGACTCTGTTTCCTTCGCTATTATTAGCTGATTGTGATTTTTATTCTTGCGGTATTCATCAATCAGCGTGTTTACAATAATTCGTTTTGCCCAGGCAGGAAAGTTCAATTCATCCAAATCCACATTCTGCAAGCCGTTTACAATCTTCAAAAACCCATTATTCAATGCAAATCGTGCGTCCTCGTGATTGGCATAATAGCGCATGCACAGGCGAATAAACTGCCTGTAACAATACTCGTAGAGCACTTTTTGCGAGCGTCTATCATTTTCAGCGGACCCCAACAATATCTGTTTGGTTACTTGCATTTATTTGGGTTCAAATTGTTCATTAACAAGTCAAAATGTTGAAAGTTGAATCTTGCTTTTTACACATAACGTCCTATCTTTACATTTGGTTGGAAATTAAGTAAAAATGTTGACATTAAATCTCATTCGGCACGCAAAAACCCAGCAAATATCACCAACCGGGAAGGATTTCGATCGTGAACTTTTAGATAAGGGGATTTCCCAGGCCAATGTTTTGGGCAACTATTTACAGTCACATCATATCAATCTCGGAAAAGTTATTTGTTCGAGCGCTGTCAGAACTCAGCAAACAAGGTCTGTTATTTGTCAGCATTTGACAGAGCGCTGTAACTATGAACTGACAAAAGAACTGTATGAAGCTTTTCATTCGGAGATCATAGAAGCGATCCAAAATCATGGGAAAAATGAAGGCATTGTAACTATTATAGGTCACAATGAAGGAATTTCGCAGTTGGCCGGTTATCTTTCGGGTGAGCCCACTCACATGCGCACTTCGGAAATGATCTCTTTTGCCATTCCTTTCGAATCCTGGGATTATTTAAGTGAAGGCACGGCCGGAATTAGTTTCCGTTACCGTCCGGAAGTTTTTCTTCCCCATCCGGTTTCGTGATTGGATTTATGTGATAGATAACCCGGATTGGCGGATGAGGTCCATATTGACTTTGCTGTTCGCGGTATAGTTGTTCGATGTGCTGCCGGTAAGCAATTTCTTCCTGGTTTCGTCTCCACATTCCTTCCAGATCCGGTGGTTCTATTCCCAATTCTTTTTCCACTTCGTATTGAAATTTTTGTCTCACAGGACCATGTTTTCGAAAGGCAATTGCTAAACCGGCTCCTACTATAAATCCGCCAAAGTGGCCTTCCCAGGAAATTCCCGGTTCGGTTGGGAAGATTCCCCAAATCATACTTCCATATACAAAAATGACAGCCAATGAAATTCCCTGCAGTGCGAGAATCCTTCTAAAGAAACCGGAAATGAACAAAAACCCGAATAAGGCATAAATGACTCCGCTCATTCCAATGTGGTACGAACCATTATCCTGTGCAATCCACCAAACAATCAAACCTGTTCCTAACCAGGACATCACGAAAACTTTTAATGCAATTTCCCGGTAATAATAGATCACGGCTGCTAGTAGGAATAAGGTCGGAAGGGAATTGTTGAGGAGGTGTTTTACAGAGTAAGGATCATGTAATAACGGCATGAAAATCACTCCTTTCCAACTGCTCCAATGGCGCGGCCGAATTCCCCACTGAATAAAATCATTACCGCCCGGAGTGGTTTCCAGGAGCCAGATTGCCCAACAAAGAAGCAATAAAAGCAGCGGATAAATGATCGCTTCAGCTGCCGAACCGGTTATTTTAGTTTGTATTCTCACGAATGGCGCCCGTCAAAAAGTAAACCGGAAATAAATTCCTGACATATTGGCATTTAGATGATTCTGAATGAAAAAATCGGTAAGGTGAAGTCGCGACTTTCACCTGCAATGGATTTTTTCAGATAATTTGGCAAATAAGAATGTTGAATTCGGAGTTCGGAATACTATCTTCGAAGGATGAAGATAAATTTTACCTTCCTTTTTCTCGGCCTGATTTTGCTTCCTCTGAGTTCTTGGGGTCAGGACAATCACTATTGGAACGATCAATTCGGGATTAAAGCTACCGCTTTGGGAGGGGCTGCTGTTGGTGGGCTCGACGATTACTCGATGGTTTATTACAACGCGGCAGCCATGACCCTGGTCGAAAAAAGAGCACTTTCCTTCTCGTTAAATGCCTACCAGATCCGGAAATTCAAACAGCAGAATTCCCTGGGACCGGATCAGGACCTTCAAAGCACCGAATTTTCAGTAGTACCGAATATGGTGGCAGGAGTCACGATCCCGAAAAGATTTCCGAAATGGCATGTGGGATATATGCTCATGTCGAAAAATGTACACAACAGCAAACTCAATTCTTTCCATTCCGCGAAATACGATGCAATCAGTGCTCCGGGTGAAGAGAAGTTCCTTTCCAAGTATGCCCAGGAAATCCGCAACATCGAATATTGGGTAGGTTTTGGAATTTCTTATGATATCAATGACAATGTATCCGTGGGTTTAACCCACATGGGCGGATTCAAAGGCGTGCGGTATTACAACGATTATTCGATTACCGTTCTTCCGCAGGATACTTCTTCTTCCCAGGACACGCGTTTTTCTTCCAGTATGTCCTTTAATTATTGGGATGTAAGAGCCATGTTCAAACCTTCCGTCCTGTTTCATTATCAGAAATTCAGAATTGGTTTTGCAGCCACACTTCCTACCTTCAACATTGTTGGAAGAGGTACTTTCCTGCGGGAATTCTCTACCCTCAACCTGGACGGTGACGGGTTGCTGCCGTTTGATATCTCTATTGCTTCCAAATCTACCAGGAACAAAGTAAAAATAAAAGATCCGGCTTCGTTCAGCTTGGGGATTGCTTTGAAATTGAGTAAAAAGGTTTGGTTGAACGTTACTGCAGAAACATTCCTGCAGCAGAAATATTACCTGATCCACGACGATCCGACAACTGCGGAACGCTACCCGGAATTTATCCCTGATTCAACCATTGAAACCTTATTTGGCGGTCAAAAATTCCTGGCTTATGGACAAAGCGCAAGATCCGTAACGAATATCGGGATCGGGATTGATGTCCAGGTTAACAAACGAGCTTCTTTTCAATTTGGCGGACATACGGATTTCAACTACAACCGAAACCCGCTTTACCTCTTCACTCAACAGCACATTCAATCTTCTCAATACAGTCGTTTGGTCTTTGCATTAGGCGGTAATCTCGACTTAAAAGGAGGAAAACGTGCTGCCCTGGTTCTTGAATGTGGTTTCGCACTTCCCAAAACAACGGATTATGTCATCGACTTCACAACTCCCAATGCAGAACGGAACGGCTTAATGGGCGACCGGGGCGTTGGGGTGAAAACACAGGCATTCTCCTTCCGCCTGATGCTCGAATTAACTCTGGGGAAAATTATAGAGGAAATTAAAAAGGATCTTCCATAGCCGTTTTCAATCGCAAAGAATGAAGAGTGAGGAATTGGAGGATTTTGTATTTTTAGTGCATGATCTTGAAAAACATTCTATTCTTTTTGTTTTTTAGCCTCTTAGCTTTCCGGTCGTCAGCCCAGGATTTTCATTACTGGACGGACCAGTTTGGGATTAAGGCGACGGCTTTGGGCGGTGCAGTAGTGAGCGGACAGGACGATCATTCGATGGTTTTTTACAATGCAGCAGCTATGTCGCTGGTCCAGACTCCAAGTCTTTCATTCTCTATCAACGCTTACCAATACCGTACATTCAAACAGAAAAATGCTTTAGGTCCGAATCAGCAACTGGAAAGCACCGATTATGCGGCAATTCCCAATATGATGGCGGGAATTTTTGTTTTCCGAAAACATCCGAAATGGCGGGCAGGTTACCATGTAATTTCAAGGAATGTCTACAATAACAAGCTTGACCTCTATAATTCCGGACAATATGATGTCTTGGAATTACCGGGAAATGAAACTTTTGTTTCTTCGTATGCTTATGAGATCCACACAGGTGAATACTGGGCCGGCTTGAGTATTTCCTATGATGCGAATCCGCATTTGTCGTTTGGACTTTCACACATGGGCGCTTACAAAACTACCAAGTATTACAACAATTATTCGATCACAGTCCTTCCTCCGGATACCTCATCGTCGCAAATAACGCGTCTTGCCTCTACAATGTCTTTCAATTACTGGAGTGTGAAGGCGATTTTCAAACCATCCGTATTGGTGCACTACCCGAAATTCCGTTTTGGATTGGCTGTAACTCTTCCTTCTATCAATGTCATCGGGAAAGGGAATTTCTACCGCGAGTTCTCTACTTTGAATATGAACGATATTCTACCTTTCGATTTTGCAGTGATTTCCAGAACACGCAAGAATAAGGTGCAGCACAAAACAACCACTTCTTTCAGTTATGGAATCAGCACGCAGCTTTGGTCAAAATGCTGGCTGCACGTGAATGCAGAAACTTTCCTGGCACAGAAATATTACCTGATTCACAATGCAAAAGAAGAAACGGAACATTATCCTGCAATCATTGACGACTCATTGATTACATCTTTATTCGGTGGACAGGCCTTCCTTTCTTACGGGGAAGCTTACAAACCTGTCACGAATATCGGGGTTGGGCTCGATTTTAAACTTTCAGACCGTCTGAACATGCAATTCGGCGGGCATACGGATTTCAACTATAACAAATACCAGGTATTCGATTTCTCTCGTCAAACCATCCGGGCTTCACAATATGACCGCATGGTGACTTCGATTGGCGGACACTATACTTTAAAAAATGGAAAACGATTTGCACTGGCTTTTGAATTCGGTTTCTCTCTGCCCAAAATCACGGATTACAATGTAGATTTCACGACTCCGAATGTATCGCGCAACGGATTGATGGGAGATGCAGCGCATGGTATGAAGACTTATGCTTATTCGTACAAACTGATGTTTGAGCTGACGCTGGGGAAACTGCTTAAGTAATTGCGAATTAAAAGTTCCGGCAGATCTTGGGCATATTTTTCACCGAAACCGGAAATAAATAATCGCTGAGCCAAGCACTAACCAAAGCCAAAAAGTGCGATCTACAAAAGCCATTAGTTTGAATTTATTTTCCTTCATGATTTCTCTTTGAGAGTTTGTTTCTGCAAAGGTAGAATAAGGGGCTGGGATCAGAGTTAAGCAGTAATGAAGGCTTCGTTAAGAATCACCAAAAACACCCGGACGTAATATGGCGGAATTACATTTTTGAGTTAATAATCGGGAGGGTTGGCGGCACTATCTAATCATAAAGCATTTCGCTATGAGAGACTTTTTCCATCACTTCTTCGGGGAAGCCGCCTTCGAAGGTATTGAAATCGCCTTCAATTTTGGTTTCCTTATTGGTGTTCAAATGAATGACACGGATTCCAATCTCGTCTTCGTTTCCCACTGATTCTGAGGCGTAGGTTTTATAGATCACGTATCGGTAACCGCTGTTGGTAAACGACAAATAATCCAAGTTCATAGCAAGGTTTTCTATGCCGCCGCCCCGGAAATAAGACGAATGTTCGAATTTTTGGAAGCTGGATTCATTCAATTTTTCAGGAAACTGCAATTCCAGGTTAGATTTGGTCCCGAAACGATACACCAGGTAGTGATAGTCTTTGTCCCGACACAGGAATACTTGTTTCTTCTTCTTGGTTTTGAAACTCAGTACCACCACTTCATTGGGAAGCACAAAGTTTCCGACCTGCTGTTCTTTGGCGGCATATTCTACTGCATCTTCCTTTTTAATCTCGTCGACTGTTTCGATGGAAACGGTTTTTGCCGGATCGGGAGAATTACAGGCACTCAATGCGATAAGAATAATAGAGATACTCCAAAATTTCATAGCGATTCATTTTCTGATGAACTTAGGAATAATCGGGGGATTCTGCAAATGCTTAAAACCTCAAGCACTTTCGCTCAAAATCAGTCATTAATTGCTGTTTGCGGCATGTGGAAATTATGTAAAATTCTCTCCAAACAATATAAACAGCTGAAAGCCGAATCAGCTAATTTAGTTATTAAATAATACTATTCTATGAAAAAAATCTGTTTGTTAATTTCGATGTTTTATGCCACTGATTCAATCGCATGCATCAATTGCAACAAACCTTTACAGCAGGCAATTTTCGACAGTACTTTTTACCCAAACCTGGCAGTTATGCTTTCTGCTTTTTTCGTATTGGGTTTACTTGTCTGGCTGTTAAGCTGGTTATCCATGAAAAAATACCAAAGGTACACGCTTCAAAGTCCTTCCTATAAAACCCTGAACCCTATTCCGCTGACCACGGCATCCATGGTATTGGGAATTGGTATGGGCGGTTTTATAGACGGCATTTCACTTCATCAAATCCTGCAATGGCACGAAATGCTTTCCAACAAAATCTCCACAGATTCCGTGGTGGGTAAAAGTGTGAACATGTTTTGGGACGGTATTTTCCACTTCTTTTGCTGGGCTGTTGTTCTGATTGGGATCATCCTGATGTGGAAACTGATGTTCCGAAGAGACCTGAACAGATCAGGCACCTTATTATCCGGCGGATTGCTGCTTGGTTGGGGACTTTTCAATCTCGTGGAGGGACTCCTCGACCACCACTTGCTAAAATTGCATTTTGTACGTCAGCGTTCATTTAATCCGGACAATGAAAATTATTTGTTTCTTGGCGCTTCGGTGATCATTCTTCTATTTGGGTGGTTTCTAGTCTCAAAACGCTCAAATTACCGCTCGCCGTTGGATCCGGACAATTCGTATATTCATTAATAAATTACAATAGCTCACTATGGAAAATTGGACAATCACACCAAAATACCGCTGGTACCATTACGTCTCAGCTTTTTTCGCCGGTTTCTTCCTGGCGAATGCGATCCCGCATCTTGTAAACGGAATTTCGGGAGATCCCTTCCCTACTCCATTTGCGGATGATCCGGGAATAGGACTTTCTTCGCCGCTGACTAATGCAATTTGGGGCCTGTCGAATCTCCTGATCGGATACCTGCTCTTCAGAGCTGGAAGAATCAACTCCCGAAGAATTGGAGCGCTGATCGTTTTCTTTATCGGTGCGGCATCCATCACAATCCTTCTCAGCATTATGTTTGCGAATAAAGATTTCGCCTGTTAAATTCACTCTTATTTTAACAGATCAGCAGCAATCTGAGCTTTCCGGATTTTTCAACGGGTGCACGGTGAATACAGGGAAGACTTTGGTTTTCCGGGTGATCGGTTGCCAATCGCCACAAATGTCCGATGCCTAAATTGATCGGCTTTGCGTTTGGTTTTGGCTGGTAATGCAGGTCGAAGAAGTATTCGCTCAAGAAGGCTTCAAATCCTTCATCGGGCCCCGAATACAAACTCCGCAGCTCTTTGCGAATTTCCGGGATAAGGACTTTTTGTTCGGCCTCCGAATTGGGTAATATTTCACTTGAATCACCATAATAGGTGCACAAAAAAGTATCGACCGGGATCGGAGAACGATCCACATGAAAAGAATAAACATCCGTCGGAAAAAAGAAATCATCGTCATCCGTTTCATAATTCCGGATCACATTGAGAATCGGCGATGCACCATGTGCTTCGAGTAACTTCAAATCATTCATCAGGATTTCCCGGGCCAATTTTCCATCTTCACTCAACTCAAGCGCCAGTAGTTCATCCGGTTCAACAACAGTCATATTTCCTGTAAATGCTATCTTATTTACGATCTCGGAAAAATCACCGGTAAGTTTACGCTTCCAGCAAACCGCATTTAGTTCTCCCCTAAGAGGTTTAGAAACCAGGTCCTGAAAATTGGTAACTAAGTGGATTTGGTTCTCAGAGTCGGATGAATTTATCATAGGTTCTAAGCAAATTTTGAATACTTCATATATTCCCTGTAAAGGTATTGTTTCCTTATATTGTCCGGAGTTTTAAAATGATTGGAAAATGATGAACAGGTTATTGTCAATCCTTTGTTTTCTGATTGAATTGCCAGTTCGTATTTATTCTCAACAAACCCAAACGGCTGTGTAACCCAACTAAAACTAGTGTTTTTTACAAATACTTCTCCGTAGTAAATTGCCAGAAGCTGCTCCATTCGTTTGAACGTTAGCCCCAGTAATTTATAAGTTGAATATCCATTTTTTTCAAGTAAATCGAAATAGAGTTTTTCCATGCGCTTTAGACTTTCAGGAGAAAAATCAAGTTGGTATTCAGGATACTTTTTCACCAGTTTCAATATACTTTTCAGTGCTTTGTCGCGATAGGAAAAGTAATACTTCTCAGCTTCTTCCTTTGTTTTGTGAACGTGAAGAGAATTCCCGGCCTGAAGTGCCAATTTGTAACCTTGTCTACTCATTGACTGCAAGTAGTGAAAAATTTTTGGAATCTCAGAGCAAAAACGAAATATAAAGTCGAACTCGTACTATTTTTAATCAAATAATCCTTCAACAAGATCCTCACAATCTATCCCAAAAAACTGCGGATCACCATTCCATTCGTCTATCTTTAAGAAAAATGATATGTCAGAAAAACACAAAAAACAATTTGGGGTGTGGATGGATGCCCATCACGCAACGATCACAGGTCGCAAAGATGAAAATAATACTGAATTTGTAATCCTTGGAAGGGTCGACAACCCGGGTGCCGATAGAAACACCAATGAAAATGCCGAAAACAACCAGGAACAGGCACTCACAAATAAGTTTTTCAAAGAAATTGCCGCGAAAATGGTCAATATTGATGAAATTCATGTTACAGGTACTGGCCAGGCCCAGGAACAATTCATTCACTTTCTTTCCGACACTCCGCAATATAAACATGCAGTGGCTGCCGAAAGCACCTCCAACAGAATGAGTGACGAAGCTTTTCTGACGATGATAACGAATCATTTTCGTTGAGCTCAGGCTCCCACAACTTATTATATCCCCGGAGATTGCTTTGGGGATTTTTTATTCGCACAAAGTGAAAAAGGCCATCCGTATGGATAACCTTCTTATTTTCGTGGGTGTGGATAAGAGCGGACGCAAATGGAACCGATAGGGAAACACCATTCATTTCAAGTATTCTCTTATACAGTTCTTATTCCGTTTTCTGGAGTTTTTGAATGAATCTTCCTGCATTTACACCCACGCAATCAAAAAAGTAAACTCCTGCTGGTAAAGATGCCGTATTTACTACGTTATCTCCAACCGAGAACTCACCCGAGGAGATTGTAGTTCCGTCTACGGAAACTAATTTATAACTCGTTTTTTCTTCAGCGCGGATATTTACGAAGCTTATAGCCGGATTCGGGTAAAACGCAATCATTGGCTTTTCCAGTCCACTTAAACCAAGCACACAATGCTCGTCAAAAGATACTCCTGCGTCAAATGCGAAATCATTTCCGATCCAATTGGCTGCAGCATATGCGGCATCATCCACCTGGATACATGTCAAATGATTGTTAGAAACCCACAGCAATTGCAGGTTGGGATTGTTTCCGTTAGCAATATTCAAAGATGTAAGCTGACTCGAAAAACAATACACAACTTCCAGTAAGGGATTATTAGAAAAATCAAGACTTGTTAATTGGGTGAACGGACAATCAAATCGCTTCAAATTCGGGCAGTTGGATAAATCAAGTTGGGTATAAGATCCATTCACCCCACGAAATTCTACCAGGGCCGGGCAATTCTCCAAACTGATAGTTGACAATTGGTTACCATTACACATGATGTATTCCAACGCATTGTTTGGGGCGAAAACCAATTGATTCAACGGATTTGAGGAACAATCCAATCTTTTAAGCAAAGAATGAGCGCTTAAATTCAAGGTCTGAATAGAATTACTTGTACAGAATAATTCAATTAAATCCGGATTTTGGCTGACATCCAAAGCACTCAAACCATTGCTTTCGCAATACAAATATTCCAGGTCCGGATTATTGCTAACATCAAGACTTTGAATTGGATTTAGTGAGCAGCGGAGATTACGCAGGTTCGTATTCGCTGAAACATCCAGGGAGGCAATATTGTTCCAGGCGCAGATCAAACTTTCCAAAGCGGTATTATGCGATACATCCAATCCTTCCAGCTGATTGTTAACGCACGACAAAAACACAATGTTCTCAAAGGCCTCAATACCAGTTAAATCATAGATTTGCAGTCCCGGGCACATAATACTGTCCGTAAAGCTCAATGCTTCCGTTACCTGGATCTCATTATCAGAATTGGTGTTAATCCCGGGATGATTTAATAAATAATTTTTAAAGTTAGCATCCGGAATACTAACGTTTTGTGCCTGCGAAACGAAAAGGAATCCGCAAGTGAAAATGGTAAATAGAATTTTTTTCATGGTGATTGTTTTAGGTATTAATACTACAACTGTTTAAATGAACGAGATTATTTCTCTTTTAGTTGGACACAAAATCTAATCAGGGCCAGTTATTGAGTTAACTACCGAATCGAATGATTGTTGTGATTCAGAAAGCTTTCCAAGTACTAGAAACTTAGAGATGCTTTTCAGGTGTTGACTGTATCAGGTAGACATGGGAATAAAAAAGCTCCGGAAATTATCCAAAGCTTTTCGTTTGAGGATGGTCGGGACTGAATGGAAATGGTGATTCTCACAATTTCTTAACTTGATTTTCGATTTTATCAATAAAAGTCTGAATGTCTATTATTAGAGCATTAATTATATCACTGTCAATCATTACTTGATCTTTTTCTTTAGTCCAACCGTTACGGTGAACTAAATCATGACGTTTTGTGACGGCTTTAGAAGGTACAGCTATATTTCCGAAATCAACTCCTAAAGTGTCACGATACATTCCTTTTACTTTCCCCAAATTGTGAAAGATGATTTCTAACATTACATGTCTACATTTGAGTTTGATTGTTTCAAATTCTTCATATAATCTATTCATAGGAACAGTTTCATTTTTAAAATCTTTAAAAGTGGAAACAAATCTCTTAAGGAATAGATCTGAATTTAATGTAGTATTAATGAATGCATCTGAAAGATAAGTTTCCATAGAAGAAATTATACCTATATAAATCTGGCGTCTCAAAGTTCTATCAACACGATTATTCGGGAGATTTATAGAATTAAGTTCCTTTAAATTTCGAATTTCTGCACAGAAAGTGTGGTAAAATTCGCTGTTATCTACTATTGCATCATATTGGTCATCAATAAGTGCTTCATATTCCTCTTCATTGAAATTACCATCCGTTTCCAATTTGGTAATCCGATAACCTTCTGTGATTCCATCTATATGTCCATAACCTCGAAGAGGTGTGACGAAAATTTTGCAATAATACTCTTTTCCACATTTGCAAAACATCACTCCTTCAGATGTGAGAATGGTTGTTTCATCCATTTCTAAAATGTCTTCTTGAGCAGGAATATATAATTCAATTTGCTGACGTTCTGAGCATTGAATACAGCCAAAACTTAAAAATAAATTTTCAAAAGTTGGGTCGAATTCAAATTCTTTCATATTGAATAAATAAAAACAAGAAGCACATTTGTTCTTCTTTATAGTGTTTAATTAAATTTTTGTAATACTTAGCATTACCTGTCTTTTAAACGTTTCAATGGGCCGCTGTATTGATCAATAAGTGCACCTAACGGCTCTGCTTCACGAAAAAAAACGTGTGAATCGACTCCATTTTCTTCGGTTAAGTTCGTAGCCTTTAACAGCTCTTTTAAAGCCTTTCCATTAACTTGTTTTTTCCAACCTGGAAAACCAATTTGCAAAACTTTTTTAGGTTTTGATTTATTACCAAAAATCCCCTTGTTTTTTTCAATTTTAAATACGTTTGCATAATTACCTGATGCATCCTCAATGTAACAACCATGTCTTTTCAAAAGTCTATTCAATTCTTGAAAAGTTACAACGTAAGACTTTTTATCAATGATACGTGTTCTTCTCTTTATAAAATCTGCTATAAACAAAATATTTCCATCCTCTTTATCCTTAAATGATTTATATTTTTCGTAGTAATCAAGATTGTTTTTAGCAACATTTACAGCTAAATCTTCAAATTCTATTTGTTTAGCTTTGATAGTCCTACCATATCTATCAATTTGATACAATAATATCAATAATGCTGTTCGTTTATTTGCATCGTGAAAAGCATGGTTTTTAACAAGTCCATAAAACAGTGTTGCACATATTTCTTCAGGTTTGTTCCATTTTTGAAAAGTGCCAAAACCAGTTACTTGACGCCCTAAAGCTGATCCCAAAATATTAAAATCTTTTACCCCAAATACAACTTCTTCTCCTTCTGACATAAAATAATCAGCTATAAGGTAATGCCCTTTCAAAACATCATTAAAAGAGATCAGTCCCATTGAAACGAATGGTTCATCATTAACCATATTGATCTCTCTAATAAATTCTGAATTTAGTTTAGGGTGTATTCCGTCAATCATGTGATAGCGATTTTTTTAACATTCAATACTACCAAAAAAATATGAAATAAGACACGTTTCGAGCAAACCGGAATCGAACCGCTGTAAATTTTAGGAAAGCGAATGAAATTGGTGGTTGCGGAAGATTGTGTTTTATCCTCTCCCTTAATCCCTCTCCAAAGAGGGAGACTTCAAATCGTACTTCGAACCGGGATTTTCTCTCATTCTCGTTCTCATTTTCACTTTCAAAAA
This sequence comes from uncultured Fluviicola sp., assembly GCA_965650365.1. Lineage (GTDB taxonomy): Bacteria > Bacteroidota > Bacteroidia > Flavobacteriales_D > Crocinitomicaceae > Fluviicola. The sequence continues at coordinate 49,202 of CBFGOJ010000016.1, read as the reverse complement.
GAAAGAGCTACAAGGAATGAGAAGCAGAATGAGAATGAAGAACAAAAAGAAAGCCTTAGCAAAACTGCCAAGGCTTTCTTTTCGTGGTGATGGAGGGAATCGAACCCCCGACACAAGGATTTTCAGTCCTTTGCTCTACCGACTGAGCTACATCACCATCCTTAATTGTGGGGGCAAAGATAGTAATAGAATCCATTACTCCTAAAAAAAAGTGATTTTTTTTACAAATCAATTCTATCTTTGTTGCTGATGGAGCAAGGAATTAAATCAATTGTTGTTGATGCCGGAAATACCCGTATCAAGGTTGCCTTGTTCCAAGATTCTAGCATCCAGGAAGTTCATGCTTTCTCGAATGATCAGCTTGATAAGCTCAAGTCCTTCCTGATAAAGCATAAAAATTTACGCGGAATTATCAGCTCGGTGCGCTCAGACAAGAACACCAAATGGATCAAAGGACTTCTCCCGAACTCCATGCTGTTCAGCAATTCCCTGCCCGTTCCACTCACTAATAATTACGAATCTCCGCAAACACTCGGAATTGATCGATTGGCAAATGCCATCGCCGCAGCCAATATTTCGGAGAAAAATGCGTTAGTGATTGATGTTGGAACCTGTATCAAATATGATTTTGTTCGTTATCCCCAAATTTATGAAGGCGGAAGTATTTCCCCGGGAATAGAATTACGGTACCGCTCGATGCACCAGTTCACCGGAAAATTACCCCTGATCGAAGACCGGATCCAGGGTCCGTTTCTTGGAAAAAACACACTTGACGCCATGCGGAGCGGTGTGATGAACGGTATGCATTTGGAAATGGTGGGTTTTATCGAAGAATATCGAAGACTTTACCCCGAATTAACAATTTTTCTCACGGGGGGCGATAGTCAATATTTTGAATTAGGTAATAAATATGGCATCTTTGCCGACGAGAATTTGACCTTAAAAGGATTATTAATAGCACTCTTACATGCCCAAACATTTCATTCTTCTAGTATTTAGTACTATTTCGTGTTTCACAATGTGGGCACAAACCACTTCATCATCACCCTATACTACTACCGGAATTGGTGAAGAAGGCGGACTTCCGGAGGCACAATACGGAGCTTTGGGAAATATTAGCGGAATTGTTATCGATTCAACATTGATTAATACTTACAATCCTTCCAGTTACTCTTTAATGTCATTCGGACAACCCTTGTTTTCCGTAGGAGTTGCCACTAAATTCTCAACTTACACCGGCAATATGGGATCATTTTCCGGGAAAACTACCGGAATTTCGAATTTCACCATGGCTATTCCGATTGGAAAATACTTTGGTATTGGTTTGGGTTTAAAACCATTCTCCCGTAAAGGTTACGATTTGAGCCAGCGTTCTTATGCTTATGATGATTCAACAACTTTCAACTATAAAGGCTACGGATCTACCAACTTACTCTTTGTAGGTTTGGCTTATTCGATCATTAAAAATGAAAAATCTTACTTAAGCATCGGGTTTAATCTCGGATATTTATTTGGGTCGGTAACCAACCAAAGAAGCAGTGTTTTTGATGCAAGCGGTGCTTCAGGAGGTGTTGACTTAACTACTTACCGTTTGAAATCACTGCATTATTCTTTTGGAGCAAGCTATCAGCGTTTCCTGGATATTGACAAGCGCAAACAGTTGTTGATCTCTGCGGTTTATACGCCAAAAATTTCCATTAATTCATTCCTGGATTACTCTTTGTTTTATGCAGTTGATGTAAATAACCAGCTTTCATACGTTGATACAATCAGTTACATCGATAACAGCAAAGGGAAGATCGTTTTCCCGAGTAAACAGACGTTGGGCGTGGGTTATACCTTTGCTCCTGATACCAAAACTTCTGACCGTACGAAATACCAGATAGGAGTATTCGCAGAAGTGGACCTGATGCAGTGGAAAAACTATTCCGAAAAATTTGACGGACATACAACCGCTTCCGTATTCTCGAATACATTTGTTTCCAAAGTAGGGTTGCAATACATTCCGAATATTGATGTGACTAAAAAGATCAAAGGAATTAAATACTTCGGAAAGATCAAATACCGCATCGGAGGTCAATACGGTTTGCTTCCCAATATGATGAACGGAAGACAATTGAAAACTGCCAGCGCTACTGTCGGATTTGGATTCCCTTTCTTAAGTCAGAAAACAAATTCCTCTCTGAATGTGAGTTTCCAGTATGGTTCTAATTCCACAGGAAATGCTGCCGATCTGAAAGAAACTTTTTATTCGATCCAATTCGGAATCATCGTTGCACCTTCTTCTTACGAGAAATGGTTCAAAAAGTATAAACTGGATTAAATGAAGCTGGGGCAAATAGTATTTCCTTTTTGCATCGCATGCACAATGATGTTTGGTTCCTGTGTCAATGATCTGGACCAGATCAAGCAGATTACTTTCAAATCAACGGATCCCGAGCAAAAAACAGAGGAATTGTACGTCCTTCAAACAGAAGGCGGCTTTCCTCAATTCAGGCTTTATGCCCGTTTGGCGGAAGCCTATTCCAAACCGGAGCAGGTAACAAAATTCAAAGAAGGAATCAAAGTAGAATTTTTTGACGATAATGGAAAACCGGAATCTATTTTAACCGGACTTTACGGTGAGATCAATGAAACAAAGGGAAGGATGCGTGTCCTGGACTCTGTTCAGTTACATAATCCGGCCCGAAAACAAACCATGTACACAGAGGCACTCTACTGGGATCAAAAAGATAGTCTTATCTTTACAGACAAAATGGTCATGATCAAAAGTCCCACAGAACTCATTTACGGAAAAGGGATTCGCGCTAAGCAGGATTTCTCGTATTATGAATTTTTGGAGCCTCAGGGTCGTATTTCAATTAAAAAGTAAGCAAACATGAAACTATACAATCGCATTATGGAGCTGTTTTGGCTGGCGGTGGGAATTATCATCATCATCCTGGTAACAGTTATGTGCCTGAAAGAAAGTTTCAGCAGCTGGGCAGTTTACTATGCTTTTGCTTTCATGGCATTGGGAACTTATTTCCTGAGAAGATTTATGAGAAAGCGCATGGAAAAACACCAGGCTTTTTTGAATGAGAAAAAGCAGAAATAACCGTTCATCCCAAAGGTTTGAGTTTTTAACTAATTTTCAGATCATTAGCACTTAAATCTCCTTATTTTCGTTTCACCAAAACATTTCGGGTTAAATGAAGCTTTTGAAGGGTTTTTACCTACTCTATTTTATCTGCATACCTGCATTTTCCTTTTCGCAATGGAATCTGAGCGGTACTGTGCTGGATGAAAAAAAGCTTCCCATTCCTTTCGCAAATGTGTATGTGAAGAACAATACAGACCTGCGGACTCAAACAGACGAAAACGGAAAATACTCCATCCAGCTTTACGACGGCGAATACTTCCTGGTTGTCAACGCCACAGGTTACCAGGAACGTGAAACATATGTGGTTATTTCCAATAAAAGCGCTGTAAAAGACATTCAGCTCTTCCCCATTAAAATCAAAGAACTGGACGATATTGAAATTACTACAAAACGCAGTAATCCCGGGCGGGACATCATGCTGAAGGTTGTAAAAAAACGCGACCAGATCAATCAATGGGAACGTGCGCATTCAACAGATGTCTATATCAAAGCCACGGAATCTATCACTCGAAAAGAAAAAGAATCGGATAAACCCGATAAGCCCGAAACAGATCCTTTTGAACTGGAAAAACAGAAAATGGAAAAGCTGGCCGGAAACATGAACATTGCAGAAATCCAGCTTACACGCAATTATTCTCCGCCCAACAAAGTAAAAGAAATCCGGAATGCTTATGAATTGCGCGGACAGGAACAAAATCTTTATTACACCACAACGGTTAAATCCAATTTCAACTTTTTCCAGAATCTGCTTCATTTGGAAGACCTGCACAGCACACCCGTCATGAGTCCTGTTTCCACACCTGGAATTTTGTCCTATCGTTACAAACTGGAAGCACAGTACGAAGAGAACGGCAGAAAGATTAATAAGATCAAAATCATTCCGCGCATGAGTTCCACTTCTACTCTCTCGGGATATATTTACGTGATTGATTCGCTTTGGCTGATCCAGAAACTGGACCTGACCATGGAAAAGGGAAACCTTTTCGTTTACGATTACTTTTCCATCCACCAGGAATTTGATCTTCCCGGAGATTCTATGTGCGTTCTGAAAGAACAGACCCTGGATTATGGAGTGAAATACAAAAATGAAACTTCGACCTGCAAGACGGTTGCCCAATTCTCGAATTACAATTTCCAGCCGAATTTCTCTCCGAAGTTTTTCAACAATGAACTGGCAGTCACAACGGAGAAAGCATATGAACAGGACACCGCATTTTGGAACGGGCAGCGCGCAATTGCTTTAACTCCGGAAGAACAGCGCTTCATTCTTGTCAGGGACAGTATTCACGATGCGATGAACCGGAAAGAATACCTCGATTCGATTGATAAAGTCTTTAACAAAGTTACTTTCCTGAAAGTGCTTTGGTTTGGAGTCGAACACCGGAATCGTTTGAAAAGAACACAATGGTCGATCAGTTCACTGGCAGCAATGGCGAGACCTTTGTATCCTGCCGGTCCGCGTGTTGCACCGGGTTTCAGTTTCTTCAAAAAATGGGACGACCAGCGGACCCTGGATATCAACACAGAGATTTCCTATGGATTCCTGAATCATGACATCAAGGGAAACATCAATGGGAATTGGCTTTATGATCCATTCAGGCAGGCCCGGCTCAGGGGCGGTTTCGATCATGATTTCGATGCCGTGGTTTCCTACGATGCAATCACCCAGATTTATAAGCGGAGTAATTTTATTGAAGCTACATCGCTAACCATCGGTCAGACCCAGGAATACATCAACGGTTTGTATGTGGATGTTGATTTTGAATTTACCGAGCGCCGGTCTATTAACGGCTACAAAAAAATGGGATTCCTGGACAGCGTTTTTCCCAATGACGATTTTAAACCATTCCAGGGCTACCAGGCATTCATCGGATCAATGACCGTTAGTTATACTCCCGGACAGAAATACATGCGCGAACCTCATCGGAAAGTTGTTCTGGGTTCCAAATGGCCAACCGTTTATGCTTCTTACGAGCGCGGAATTCCTAAACTATTCGGAAGCGATGTAAACCACGAATACGGATTACTGGGAATTTATCAGAACTTTCAATTGGGAACTTTTGGAACTTCTTCTTATCATGTTAAATCCGGAAAGTTCCTGAGCTCAAAAAGCCTGAAGGATGCGGACTTTAAATACCAGCGCCGCAGTGATCCGCTTTGGTTCTCCAATCCTTTATATTCTTTCCAGGACCAGGATTCTTCTCTTCCTTCCCGGGATTATTACATCGAAGCGCACTTCATCCATCACGATAACGGGTCCATCATGAATAAAATCCCTTTTATGAAGAAAACCGGAATTGGGTTGGTTTTTGGCTTTGGTGCGTTGTATGTAGCCGAATATAACTGGAAGCATTATGAGGTCCTGGCAGGAATAGAACGCAACTTCAAGTTTTCAAAAAGAAGGCTTCGAATCGGTATTTACGGCGTTTTCTCAGATGGGAATAACATTACACCAAGATGGACCGGGAAGATTTCCTTTGCCGTACTGGATGACCGGAATATGAAATTCAATTTTTAAATGAATTCTGAAAATAAAAATTGTACGGACGCGACGCATCGCGTCCCTACCAAATTTATATTCATTTCATCCAATTCCTTTTCAAAATCAAATCTACTGCGTATCTTTGCCCCAGATCTTTGAGATAACTTATGAAGAAAGGTGGAGGGACTGGCCCTGTGAAACCTTGGCAACCTGCCGTTTTAAAGCGAAAAGGTGCCAAATCCGATCCCGGCTCTGTTGGGAAAAGATAAGTGAACAGTAGTCTTTTTTACTACTTCCCCTACTTCATAGTTTGCAAAGCAATAAGACAGCTATGAAAAACATCAAGCAATTACTAAACGAACGCATTCTCATCCTCGACGGAGCTATGGGAACCATGATTCAACGTTATAACCTGGAGGAAGAAGACTTCCGCAAAGGCTGGTTTGAGGACCACCCGCACAAATTGAAAGGAGATAACGATTTATTGGTCTTAACACGGCCTGATGTCATCAAAGAAATCCACGCACAGTATTTAGAAGCAGGGGCAGACATTTTGGAAACCAATACTTTTGGTGGAACAACTGTTGCCCAGGCAGATTATCATTTGGAACATGCCGTTTACGACATCAACTACCACGGGGCAAAAATAGCTCGTGAAGTATGTGATGAGTTTACGGCCAAAAATCCGGATAAACCGCGTTTTGTAGCAGGTTCCATGGGACCAACAACCAAATTGGCATCCATGTCTCCGGACGTCAACGATCCTGGGTTCAGAGCAATTACTTTCAATGAACTGGTAGTTGCATTTAAAGAGCAGGCAACCGGATTAATGGATGGTGGCGCAGATTTCTTATTGGTTGAAACCATCACAGATACATTGAATTCCAAAGCTGCTATGTTTGCCATTGATGAATTGAGCGAAGAACGGGGGATCCAGATTCCAATCATGATCTCGGGAACCATTACCGACCAGAGCGGAAGAACTTTAACCGGACAAACCACGGAAGCATTTCTGGTTTCCGTTTCTCACATGCCGCTTTTAAGCATCGGTTTGAATTGTGCTTTGGGAGCAGATGCCATGAGGCCTTACTTACAGGTACTTTCCAATCAGGCACCGTTTGCGATCAGCGCACATCCGAATGCCGGTTTACCGAATGAATTCGGACAATACGATGAAACACCGGAAATGATGGGTGCTCAAATCGAAGAATTCCTGCAGGAAGGATTGATCAATATTATTGGAGGTTGTTGCGGAACAACTCCTGACCATATTCGCAAAATGGCTGAAATTGCAGCCAAATATTCACCACGAAAAATCAGCGAAACAGCAAACGCATGAATTATTTACGCTTATCGGGCTTAGAAGCCATCACCATCACACCTGAAAGTAACTTCACAAACATTGGGGAACGTACCAATGTAACCGGATCACGTGCTTTCCTTCGAATGATCAAGGAAAACGATTACGAGGCGGCTTTGTCCGTTGCACGCGAACAAGTAGAAGGTGGTGCGCAGGTGATCGACATCAACATGGATGAAGGAATGATCGATGGAAAAGAAGCCATGGTAAAATTCTTAAATCTCATTGCTGCTGAACCGGATATTTCAAGCGTTCCGATCATGGTGGATAGTTCCAAATGGGAAATTATAGAAGCCGGTTTGCAATGTATCCAGGGAAAAGGAATTGTAAACTCCATTTCACTGAAAGAAGGGGAAGAAAATTTCATCCACCAGGCAAAACTGATCAGGCGATACGGTGCTGCAACGGTTGTGATGGCTTTCGATGAAAAAGGTCAGGCAGACAGCTTCGAACGGCGTATCGAGATTTGTGAGCGCTCTTACCGGATTTTGGTAGACGTGGTCAAATTTGCTCCCGAAGACATTATTTTCGACCCGAATATCTTCCCGGTAGCAACCGGAATGGAAGAACACAATAACAATGCTTTGGATTTCTTCCGGGCAACCAAATGGATTCGTACAAACCTGCCGGGAGCACATGTTTCAGGTGGAGTTTCGAACGTTTCTTTCTCTTTCCGCGGAAACAACCCGGTACGTGAAGCCATGCATTCTGCTTTTTTGTATCACGCAATCAAGGAAGGAATGGATATGGGAATCGTGAACCCATCCATGCTGGAAGTTTATGACGACATTGACAAGCAATTGCTGGAGCATGTTGAAGATGTTTTATTAAACAGAAGAGAAGATGCTACAGAACGTTTGCTGGATTTTGCCGAAAGTTTCAAAGGAGAAGAAAAGAAAAAAGAAGTTTCCCAGGAATGGAGAAATCTTCCAGTAAACGAGCGTCTTGCGCATGCTTTGGTAAAAGGAATTGTTGATTTCATTGACGAAGACGTGGAAGAGTGCCGCCATCAGTTTCCAAGACCGATCATGGTTATTGAAGGGCCTTTGATGGATGGTATGAACATCGTTGGAGATCTTTTCGGAAGCGGGAAAATGTTCCTGCCGCAGGTAGTGAAGTCTGCCCGTGTAATGAAAAAAGCCGTTGCTTACCTTCTTCCGTTTATTGATGAAGAAAAAGACGGTAAGTCGAGTTCTGCCGGAAAAGTGATCATGGCAACCGTAAAAGGAGATGTACATGATATCGGGAAAAATATTGTTTCCGTTGTACTCAGCTGCAACAATTACGAAATCGTAGATTTGGGAGTAATGGTTCCCGCTGAAAAGATTATCCAGGCGGCTATTGATGAAAAGGCAGATGTCATTGGACTAAGCGGATTAATTACTCCTTCCCTGGATGAAATGGTTCACATGGCCAAAGAAATGGAGCGTGCAAACCTTTCCATTCCGCTTTTGATTGGCGGGGCAACCACTTCCAAAGTGCATACCGCGGTTAAAATCGAACAAAACTACAGCAAAGGACAAACTGTTCACGTTCTGGATGCTTCACGCTCTGTAACAGTGGTAGAACAATTGCTCGGGTATAAAAAAGAACAATTCGTAAAAGACGTTCAGGCAGACTATGCCCGTGTTCGCGAACACCATGAAAAACACCGCGGAGCAAAACAGCTATTGACTTATGCTGATGCGCTGAAGAATAAACTGGTATTGGAATTCAATTCCGAAACCATTAAAAAACCGAATCAGCTTGGTGTTCAGGTCATCGAACAGCAAGATCTTTCTGAATTGGTCCCTTATATCGACTGGACACCTTTCTTTCAAACCTGGGAGTTACACGGAAAATTTCCGCGGATCCTAACAGATGAGGTAGTTGGAAAAGAAGCTACCCAGCTTTATGCGGATGCACAAGCCATGCTGAAACAAATCGTAGATGAAAAATGGCTAACGGCCAAAGCAGCATTTGGGATTTTCCCGGCAAACAGCGTCAACGATGATATTGAGATTTATTCAGACGAACAGCGAACTTCCATTTTGGGAATTCAGCACTCTTTGCGTCAGCAGACTAAAAAAGCGGCCGGACAGCCCAATCTTTCCCTGGCAGATTTCATTGCACCGAAAGAAAGCGGTACAATAGATTACGTCGGAGCCTTTGTAGTTACGGCTGGTCACGGAATAGATGAGCACGTGAAACGTTTTGAAGCCGATCACGATGATTACAATTCCATCCTGATTAAAGCACTCGCTGACCGATTTGCAGAAGCATTTGCAGAATACCTGCATACCAAAGTAAGACGTGAAACCTGGGGTTATGCCAGTGACGAAATCTTGGACACAGACGCGTTGATTGCTGAGGAATACAAAGGAATACGTCCGGCACCAGGATATCCTGCATGTCCGGATCACACAGAAAAACCAAACTTATTCAGGTTACTTAACGCAGAAGAACTAAGCGGTGTTTCTTTAACAGAGACTTTAGCTATGTGGCCTGCGGCATCCGTTTCAGGTTGGTACTTCGCACACCCGAATTCCAAGTATTTCGGTCTTGGTAAAGTGACTCTGGATCAGGTAGATAACATTTCTACCAGAAAAAAGATGGATTTAAATGAAATGAAACGCTGGTTATCGAGCAACCTTATGGATTAATTTAGCATCTTTATCGAGAAGATTAACGGTTTAATTACCTAATTGTTAACAAATTAACAACGAGCGTTCGTTAATCTCACATATTGTGAACCTTGAAACTAAGCTAATATGCGGTTACTACTTTTATGCCTGCTGATTTCCTCTTTTGGATTTTCTCAAACACCACCTACTGCGCAATTCACCGCATCACCATTAATTGTTTGTTTGGAACAAAGTATTCACTTCACCAATCAATCAACTGCCGGTACTTCACCCATCACGTCATGGTCCTGGGATTTCGGGGATGGGAATTCATCCACTACCCAAAACCCGAATCACGTTTACGCGGCGCCGGGAACGTATACGGTAACTTTGACTGTTCAGGCGTCAAACGGTCAGGCAGATTTTGAATTAAAGTCTGCTTACGTAAAAGTAAATCCGAAACCGGTACCAAACTTTACAACTACGGCAAATGGCTGCAGCCTTCCGGTGAGTGTTACTTTTGGAAATACTACCACAGGAGCTGTTTCTTACAATTGGACCTTCGGGAACACTCAAACTTCGACCTTACAAAACCCCGCAGCGGTGAATTACACCACTGCCGGCACTTATAATGTAACACTAATCGCTACCAATAGTTTCGGATGTAAGGATACGATCATCAAACCGATAGTTATTTCGAATTTCCAGGCAGGAATTACCGCTCCAACAACAGCTTGTCAGAATACTCCTGTAAGCATTACCAATAATTCAACAGTTGGTTCCAACTCCTGGAGCTGGACTTTCCCGGGCGGTTCGCCAGGCAGTTCTACTGCTCAAAACAATACGGTCGTTTATTCAACTCCGGGAACATATACTATTGGGTTGACGGCTCAAAATACCGGTTTGGGTTGTTCGGGGTCTACCACAAAACAAATTACGATCCTACCAACTCCGGTTCCTTCGTTTACTGCCAATCCAACAACCGGTTGTGCTCCGCAGGGCGTGACATTTACAAATACAAGTCCGGCCGGATCAAATTTCGTTTGGACTTTCGGAGACGGAACAACTTTCAACGGACAAACACCGCCGGTTCATACTTACCAAAACAACGGAACTTTTAACGTTACATTGACAATGACCGGAGCCAACGGCTGTCCGGGATCTGTGAGTTTAAATGCAGTTACACTTACACCGCCGGTTGCGGGTTTCACAAGCACAGATACTGCAGGATGTGATCCATTGACCGTTACTTTTATCGATACTTCATCTGCCAGTATTCCTATCACGAACTGGTTGTGGACATTTGGAGACGGAACCACATTTTCAGGACAAAACCCTCCTCCTCACACTTATAACCTGGGAGTTTATAACGTATCGTTAACGATTACAACTTCCACAGGCTGTCAGGGAACAGTAAACATTCCGGCATACATTGAAGTGGGGAAAGTAGATTTGGTCGCTTTCACAATTGATGCAACACCTGAATGTGCTAAACGATCGATTCAATTCAACAACCAATCGGTTGTATTGACTCCACACACTTCAAATGAGGTCACTTATCTTTGGAATTTCGGAGATGGCGGAACATCCACTTTGGAAAACCCCACTCACTCCTATTCTTCAGACACCGGTTACTTTGATGTCAGTCTCATTGTAACTTTCAGAGGCTGCAGTGATACACTGATTATCCCGGATGCCGTTTATATCAAAGCTCCGATCAGCCGTTTTCAACCGGCTCAAACATTGTATTGTAACCCTGCAAGTTTACCGGTGAATGTAGTTGTAAACGACCAATCTATCATTGGAGAACTTCCGGATGATTGTTTGATGATCTGGCGTTGGGGAGATGGTGCTACAACCACTTTTGATGATCCTGTTTTTGATGATGCGGATTTGGGTACTACCTCACATAACTATGCGGCTTACGGAACTTACGTTATTAAGCAGGTTATTTACAATTTCACTACAGGCTGTGCCGACAGTACCACTCAAACCGTACACATTTCTACTACAACAGCAGGAATTACCGGCATTGCAAACGATAGCGTTTGTGTGAATTCAACATTCTCCATGATGCAGAATGCCGTTTCTTCTCATCCTTTCGGGACTTATTCCTGGAATATGGGTAACGGGCAAACACTTACCGGTGCAAACCCAAGTTATGCATATCCGTCTTTTGGAACATTTACGATTACTTTAACAGCAACGAACAGTGTTGGCTGTGCGGACAATGAGACCTTCAGCCCGATGGTGGCATTAGCTTTACCTGCTGCTCAAGTTACAGCAAACGACAATACCGGCTGTGCTCCTTTTGTGGTAACGTTCACCAACGGTTCAACACTGATGAATAACGGAGTGAATTTGGCGTCCTTCCTGTTTACATTTAATGATAACGGAACAACTCAAACTACAACCAATGTAGGTACAACCGTGAACCATACTTATACTACTGAAGGTACCTTTACCGCAACATTAGTTGCCACAGATGCATTCGGCTGTGTTTCTGCACCGGCAAGCACTTCTATTACCGTCACGAAACCAACAGCAGTATTTGCAATTGATTCAGTCATTTGTAACCAGGAAAATGTGACTGCCGTGAATGCTTCTTCCGGTGTCGCACCGTTGAGTTATCAATGGTTCGTTGACGGATCCCAGGTGAGTACGAGCACGGACTACGGGCATACTTACAATGAAAGCTTAAACAATTCCACTTCCAGCTTCACGCACGGTTACGTATTGATTGTAACAGACGCAAACGGATGTAAAGATACTTTATCCGAATTATTGACTATTTCAACTCCGGTTGCCATACCACAATACTCATTCAGCGGGGCTTCAACGAACGCAAACGGCGATTATTTATGTCCGCCTGTTTTTGCTGATTTGACAGACGCTTCTTTATCCTATGGCAACATTTCCAATTACAGCTGGATCTTTGGTGACGGAAAAACTTCGGTACTGGAAAATCCGGACAATACGTATGTATTCCCGGGAACTTACAGTTTGAGCTTGTCTATCACAGACGAATTTGGCTGTACATCCGACACTACCTATGTTGATTACCTGACGATCTTCGGGCCGGTTGCCAACCCTTCATGGACACAAAACACCGGTGGATGCGGACAGGACGTTGATTTCACTATCGGAGCGACTAGTTTTCTGGAAAGCATTGTTTGGAATTTGGGGGATGGGTCAAGCGTAAACGATTCCACCAGCTTCTCACATACTTACCAGGATGTTACCACTTACAATCCAACTTTGACTGTTACGGACAGCAATGATTGCAAGGTCGTTTACCCGATGAATCCTATTACGATCCCGGACATTGGTCTGAATGCTTTTTTTGTGGTAAACCCAACCTTGATTGATTTGGGCACAACCGTTGAGATAGACGACCAATCAGCCAGTGTAAACGGTATTTTAACCTGGACCTGGAATGTGGCTCCAAATCCAACAGTGATCAATAATTCGGGAGCTTCTATTTACACGAATTATTACACACCTGGATCTTACACGATTACATTAAAGGTAGAAGACCCGAATGGGTGCTTTGATACTTACACACAAGTTATCACTGTTACAGGCGACTTTCAAATGCCAAATATCATTACTCCAAACGGCGATGGAACGAATGAGAATTTCTCATTCAAATTTGACATCTTCAAGTCATTTGACATCCTTATTGTAAATCGTTGGGGAAATGTTGTTCATGATGGTAAAAACGTCACAGGAACCATTTTTTGGGACGGAAAAACACAAGGCGGCGATCCGTGCAGCGAAGGAGTTTACTTCTATAAATTGAACGGAATCTTAAAAGACAACAATCCTATCGAGAAGACTGGATTCCTCGAAGTTGTCAGATAAAAAACTTTAGTTAAAACTTCAGACTTAGTATATAGGTAAAAAACAAAAAGCGGGCATTGCTGTCCGCTTTTCGTTAACCTAACCTAACCACTATTCACTGAATCAGAAACTGAAGATATCAGCTCCTTTTCGATTACAAAAGTGCGCATTAAATTATGTATTTCAAAACCCAATTTCCAACATTTCCAACATTTCTTGAAAGTTAATACCCCATTACCGAATTAAAAACCATTGCTTTATCGGTATAATTGGTGCATTCAGAAGAACAATTCACCTGTTCGGCAGTTACGACTCTTGGAATCCTAAAAAAATTCACCAGGGTGAATTTTAACAACTATTTAGGGAAAATCATTTTTTTTGAAACTCTTATTAAGAATTTTAAAACGGCAGATTTTTATAACTTTGTCGGGTGTCAGCATACATCCAAATATTTACAGACGGTTCTGCCAGGGGAAATCCGGGCCCGGGAGGCTACGGAATCATCCTGCGATACAAGCAATCCGTCAAAGAAATTTCACAGGGCTACCGATTAACGACGAATAACCGCATGGAATTGCTGGCAGTAGTTTGTGCATTGGAAAGTTTGAAAACCAATACCATTCCTGTCAGAGTCTATTCTGACTCCAAATACGTGATCGACGCCATTGAGAAAGGGTGGGTTTATGGCTGGCAGAAAAAAGGATTTGCCAAGAAAAAGAACAAAGATCTTTGGCTTCGTTACTTGTCGGTAGCAAAATCTTTTCGAATTGAATTCATTTGGGTAAAGGGCCATAACGGCCATCCGGAAAACGAGCGCTGTGATATACTGGCCGTAGAAGCTGCGTTAGGAACAAATCTGTTGGTAGACCAATACTTCGAAGAAGTTCAGCGGCACGAAAATTAACTACCCAGGAAGCAGGATTTCACAAAAGTATAGACCAGGGGATGCGGAAGTTCCCGCGTGGAACTAATTTGCGGACAAAAACCGCACGCCAGGAAAAACCGGCGATTCTTCAAACTGATTATTTCGGGCTCTTCAAACTGATTGTAAGCTTCAATATCCAAATCAGTTTCCATGAGACTTCCAATGAGCTGCGGATATAAACTATAGCGGGTTGCCGTTAGTTCTTCCGGGTTTCGGGTTTCGTATAAATGAATCAATGCAGAAGAATGCGGAACTACATACACGCGCTCAAAATGATTTCCATCAACCAGGTTATCTGAAATCAATTTTTCTCCGTTTGCACTCAAATTATTGCGGTGGATCAACACATCTATCAATGCTTTATAGCCTTCTCCGGTAATGAATACGGGAGCTTCCTGCTGAAGCAGCAGATCAATCACTCCATTGAGGTAAAATAAATTGAGATATGGGCCGGGAGCAAACCAAAAGCCGTCGTAATTTGACAATTGCTGAGGTTTCATATTAATTATCTCATTTACCTTAATCCAGTAATAAGACAATTCTACTTCCAGAAAACGACCTGCATGATCCAGCGCCATATTGGTCGCATGATGCGTATTGAAGGTAAAATTAAAATCTCCAATGATCCCGATCTTCAGTTGCTGCATATAGAATAAACTAAAAAGCCATCCGTCAGGTGACAAATGGCTTCTTTAAATTATCAATTATCTTCTAAACCAACCCTTAAAAACTGCGTTCGTGATTGGCATTGAAAGCGTTATCATATCATTTGGATCCGGAGTAGTCAAATCCGGTGTATCCCGATATACGTTACAATTAAAGGTACATGTGAATTTCGAGTAATCTCCGGAACCGTCAGATTCCTGGACAATTCCTGTGAAACCAACTGCCTGAGGAATAGGTGAAGCTTCATCCGAAGTCCAAATATTTCCTGAACCATCACGATAAACCACTTCAAATCCTGCTGCTGCCAAATCAGAATAAGCCGGAGCTGTAGTTGACGAGAAGAAGCTGTTAAATGCCGTTAAAGCAGGATCGCTTGAAGCACTTCCGTCAAACTGAATAACGCCCAGTCCTACGCGGATAGAAACCAATCCGTTGGCAGATTTCATGTTTGCATAATAAGTAGCTGTTGAAGGTGTGGGTGAAGGCTGAATAAATTTGGTCTTCGTAGCATCCAAATAATAACCGTCAACGTTTTCCGTTAATTCTACCTGACTTCCATTGACAGTCCCGATAAAATTCGATTCCAATTCAACCTCTGGTGTCGGTGCCGGAATAATTTCGTGCTTTGGACAGCCTGCTAAAAATACCGAACCAAACACAAAAAGTGCAATAACTTTTTTCATAGATAATGTTTTTCAAACCAATATGTTCTACAGAACACAATTCGAAAATACAACTTTTTTTGTTACTCCAAAGATATTTCTAAAAATCTCACACATCCGCACTGATTTTGAGATAAATGTCTCCACCGGAACTTAGTGAAAAACTTTGGCAATACAATCTGGCTGATCAGGCTCTTAACAACTTGCTTTGTTCCGGAAAACAGTAGTATGGAAGGAAAATCGGCTTGTCCGTATCATTCGTTAAATCCATGGAGTAAATAATCTCCGTTTCAGAGATCACGATCGTATCCAGGTTTTCGTCGATGTTCAAGTCAATTCCACGTACGCTTAATTCGCAAAGTAATTGGTTGAATGCACTCATACTTACAAAAATCTGGCTGTCATATGCATTTCCGTTTTCATAAATACAGCAATCCAGCTGAACTTCCGTGGATGAATTCTCGAATTGGATGCGGTTTAATAGGATGCTGTCGAATATTGTTTTCATACTGTTTGACTTTGATGATACAAATTTGCACCCAGTAGTTCGTAATGTACTTACGATCTACTCCACAGAATGAAAAAAAATGAAAATTGAAATGGAGAATTGAAAAGTACGGATTTAGTACCATTTTAATTAGCAATATTAAAAGAATCAATTATAAAGAGGAGTAATTTCTGGTTTGATAATTTATAATTGATCATTCTTTTTTTACCTTCTTTTTAGTAATTTCACCCGACTTATAGACAGAACGATGAAATATTTCCAAATAGACAAAACACTCTTTATAGAAAACCGGAAGAAATTTACGGCAAAAATGGCAAAAAATGCCCTGGCTGTTTTCAATTCCAATGATATTTACCCGGTAAGTGCCGACGGAACGTTGCCTTTTACGCAGCACCGCGATATTTTTTACCTGTCGGGAGTAGACCAGGAAGAAAGCATTTTGGTTTTATTTCCGAACGCAAGTAACGAAGCACACCGTGAAGTCCTTTTCTTAAAGGAAACCAATGAGCACATTGCTGTTTGGGAAGGTGCAAAACTGAATAAGGATCAGGCATTTGAAACAGCAGGTATCAAAACCGTCTACTGGCTGCAGCAATTTCCAACGATCTTCAAACAACTCATGGCTGAGGCAGAAGGCATTTATCTGAACACCAATGAACACCTGCGTGCAGATACAACTGTTCAAACCCGTGAAGACCGCTTCATTATCCAGGTAAAGCAAGATTATCCTGCACACCAGGTTCACAAAAGCGCTCCGATCATGCACCAGATTCGTTCCGTAAAAGAAAAAATCGAATTGGATTTAATGCAAACGGCTTGCGATATCACTGAAAAAGGATTCCGCCGGATTTTGGGCTTTGTGAAACCAGGAGTTTGGGAATACGAGATCGAAGCAGAATTTTCCCATGAATTCCTGCGTAACCGTTCCAAAGGTTGGGCTTACACTCCGATCGTTGCTTCCGGAGCAAATGCCTGCGTACTTCATTACATCGAAAACAATATGCAGTGTGCGGACGGAGATGTTATTTTACTGGACGTTGGTGCGGAATACGCCAACTATTCTTCAGACATGTCGCGAAGCATTCCTGTGAACGGACGCTTTACTCCAAGACAAAAAGAAGTTTACAATGCAGTTCTGCGAGTTAAAACGGCAGCTGAAAAAATGCTGATCCCGGGAACCATGCTGGCAGAATACCAGAAGGAAGTCGGTCGATTAATGGAATCCGAATTAGTGGGATTGAAATTAATTGATCAGACAGACATCAAAAACCAGGACCCGAACTGGCCGGCATATAAAAAATACTTTATGCACGGAACTTCGCATTACCTTGGACTGGACACTCATGACGTTGGTTTGTGGAACGTTCCGATCGAGGCAAACATGGTATTTACCTGTGAACCGGGAATTTACATTCCGGAAGAAAATCTGGGAATTCGTATCGAAGATAACTTAGTAGTTCAGGCTTCCGGCTTACCTTTCAATCTGATGAGAAATATTCCGATTGAAGCAGATGAAATAGAAACATTGATGAATCAATAAGTAGTACAGACCAAGTTGTTCAAAAGTTCCAATGAGTTAAAAGGGTTCAAATTTTATTGAACGATTTAACCTTTTGAACATTGAACCAACTAGGAAACTACCATTTGAAGACAAAAATATGAATAAATCTATGGTTGAAAATTTATTGAATTACAGGATTTCCGGAAATGGGAGTCCTGTTGTTTTTTTACATGGATTCATGGAAGATCTCAGCATGTGGGACGAATTGATCATGCATCTTCCGGTGAAGGCAATTTGTATTGATCTGACCGGCCATGGCAAAAGTCCGATCGATTTTGATGCAACTCCGTCTATTTTGTCCATGGCAAAAGAAGCAGAAAAAATCATTCTTCATGAAAAGGTGAAAAATCCGATCATTATCGGGCATTCCATGGGTGGATACGTTGGTTTGGAGTTGATGAAACTCATTCCCGGGCTGGAGCATTTAATCCTCTTCCATTCACATCCATGGAGTGATTCGGAAGATAAGAAAAGAGACCGCGAGCGAGTTGCCAATATGGTGCTCACCAAGGCTCCTGTTTTCATTCGGGAGGCAATTCCGAACCTTTTTTACGATCCTTCAAACATGCAGGATGCCATTTCCCATTACATTCAACTTGCAGAACAAATGGAACCCAAAGCTATTGCATGGGCAGCATTAGCGATGAAAAACCGTTTTGACCTGGCTTATCTGATGGAGAAAAGTCCGGAGAAATATACTGTTATCAGTGGTCAGAATGACAAGTTGGTGAATGTTGGTTTGCTGGATTCGTTTTGCAAGCAGCATAAAATATCGAGCATTGTTTTTCCGAATGCAGCGCATATGTCGCACGAAGAGAACCGGGAAGAAGTGATTCAACTGCTAAGGACTATTTTTAATGTTTAACCAACACCTGGATGGATGGAAGTTAAACTCTCTGCGTTCCAAATTTCGGCCAACTATTCTTTCTTTTCTTTGAGACCCGGAAAGATGTTCTGCAAAAAATAAATAATTTTAACGGTACTAACTTTTGATTATACTAGTACACTGTTTATTTTAACAGTTGAAAACGGAATGTATTCTGTGTAAAAACGGATAGCCAGTTTATTAGAACTCGTAAATTGACGGTAAGAACAAGTAACAAACTACATTATGGAACCGAAAAGACTTCGTGCTTTAGTCGTTGATGACGAAGAATATGCACGCAAAAATTTAATTATGATGCTGGACGATTTCTGTCCGGAAATTGAAGTAATCGGTGAAGCTTCCGGTAAAGAACAGGCCAAAGCGCTTATTACTGCCAGCAAGCCGGATGTGGTTTTTCTCGACATAAGAATGCCAAGCGGTGCAGAAGGATTCGAATTATTGGAAGAAGTAGAGGAAAAAAATTTCCTGATCGTTTTTGTAACTGCATTTAAGGATTATGCCATTCGCGCCTTTAATGCAAGTGCTGTTTACTACTTGTTGAAACCAATCGATATTGATGATTTAAGAACAGCTGCAGAAAAACTGGTTGAAGCAAATAGTGTTTTCGGGCAGGATCCTGAAAATTATGTTACTTACTTCCGAAGTTTGCGCAATCTTTCTGACCAATTGCTTCGCAACAAGCCCAATAACCGCATTGCGATCAGCCACACAAAAGGATTGAAAATTGTGGAGGATAATACGATCTCTCATTTGGAAGCGAGTGGAAACTGTACTACCATCTATTTCAATGACGCAACCCGTTATTTGGATACCCGGACATTAAAGATCTACGAAAATATATTGAACCCTGCCAAATTTTTCAGAGTTCACAAATCTCACATCATTAACCTCAACAACCTTGCTGAATACGTGAATGAAGACGGTCATTTTGCCGTACTGAAAAACGGATTACGGATTCCTGTTGCCAGAAACCGCGTAACTGATTTTGTAAAAATGTTGAAAGAAGGATGAGGATATTCATAGTAATAGTCCTTCTGGCCGTTTCTGTTCCCGGAATGGCCCAGGACTATTCTTTCATTACTTATTCCAACGGACAAGGTTTACCTCAGTCACAGGTGCAATGCATCACCCAGGATGACGATGGCTATCTGTGGGTTGGAACCCTGGGTGGTTTAGCCAAATTCAACGGGAAAAACTTTACAACCTTTCCACTGGAACAAGGCTTGTTCAACAACCGAATTTCCTGCCTTCAATTTATCCAAAAGTCCATTTGGGTTGGTCATGAAGGCGGAATCACGCAAATCACCAATAATCAAGCACAGACTTTTTCACTAGGAGACAATAATCGAACGGTAATCGTTACGGATTTTATCTCTTACCAGGGAAAAGTCATTGTTTCTACGGAAGGCAGCGGTTTGTTTATCATCTCGAACGGACATATTTCAAAAGTTACGCTTAAAAATCCGGATGCATCTACCTGCAGAGATCTCGAATTAATCAACGGAAAATTATTTATCGGTACCCGCGACGGATTGTATTTCACCAAAGACCTGGTCAATTTCAGTCGTGTGGAAGCATTCAAAGACCGCCGCATCTCCGGAATTGCCCTAACAAAAGATCACGTTTTCATCTCCACTTCATTTGAAGGGTTATTCCGATCAGATTTTGACTTTAAAAAATTCGACTCTATCCCGGTTCAATCGAAGGATTTGTATATCGGGGCATTGAACAGCGATCGCTCCAACCAGCTTTGGCTTTCTTCACCGGAAGGAATTATCAGGCTGAATTCCCAGATGAAACAGCTTAATTTAAATGAAGCGAACGGATTGCCGATTAAAACGATCAATTGTTCTTTCCAGGATAAGGAAGGAAACATTTGGTTTGGAAGCGACGGAAAAGGATTGATCCGGTTTGCCAATCAGAACCTGCAAATCTATTCCACAAAAACAGGAATGCCTTCAGACCTGATCCTTTCTGGTGCGAAACTGAAAAACGGTACTTACCTGTTCGGCTCCTACGATAAAGGTGCATTCAAAATGAAGCTGGACGGTACCTGCGAACAAATTCCTATTCCGGCTACCACTATTTGGGACATTGAATATTTTGAAGGATTGGCTTGGTTCGCAACAGATGTTGGGATCTTCAGCTGGGATTTTATATCCGAGCCCAAAAGTTATCTTTCCCCCAATTTCTCAAAGACATTCCGGGTTTTAAAACCCTTTAAGGGCAGATTGATTGTTGCCGGAGAAGAAAGTATCGGTTATATTGAAAACAACACGCTGCACTATTACCCCTACTTCAAGTTCAATCTCAATAAAGACGGGAATATTCGGGACATTGCTCCCTCTTATTCAAACATCCTGGTAGCAACATCCAAAGGATTGTATGAACTTGATCTTGTAAAAAGAACACAGAAACTGCTCAAAAAATTCAAAGCAAGTATTTCTTCCATAGAAACAGATTTTGAAAACCGGATCTGGATAGGAACTGAAAACGGACTGGTTATTTTTGACGGAATCAATTATGCGCCCGTTTCCTACAGTTCCAAAAGCGGGGCACGCTTCATCAATTTTATACAGCGGGTAGAAAAGCACATTTTCGTAGGGACAAATGATGGTTTATATGTTTTTGAGAATCGGGAAAACTCGCAAATATTAGTCAAGCATATCGGAACCAATAACGGGTTGATTAACCTGGAATCGAATATTAATTCTTCCCTTTATGAAGGCGGGAATTTTTGGTTCGGCACCACTGACGGACTTGCAAAACTTCATTTCGGGCTGGAAGAAGGATTCTCTGATTTTTCTCCCAAGTTGAGCATAGCGCGCGTTTTGGTCAATTACCGCGAAATCAATCCTTCGGAAATTTACAACGGATTGAAACTGAACTATTCGAAGAACAACCTGATTATTGACCTGGACGGAATTTCGATGGAAGATCCCGAATCGGTTACTTTTCAATATTGGCTGGAAGGTGAATCCGATAAATGGTCCCCGCCTACTTTAAACCCAACAATCATTCTTTCCAACCTGGACGCGGGAGATTACACCCTGCACATTCGTGCTATTTCCGGAACTAAGAAAATCTCGGAGATCAGTTCATTTGCAATTACGATCACGCCTCCTTTCTGGAGAACCTGGTGGTTCTATATCCTTGTATTTGCAGCCATTGCACTTGGAATACGTTATTATTTCAGATTACAGATCAAGCGCGAAAGAGAACGCAACTACAAAGTCAATTTAGAGAATAAATCACGTTTGCTTGCCTTAGAGCAGCAATCTCTGAATGCAAGTATGAACCGCCATTTTATTTTCAACTCACTCAACTCTATTCAATACTTCATTAACACACAGGACCGTGTATCTGCAAACAGGTATTTAACCAGTTTTGCAAAACTGATCCGCAAGAACCTCGACAGCGCTTCCGAAGGAGATAATGTAGTAACCCTGCATCAGGAACTCGAGCGGCTGGAATTGTACCTTTCACTGGAAGCCATGCGATTTAAAGACCGGTTCACTTATCGAATTGACAACCAGGACATTGATCTTGAGCAAGTAAACGTTCCGGCAATGCTTCTCCAACCATTTGTGGAAAACAGTATTATTCATGGAATTCTTCCGGATGAAACCAAAAAAGGAGAAATTGTGGTGACCATAAAAGCACTTGGTGATCAATTGGAAATCTGCATGGATGATAATGGAATCGGGATTGACTACAGTTTGAATAAAAAGGCCCGTTTTAAAGGCGATCACAAGTCGCAGGGAATGGAAATCACTTCCAAAAGAATAGACCTGATCCGACAAATGTGGAACCAAGATTACGAGCTGATTGGTCCCTTTCAAATGACGAATCCTGACCGTTCAATCAAAGGAACGAGGGTTTTAATCAAAATTCCTTATGAAAATTTGGAAATGAATGATTAAATAGTTTATATTTGTTCAGTATGCGTTTTTACGATATGAAAAAGATAACACTTATAGCATTATTATTAGTCGTGTTCACAGCTTGTGAGAAAGCTGACATTCGCCCTAGAACTCACGGATGTATGGAGCCAACGACAACGGAAGAACTAAAAAATCTTACCAATGAAACTCCTGGGTCCACCAATGACGGATCAGGAAATGCAAACGCTATAGGAGGCGGTGGTGGTACTACTACCGGCAATCCAACGGTTGATCCGGATCCAAACGGAGGAGAGATCACCGATCCATTAAGAAAGAAAGATCAGAAAGACAATAAATAAAAAATCCCGGTTCAATGAATCGGGATTTTTTTTGTGCTATAAATTGGCAATCTCTTATTGGAAATGATCCCAACCCTGAGCTCTCAACGGAATTAAAGATTCATTGGTATCAACCAAGTAAACACCTTCACTTGCATCCGTCATATAACCGATAATCGTCATGTGAGGATTTCCTTTAATTTTTTCAAAATCATTTTGGGAAACTGTAAACAATAACTCATAATCCTCTCCTCCGTTCAATACGCAGGTTGTAGGATCCAAATTAAAATCAATTGCTGTCGTTGAAGTCAACGAATCAATAGGAAGTTTTGCATTGTAGACCATTGCTCCTTTTTTACTCGATTTACAAATATGCAGTACTTCTGAAGCCAATCCGTCCGAAACATCTATCATGGCAGTTGGAACAACATCCAATTCTTTCAAATAAGTGATGATATCTAATCGCGCTTCCGGTTTCAACTGTCTTTCAACAATGTAATCCTTTCCATCCAGGTCAGGTTGAATTTCCGGGTTTGCCTCAAAAACGCTCTTTTCACGTTCCAGCACCTGCAAGCCAACATAAGCAGCACCCAAATCTCCGGAAACTACCAAAAGATCATTCGACTGGGCACCGGACCTGTAAACTACTTTGGATTTATCCACCACACCAACAGCAGTTACCGAAATCACTAACCCCGAACGAGATGAAGTTGTATCCCCACCAATGAGGTCAACTTTATAATGCTGACAAGCCAGGCGGATTCCATCGTACAATTCTTCCAAAGCCTCCAAAGGAAATCTGTTCGATACAGCTATTGATACTGTAATTTGTTCGGGAGTTCCGTTCATCGCAGCAATATCAGATAAATTTACCGCCACTGATTTGTATCCCAAATGCTTAAAAGGAACATACATTAAATTGAAATGAACTCCTTCCACCAGCATGTCTGTGGAAATCAATGTGTATTGCTCTTCATTTCTTTCCAAAACAGCCGCATCGTCCCCAATCCCGAAAGCTGTTGATTCTCTGGTGATCAGGAAATTCTTCGTCAATAAATCAATGGTCCCAAATTCTCCCAGGGATTCCAGGTCCGTTCTTTTTTCTTCCGACATGTCATTTAATATATCCTACAAAGATACACTTTACGGAAAAGAAGTTGTATTTGAATGTGAAATCTAACAAGCTATTCTTGAAAGCTGTACTTTTAATGAATCAACTCCATCATTCATGAAGAATTTCCTCTTCCTCCTTATCCTGCTCCATTCCATTTCCGGAAATACTCAAACATTTGTACGTTCCGAACTTCCAACGACTGTTTCAACTCCCTGGGAACTCTTTTACGGACCAGACTCCATGCTTTGGGTCACAGAAAGCAATGGAAGAGTTTCCAGAATCAACCCGGAAACAGGGGCCAAAACCATCGTTTATACAGCAAACGATTATTTCGGCGGAAGTCCGTTGGAAACCTCCGTGCTTTGTCCGAACCTTGGAATTGGTGCCGGAACCTTAGGCCTGGCATTACACCCTGATTTTAATACTCCGGGTTCTTCTTTTATTTATTTCATGTATGCTTATAATTCAGGCACTTCCGGAAGTCCGGCAACCAAATTCAAAATCAGAAGATTGGAATGGAATCTGAATACACAACAGGTAGTTGCATCGCAGGATATTGTAAGCGGAATATCAACCGGGTACGATCACCTGGGCGGAAGATTACTGGCCGTTAAGCGAAATAACATCCCTTATCTTTTTGTATCAATCGGTGATCACGGTGCTTCAGAAACAAATAGTCCGCAATGCTACAATCCGCAATCGGATAACCCGAATAATTTTGCCCAGGACCCGGCTGCTGATAATGGAAAGATCCATCGTTACCATATGGACGGAAGTATCCCGGCAGATAACCCGATTCCGGGAAATTCCTTTTACACCCGCGGACACCGCAATCCGCAAGGATTAGCTTATAACTCAAACCTCGACATTCTTTACGACCTGGAACACGGAGACCGTACTGACGACGAGATCAATATCCTGGAAAAAGGAATGAACTACGGCTGGAAGGATGTGCGCGGCTATCATTCTGACAATAATTTTCCGGGAGAAGCTGCTTATGTGAATAATTACCTGCCGCATCCTCAAATCGCGAACGATCATTTAATAGAACCCATTTATTCTTTCTGTGCCGAGCCGCTCCCTTCTTCCAATAATGGAACTTCCTGGTGCACCGTTGCTCCGTCTGATGGAATTTACTACAAAAGCAATTCTATTCCGCAGTGGACGAACAGTATTCTGCTCGTAACCTTGAAAAAAGGAGATAATACCCGCATGGAACTGTACCAGGTGAAGTTAAATACACAGGGAACAATAGAAAGTTCAGGCAGTGAAAATCCCAAACGGTTCTTTGGCGAGGATCAGCAGTTAAACGGTCGTCTCCGTGATGTAGCCGTTTCTCCCGATGGAAAGAAGATTTACCTCTGTAACAATGGCGGCGCAGATTCCGGAACGGATAAAATCACGGTTTACACTTATATTGAACCGCCGGTAATCCCTTATCCGGACTCAGGTCTGAAGCTTGCTCCAAATCCAACAAGCGGAACGATCCAGGTGCAGCTTCCTGAAAACAAGCCCTACAAACTTCAAATCTTTGATTCACGCGGGGCAAAGCTGAAAGAGTTCAATGACATCAACGAAGTCCTGACGTTAGATCTTTCTGCTCTCGAAAAAGGTGTTTACTGGTTTTTGTATGAATCCGAGAACATGAAACGAATCCAGAATTTTGTGAAGGAGTGAGATTCTTTCGTCGCTCTTCGAACTTCGACGGAATAAATTCTCCTTCGCTCTTCGAGCTTCGACGGAATAAATTCTCCTTCGCTCTTCGAGCTTCGAAGAATAAAAAAAAAGCTTCACCGAATTGACGATGAAGCTTAGTATATAGAGAGATCAGAATTGACTTCTGATTCGTTGTGCCTTTTCTGTTGATTCTAAAATAGCAAGAAAAGAAATCGGAAAAAGTTAAGGAATTTTAAAATCCGGATTTTCACATTCTTTATAAAAAGAATCCTTCCACGCACTTCGAGCTTCGAAGGAATAAATTCTCCTTCGCTCTTCGAGCTTCGAAGAATGAAAAAAAGCTTTCCACCACAGCGGAAAGCTTCATATTTTGTTGGAAACCTGACCGATTAATGAACCGGCGGCGGCTGATTAGCCGGACAAGTTGGATTCGGACATTGTGCATGTCCTTCTGGTAATGGCGTTCCACACGCCGGACAAAACTTCTGCTCTTTTGCAAGATAAAACTGCTTTTTCATACCCCTCATTTTTGCGTTACAATTTCTAAGTTAAGAGAAAAAGAGTTTGGGAGAAGTTAAAGAATGAGAAAACAGGAGGAGAAAAGGAAAAGATATTTGAATTCCACCTGCGACTCTTTAAAGGAAGATATGCCCATATTGTTATAGGTCTTGTTTCGAATCATGAATAGTTAATAGATGAAAGAACAATGAATGATGAATGATGAATTCAATCCCCACTTGATTTGTCGATTTGTCGCAACTTCCACCACCAAACTTATGCCCACAAAAAAAGGAGCTTATTTCTAAACTCCTTTTTTCTCCCTTTCATTGTTGGCCCACTAGGGCTCGAACCTAGACTCTTCGGTACCAAAAACCGACGTGTTGCCAGTTACACCATGGGCCAATTGCGAGGGCAAAGTTAATACTAAATTCTTTTTCTCCAAGGGATCTTTTAAAAAAAGTTCGTTTTTTCGGGCAAAAAAGTTAAAAATGATTGAATTTCATTCATTTAGCAATTTTCACCGTTTCTATGAGGAATCGTCGCAATATATTTATAACTTCGCGAGTCAAACTTTCAAAGTAAATCATGAATTACAATAAACTGAATAACCTAACAGGCTGGTTTGTTTTTTTAATCGCAACGATTGTTTATTTCCTTACCCTTGAAGACACTGTTTCACTATGGGATTGCGGGGAATATATTACTGCAGCAAATAAATTAGAAGTTGGTCACCCTCCGGGCGCACCCTTGTTCATGGTCTTAGGACGTTTATTCTCATTCTTCGCGGAGCCGGAAATGGTAGCCGTTTGGATCAACCGTCTTTCAGCTTTATCCAGTTCATTTACTATTTTATTCATGTATTGGTCTATTACCATGTTTGGTAAAAAGATCATGCAGCGCAAAGACAGAGATTGGTCACGAGGTGATCAGATCGCTACAATTGGTGCGGGAGTTGTTGGTGCATTAGCTTACACATTCTCTGATTCATTCTGGTTCTCTGCTGTTGAAGGGGAGGTTTATGCGATGTCATCTCTTTTCACTGCTGCCATTTTCTGGATGATCCTGAAATGGGATGCTGAAATGATTGGTATCAAACACGGTGAAATTAAAGACGGAAGATCTCCGATGCGTTGGATGATCCTGATCTGGTTCATGTTCGGTTTGGCGATCGGAGTCCATTTATTGGGTCTACTTGCCGTTCCGGCAATTGCTTTCGTGATGTACTTTAACCTTTGGGAAAAAACCACCTTTAAAGGAATTATCCTGACAGGTTTGATTTCGGTAGTCGTTCTTGCTTTCGTTCAGGAAGGAATCATCCCGGGATCCGTTGCAGTTGCTTCTTCTTTCGAGGTTGCTTTTGTAAATTCTTTCGGTTTGCCATTCTTTTCGGGAACCATTTTCTTCTTCCTTTTATTGATCGGATTGTTCATGTGGGCATTCAGATACGCGAAGAAGAAGGCAAAACCGATCTTAAATACTGCTTTGTGGAGTTTAGCTTTCCTTTTAATCGGTTATGGTTCATTTGCCGTTATCGTCATTCGTTCCAATGCAAACACGCCTTTGGATGAAAATGACCCTGAAAACCTGGTTACACTTCACGCTTACCTGAAACGTGAGCAATATGGATCATGGCCAATTCTAAACGGAAACCACTGGAATTCCAAGTTGGCAAGTCAGGATCAGTACCAGGATGGATCTCCTTTCTACGTACGTCGTTTTGTGGTTCAAAATGATGAAACCGGTTTGGATGCCAAAGCGTTCGTAAATGAGCAGGAAGCAATCGAATGGTCGAAGGCAAACGGAAGAAACTATTCCGTCAAAGAAAAATATTTCTCCAGTAATGAAAGTGTAAGAATAGGCAGTAAACAGGTTTATGAACCAAGTCAAACGACCTTCCTGCCTCGTATGTATTACACTTCCAACAATCCGAATGATCCGAAAATTGTTGCCTACAAAAATTGGTCAGGCTATGATGCTACCGATGCAACAGAATCCGATGAAATTGGTACTGACGGATTGAGACTTCCGCGTTTTGGTGAAAACATGGAATACATGTTCAGCTATCAAATGAACTGGATGTACTGGCGTTATTTCATGTGGAATTTCTCCGGTCGTCAGAACGACTTCCAGGGACACGGTGATCAAATGCGTGGAAACTGGATTTCAGGTTTCTCTGTTATTGACGATGCCCGTTTGGGTAACCAGGAACATGCTCCTTATTACACATTAGAAAATCCTGCACACAATAATTTCTGGATGCTTCCGCTCGTTTTGGGAGTAATCGGAATTATTTTCCATTTCTACCGGGCACCGAAAGATGCCTTTATCGTATTCTTAACATTTATCTTTACAGGGTTTGCGATCGTTATTTACCTGAACCAAAAACCGTATGAGCCTCGTGAGCGTG
The DNA here is from genome assembly GCA_965650365.1 of uncultured Fluviicola sp. GTDB lineage: Bacteria > Bacteroidota > Bacteroidia > Flavobacteriales_D > Crocinitomicaceae > Fluviicola. Next base: position 20,643 of record CBFGOJ010000016.1, on the reverse strand, counting down.
ATTACGCATATGCCGCCTCATTCTACGCTTTTGCGTTCTGGATAGGCCTCAGCGTTTTAGCCCTATATGATGCTTATAAAAACTTCACCAAAGAAGATTGGGGGAAAATAATGATCGGATTTGGTTCATTGAGCGGATTGATCTTAATTTTCGCTGCAGCCGGCGGATTTTTCATCTTCGGAGCCTGGTTAATCATTGCATTGATTGCTCTTGCCTTACTCGGAATAGCCTTCGGATTGCGAAAAGTCTTACCGAATAATGCGATGGCAGCGAGCATATTTACCATTCTTCTGCTCTTCGTTCCTTATATTATGGGTGAACAAGGTTGGGATGATCACGATCGTTCCAATAAATCATCTGCGCACGATTTGGCTTACAACTACTTAAAATCCTGTGCTAAAAACGGAATTATCTTCTCAGTAGGAGATAACGATACATTCCCGCTTTGGTACCTGCAGGAAGTAGAAGGTGTGAGTACGGACGTTCGTGTTTGTAATACCAGCTTATTTGATACGGATTGGTATACCAACCAGATGAAAATGAAAATGTACGATTCAGAACCACTTCCTATTACGTTCCGGGAAGATCAAATTCTTCAGTGGGCAGGTGGAACGGATCAGGCATTCTTCATGTCATCCTCACAAATGCTGGCACAGGGAATTGATCGCGAAACACTGGAAAAGTTGTTCCGAATGAAATTGAAATACAGCCCGAGAGAGTTTAAACAAGCATTCGGAAACTTCAAAAACACGGCTTCTTCTGTGCTTTCTACGGTTAAAGCTAAGGATGTGTCATTTGATCCGAGAATCAATGAAATTCGCCAAATATTCAACAATGCAAGCGCTGATTCTGCGGATTTTGCATTATTGGAAAACATGGACAATGGAATCAGAGAGATTTTTGACGGATACAGCAACGGAATCCTTGAGGCTGATGTCAAAGGTTTAGAAACATTGCAGCAAATTGCTACATCCTGGGAAGATGGATGGTCATTCCTTCCTTTGAAAGATGTAATCACATTCATGCAGGATGATAAAAACATGATCAAATACGGAACAGCTTCTTTAAGAGTTATTCCGAGTACCGGTTTTATCCTTCCGGTGAATAAGAAAAATGCTTTGGCATCAGGAATTATCTCCAAAGAAGAAGTGGCAAACTGCGAAGATGAAATTCGTTTCCGTTTCAATTCTAATTCGGTTCAGGCAATCACCAAATCAGACATTATGATCCTGGACATGTTGGCTCACAACGACTGGAAACGTCCGATGTATTTTACTTCTCCCGGAAACACGGAAGTTTCTACGGCAATGTATCAAAGCGGACATTTACGCACCAATGGTATGGCTTGGGAAATTACTCCAATCCTTGCTCAGGGTAAGACTCCGATCAATGAAAAATTGATGTACAAACACATCATGGAAACTTACCATTTTGGTAAAATGAATGATCCGGATGTATTGACTGATTACTATGCAAGAAGACAAACGGTTCAGTTCAGAACGATGTTTGCGCAGTTGGCTGAGCATTATGTGCTTGAAGCTGAGCAAATGGAAATGAGCAAAGAACAATACGGTCCGATGCTGAAAAACCTGCGTGCTTCCGGGCAGGCAAGAGTTGCAGATTCATTGGAAAACACGTTCAAAGGTTCCATGGGACTGACTGTGCAGCAGCTGCGTAAAAAAGCGGCCCAGGTGATTCACAAATCACTGGAAGTAATGCCGGCAAATATTGTATTGGATTACGGTGAAAAACCTTCTTCGGCAGGACCAATTAAGGATGCAAATGGTTTGGATTACCAGCAATACCAGGATGGGGTTCTACAGGATTATGTAGGGCTTCTTTACAGGGCCGGTGACAAAGCTGGTGCTGAAAAATTAGGAGCTGAAGTAGCTCGTCAGTTGGAAAGTATCCTGGGTTACTTTAAAAACAGCCCGGCAAATTTTGCTGCTTCTAACGAATCAGATTATATTGCTGCAGTGATCAACTATGCAACCATTCACAAATTTGCAGGAGATCCGCGAATTGCAGGTGAAAACGGTGCATTGGTAAACCGAACCACAAAAGGTTTGAGTGAACTTTACAATGTAGACCTGAAACGCATTTACAGCGAGTTAGAACAAATTTCCCTGGCAAACGGCGAAAGCCCAACCAGTGGAAATATTGCTGCGTCAAAATCACGTTTACAAGGAACGATGAATGCTATTGACTTTACTTTTGAACTGACAGGAACACAAGTTCCAATGGCTCCACAGCCGGCTCCAACAGGAATGCCTAGCGATGCAATTCTGCCCGAAACATTGCCGAAAGGTGCTGAATCAGATAGTGAACCGATTGTCGGATAACTAAATTTTAAATGAAATTATTTAAACCTCCACACTTAACGAATTGGGTTTTTCCAAGGTTAAGGTGGAGGTTTTCCATTTCCGAGCCGGTTGTCTTTATCACATTTGATGACGGGCCGAATCCCGAAATCACTCCTTTCGCACTGGATCTGCTGAAGGAATACCATTGGAAAGCAACTTTCTTTTGTGTGGGCCAGAACATGCTCAAATACCCGGAACTTTTTCAACGAATCACAGCCGAAGGTCATGCAATTGGAAATCACACCATGAGACATCTGAATTCCGTGAAAACGGAAAACGAAGTTTATTTAGAATCTTTTCGGGAATTCGAAAAAAGCTATCCGACGAAATTGTTCCGGCCGCCGTATGGCAGGATCAAACCAAGCATTGCCAAAGAGATCGGGCGAACGCATCAAATTATTATGTGGTCGTGGTTGTCATACGACTACGACTTGAGTGTCAGCAGTAAACGGATTCTTTCAGAAGCAAAAAGAATTAAACAAGGAGAAATCCTGGTACTGCATGACAATCCAAAGATCACCGAACGACAAAAAGAACTTTTGCCGCAATTATTCGAACAAATCCGGGAAATGGGATTTCGGTCGGAGGCTATTTCTGTTTAGGCTTCTTGTAAATGGGAACAGTAGAACACGGTTCACCATACATAATGCTGGAACAAACAGGCTGCACCTTCACCAAAAACTGCGACATCGCCGCTTCCGGATTTGGAATATCAGAACATCCTTTCACTATCAGTTTTCCGTCATTGAATTGAGACACATCCAATTGATCAATTTGTAATTCCAAGGCTTTTTGTCGGGCATGGGCCAAAGTCCCGATGGTAACCGAGTGCGCAATACCAACTAATTTTGAACTTACCAGCATGAAAGCCCAGGAAGGCAGAATCGCTTCCGCCGAACAGTATAAATAAACGTGCTTATTCTGAAATTGGTTCCAGTCAAAGTTCTTCACGTAATCGCGAAAGTCTTTTTCCTTCAAAACCAGTCCCTGCCACAAAGAAGGTTCAAAATCAAAACCTGCAAAGTCCCCGTTTTTCGGACAGTACTCAGCCAAATCAACTGCAATCAGTCCGCTTTGTGCTACTTTATTTACTATTTCAGACATAACACAAAATTACGGAAATATCTCCCGCAGATGGCGCAGCTGACCCAGATTTGTACGATTCCAGATCTCCACCTGCGGTGAGCTCTTCATATTTCCCGCTAGTACAACTGTTAAACTTCAGATGCCGAAGATTCATTTTAACAAAAATTAGTGAAACAGGTCTTTCGTTTTGGCTTACTTTTACGCCCACACATACATTCAAACCATGAAACACTCGATTTTTTTAGGACTTGCAACCGTGTTGGTACTGGGTTCCTGTTCTTCCACTCCGGAAAAGAAAATTATCTCTGTTGAAAAGAAAGTAGTCATTAAAAAATTAGACCCGGTTCACGCAGATCGTAAACTGGCAATCGAGGTTTCAGGAATGAGTTGTGAACACGCTTGTGGTGGTTCAATCCGAATGGCATTGAAAGAAACAGGTGCAGTTGATCGGGTTTCTTACGATTTTGAAGACGGAAGAAAGACTAACACTGCTTACATCACTTTTGACAAATCAAAAATTTCTGCTGACAAAATTGCTTCGATCATTGAAACATTGAATGACAAACAATTCACTACCGGGAAATCGAGTTCTACGGATATTGAAGGAGATACCAAATCAAGCAGTCCTTCAACCACGAAAACAACAACGGTAACAGAAACAAAAACTACCGGCATTGACGTAGAAGTTTCCGAAACAAATTGGGAAATGCCGAATATCTTCCGTTTTTTTTCGCATTTGCTCGATTAAAAACAAAGCGGATTTGTAGTTTTGCAGCATGAAATTGCAGCATCGCATTATCGGGGAAGGAAAACCATTGATCATCCTTCACGGACTTTTTGGTTCTTCAGACAATTGGCAGACCCACGCCAAACGCTTATCGGAATATTTCCAGGTTATTCTGGTCGACCAACGAAATCACGGTCACACAGACTGGAGCAACGAATTCGATTACGACTTACTTGCAGCAGATCTTCATGAACTGATCACAGACCTTGGATTGGAAAAAGTCAATCTATTGGGTCATTCCATGGGTGGAAAAACCGTCATGCGTTATGCGCAGCTTTATCCCGACACGATTGAGAAAATGATCGTTGTTGACATGGGAATCCGGGGTTATCCGCCGCATCACCAGCAAATTTTAGCCGGAATTACCGCTTTAAATGCCACTGCAATGGATTCCCGTTCGGCTGCAGAAGAAATTCTACTTCCTTTTGTGCCCGAAAACGGAACCCGTCTTTTCCTGATGAAAAACCTGTATTGGATTGAAAAAGGGAAATTGGCCTGGCGCATGAACGTAGAAGTATTGGAAAGAGAAATGCCCAATATACTGAAAGCAATACCGGAACAGGAAGTCATGGTGCAAACCCTGTTCATTCGCGGCGGGCTTTCAAATTACATCGTTGATGCAGATATTTCCGACATTGAAAATCAATTCCCGGATTCTTCATTTATAACGATTGAAGACGCCGGACATTGGGTACATGCGGAAAAACCGGAGGAATTTATGAATGCGGTTTTGGAATTTTTGCTGCGGTAAATGTATTTTGATTGATCGATTTATGTAGGCACGCGACGCATCGCGTGCCTACGAGGATTATCCAAAATATATCGTTGAACATTTGCAAATTGTTCCGGTGATTTGATGATCACATCATAATAACGGGGCTGCCAACAAAAAGGTAAATCAGCCTTTTTACACCTTGTCGTAACTGCCGATTTAAATCCTCGGACAATTGATCCCAAATTATTTGATTGTGGTTTGAATTCATTGTTTTTAAAACTCCCGGATTCATTTACAAAGGAATCTTTCCCATTGAACTGGTTTACCCCTATCGTGATCAACGCATGAAAATGATCAGGCATTATAACAAATTCATGCAGCTCTACTTTCATCTTCGGCCTTAATCCTGCCGTTTTCAACCATTCTTCAGAAAGAATTTCACCAATTTTGGTTAACTGAACTTTACCATTCTGAACCTTACCGAAATAAGGAATTTTGTCTTTCGTACAAATTGTAAGGAAGTAAGTCCCAGTATCAGAATAATCCCACCATTTCGCTCTTACAGAACCATTTATATGTTTCACCCCCATTTGTGCTTTCTTATTTAATTTAAGAAAAAACAGGATTTAAAAAAAGAAATATTGAAGTGATTTAATTCAATTTAATTTCAAACGGCATCGTAAAAACTGTTTTTACCGCTCTACCATCATTCATTGCGGGTTTCCAATGTGGTATTTGTTAGTCCAAATGAATGTAAATCGGCAAGTTGTACCAGGAATTCACCGCTTCTCCATCAGCAATTTCAAATCTTTGATCAACGGATCGATTTTCAAAAACAATTCTTTTGCAGGAAGTTCTGCCTGGATTGCTAAATAGTTTCGCTGCATCGCTTCTCCCCGAATGGAATCCAGTTCCTTTTTTTCTTTTTGATAAGCTTCTGATTTCAGCTGCGATTGCAGGTTACGTATTTCAAACTCCTTCTTCAGTTCTTTATTCTGCTTTCGTGTTGATTACGTAAAAGCCACTGAAGAGAACCCAAGCAACAGAAGTAATAATGTAATTTTCATAGCTGATTTTAATCCAGTTCAAATCGTACGATCAAGTGGGCATAAGACTTCACAGCCTTTCCGTTCAAACGGGCAGGAATCCAGTGTGGCATTAATTGGGCGATTCGTACTACTTCATCATCGCATTCTTTACAACCCGGGAAATTTACTCGCACCTTGATATCAGAAATCTCCCCTTTTTCAGAGACAATGAATTTCAAGACCACTTTTCCTTCTACTGCAATTTCTTTATACTTATCCGGATAACGCAGGTTCTTGGAAACAAACTCCTTCCGGGCTTCAGGCCCTCCGGGAAAAAGAGCCACTTCATCTACCTGCTCATAAATTTCCGGTTCAGGCAGAACAGGTTCAGCAACAACTTCATCCAATTTCATGCCTTCGGAATGAATATTTTTTATTGCTTCTTCACTGGTTTCTGAAACTGATCGTGGAAATGCATCGTAGAATACTTTTTGATATGCTTCAGGAAATCCTTTCGGACCTTTTTCCTTATAATTGATCCGGAGTTCATGTAATTTGTCTCTTAATTTCGCGTTTTTTGACTCCAATTCATTATTCACCAACTTGTAAGCCTGCTGCAAAGAATCGATTACGTACAGAAAAGAAGTCAGTTGCTCACCTTTTCTTTCCATAGTTATCAGGCGCACTTCGTTGGATCTTTCATTATCCTGGTATTCGATGAGTTTCTTGCGGACAATTGCAATTAATTCCTTCCGTTTAGTATCCTTATCGTGAAAAAAGGAATTAGCCACTTTATCGAATTCTTCTGCCTTCATGGAAAACTTGTCGATTGGAGCTAACACTTGCCTGAAATCCGGAAGGCCATCGGTCTTCGTCAAAGGAGCTGCAACTGCATCCGCATCCAGGCCCAAATCCTTCAATTGAGCACATCTCTTAAAAAAAAGCTCCCCGGAACTTTCAGCAAGTCCGTATTCCACGGATAAACGAAGTGTCTTTTCGGTGAGCAGCCTCCTAATTGAATCGTATTCTTTTTTGGCTTTCTGGAAAATTGCGTAAGCCGAATCCTGCTTTTGCTGTTCCAGTAATAACTGTGCGCTAAGCTGTTTAATGATTTTTTTGTCCGACTGCCCGAAAACCAGTGAATTTGCCGTCAGAAATAAAAGGACCAAAACTATTCGCATCTAATTCAGTTTAAATATAATGGGCAAAATAAAATATGAATTCACTGGTTTTCCACTCATCTTACCGGGAATCCAGTTGGGCATTGTTCTCACTAATCGTTTCGCTTCCATATCGCACTCCGGGCAATCTGTAACTCCTTTCTTTATTTTAATGTCTGAAATAACTCCTTTATCAGAAACTACAAATTGCAGGTAAACTTTCCCGGATATTCCCATTTGCTTCGCAACCGGCGGATAATTTAGGTGAGTGTCCAGGTAATTTTTTAACGCGGACATTCCTCCCGGAAATTCAGCGGGCTCATCAACCACTTTGTAAACCTCCGGGTTTTGTTCCGGAACTTCAACCACCTTTGGCACAATTTCAGAAGCGAATGGTCCTTCATCTGTATCTCTTGTTACGGCAACTTCTACATCGCCTGGTAAGGGATGAATGTTTGGAAAAACCTTTCTATAACCTTCCGGAAACCCTTTTGGACCTTTTAAACGGTAATTTTCTTCCAATTCGCCCAATTTATTCTTCAGAATTTGTTCCTGTGAATTTAATTGTACAATGAGTTTTTCATAAACAGTTATCAAGGAATCTACCCGGGGTAAAAAGGCCTTTAATTGCTCATTGTATATTTCCAACTCTTCTTGTTTTTCTCTATTCGATTTTGTGTGAAGCTCATATTCATTCAATTTCCCGCTCAGCATACTATTCTGTTCCTTTATTTTGAACATATCCAGGTAAAGCCGGCTGGAAACTTTTTCAAATTTCACATCTGTTCGAATGATTTCCCTGATTGGTACAAATGACCGCCTGTAATCCGGAAGGCCCTTTACACCGGAATCTGCCGGGATCAGTGTATTTGGATTAATTCCCAACTGTTCCAGTTGACGGGTTAATTCATAAATTTTCAAATACGGATTTCGCGCAAAACTTTCTTTGTCTGATAATAAGACAATCTTGCTGTTTGCAATCAGTTTTAGCGAATCAAATTCAAACCTCCTTTTCAGGAAAACAGCCAGAGTAGAATCCTGTTTTTGTTCTTCCAAAGCAAAATCCGCCCGAAGCTTTTTATTCATTTTTTTCGCGGACTGTCCGAATGTGCCGAAACTGAAAAACAGCAGAAAGATGATTGAAATGGTTTTCATTGTATTTAATTACGAATGCCAAAGTACGAAATTCGAATCGTTCGATCCATTTATTTTGAATCATTGGTTTGTATAAACATGTAGGGGCGCGATTAATCGCGCCCCTACATATTATCAATTAATTTTTTATCAATTATTCGACTGATCCAATCGTTTCACCATTGTGAGGATCGTAGCAATCCCTACCAAAGGTTCGTCGGTATCATCGAGCATTTCAACCAGCCATTTTACAACGCCTCGTTGGATCAATGTCTTCGGATCTTCGTCATTCGGCGTTACATCTGTACTGATCTTCTCTTTACAGGTAAAACGAATGTGGATTTTAGCCCCGGAATAAACGGGTTTTGTAAAGCGCAATTCATCAATCCCGTAATTCAGCAAAACCGGGTTGATTTCGTAGCTGTCTACAAATAATCCTGCGGAAATACTCATGATCAAATATCCGTGTGCAACCTGTTCGTCGAACATCGTTCCGGCAAAATTGGTTTCCCGCTTGTGTGCGTAGAAATTATCTCCGCTTAATGCAGCAAATGCATCAATGTCTTCTGGGGTGATCAAACGGCTGTCGGTGATCAATTGATCTCCCACTTCCAATTCCTCGTAGTGCTTTTTGAAAGGGTGAATGGCAGAAATCTTCCCTTTAGCACCTTGCTGGTATTGCTGTGTGATTTCAGTTATGGTTGTTGGATGTCCCTGGATAGCTGTGCGCTGCAAATAATGCATAATTCCGCGTTTTCCGCCCATTTCTTCTCCACCACCTGCTCTACCCGGTCCACCGTGTGTCAACAATGGCATTGGGGAACCGTGACCTGTACTTTCTTTCGCGCAATCCTTATTCAGGACCAAAATTCGTCCGTTCACGGAAGCTGCTTCTACCACAAACTCACGTGCTTCTTTATCGTCGGCAGTAACTATCGTTGTTACCAATGAACCTTTCCCGAGCTTCGTCAATTCAATGGCTTCGTCCAAATCTTTGTAAGGCATGATCGTTGAAACAGGCCCGAAAGCTTCTACGTTGTGTACATCCTGCTTATCGAACGGGGCATCATTGAGGAATAAGATCGGGGAAAAGAATGCCCCTTTGTCTTTATCTGCACCAACTACATCAAACTGGTCCAGATCACCATAAATGATTTGTTGTGATTTTGCGAGCAATTCTACATTCTCACGAACGCGGTCAACTTGTGTTCTGTTGATCAAAGCCCCCATGCGCACACCTTCTACTTTCGGGTCACCGATCGTGGTGGATGCCAGGCGGGAAGCAACTCCCTTTTGTACCTCTTCAATGAAATTATCCGGAACCAAAATTCGGCGTACTGCCGTACATTTCTGTCCCGCTTTGATGGTGATTTCTTTCGTAACCTCTTTTACGAAGATGTCAAACTCTTCTGTTCCCGGAGCAGCTTTTTGTCCCAGGACCATTGCATTCAATGAATCTGCTTCCAAATTAAACGGCACCGATTCTTCGATCAAACGCGGATGAGCTTTCAATTTTCTTCCGGTAAATGCACTTCCGGTGAAACTTACCACATCCTGACTTGTTACGTGATCAATAATTCCACGTCCAAATCCGGAAACCAACTGCAAGGCCCCTTCCGGTAAAATCTTCGATTCAATGATATCTTTCACCATGACTTCTGTCAGGAAGCTCGTAAACTCAGATGGTTTTACCACAGCCGGAACACCTGCCATCAAATTCACCGCAATTTTCTCAAGCATTCCCCAGATCGGGAAGTTGAATGCATTGATATGAATAGCAACACCTTGTTTGGGAACCATGATGTGATGCCCGATGAAAGATCCGTTTTTTGATAATGGTGCAGCATTTCCGTCTACGTAATAAGGCAAATCGGGGAACTGTCTTCTCAAAGACGCATTCGCAAATAAATTTCCGATTCCGCCTTCAATATCGATCCAGGAATCCACTTTCGTTGCACCTGTCCAGCCGGAAACTTCGTAATAAGTCTTTTTACGGTCCATCAGGTAGAACGCCAAAGCTTTCAACATCCGTCCGCGTTCCTGGAAAGTCATTTTGCGTAAAGCTTTCCCTCCGTGAGTTCTTCCGTAATTCAATACTGCTTCGTAGTCCAATCCGGCGCTGGAAACAGCACCGATCTGATCACCGGTAATGGCATTGTAAATTTTCTGTTCTTCACCTTCACCAGCCACCCATTGGCCGCATATATAATTCTTTACTTGTATCATCTGTATTTTCGCTGAAAATTTCCCCTCAAATATAATGAAAGTTCAAGGAGTTCAAATGTTCAATTCTAACTGAATTGACCCGAATAACAACTTCGGTGCAGCTTTTTCTTTCTGAATTGAACCGAAGCGAAGGTTATCTGTACGGGAGCAAGAACTTAGGAATATTCATTTTGTGTTAATGCAGATTTGATTTTATCGTAACATTCCACAAAATCAATCATTTCTTTCGGTTTAATTGATAATTCAGGTACTTAAAACGCATTTTGGAACATTTTGATAAAAAAGGCAACTCATTTCACTAAAAGGTTTGGAACTAATTAAAACCTTTTTAGTATGTTTGAGGCTTAAACAAGTAAAAAGTTTCAATAAAGACTAAATTATGAGCAAGACAAAAACAGGAGGAGGTTTTTCATCATTAGTTGCCTCATTATCTATTGCAATTGCATTAGGAATCGGATTTCTAATTTATTATTTCATTTTGGGAGATCCATCAAACTTCGTTAACGGAGATCCAAACGAGCATCCAATTGACGGAAATACGCTTGGTACAGTATATAAAGGAGGTATCATCGTACCTTTCTTGATGGCAGTTAACCTTGTTGTATTAATTTTCTCTGTTGAGCGTTTCATCAGTATCTCTAAGACAAAAGGTCGTGGAAACATCAACAATTTCGTTGAAAACATTAAATCTTTGATGGATTCAAACGATATCCAGGGTGCTTTGGAAGAGTGTGATAAACAAAAAGGATCTTTAGCTAACGTAATACGTGCAGGATTAGAGAAGTATGAGTCCATTCAAAAAGACCCTACTTTGGACAAAGAGCAAAAATCAGAAATCTTGAAAAATGAGATTGACGAAGCAATTGCTTTAGAGCTTCCAATGATGTCTAAGAACTTGGTTATTATCTCTACTTGTGTATCTATTGGTACTTTGATCGGTTTGATCGGAACAGTATTGGGGATGATCAAATCCTTCCAGGCGATGGGTGCTGGTACTCCGGATACAGCAAAACTTTCTGTAGGTATCTCTGAGGCCTTGATCAACACGTTCTTAGGAATCTTCGCTTCTACATTGGCAACAGTTATGTACAACTTCTTTAACACGAAGATTGATCAAATGACACATGCAATGGATGAGGCAGGATTTGCTATCATTCAGAACTTCAACGCAAATAACTAATATCCGTCTAAACGGTATAAATACTAAAAGGAATGGCAGAAATTAGCAAGCCCAAAGGATCACCAAGCATCGACATGACGCCGATGGTAGATTTGGCGTTCCTATTGGTTACATTCTTCATGCTTGCTGCCAATTTCCGTACGGATGAACCTGTTGACATTTCTATTCCCTCATCTATTGGGGACAAAGAAATCCCACCAAAAACAGCAGTTTTGGTGAGTGTTGACAAGGGCGGTCGTATTTACTTCGACGTGAAAGGCGGTGAAGAAGTGCGCACCAAAATCCTTGCAGATATGGCGGGCAAGTACAAGATAAAGTTAAGCAAAGAAGATTACACAACTTTCTCATACATGTCGGGAAGTTTTGGGTGTTCGATGCGTGAACTTCAGCAATACCTTTCTTTGGATGGTGAAGGAAGAAAAAAATACCGCAGAGAAGACCCTGCGTTTGCTGGAATACCTTCAGATAGTACACATAATGAGTTAAAGGATTGGATCTATTTTTCCAAGAACCGCATGCTTGATTATGGTAAAGATCAATACGAGAAAGAAAGCGGAAACAAAGGTTCAAACGGCGAACCATTGAAGGCAGATGATTTCAAACCGAAATTCATCCTGAAAGCTGATATGGAAGCAGAATATGTTCGTACCAAACAAGCAATTGAAACGTTCCGCGACCTGGATATTAACAACTTGAACTTTGTGACTTCACAAGAATCAAAACCAGTTCAATAAATAACAAGAAAAGATGGCAGAATTAGCACAAGACGACGGCGGAGGCGGAAAGAAAGGCGGTAAAAAACGCCCTAAGAAAGGCTCGGCACGTATCGATATGACGCCGATGGTGGATTTAGGTTTCCTTCTATTGACTTTCTTCGTTATGACTTCCACCTTTGCAAAACCAAAGGTGATGAGTTTGGCTTATCCCGCGAAAGAACCGGATGAAACTGTCGAAAATCCACCTATAAGCAATGCAATTACCTTCATTGTTTCGGATGATCGTTTGTTCTACTACGAGGGAGAGTTTCACTTGGCAGGAAATGCAGACGGAGCCCCAGCAACTCAATTGACTGAAACCAATTTCGGTCCGGAGGGTATTCGTAAATTACTTGCGGATAAGAACAAATATGTTCTGAACAAGAAGGTCGAACTGGATGCTAAGTTTCAACGTAAGGAAATCGAAGATTCAATTCGTGAAAAAGAGTTTCAAGCGGTTAAGGGAAGTCCTAAAGCACTGAAAGTTTTGGTTAAAACGGATATGAAGGCCAGAACCAGAAACTTTATTGACGTCATTGATGAGTTGTACATTGCATCCATCGGGGTAATTGCTCCGGTAGATATTATGAACAGCGAGCAGGCATTGTTAGATGAAGCATTAAAAAAATAGATATGTTAATAACAATTGTAATCCTATTAGTAGCAGGTATTTCGTTATACGAATACTTCAGCTCTAAAACCTGGCAGCAGGTTACGTCTACGGAGCGTAATGATGTTGTATTTGAAGACCGCAACCACGAATATGGTGCGTATCAAATCCGAACGAATTACAGCCGTAACTTAATTCTTGTAATGGCCGGTGTAATCCTGTTCATTGGAACAACTTTCGGGATTTATAAGTTGATTATGAATCTTCCGGAAGAGAAACCTCAGGAAGTTCCTTTGGATTTAACAGCTTTTGCGATGGATGCTCCTTTGGATGAAGAAATCATCGAGCCTCTTGAGCCGGAAATTCCACCGATGGAACAAACTGTTCAGTTCTTGCCTCCTGTGGTAACAGATGACGAAGTAAATGATCCTACACCAACTCAAGATGAATTGGAAGATACGAAAGCATCTACAGTTACTAACGAGAACGAAAGCGATGCATTTGCGAAAGTAGATCCCACTCCTCCAAAACCGAAGGAAGAGCCAATTAAGAAAGAAGAGCCGGTTATCTACGAAATCGTGGATGAGAATGCTGAACCACCAGGTGGAATGGCAGCTCTGAAAAAGTATTTGGCGGAGAATATCATTTATCCTCAAACTGCGGTTGAAATGGGATTGGAAGGTAAATGTTACTTACAATTCGTAGTGAGTGAAAATGGTTACATCTCTAACGTAAAAGTGAAGAAAGGTGTAACAGATTGTCCGGAGTGTGACAAAGAAGCAATCCGCGTTTTGAAAGGAATGCCGAAATGGACACCAGGGAAAATCAATGGTAAGGCTGTAAACAGTACCTTCTCATTACCGGTTTCATTTAAATTAAGTTAATTTTAGTATTAATACTAATCCCCGGTACGCTTAGCGCATCGGGGATTTTTTCATTTAATATGTTCAAGAACGCATCAATTTATATAGCCGGATTTATGGTTGCCATCTTTCTGGTAATGGGTTTCTATTTCATGTTCACAGATGTCATGATCGACAAGCTGAACGGGACCAAACGCTACTTATTTATCGGTATCCTTTTCCTTTACGGAATCTTCAGGGGCTATCGTGTATATAGCCAATTCAAACAAACCAGAGAAAAATAAATCATGAAAAAACTTGTTTTTATCTCTCTAAGCATCCTGGTCTTTTTGGGAATCCAGGTTTCCTGCAATACCAATGAAACAAAGGATGACACCACCAGACGCGGTACAAAAACCATGTATGCGGATGAGTCCTTTCAACCTTTCATTAAAACAGCGTCGGAAGTCTTTATGGGAACTTACCCGGATGCTGACCTGAAGATGATCTATACCAGTGAAACTGAAGCCATGAAAGGGTTGTCTGAAGGAACTGCAAGAACTATTTTCACAGGAAGAGATTATACCAAAGAAGAAAAGAAATATTTGAGGTCGCGAAATATTACTGTTACCTCCGACATCATAGCACACGATGCAATTGCATTCATCGTCAACCTGAACAATTCAGACACGATGCTTACCCAGGAACAGATCCGTGATTTGCTGACAGGAAAAAGCACTACCTGGCCAGGTTCTCAAAAACCCATAGAAATTGTATTTGACCGGGTGCAGTCTGCTAATTTCAATTACTTACTGAACTGGGTTGGAAAAGACTTTGGAAAACAGGTTCACGCAGCCAAGAACACCGAAGACTTAATCAAGTACATCCAGGCAAATCCAAACACGCTGGGAATAATCAGTTACAATCACATCAGTGATCTGGATGATCCGGACGTAAAAATACGACTGAAGAAATTCCATGTTGCAGGCATTAAGGGAAATGACAAATACTATTGGAGACCATCCAAAGCAAATATTACGGAGAAAAAATACCCTTTTTGGCGATCAATCTGGGCTATCAACTCCGGTGCACCCGATGGATTAAATACCGGATTTGTGAATTTCCTCAATAGCAGACAAGGACAATTACTCCTGGAAAAATGCGAATTGGGTCCCGGAAAAGGAACACCACGAGAAATCAATTTCATTACAGAGTAGAAATCCCCATCGCTATCGGGAACAAAAATTCCACCGTTCAAGTTGAATGTCATTCATTCTGAATGTTTTGAACCGTTTAAACCCTTTGAACTCCAGCAAGATCATTTTACTCAATCGGTGCTACATCCAAGTCGATTAATATGAAATAATCGTTAAGAAAGGATTTCATTTGAACAGTTTATACTAATTTGGCAAAGGAATTGTATAGAGACCAATACGTTGAAAAGACAAAAAACATGAACAAGTTAAAATTATTCGTTTTTGCATTGATTTTAGGAACAGCCGCACAGGCTCAGACATTGCAGGACGCAAACAAGAAAACGGAAAATGAGCGTTACGACTTAGCTCGTAAGGAGTATCAAAAGTTAGTTCAGGCTGACCCAACAAGTGTGGAGAATGCATTCTTCTTCGGGAATTTCTATGCCCTGATCGGCGAAAAGGATTCTGCGATCACTTTGTGGAGAAAAGCAGGAACAATTAATATAGAAGACAAACTAGGAATGGTTTCTGCTGCAAAAGCGTTGTACTTCTCCGGAGACACCACAACAGCCGGTCAACAGTTTTGTGAGATCATCAAGAAGACAAAGCGTAAAAACCCGGTAGTTCTTCACCGAATTGCTGAAACATATGCAACAGGACCATTGAAAAATCTGAAACTGGCAGAAACGTATTTACGTGATGTGGTTCGTTTGGACCCTAAAAACTTAGATGCATTTGTATTATTGGGTGATGTGTTGTTGGCTCAAAGCCGTTCAAATGCTTCAGCAGCAACAGAACAATACAACTTGGCTTTGGCCATTGACCCGAACGCTGCAAAGGTAATTGTACGTAAAGCAAAGATTTATCAGGGTGTAGAAAACTACAAGCTGGCAAACGATGAATATAAAAAAGCTCAGGCTGCAGATCCAACTTATGCTCCGGCATACCGTGAAAATGCAGAGTTGAACATTCTTTTCGACCAATACAAGGCTGCAATTGAAATGTGGGAAAAATACCTGGCATTGAATGACACAGACGAAGCTCGTTACCGTTACGCAACTTCTTTATTCGGAGGGAAACAATATTGTAATGCACTTCCTCAACTTGAAAATCTTGAAAAGAACGGTTTTACAAATATGTATACGAAACGTATGCTTTTCTATTCCTTGTACGAGTGTAATGAAACAGGAGACAGTTTGAAGTATGTACGTGCATTGAACGAAAGCGAAAACTTCCTGAAAATAGTTCCTAAAGACAAGATGATTTCCAGTGATTACAAATACCGCGGGTTGATCTACGGTAAATTGAAACTGGAAGACAAATCCATTGAGCAATATTACATAGCTGCTTCAATGGACACTTCAAAGGCTGCTGATTACTTTTCAGACATTGCAAAGTTGTATACCGAAAAGAAAAACTACCCGAAATTGATCGAAGTATACACGAAAATGATGAACCAGTATCCGGCTAAAATGAGCGCTACGGATTACTATAATCTGGGACGTGCTTATTACTTCGGACCGAAAGATTACAAAATGGCTGATTCTATTTTCGGACGCTTGGTAGTAGTGAACCCTGCTTTCGCAGGAGGGCATTTCTGGCAGGCAAGATCACGTGTTCAGTTGGATTTGAACCCTAAAGCAAAAATGTACCTTGCCCAGCCGCAATACGAAAGCTTCTTGGCTGCATTGACTCCGGAAGACATCACTGGAGGTTCATACAAAGCCTACATCATCGAAGCTTCCAAATACTTAGGGGATTACTATGTAAACTCGCCGATGAAAGACAAAGCGAAAGCTGACACTATGTGGAACAAAGTATTGGAATTAGATCCAAACGATGCACAGGCAAAAGCTTACTTTAAGAAATAAGATTTAAAACAATCATTCATGAATCCCTTCCCGGTCAAACCAGGAAGGGATTTTTTGTTTCATGCAATAAAACCGAATTTGGGTTTGTCCTCCCCCTTAGCACCTGAGCTGAAGCTTCAGCGTAAGCGTTAGTCCCTCTCCAAAGGGAGATTGACTAGTAAACAGCACAACCTCACTTCTTAGATGAATCTTACTTTTTGGCATTGCCCCAAAAAGTAAGCAAAAAGGTCTAGGCCTGTACTAAAGAATCTGCAAACTACGGGTCTTTTCACGAAAGCATTCGAAACTTGTCCGCCCGCTTAGGCGGACCGGACTTCAAACAAGGAATGCTTTTTTTCGCTCCATTCCCTTGTTTGCTACAATTCTTCGCGTAAGGGCCCTTTTTCAGATCCTCGTTCAATTGCGAAAAGCAATTGTGCCTTATAATAGGAAATCGCCCTCCAAAGGGGAAACCAAACATTCACCCCTAAAGCATGATTTCTTCTTCGAGACTTAAAATAGCTGAAAACAATCTCTTTTTGGAGGATTTGAAAACTCCCCCTTTTGGAGGAGATAAAGGGGGAAGGAAGCGCGAAGATCAATTAAAAGTGTTCGGAGCCAAGTGCTTTCTCTATAAATGTTCCTAAATGTTCTGGTTAAATCAATAGAGCACCTGACGGAATAGAACACAAAAAAAGCCCGAACGTATTGTCCGGGCCTAAATCTGTTAAAGTAGCATTACTTTTTCCCTAAAGTCATTGCTTCATTCCATCTTAAAGGAATCGTTGCTTTCTCGATTTTAGTCTCAGTGCTTTCCTGGAATACTCCGTTAAAGATCAACCACATTTCCACCATTTGCATATCGTTTTTGGAACCACCTTCCATTTTGCTCCAGGAAGCAGAAATTGATTCGGTTTTACCTTTTTCGATTGCTACCACATCTGCTTTCGCTTTTGCAGTTGCATAAACAGCTCCGTCTGGCATTCTCATGGAAATCTTTGCAGGTGAAGCAAAACCAATTCCTTCTCCGTTGTAAGTCACATTAAATTTCACATCTGTCCTTGCGGAAGTTTTAGATGAATTCACCAAAGTCACTTTGAAGTTTCCGGCAACAAACTCGTTGGATGCAATCGGTAATTTGAATTCCGGAGATTTCGCAGCTTCTTTCAAAGTTAATTTATGGAATCCGTCACAAACAAAACTGAATGCACGTGCGTCATTTAATTTATCTCCCGTTGCTTTCAGTACACGTTTCTTACTATCATATGGAGCAATCAACAATTTATCTTCTTTGAAACTTAGCGGCTTTCCTGCCATTTCAAACTTTCCTTCCTCCGGAACATACATGATCCAGTCATTAGTTTTATTGGTGATCGTCATTCTGAATTTTACTTCCTTCGGAAGCGCAACTACATTATCAATTTCTACTTTGTAGTTATCCGTTTCAAAGGTTGTATCGTTGTAATACACCTTTTCATACTGACCAAAAACAGTTCCCGAAAGAGCCATTGCTCCAATAAAACCGGCCATCATTAATACTTTCATAGGTTTAATTTTTTAATTTTTTCCCAAACTTACCAAATTCGTGCCAATGAACTTTACATCAAGTTGAAATCGTTCAAAAAGTTCAAGACAGGATTTTAATCAACTGCGACAGATTATATGGAATTAACCGCCAACCAGTTGACAATCATTTCCTGAATCCAAAAATGCTACCGTTAAATAGGGCATTTCGACAGATAAAATTGTTTTAAAAAAAGGTATTCGATAAGTTATTAGATTAGAATAGAGTAAAGCCAAAAAGGCCTATTGGATTTACGTTTAGCTAGATAATAAACTTAAAAAAACCAAATCATGGTACTTACACTTTCAATCATGGCAATCATCGTAGCATTCTCGCTCTATGATTATTTCTCTTCCAGATCCTGGCAGATGATCACTTCAAGGGAACGCAACGAAACCGTATTCGAAAATCGAAATAAGGAATATGGCGCATACAAAATCCGAAAAGATTACGACAAAAGAATCCTATTGGTATTCTTTAGTGTAACCTTAGGAATCGGAGCATTGTGGGGAGCATCCAACCTGTTCAGACCGCTGGAACAGAAAAAAGATGTCCCTCTTTCAGGGGATAACATTGCAGTACTTTTCAATAAACCGGAGGAAATTCCGGATATTCCAAAACCTGAAATTGAAAAACCTGCTGCTGCTGTATCAAAAGCTGACATAGCGAAGTTCATAGCTCCTACACCTTCGGATGACCCTCAAGACAATAAGATCACTCCTCCCGATCCCAATAAAGAAATTGGTGTAAAAGATCAGAAAGGCGATCCAAATGTTGATCCTTTTGATCCGACAAAAATTACAGACACAAAAGGAAATGGTGGAACTGGAATCCTTGAAAAGAAAAAAGATGACAAACCCGTAGATGTTGTTGACGAACCGGCACAATTTCCGGGAGGAATGGATGCATTGCGTGAGTTTATTCGTGAAAACATCGATTTGAGCACTATCGATGGAAGCGCAAAGGTTTCTTTGAAATTCATAGTAGATACGGACGGAACTATTTCTTCAGTAATCGTAACGAAAACAAGTGATGATTGCGGATCCTGTGAAAAAGCGGCAATCAAAGTGGTGAAATCCATGCCGAACTGGAAACCCGGAAAAGTAAATGGTGAAGCAGTAAAGAGTTATTACAGGCTTCCTATCAACATTCAATAGATTCAAGATTTCTTTTTCATAATCCGGAAAGGTGGGTATGCTTCGGCTGCCCGCCTTTTTTGGTTCAAAGGGTTCAAACCGAAAGCAGACTTTCAGTCGCTTTGGTTTAAAAGGTGTTTAAGAAAATCTATATGGAACTATTGATCCTGATCGCTATCGGGAATTGAACTATTGAACTTGCTTAATTCTAAAATTTTAGGAAGTTTTGTTCAATAAAAATTGCATAAAAAAATAAAAGACGTACCTTTGCGCCAAATTAAGGAATACACTTAAAAGGCAACAAAATGTCCAAAATTCAAGGAAAAATATCACAGGTTATCGGACCGGTTGTCGATGTAACATTCGACAAAGGCATGTCACTTCCAAACATCTATGACGCATTAGAAGTGTTCAAAGTAGATGGAACTAAGGTAGTACTAGAGGTACAATCACACGTTGGAGAAAATTCAGTGCGTACAATCTCTATGGACTCAACTGATGGATTCCGTCGTGGAATGGAAGTTACTTCAACTGGAAGCGCTATTAAAATGCCTACAGGAGATCAGATCAAGGGTCGTTTATTCAACGTAGTTGGTGAGGCAATTGACGGACTCCAGGCTGTAGATAATGCAAATGGTTTACCAATTCACCGTGAAGCTCCGAGATTTGAGGATTTATCCACTGCAACAGAAGTATTATTCACAGGTATCAAAGTAATCGATTTGATCGAGCCTTACGCAAAAGGAGGTAAAATTGGTCTTTTCGGTGGTGCCGGTGTAGGTAAAACAGTATTGATCCAGGAATTGATTAACAACATCGCTAAAGGACACGGAGGTTTATCCGTATTCGCTGGTGTAGGTGAGCGTACCCGTGAGGGGAATGACTTGCTTCGTGAGATGTTGGAATCAGGAATTATTAAATATGGTGAGGCTTTCCTTCATTCTATGGAAGAAGGTGGATGGGACTTGTCAAAAGTTGATTTGAACGAAATGAAAGAGTCTAAAGCTACTT
>CBFGOJ010000015.1:0-85223 GCA_965650365.1 uncultured Fluviicola sp. | reverse complement strand
GCAGCGCATGGAAATGATGGGCGAACCCGGAAGAGTAACTATTTCCGGATCCACGTTTAAGCTGATCGAACCTTACTTTGAATGTACTTACCGCGGAAAGGTAAGAACAAAGAGTAAAGGGCTGATCGAAATGTTCACTGTAGAGCGCATCAAACCCGAACTTTCCATCAATGGGGAAGGACTTTACCCGAACGACCGCTTCCAGCAAATTGTCAACCTGCACTTATACAGCAGCATCAACTACTACAAAGCAGAGCGCCACATTATCAAAGTACTGGAAAAAGGATTATCGCCAATGCTGCATTATCACAGTATTGAACACACCAAAGATGTGGTTCGCGCAGTGGAACGCTATGCCTTATTGGAAGGTGTAACGGATGAAGGTTTGTTCCTTCTCAAATCTGCAGCAACTTATCACGATGCCGGATTCGTAGAGAGTTATGAAAAAAATGAACCGATCGGGGCGCGAATGGCTGAAGAAATCCTTCCGAAATACGGATACTCGGATCAGCACATTGCGCAGATTAAAGAGTTGATCTTCGTAACACAGATTCCGCATCAACCTAAAAACAAACTGGAACAGATTATCTGTGATGCCGATTTGGATTACCTGGGAAGAGATGATTTTCATGAAATCTCTGACAGATTGAGAAGAGAGTTGCGTGAGCACGGGAAAATCGATAGTGATCGCCAATGGGATAACATGCAGGTGTTTTTCCTGAAGAACCTGCACAAATACTTTACACCGACAGCCATTGCAAGCAGACAAACGAAGAAGATGCAAAACCTCAAAGAGGTGGAGGAACGTTTGGCCAGAGATGAGTACAAGGATTGATTATAAAAAAAGTAGGCACGCGATGCATCGCGTGCCTACTTTTTTTATTTTAAAAAATCGAGATTAACTGAATAAAACGCTGCTTCCGTATTTCCCTGCAACCGGGTTTACGATCAGTGTAGGAATCTGAGCCTCATTTGTAAGAATATACTGCTCGTGATTTGCTGTAATTACTCCCAGCATGTTATTGCGATTCAGGTTCATGATCGCAATTAAATCGGCATCCAAAGAAACGGCATGTTTTACCACCTCTTTATCAAATCCGCTGGTTGGAACAACTTTCGTAGTAACGTCAATTCCTCTTTCGTGGAAAAAGCGTACCGCAAACTGAATATTCGCTTTTACCTGGTGACGCAGGAATTCATCTGATTCATCCGGAGTAATGACATGAACACGCGATTTGAAGTAAGTAGCAATGTTTGCAACGTATGCCAGTTTTTGCTTCGTTTCCTTATTCAAATCCAAAGGAACAACGATATCATCGTAACCTGTATCTTTGATCGGTTTTTCCTGGACCACGATAAAAGGAACGTTAGAGTGCGTAATTACCTTCAAAGCGTGGCTTCCGGTAATGTGCTGCCATCCGGTTTGACCGTGAGTACCCATAAAAATTAATTCTGCATGGTTCTCAGATGCGAAATCACCGATATCATCAAAAATATTTCCAACGCGAACTGACGGGGTAATTTTTATTTCCCCTTTGTGCTGTTCTGCAACGCCTTTTAATTTTTCTTCTGCTTCACCAACTGCCTTGTCTTTTGCTACAACATGTAGGAGCAAGATCTCTGCACCGGTGATTTTTGCAGCATTAATAGCATGGTTCAGAGCATTTTCCGCAACTGGGGTAAAATCATGGGGAACAATAATGGTCTTTTTTTCCATAAGGAGCATTTGTGGGTTTTTATAGTAGTGCAAATGTAATCAAAGCTTTAGAAGCTAGATTCTATTTCCGGAATCAATATTAAAAATAAGACGTTAATAAAACAATAAGTCGTGGTTTTTTCTCACTTTTGTAGGTGTATCAAAATGGAGAAAAATGCCAATAATCGGGAAATTGCTTAAAAAGACTACCGAATTTTCGGCTCGGAGAAATGCGCTGAAGGGACTTGATTTCAAAGATCAGATAAAAGTACTTACAAAACTTTTAAAGTTTGCCCAGGAAACCAGATTTGGATATCACTATGATTTTCAATCCATTCTGGATTCTGAAAACATGGTGGAGGAATTTCAAAAATCCATTCCTATTCGCGATTACGACCAGTTCTATCAAACATGGCTGCACCGCTGCCTGGACGATGAAGCAGACGTGATCTGGCCGGGAACGATCAAATATTTTGCGCTTTCTTCCGGAACTACCGGCTCACCGAGTAAACGCATTCCGGTTACGAAACAAATGATCCGTTCGTTTCAGCGAAATACGATCAAACAATTCACATCCACCGCAGATTATCATTTGTCGGATGGATTTTACCAAAAATCACTTATCGCCGTCGGCGGTTCTTCCAAACCGGAAAGAAAAGGAAAACATTTTGAAGGTGATCTTTCCGGAATTTTAAAGAAACACACTTCCGTAGTATTGCTTCCATTGACCAAACCGGATGCAGAAACGGCGGCTATAAAAGATTGGAATGCAAAGCTCGACCGCATGGTGGAAAAAGCTCCTGAATGGGATATCAGTACAATTGCCGGAATCCCAAGCTGGTGCATCATGCTGATGGAACGCATCATTGAGAAATACAAGGTAGATTCTATTCACGACATCTGGCCGAATTTGGAGCTGTACTTATCGGGAGGAGTTTATTTCGAACCTTATCTGAACCGCTTCGAGAAAGTGTGCGGGAAAAAGGTACAGATTATGAATACTTACCTGGCTTCAGAAGGATATTTTGCCTACCAGAAAAGAGCGGAAAGCAACGGTATGCAGCTACTCCTGAAATCAGGAATTTTCTTCGAGTTCGTTCCCTTTAACCGCGATAATTTTGACGAATACGGAAATCTGAAACCCGAAGCGAGAGCCCTGACGGTCGATGAGGTAGTTACGAAAGAAGATTATGCATTGGTTATTTCAACCAACGCCGGGTTGTGGCGCTACCTGGTTGGCGACCTGGTTCAGTTTGTGGACCTCGAAAGACGTGAAGTACGCATTAGCGGCCGGATCAAACAATACCTGAGTTTAGTCGGTGAACACTTATCGCTGGATAATATCAATGTGGCAATCATGAAAGCAGGAGAAAAGCTCAATGTGGCTATTCCTGAGTTTTGTTTGTATGCCAATTCAGGGGAACAAAGACATTACTGGTGTTTCGGGACGGATAAGCCCATGGACACCGAATTGGTGATGAGAACGGTTGATGAATTTCTATGCGAGCTCAATGATGATTATTATTCCGTTCGAAAATATGATACGCTGAAAAATCCGGCTTCTTACCAAACAGACGTGAACAATTTCTACAAATTCATGGAGGAAAAAGGAAAGCTTGGATCTCAAAACAAATTTCCGCGTGTGATGAATGAGCACCAGGCCAAAGAGTGGCGCTTATTCCTGGGGATTTGACCCATGGGCTCACATTCCTATATTCCCGCAGATGCACAGATATTAGCGGGGAGTAATTCGAGAGAATATCTGCACTAACTTTTAAGCTGAATATTGTTCCGAATTAACTCTTGATCGTTTTCCCTAGAAATTTGAACATTAGAATTTTTCCATTTTCTAATCTCATAAAAACTGATTTTTCGAAATCACCACTCACTTGAGACGGATCAAAATCTACTTTAATCTTCATTCGACTTCTTGCCTTAATAATATCAGAAGGCAAAGCAAAATTGGTACATCCGCACGACTTGGCTTTTGAAACGATTTTCATATCTGAATCAGATTTATTCACAATCTCAAAATTCAATTCCTTGATATTCATATCTTCAATTTTACCCAAATCAATTTTAGATGGAATCAAAAAAACAGCAGGGTCTTTTTGTGTAAAGACTTCTTGCTTTTCTTTACAGGAGGAAACTAATATGATTAAACTTATTATAGCAATAAACTTCATGATTATTCTCTTAAATAATTCGTAATTAATTCAATACTCTTGTTCATATAGTCATCTGCCATTTCTGAATCGAAACCGGAAATTCTGCGAGCTTCGTTTCCTTTTTTATCGAATAAGAGTTCATAAGGAGCACTGGTTATTCTTAGTTTCTTTGTAAGAACTTGTCCTGAATCGTGATACGCATTTTTGGTTTCCTTATAATATTTCAGGAATACTTCTTTCGGTTCGAAAGAATGGATTTCTATAACCCGAAATGGCCGATTTGAAAAATGGGCAGCTAATTGCTCTAGATACTTCTTCTTTTTTCTACAGGGTAAACAGGAGTAAAAAGTAAAATTGACTAAGTAGACACTGTCTTCTGAAAACTTCAAAGTTCTTCCATTGATAGCAGTGACATGCTCTACTGATTCGTTCAAATCGTTGATCATTAATTTATGGTTGTTCTTGACAATGGAATCTGTAATAGAAGAGTACTTGGAATATGCATACAACAGAATTACTATTGAAAAGAATATATTTAATGAGCCAAAAAAATATAAGCGATTCTTTAATAAATACCCGGAAACACATCCCAGGATCATTACAGATGAAATAGCTAGATTTTGGAAATCAAGATTGTTGGTAAGAAATATGAACACGATCCAAAAGAGCCCTATAATAGACCCTCCGACCAAACCGTAATATTTCGGCAGAATAAAACTGGCAGCGCCAAATAAGATAAATAGCCAAATATGATGAACAATCCGCTGAAACAAAAACACTTCATGGGTGAGCCATTGCAAAAGGATGAACAAACAAAGAAAAATAAGGGTGGACAAACAAATCCACCCAATTACCTTAGATAAATGCATTTAGGCAAAAATATTACATTTTCCATTGCACGCATATCCCCACAGTGTTCCACATCCCCAAGTAGTTGTATTCATGCATGCTGATTTATCACAAAGTATTCTTGGTCCATATGGAGATGACGAACACCAACTCGATTTTGTACTGCATGTGCATCCAGTTCCCCCTTTATCAGGATTGTATACAATCATTTCATTAACACCTTCTTCATTAGTGACCATGGAATCAAAAATTAATTGACCATCAAGATCGGATAAATTTGTAAAGTATTGGTCGATATCAAGGGCGAGCTGAATCAAGCACGGTTCGTTTTCGGGGTCTGTTGAAGAATAAATATCTTTAAGATCAGATTTTACATTCTCCAATATACTAATTTGGGTAGTGGAGAGGTTAAAATACGAAATGCAAAAATCAATGTGTTCCTTCGCCAAAGCAGCTTTTTCAGTAACTGTCAATAGGTTAAAAGCTAAACGTTGATCAATCCTCTTTTCAAAGTTCTGAAAAGATTCAAGTGCCGTAGAATTTTTTGTTCTTAAATTTTGGGTTTTTGAACATGAAAGGAAGCTTAGTAATACAACGCCCCCCAAGAAAAAAATTAATTTTCTCATAGTGAATAATTTATAAGTTAGATTGCTAATATATAAATTATTTAAAATAAGACTGTTATCTCGAAAAATAGATTTAGCAGCTTACGAAACAAGCGTGAACAATTTCTACAAATTCATGGAAGAAAAAGGAAAGCTTGGATCTCAAAAACAAATTCCCGCGTGTGATGAATGAGCACCAGGCCAAAGAGTGGCGCTTATTCCTGGGGATTTGACGCATAAATCCAATCCTATTTTCCCGCAAATGCACAAATTATGGGCGAGCCTAATACTTACGCTGAAGCTTCAGCATAGGCGCACCGACCTCGCTTTATTATGAAGATTAATAGGAAGGAGAAAAGAGGCGACTGGTAAGCGCCTCAAAAAATTTGCGCATTTGTGGGAAAGAAAAATCCAGTGCTTCCGAATGACTTTGTGGATTATAAGTTAGTTAAGCCGCTTCAATTCCCGGTCGCGCATCTTAGATTTGTAGATTGCATTGGCAATCACCACCAAAATGATCATCGCTGAACCGGCGTAGAAATTTCCGTTCAATAATTCATCTTCGTTGAGAATTGGAATGGCTAACAGAATGGTGTAAACCGGCTCCAGGTTGATACTCAGTGAAACGGTAAAAGCGCCCAGTTTTTTCATCACTTCAATGGTGGCGATGAAGGCGAAAGAAGTACAGCAAATTCCCAGGAATAACAACCAGGCAAAATCGCTTCCCGTCATTTTGAACAAATGACTATCCAGTTTTCCGTTGTACAAAAGCATTCCGGTAAGAAAAACCAAACCAATCCCCATTTCATGCAGGGTAATGGCTGATGAGGGAACTTCTTCAGCCAGCTTAGCATTGAACACAGAAAAAAATCCGGCACAAAGTGCAGAAGTCAAGCCCAAAGCAAGAGCGATATACTGCTTTTCATCAAAATCGGAAGAAACAAAATAAATCCCGAAGATTACGAGCAATCCGAAGAGGAATTCGACCCAGGAAAACTTCTTTTTGAAAACAATCGGTTCGATCCAGGTCACGTGCAAAGTTGCCGTTGACAAACACAAAATTCCCAAAGAAGCAGTTGAAAGTTTGATGGCACTGTAAAAAGTGATCCAATGCAGAGCCACAATGATTCCCGTTCCGAATACTTTCAGCATGGCTTTTCGGTTGCGGATCCGCATGGGCATTTTCAATAAATACAAACCAATCAACAAGGAAATCAAGGCAATCAGGATCCGGTGCCAAACCAAATACTGCGCTTCAATGTGAATGAGTTTCCCCAAAATCCCGGTAAAGCCCCACATAAAAATAATGAGGTGCATGAGCAAATGATACCTGTACTTTTGGAACATGCTGCAAAGTTAGGACTTATTTGGATGACAACTTTATTCCTTTGACAAATTCATCGTCGGTTCGCATAAAACCTGCCAAATTTTAGAAAACTTGAAACATGCTAAATCGATCCACGAAAGCTTTGCTTTTTCTTTCTATCTTTGTGTAAAGAGCAAAAACAGCAAGTATGTCACACATCATCACATTGAGCGATTTTATTATGGAACGTCAGGCGGAGTTTCCCGGTTCATCCGGCGAATTGTCCCGTATTTTAAATGATATCTCCATCGCATCAAAGATTGTGGCAAGAGATGTTCGCAGAGCCGGATTGGTAGACCACATCCTTGGTTCTCACGGAGCTGAAAACGTTCAGGGTGAAGAACAGCAAAAACTGGATGTGATTGCAGATACGCAGTTCATCAAAGTATTTGAATCGAGTGGTGAGATCTGTGGAATTGCTTCGGAAGAAAACGACGACTTTTTAGCCTTTACGACTGAACGAGCTCAAGGTGGAAAATACATTGTATTGTTTGATCCTTTGGATGGTTCTTCCAATATCGACTGCAATGTTTCAATCGGAACGATTTTCTCGATATACAAACGCATTTCTCCGAAAGGTTCGCCTGCAACATTGGAAGACATGCTTCAAAAAGGAACACAGCAAGTTGCTGCAGGTTACGTTTTGTACGGTTCGTCCACTATGCTTGTTTATACAACCGGGCATGGGGTAAACGGATTTACTTTGGACCCTTCCATCGGAGAATTTTGTTTGTCGCACCCGAATATGCGTATGCCTGAAACAGGACGCATCTACGCCATGAACGAAGGGAATATTCACGAATGCGAGCAGGGCGTAAAAGATTACGTTTCTTTTTGCCAGGAAGTTCAGGCGGATGGAAGACCATATTCCGGAAGATATATCGGATCATTGGTAGCGGATTTTCACCGGAACCTGATCAAGGGCGGAATTTATATTTACCCGGTTACCAACCAAAGCCCGAAAGGAAAGCTGCGTTTGTTGTATGAGTGTAACCCGCTTGCATTTGTTGCAGAACAAGCAGGAGGAATGGCTACAAACGGAACTGATCGTATTTTAGATCTGGAGCCGCATCAGCTGCATGAGCGCTGTGGATTCTTTACGGGTTCGAAACAAATGATGGAAAAGGCAATTAACTGCCTGGAAACTGCACGTGCTAAAGCATAAATGTTTTTCGACTTCCGGAAAATAGAAAATCTTCATATTTTATTGTGGCTTCTCAAAGACATTTGCTGGGCCGCTGATCTGAAATGGCTGGGAACGATCATGATCCTGCCAACTCTTGCCGTTGCGTTTTGGCTCACCTGGAAAATGAGAAAGTCCTATTCAGAACTGGTGCACAACCTGGCAGTCATTCTCTGGATCGCTGCAAATTCCACCTGGGTGATCGGAGAGTTTTTCTTTGAAGACACAACGAGGCCACTGGCACTGATCTTCTTCGGAAGCGGATTGGTTTTGTTGCTCGTTTTTTACGGGCAGCAGCAGCTATCTAAGCGATTTTCCAAGGACGAAGAATAAGTCTCGAGTAAACGATCTTAAAAAACGGAATTCCACAATCCGTTGCGGCGGGTACGTCCAATTGTACGGAGACCAATTTTCAAGTACGGAATTTCGCAACAATCAATAAATGAGTATTCGGTTAATTTGTGGAAACAAAAACCAGTAACATGAGACTGCTAACTATCCTTTTTATTACTTCACTCCTTGCTGCTTCCTGTACTATTCAGAAGCGTACATTCAGAAATGGATATTACGTTTCCTGGAACAAATCTGCATTAAAAGAAAAAGCGAAGCACGATGGATCGGTACCGGAAGAATCAGATTTGAAAACCGAATCAATCGCCCTCAAAGATTCGGCTTTTACGGAAATATCGGACGTTGCGGAAAAGGAAGAGTTGGTAATTCCAGCTGGAACAGATTTGGAGAACCCGATAAATCAGCCGGAAGATTTTGTTAAAAGTCAGGATTCTACCCGGAAAACGGTTGACGCCAAATTGGCGATTCATGAATCATCAGACGAAGCTGTAATTCCTGTTAGCATGAAAAAGGATTGGAGTGAGCTCTTGGAAACGAAGGAAAAGGGCCCGAATCTTTTTGCAATCAACTCCTTGGTTTTTGCAATGGGTTATGTGATTCTCAGCATTATTACTATTTTCAGCAACCTCTTTGCGTTGGCTGTGATCTGTTTTGTAGCTGCTCTAACCTTTGCAATTATCGGCATCATAAAATGGAAACGAAACAAGGACAGTTTCTGGGGAACTTTTTTCGCAGTAATGGCTATAGGTTTGTTGGCATTGGGAACACTGGTATTGTTAGTGTTAATTCTTGCAGGATCTATTTAGCCAATTAAATTCGCACGCTGATCTGGCTGATTCAGCAGAAAGACATTGTGAAACAATGTCAAACATCTGCGAAATTCCCTAAATCTGCGTGAGATTAAAAACAGATCTGTTTAATTTATTTCATAGTATTCACAACGGTGATAGAAGGTAAAAACTGCGCAGTTTGATCGTCTTTCAAAGAAGCACTTTTACTTTCCAGTAATTTTTCGCTCAATTCCGGGTAAGAAACCGAATTTCCTGCTTCCAGCATGCGCTTTTCAGTTTGTTGAATGCTGTTTTGAACAAGGATGATCGTATCGCGGATGATCTTTGAGCCGGATTGAAAAACAGGTGTTTCTTTCACGATCGTATCGTGGATAACCTTGCCGGGAGAAGCTCCGTTGGCGATTGAAATTTCCAGTGGATACCCTGAAATATTCCAGTTCAGCGAATACGTTTTGGCGTTTGCGGACATAAAAAGAAGTACCAGACAAGCCACCCCGATCAATACCTGGTAAAGCGGAATGCTTCTTTTCAGAAAAGGCTTTTTTGCTGTTGGAAGTTCCAGAGCAAGAGGTTCTTCCACATCGTATTCCAATTCCGAAGTTGCAGCAATGACGGTTCTTTGAAGCGAATATTCGGCTTCTGTCAAATGACCCAAAACAAAAGACTGCTCGTCTTTGCTGAGTTCCTCAAAAGATTTAGATGCTATCAAATCGAATAAGCGTTCGTGTTGCTCTTCCATATCAATTCAATTTAAAAAGTGTTGTTTCAAAACTGGGATCAAAGTGTTTCAGTTGATCGGTAATTTTTTTGGTTGCGTAGAACAAACGGGATTTAACTGTGCCCAATGAACTTTCGGTTATTTCCGCAATTTCATTTAGGGGGAAATGTTCCAGGTAGCGCAGTACAAACACCGTTTTGTGGTGGTGCTCCAAACCGTCAATCCCTTCCTGCAAGGCTTTTAAGAACAGCTTTTTCTCCATTAGGTTTTCTGCCAGTCCGCTCGGATGATTTATTTCCGGATGCAGCGATACTGTTTTTCCATGATGACGATAGGCTGTTTTGCACATGTTTGAAGCAATGGCAAAGATCCAGGAATAGAATTTCTTACTGGGATCAAACAGGTGTTTTTTCTCCATCAGTTTCAGGAAAATCTCCTGTACGAAATCCTGCGCCAGGTCTACATCCTTGTTCAGCATTTTGATAAAATAACCCAGCAGCTTTTTACTGTACCTGTGATGGAGTTCCACCAATGCAAATTCCGCCTGTTTGGCGGACAAAGGAGAGTGATGGTCCATTACCTGAACCATCAACTCTTCGTCGCTTTGTTGTTTATGATGTAAACTTTTCAAGGTTACTTAGGCTTTTTCACTTTTCTATTATTTCCATCACAACTCGAAAGCCGATTGTTGGCATCGGGGTAGAATAGGGTTGTTTTTTGTCAAAAGTACAATCTTCAAATAAGTCAAACCAGGATCCTCCCAATGCTGTTCCCTTGGTGCTGGTCATTTCAGAAACGTTGCCGAAAGTATTGTAGAATCCCATTTTGTTGGGTTCGTAGCTGTGAACCTTTACCTGGTGAAATCCTCCATCGTCGAAGAAGCGTCCCTGTGAGGTTCGGATATTTCCCAAATAGATTTTTTTATCGTTTTGGATCCGGTTATTGGGGAAAGGAGTGATTGCAGCAGCATTTCCGGAACCTGCCGCTGTTCTCCATTCCTGTTCTGTTGGTAAGCGAAAAACAACCTGCGTATATGTTCTTTTGCGTTGTAGATTGTATTGTTTGGTCAGCCATTCGCAATAGGCTTTTGCACCTTCGTATGAAATGCATGCAGCGGGGTAATTTTCATAAGCCGGATGCCAGTGGTACATATCCATCATTGGATTATTGAAGACAGCTTCAAATTTTCCTTTTTGCCATTGCGTGGAATCATACATCGCTGTCTGGTACAATTCATTTTGCCCGGAAAGCTTCAGATTGTATAAGAATTTGTTATAATCTCCGTTTGTCACCTCGTAGCGGTCCATGTAAATATTCCCATTAACCGGTATCAGATTACTTTCCAGGGTTTTCAGGTCCATCACTGTTGAAAGAATGGAAGCGGGTTTTGGTTGTGCTGAAAGTAATTCAAACACTTCACTCTGTTGACCACTTTGTTCGGCAACTTTTAATAATAAGATCTCCAGGTTTTGTTTTTTCTGAGTCTCCTCACTTTCCGAGTAATGCTGGTATAGTTTGATCATGGAAGGAAGGTACATTCCATTGAATTCTTCAGCCTTCAGATCACCGATATTGTGGGAAAACACTTCTTTCAAATGATCCAGTAAATAGCGTTTTTCGTAATTTCTGCGGATGATGGCCGTATTGTCTAAATTGGATTCACTGTATTTGTAAGCAAGACCTGTGAGGTAGAGTTTATCTCCGAAAACTTCTTCAAGTCCGTTGATTGCGCTGGCAGAAAAGTACGCCGGGCGTTTGCCTTTCAGGAAATGTGCATACAGTTCATTTGCAATTACTTTTGCTTCTTCCTCTGTTTGGGCCTCCCTTTTAACAAATGGTTCATAACCCAATTTCTTCAGCACTACATCTCTGTAACTGTCTACCAGGATTAAATGTAAATTGATGATAGTAACATCTTTCCGGAAACCTTTCGCAGCCTGGATGATCCATGGAGCGTACGTATCGTTATCGCCGTAAGTGAAAAGAATGGCATTTTCGTCCAATTCAGAAAGGATATTGTAGGCCCAGTTTAGCATTCCTACCGGAAGTTCGTTGTTTTCAAAAAGCCTGTTTGCGTAGAAATCCCTTTTTTTGCTGTCATTATTCATTTCGTAGTGGATCATCAGCAAATCCTGGATCAAAAGATCATTCGGGCGAAGTGCCTGCGCAGCCATGAGATCTTCGGTTGCGTCTTTTTTAAACCCGTTTTCAGAGTATTGAATAAAATATGCTTCGAAACTTTTGGGCATCGCCTTCCAAACCTGTTCGTGAATGGATTTGCACTGCGTATCCCATTTCGTTAGCTCTTCTTCTGTTTTGGATAGGTTTCTCAAAGCACGATTAGCCCTGTAATAGTTAATCCACGCTTCCCCGTTTTTGTTGTTTTTGTCTAGTTCAGCTTTCCATAGTTTGATCTGAGTCTCATACCAGGAAGTTTCTTTCTGCTCTTTGGCGATACTGTAAACAGTTTCCGGCTTTTGAATGATCACTCCATCTGTTTGTGAAAAGGAATGGAAGCAAGTCAAAAAAGTAAGTCCGATAAATAAGTGTTTCATGTGTTTCTTTTAAAAAAATCAGCGCGCCCGACTTCTGGGTTTCTAAAAGGATTACTCAGCCGACCTTCAAAGGTTCATTTAAAAACAGATTTTTTTCAAAAAAAGTTATTAAAAAACAAAAAACCCTCTGTTTCCAAAGGGTTTAGCATGCAAAAAGAATGGGATTTATTCTTTCACAAATGATTTTCGGTCATATTTTCCACCTGAAGTAATTTCAAGAATATAAAATCCATTCTTCAGTGAATCGATTTGAATGATCGGATTTTCGAAAGTTCCTGCAAGCAATTCCTTTCCTTCCAAATTCACAATTCGATAAGTACCTGAAGTCAAACCAGCTACACGGATTTGCTCTTTTGCCGGATTCGGATAAACAATAAACTCCAATTCGGCTGATAGTTCCAAATCAGGCACACCCAAATTCACAATTGAATGGTCGTAGTAATCCTGGATGTGATCGGCAACATCAAATAAACTGTCTACACTGGCAAAAACAGTTCCTTCATCGCTGCGTGCATAAACGACCGCATGATTAAAAACCAATGATGCTTCCGGCGGGAAGTTCACAACAGTGTGACCTGAAGCGGATAAGCGATTTCCGGGCATGTTATTTTCAGTTACTTCATTCCATCCGCTAGCCCCGGATTGATTGAAAATATAGGTTGTAGGTGCTCCTGAACCGTCAAAGATTTGATTTCCGTTTACATCATATCCATTCATCAGGTAGAGATATTCCATTCCGGTATTGGGAAAATCAGACATTTGAACCGGCACATTGGAGGTAAGGTCGCCATCCAATGAGATTACACCAACTGCCGGGGGATTAACACCGTATCCCGGATTTCCGGAGAAAGGCTCATCATTGAGATCTCCGTTGTAAACATATGCCATTTGCTGTGTCGGATTGGTTCCGATATAATCATCCATCGGATTTCCCAAATCGAAATCAATAATATGCCCGAAACGAAGGTTGTTTAGATCAATCGTACCTCGATTGTACAACTTAGTTTGTACAAACGTTGTTTGAGTTAGAATGGGATCCGACGCATTTTCATACTGATAATACATAATATGCATTTCCAGCTTCATGGGATCTATCCCGGACGGATGAATTCCTTTTGAATCATTTAAAATGACGTAAGTGGCTTTATCACCCAAAATCAGCGGATAGTCTCCTTCTTCCGGCTCATAATTATCATCGTTATCCTGGTCGTAAAATGGAGCCAGATGAAGACTCATCCCATTAGCTGTATTTCCATTTCCCGGCCAGGCCGCAATGCTGGGATGAGGAATATAACCTGCATCCATATAGTGAGCGATGTGGTTGTCTACTGCTGTTTTTGTCATAGTCCAGAGAGCAATGCCAAATCCGCCGGAGGTAAATTCAGGAGTAGTATAATCCGTAGCAATCGGTCCGGGAAAAAAATCAGAAGATTGATAGTGTGCAATTGCGCCCTTCAGCTGGCCATTCGCGTCTGCAGCAACAACCATCGGAGACATGGTAAAGATGGCGCTTACCAAACTGTCCTTTGGAATGAAATATCCACCGGTACTTCCCACTAGCGGGTTGTTGAACATAACACCGTTGTTGGATGCCCAATAGGTAACCTGCGAATTTGACGAGGAGAGAGATCCCTGGGAAAATGCCTGCTCAAAAACAAGTAAACAAACGATAGAAGTAATAATTGTTCTCATAAAGTGATTTATTAAGTGAGTAATAGCCCAAACGGGAAGTTCCCGGTTTCGGTTGGAAAATGGACTGTTCTGTTGACCGAACAGTGTAAACCGGCTATTCAGCAAGAACAATGGCTGATTAAAAGGTCGACCGGAATAAAAAAAGCCGTTCGTGGAAACGAACGGCTTTTGTGGACATACTACTACTACTTATTATACCACACCTAAAGAGGATTGATCGATAAAACCTTAATAACAGGTTTTAAGGAATACGACCCGTTACCCTGGGTCACAATGCTTTTCTCTGCATCAAAATCGAGCACTACTTCGTATGCTGTATTTGGCGCAAAATTTGAATTCAAATTAATTTTTAAACCGGATTGCTGTGCTGATGGAGTTGCTAATGGATAATAAAGACTGTCAACCATCACGTTATTCTCATCTCCAAGGATCAGGCGAAATTGCTGCAAATCTCCCGAAGGAAGTGTACCAGCATTCACAAGCGTTGCAGAAACATCGTTTTGTAGAGTCAACAAGTCATAAACTCCGGCAACGGTAGGAAGATTGATCCAGCCTTGTCCGCTGTGGTGAACCTGCACCTGTAAAACCTCTACATTCACCTGTTGGAAATCACCGGGCGCATCCACCATCCTGACAGTAACTTTACTGTCGCCTTCTTTCTTCTTGCACCCAGTTGAAATTCCAAACATCCCCACTGAAACCAACAACACAAAATATATCGTTTTCATAACTTTCTTTATGTATAGTGACAGACGGTATGTAAAAGTTGTGCCAAAAACGAAATAGGTCGGTTTTGCTGGGATTGAGGATTTGTTCAGCCGGATATTTTTTTCAAAATGAAAAAGCTCATTTCAAATTGCAAGGAATTTGATCGTTTACCAGGGAATAAATCACCTAATCGCGATTTTATTTCCCACAAGAAGGTGCTCTGCACCTGAAGGCGAAGACTTCTTCTTTGAAGAAATAGTCTGAGGTAACACAAATTTTAAAGGGCGCTACCCCCGAAGTGTCGGGACAGGCAGCAGCCCTCATCTTACTATTGTATTGACTCTTATTGATCGTGCGAAACAAACATACTCATTTGTAACAATTTCTATGATTTTCCCGGGGCATTCATCATATGAAATGTTTAAATCCATTAACTTTGTGCTGTCCCGAAAATACCGGGAATTTACAAGGGGGGTACAGTGAGCTGTGTCCCCTAAACTGTTTATTCAAAAATATGGACCAGGCGCATTTTTTAAAAGGCTTCAAAAAGCTAAAAGGAATTGATCAAACAGCGGATTTATTGCAGCAGGCGGAAATTCGTATTCACTGGAAAGGACTGATCGGTTCTTCCAAATCGATTGCGGCAGCTTCCGTTTGTGAGCAGGTTCCGGGCAATCACTTATTTGTATTGGAAGACAAAGAAACAGCAGCTTACTTTCTCAACGACCTGGAACAATTGTACCCGGATAACAAACACATTTATTTTTACCCGGCTTCTTACCGATCACCGTATCAACTCGAAGAAACCGATAATGCGAATGTTGTTGCGCGTGCAGAAGTACTGGAAAAAGTCAATACGGGGAAAAACACCTGGATTGTTACTTATCCGCAGGCTTTGTTTGAGCGCGTCCCAACCCAAAAGAAATTGTCCGAAAACACTATGAGGGTGGAGCGCGGGAAAACCTATTCCATCGATTTCTTCAACGAATTCTTACTGGAGTACGGATTTGAACGTGTGGACTTTGTTTATGAACCGGGCCAGTTTTCCATTCGCGGGGGAATTGTCGATATTTTCTCGTTCTCCAATGACATGCCTTTCCGGGTAGAGTTTTTTGGTGATGAGGTGGATTCGATCCGGACTTTCGATCCCGTTTCTCAATTGTCAGTTGGAACACACACACATTTTTCAGTGATACCGAATGTGCAGCGCCAGTTGGTGTTAAACGGAACCGGCACCTTTTTGGAATTTGTTGGGAAGCAGACTACCATCTGGCTTGCATCCAATGACCTGGTGAAAGCCACTTTGGAAAAAGATTATGAAAAAGCAGTAAAAATATACGATTCACTTCCGAAAAACACGATCAAACACAGTTTGCCCGGCGAATTATACATGCATCCTTCCGATTGGAAAGAACAGCTTCCGGTGCATTCAATTGTGGAAATAGGCCCGGAATATGCGTTCAAAGCTTCAGATACAATTACTTTCGAAACGCTGCATCAACCCACTTTCAATAAGGATTTCGATTTACTGAAAGATGATTTGATTGCCCGCAAAAAAGCCGGATCAGAAAACCTGATCTTTTCCAACCAGCCGAAACAGATTGAGCGTTTGTACCAAATCTTCGAAGACATTGGTGCGGAAGTAGAATTCGAACCGATGAACATTGCCCTGCATGAAGGATTTATCATTCCGTCGTTGAAACTCGTTTGTTATACCGATCACCAGATCTTTGAGCGTTATCACCGTTTCAAACTAAAGGAAGGTTTCCGCCAGGCAAAACAGGCACTGACTTTGAAGGAGATTTACAACCTGCAAAAAGGAGATTACGTGACGCACATCGATCACGGAGTGGGACAATTTTCCGGTTTGCAAACCATTGACGTAAACGGAAAACCGCAGGAAGCTATTCGTTTGGTTTACCGTGATGGCGATGTGTTGTACGTGAGCATTCACTCGCTTCACCGCATTTCGAAATTCACCGGCAAGGACGGAGCTGCGCCAAAGATGAATAAATTGGGAACCCAGGCCTGGGCAACGCTGAAGCAGAAAACCAAGAAACGCATCAAGGAATTGGCTTTCGATTTGATCCAATTATATGCAAAACGCAAAAGTCAACCTGGTTTTGCGTTTTCTCCGGATACTTATTTGCAAAACGAGTTGGAAGCTTCGTTCATGTATGAAGATACTCCCGACCAGTTGAAAGCAACACAGGCCGTAAAAGAAGACATGGAAAAAGAAACGCCGATGGACCGTTTGGTCTGTGGTGATGTTGGTTTCGGGAAAACGGAAATTGCTATGCGGGCAGCGTTCAAAGCTGTTGCCGACAGCAAACAAGTGGCGGTGTTGGTCCCAACCACTATTTTGAGTCATCAGCATGCGCGCAGTTTCAAGGAACGTTTCAAGAACTTCCCCGCGAATGTGGATTACATCAACCGCTTTAAATCTGCCAAGGACATCACGGCTACTTTGAAAAAAGTGGAAAGCGGTGAAATCGACATTTTGGTAGGGACACATAAAATTGTCAGCGACAAAGTGAAGTTCAAGGATCTTGGTTTGATCATCATCGACGAAGAACAAAAGTTTGGGGTAGCGGTGAAAGACAAATTGAAAACCCTCAAAACAACTGTCGATACACTGACTCTTACAGCAACGCCGATTCCGAGAACTTTGCAGTTTTCACTGATGGGCGCACGCGATTTGAGTATTATCAATACACCGCCGCCAAACCGCCAGCCGGTTCTCACAGAGGTCATCACCTTCAACGAAGAGAATATCCGCGATGCCATTTCGTATGAAGTGAGCAGGGGCGGACAGGTTTATTTTGTCAACAACCGTTTGGCGAATATCAAGGAAATTGCGGGAATGATCTCGCGTTTGTGTCCGGGAGTCCGCGTGGCGATTGGTCACGGACAAATGGATGGAAAACAGCTGGAAAAAGTGATGATGGATTTCATCCAGGGCGAATACGATGTGTTGATTGCAACAACGATCATTGAGTCGGGAATCGACATTTCGAATGCAAATACGATCATCATCAACGACGCACACATGTTCGGATTGAGTGATCTGCACCAGTTACGCGGCCGCGTGGGTCGTTCCAACAAAAAAGGATTCTGCTACCTCATTTCACAACCGATCAGCTTACTGACTTCCGAAGCGCGCAAACGTTTAGAGGCTTTGGTTCAGTTCTCCGACCTGGGTTCCGGATTCAACATTGCGATGAAAGATCTGGATATCCGCGGAGCCGGAAACTTATTGGGCGGTGAGCAGAGCGGCTTCATT
Organism: uncultured Fluviicola sp.; assembly: GCA_965650365.1. Taxonomy (GTDB): domain Bacteria; phylum Bacteroidota; class Bacteroidia; order Flavobacteriales_D; family Crocinitomicaceae; genus Fluviicola. The sequence continues at coordinate 67,258 of CBFGOJ010000015.1, read as the reverse complement.
TCCGAGATCGGTTTCGAGATGTACCAAAAGATCCTCAACGAAGCCATGGATGAATTGAAGGAGGAAGAATTCAAAGACCTTTACGACGACCGCAACACCGAAACGATGGGCGCGCATTTCGTGAAAGACTGCGTTTTGGAAACCGATTTCGAGCTGCGAATCACCGAAGATTACATCAACAACGTATCAGAGCGTTTGAGCATTTACCAGGATCTCGACAACCTGAACACCAAAGAAGAGATCGAAGCATACAAAAAGGATCTGATTGACCGTTTTGGTCCGCTTCCAAGAGTCGTTAAAGAACTCCTGCGTTCCTTCGAGCTGCGTTGGCTGGCCCAGGAAATCGGCTTCGAGAAACTCGTAATCAAGCAGGGCTCGATGATCGGTTATTTCGTTGCAAACTCACAATCCAAGTACTACGATTCGCCGATGTTTACGCAAGTTTTGAAGTACGTGCAAAGCAATCCGAAGGACTGCAAAATGAGTGAGAAGAACGACAGGCTGCGCCTGCTTTACAGTAACGTGATGAATATGGACCAGGCATTTGAGCGGTTAGGGGAGATAGTGGAATAAATATAAATTTATGCTTACACCGGAAAGACTTCATAATGAATTAGATAAATTAATTGATGATTTGATACTTAGTATCAAGAAGAATCATATTTTAATTAAAGCGATGGATCAATCGGGGTTTGATATCAATATTCATCTCGATTCTATAGAAAGTATGATTTATTTTGGCACGGGAGGTAATCACGAGCATTTTAATCATAATCAGGCGAGTGATGAAGATTTTATTTGGATATTGGTCTCTGCTCTTATTGGAAATACGAGAATTATAGAATACAGTTGGAATGGTAAAACCAGACGATATCAAATTGAAGAAAGGGAATTAGGACAGGAATGGAGAATGCGTTCAAAAATGGTCTTTCCACAATGGATGTTTTGGAGAAAAAAAACAGAAATCGAAGAGGTAATAAGGGAGAACAGATATCAACTTAAAACGATTAAATCTTCTACAAATTAAAAAGTGACATTCAGCTTTAAGCACAGCGAAACTTAACAAAATCCTACTTTCAGTTGAGAAACACCAAAACTGAAATATTTTTCTATCTTTCGGTACAAATTTACTACTCATTGATAACCGGGAAAGCTATGCACGTGAAACTAACTCAATTCATTGCAATCGTTCTGCTCCTGTTTCCGGAGATTAATTTTGCTCAAAAAAGTAAGGAGGATAGCTTGGTTAAACGGCTTGAGCAGGTTGACGGCAAGGAAAAGATCCAAACCTGGTATGCATTGGGAAACCACAGCTATTATTTTGATTTTTCAAAAGCAAGAACGTATTTTTCAAAGGGGTTGAAACTGGCCAAAACCGGTAAATTCCGATCCCTTGAAATTGAAGGGGAATGGAGCCTGGCGGGTTTAGATGATTTTTACGGAAAAAAACTCCAGTCCCTGAATCGCTTAATGAAACTGTGTCGTTCGGGAGGTTTTTCACGTAGTGACAGCTGTATCGTATTCGGTTTGATCGGAAACTCATTGGAATCATTAGGGGCGTATGAGATGTCCATTGAATATTCCAAGAAATCCTTGAAACATGAATTTAATTCGGACCGGATCGCCCGTTATTTTATGATTGAGCGCATTGCGAGGCTGCATTCCAAAATTCACCAATTTGATTCGGCGAATGTCTACTATAAAAAGGCGCTCTATCTGATTAAAAAGCACAATATTTCTCAACTGATCACGCATTGTTTGAATAATATTGGGCGCAATTACCAGGAACAAGGGAACCTGTCTACGGCAACATACTTCTACAATCGGGCAATCAGCAATTTTCATTTAAACAAAAAAACGGTAGGCGACAGCACGCTTTATGCTGTGATGTTTGACAATCTTGCAAAGATTCACGAATTGAAGGGAGAATATAAACAAGCACTTGAAAAACAGAGGGAGGCTGTTCGAATGATCCTGATCACTCAGGTGGCCTCTACAGATTTGAGGTTGAGGGTTGAATTCTTAATTCATTTAGCTGAGTCAGAGCTGCGTTTTGGACTTTTCCCGGATGCGAAAAAACACCTGGATCTTGTTCAATTGAAAGATGCAAACACAGAAATTCAACTGGAATATTACGATGCCCTTGCTGATTACTATGAAAAGAGTCGTCAGACTGAGCAGTTAATAAAAACATTCCATAAAAGAAGAGAAGTGATTCGTTTAGTTTTGAAAGATAAATCCGTTAACTCCATGTTGAATGAGTTTGTCCGTTTTCAGAACGATCAAATGACATTGGAATTGGAAACCCAAAAGAAAGCCAGGGAACAACTTCAATCGATCAATAGAAAAGAGCGCTTGTTGAGCACAGGTTTTTTGGCAATTCTTCTCATCATCCTGATCGTTGTTTTTGCAGTAAACACGAAGGTGCAGCAAAGTAAAAAGCGCGCAGCCGATATTGAAAGCAAACTTCATGAAGAAAATCTGAAGTACAAAGAGTTGGAAGCTGAACGGCTCACCCTGGAACTGGAGCTGAAAAACAAAGACCTGCTTACTTTTGCAATTAATATTACCAAGAAGTTTGAGTTTACCGGTGAAATGGCTCTTCGTTTGCAGCAGCTCAGAAGGAAGCATGTCATTGAAAAAAGTGATGTAACGGAATTAATCACTTACGTAAAAAGTTTCCAGGCGGTAGATCATGGAATGACGGGATTCCAACAGAATGTCAATGAAATTAACGACCAATTTTTACGGCGCCTTCACGAGAAATACCCGGAATTGACTCAAAATGAAAAAGAATTGTGCCTGCTGATCAAGCTCAAACTTTCCTCGAAGGATATTGCTGCCATGAAAAACATTACTTCTGAATCTGTAAATGTGCTGCGATCTCGTTTGCGCAAGAAAATGAACCTGGAAGTACGCGATGATCTATATGTCATGCTTGAGGATATTTGATTCCAGGTCGCTGTGAGCAATTAATTTTTACTTCTTTTTCCCTATTGAAATCTCATTTTAATACCGGATTTGTCCGAAAAGCAATCTCATGAATTGTTAAGCTGCTTTTGATTGGTGAAAAGAAAAGACCTGACCTGGGTAACAGGCTTATAACTCACATTAATTTGTTTAATATCAATTGTTTAACAAAAAATTAATTCTAAATACACACAGCAATAATTGATACATCAAAATTGGATGAGTTAAGATCATTTACATCAAATAGCAAGGGTTGTTTAGTGTGAGTTAAGGTCAAAATTTTGCTTCAATCCGGGTAAATGAATTCCTTTGCAATGGTCACACCGATAAAGGTGTAAAAGGTTAGGTATTGATTGGAAAGCATCTGCTTTGCGGGTGCTTTCAATCTCAAAGACGCATAGGGTTCAAAATTGGTAGTGAGGTGTTAAAGTTTAGATTGCCAATGACCACTATCGATTAGCTACACATAGAAGCATCTGTTCTACAGGTGCTTTTGTTTTTTAAATCAACGAACCGTACTCTTAAATCAATGGGGGCTGTCTCATCCGGAAAATTAAACTAGCTTGCCCCAACTTTAAATACTGCACACATGAAATCACTCCTTTTTGGCTGTAGTCTGACCTTGCTGGCATTGAATGCTTTTGGTCAAACGAATCACCTGACTTGCAAACATGCTGATCCTTCCACGGAATCTTTGAAGCAGCTTAAATCATTGCAGAACCATTCTCAGAAATCTACGGATCGGAAAATTATACCGGTTGTTTTTCATGTGCTGCACCAAAACGGCTATGAGAATATCAACGAGGCGCAGATTCAGGATGCATTGCGGATCCTGAATGAAGATTTTCAAAGATTGAATGCCGATTCCATATCTATCACAACACCATTCGATACGATAAGAGGGAATGTGAATTTCGAGTTTCGCCTGGCAACCATTGAACCGAATGGCAGTGCAACAAACGGAATTGACCGGATCGTTAGTCCGCTTACAAATGTAGGAAATGAAACTGCGATGCTTAATGCCTGGGATTACCAGCGTTATGTGAATATTTGGGTGGTTAAAAACACTATTCCCGGAACTGCAGGCTTTACCAGTAATCCCTTTTTGAGTACAAATCCGTGCACCCAGGGCATTGTGATCCTGCATGATTATGTTGGGTCTATTGGGACGGGAAATCCTTTTTTGGGTCATACACTGACGCATGAAATGGGTCATTATTTCGGTTTGTTCCATACTTGGGGAAACCAGGGCCCGGAGCAGTCCTGTAATTTCTCGGATGGGATCAATGACACACCGGTTTCAAAAGGAAATACATCTTGTACGGTTAATATCAACTCTTGCGATGATACGAACGATGCGGCGAGCTTTGCCTATTGGGGATTCGATCCGCGGGATAATATCGAGAATTTCATGGAGTTTTCGTTTTGCACAAACATGTTCACCAAGGGCCAGGCAGAACTCATGCGCAATGTAGCAGAAAGTCCGCTTTATGGACGGGACCAGCTTTGGACTCCTGCCAATTTAGGAGTAACGGGAACAGATGGTGCAACTCCACCGGTTTCAATGGCTGCGCCGAATTCAAACTTTTCTGTTTTTGGCAGTAATAATAGTTACAATGTTCCAAATACCTACAGGATGTTTTGTGCAGGAGACAATATTCAATTTACTACTCAAAACGGATTAATTCCTTCGGGTACTACCACTTATTCCTGGTCCTTTCCGGGTGGAACACCTTCCAGCGATGTGATTGAAAATCCGGTGGTGAATTATGCAAATCCAGGGTATTACGATGTGACTTTGACCGCAACTAGTCCAAACGGTTCAACAACAACCATCAAAAATGCAATGATTTACGTGAGTGGAAACTGGCCGGAATTTACTGGGCCGACTGTTCAGGATTTCAATGCGTCGGGGAGTTTCTGGCAAAGCCAAAACCTTTTCGACGATATGGGTTATTTCCAGCGGATTCCAACAAGCGGGACTCAGAATACGGGGTGCTTTTTATTGGGAAATCACTATGAAACCGATAGTGTGCAATTGTGTTTGAGTGATCCGATGCAGATCAATCAAAGTAAGGACAACTTGGTTTCACCTGCTTTTGATTTGTCCACTTCAACAGGGTTAACCGTCTCTTTTGATTTGGCCTATGGTTCTGCAGCTGTTCCAGTTTCTGCAACGGAGGTATTGAAGGTTTATTCTTCGAGAGATTGCGGAAAGACATGGGTGCTTAAAAAAACGCTTTCAGATACAGCATTGATTACAGCATTCTCTCCTCAAAGTTCCAATTTTGCACCGGCACAAAATCAGTGGAAACATATCTCGTTTCCATACACTTCCATAGTATCTGACACCAAAACGCGCTTCAAATTTGAGTTTATTGCATCCAATTACTCCAATAATCTTTACATCGACAATTTTGTCATTGACGGTGTACTTGGAATTTCTGATAACGAACTTTCAGGAGTGAGTATTTTTCCGAATCCTTCACAAAAAGGTGGAACAATTGGAATTTCAGGATTGAGTGATTCAAAGTCAGACATAACAATCAGAGATATCCAGGGAAAATTGGTTTACCAAAAAGAACTAACGGGAAGCGAAGCAGAACTGAATACCGATTTGAAATCGGGATGTTATTTGGTGGAGATCACTCAAAACGGCTCTCAATTCCTGACGAGACTGATAATCGAATAGAAACTCAAAAAATATCTGGCTAACTTGCCATCTAAATCTAACAGTATGAAGAAGTTTGTTCCATTTGCCTTGCTGTTTATTCAACTGACTTGTTGTGGGCAGCAGGAATTGACATGCAATCATCCCAGCCCCACAACAGAATCATTGAAGCAGATCAAATCGCTTTTGGCCCATTCTCAGAAATCTACAGATTTGAAGATCATTCCGGTGGTTTTTCACGTATTGCATCAATATGGAAATGAAAATATTCAGGACGCTCAGATTTTGGATGCGCTTGATTTGCTTAATAAGGATTTCAAAAAGCTAAATCCTGATACTATACAAGTCGTTAGCCCTTTTGATACGATCATTGGAAATGTCAATTTTGAGTTTCGCCTGGCAACCATTGATCCAAATGGCAATCCAACCAGCGGAATAGACCGGATATTTACCCCCTTAACGAATCAGGCGGATGATCAATCAAAAATAAACAGCTGGGATCCACAACGGTATATCAACATTTGGGTGGTAAGAACCCTTGGATCTTCCGGAATTTCGGCGTATGCTACTAATCCGTTGGCATCGATGTCTGATCCCTGTAAGGATGGAATAGTGACATTACATGATTACCTTGGGTCAACCGGAACAGGTGGTCCTACGAAAAGTCATCATTTTACACATGAAGTAAGTCATTACTTCGGGTTGTTTCATTTGATGGAAAACCCTGACGCTTTCACAACCAATGATTGTGGTTACTCGGATGGAATTGATGATACTCCACACACGACCAGAGCTTATAGCTGTTTCAACGACGATTACAATACCTGCAATGATTCACTTTATGCAGAGAGTTTTAACTATTGGGGTTTTGACGTTCCGGATATGGAGGAGAATTTCCAGGCTGTTGGTTACTGTATGCGCATGTTTACAAAAGGGCAAGCTGCCATGATGCGAAGTGTAGTGGAAAGCCCCTTGTATGGGAGAGACCAGTTATGGACGAATGCAAACCTGGTTGCAACGGGAGTTGGTCCCGGAACGGCTCCTGTTTCAACGGCTGTTCCATCTTCAGATTTTTGTGTAAAAACCTTTGTTTTTGGATCAAATCCGGGAACGCTAACTTGCGTTGGTGACTCGGTATTGTTACTGAATGCTTCCGGTCAGGGGAATGCGGTCAATTATCAGTGGTCCTTTACGGGTGGAAGTCCATCAAGTTCCACACTTGCCAATCCGAAAACTTCTTACATGAATCCGGGTTATTACAATGTGACCCTGACTACCAGCAATGCAAACGGATCGACTACAACTACCAAAAACGGAATTCTTTATGTGAGCGGGAACTGGCCGGAGTTTACCGGACCAACCGTTCAGAATTTTGATCAGTCCGGAAATTTTTGGCAAACTCAAAATGTGGATAACAACAATGGCTATTTCCAGCGAATTCCAACCGGCGGAACGCAAAATTCGGGCTGTTTTTTATTGGGAAATCACTACGAACCGGATTCCACGCAGCCTTGTTTAGCCGCTCTGATACCGATTAATGGAAGTAAAGACGAACTGGTTTCGCCTGCTTTTGATTTGTCAAATACAACAGGAGTAACAGTTTCATTTGATTATGCGTATGGTTCCGCTGCAATTCCGGATTCTGCTACAGAAGTGTTGAAGATTTATTATTCCAGGGATTGCGGAAAGACATGGGTGCTTAAAAAAACCCTTTCAGATACAGCATTGATTACAGCATTCTCTCCCCAAAGTTCCAATTTTGCACCGGCACAAAATCAGTGGAAACACGTCTCTTTTCCATACACTTCCCTGGCATCTGATACCAAAACGCGCTTCAAATTTGAGTTTGTTGCATCCAATTACTCCAACAATCTCTACATCGACAATTTTGTGATTGACGGGGTACTTGGAATTTCTGATAACGAACTTTCTGGAGTGAGCATTTTCCCAAACCCTTCCCTAAAAGGAGGAACGATTGGAATTTCCGGATTGAGCAGTTCGAAAGCGGATTTAACGATCAGAGATATCCAGGGAAAATTGGTTTACCAAAAAGAACTAACGGGAAGCGAAGCAGAACTGAATACCGATTTGAAATCGGGATGTTATTTGGTGGAGATCACTCAAAACGGCTCTCAATTCCTGACGAGACTGATCATAGACTAATTTGTGATTCCGAACAATTTTTTAATTCGTTCCATGAAGGTTAAAGGAATTACGTCACCATCCTGTTCGTTGATTCTAAGGATTTCACGGGCAGCAATTTTTACTTTCAAGGAACCGTAATTGGCTAGTTCAGTGATGTTATCGAACCATTTTTTGCGGGTGTATTGTTTATCGATCGTTTCATCAGGAGTAACAGATGTCATGTCGAAAATTTGCAGTAAGTTGAGCAGGAATTCCGGATCTTTTTCCGGTCGAAGGTAGGAAGCAAGCAGATCCATGTGCTGCATGTATACGGATGGATGATCTTCGAAGAAATCGATGGTTTCGATGTAATATAGCGGATCCAATTTATCCAGATCATCTTTGTTTTCGTAGGAAGAGCCCAGTATTTTTTTGACAGCAGGAAGCAGTACTTCCGGATGATCAGAGAAACGGGAAATCCCCTCAAATGCAATAGTTGTGGGGCCCATATACTCAACTGGCTGACTTAGCAAATAAGTCTCGGCTTCTGCAGGATTTGAATCCACATAAGCCGCATATTCCTCCAGGAATTCGTCCATGGCTTCCATGGTAAGATCAAGCCACTTATCGCATTGGTTTGCTGCTAGTTGTTCAAGTTGTCGGATCATGGGATTTGTTGAATCAATATATGGTAAGAAAGGTTTTACAGGATCGAAAATACACTTTTTCTGAATAAAACAAAGATTTGTATCTTGAAAGTTCAAACGGGAACTTCTTAAAGAAACGATCAAGAAAATGCCTAAATTTGATTGATCCAAAATAAAATCATCTAAATGAGAACACTTCTTGCGTTAAGTCTTTTGTTTTTACTTCCGGTTACAGCTTGTAATCTCAATGAAGGTTTAAAGGAAATGAAAGAAAACTCCAATAAAACTTTTGGGGATCAGCACTTCAAAACAGCCATTTCACTGATTGAATTGCATAAAGTCCGTTATGGAGTTTACCCGGATAGCTTGAGTAACCTAAAATACCTGGGAGAGTGGGACGAGATAATTAAGACTTCAGTAAGTTATAAAAAACTGGATACCGTTTATCAATTGGATTTGGTGAATGGTTGGGTAGGAAAACCAAAGAGCCTGAAATATCCGGATGAATTCTGGCAGGGATTGGGTTGTGCGAAAAGTAATTTGAAATAAGAACTTTAAGGAACTGATGTTATTTTCAAGCAGAAAGTCCGTTTTTTTCTCCTTGCTGATTTTTGGAATGGTTGCATTCACGACAGCTGTCTTTTTCTTCGGAATTACGCTTGGCTGGATTGGAAAATCGGATTATTGGACCGCTATTATCTTTTCAGTGATCAATGCATGGTTGTTGTGGGTTTATTTTGGAACAAATTATAAACTGACGGATACGGAGCTGATTTATCGGAGCGGGCCGATCAGGGGAAAGATCGAGATCCGTCAGATTCGTGAAATTGTAAAAGGGAAAACCATGTATTCGGGGTTAAAACCCGCAACTGCCGCAAAAGGGTTGATCATTAAGTTCCGGAAATACGATGAGATTTATATCAGCCCTGTTTCCAATGATTTGTTTATTGCTGAAATTCTGAAGTACAATCCAAACATTATAATCTCTGAATAAGGCGAAATAAAAAACCCCGGCGTTTATAGTCGGGGTTTCTGTGGATTGTATTATTATAAAATTTCGTTGAGCGAAATATTACTGTTGTAGAATGAAACAATTTCGTTTCTGCTTCCGTCAAAGTAAAACTTCAAAATGTAGTCCGCTAAATAATCACGGTACTGCTCGCGGCCAATTTTCGGAAGGTAGATGTAACCTCTTCCCATTGGTTTGTGCTTGATGAATTTTTTTCGCTCCAGGATTCTTACGATAGTTGAGACAGTATTGTAAGCGGGTTTTGGATTTGGATACATGTCAACAATTTCCTTTACTGTTGCTTTCTCCAGTTTCCAAAGTCGTAACATGACTTTCTCTTCTGCGGGTGTTAGTCTTTCCATGTTATAATAATTTGTGGTAATGTGACAAATCTAACAAAAAAAGTGTTTCCACCAAATTATTTACTTATAATTTTAGTTTTAATTTCATGTCTTTCGACAAACCGTCTTTATTCAGGTAAATATTGATCGTTTTCAAACGGAAATAATTCTCGGAAACGTACAAATATCCTTGAGGTAAGTTGTCTGTTCCCCAGGAGTTTTTAACCAAAAAGAAACGTGTTCCGTTTTGATCTTTGAACATTCCAACAATGTGCATTCCATGGTCATCGGTAGTTACTTTTCCGTCATAACCATCCTGGCGTGTTTCCTGTGTAACAGTTACTTCTTTTACCGGTTCCAAAAATGCATTGGATGATTTTGTAGCACCTGCGTCGTTGAATGATTTATTGTCTTTTCCACGCGTTTGGATGGTTGACTCATCTTCCGGAACGATAGCAATTCCCTGGCGGAAGTTGAATCCTTTCTCAGAAACATCAGCTCCCCAAGCCAAAGTGTATCCGTTTTTCAAAGCAGTTTCAGCAACCGTTACCATGTCTTCCAAAGGAACATTGTAGCTGTCACCCCAAGCCCAGTTATCAGGAATAGCAATTTCACAAGGCTCATAGAACGGATCATTGCTGAAAGAAGTGATGGAAACATAATCGTTCATTTTCAATCCAAGAGAAGCCGCATAGGTCATTGGAGTGTATTTTTTTCCTTCGAATGTGAATTCAGTTGGGTCCGGCCCAAGGTATGCATCTAACAAAGATGAGAATGCTTTTTTCCACTCTTTCCCAATTCCATGACCTTTCTGAACTTCAGCCAAAACTGTTTGCATGAAGCTGTTTAACACAGAAAACATTTCTTCGTGGTTGTAAGTCGTTTTTCCGTTAGTTAATCCGGTGTAAACACTTTTAGGAACAATCCCATAACGCTTGATCACATAAGGAATATCGTGAAAAGCACCACCTTCGCTGAAATTAATCTTTCCATCCATGCGGATAAAACGATCTGCTTTCGATTCGTAAGCCTTACGGGCAATGTACATTTCAGAAAGATCAGCCGGATTTTTATGTCCTAAACGAATTAATTCGCTTTCAAAAAAAGACAAAGAGGAAAAACTCCAGCAAGTTCCGGTCATTCCCTGGCTTTCAACAGGGTTTGCATCTAACTGAACAACTTTGGTGAATTGGTATTTACTATCGGTGGCGTTGGTTACTGTTTGTCCAAAGGTAATTTGGGTACTTAGAGCAATGACTCCAAATAAAATATGTTTTCTCATTTTTATGGTTTAGGCTCCTAAAATAGAAATTTAACTGCAAACACACTTGTTCTTTAATGTATAAGTTGAAAGCGCCTTCCCGGAAGTGAACGAACCAAGCCCTTGAATTCCAAACTCAATAAGTCGCTGGAAACTTCACTTACAGTGAGTGAGGACAAATAACCGATGGTGTCCAGGGTGAGTTCCGGCTTGGTTTTTAAAACGGAGATAATTTTTTCCTCTCTCAGGTTCAGATCGATAAAAAGTGCACGTTGCTGCCCGGAATTGGGTTCTTCCAACTCCCAGTTCATAATCCGGATCAAATCTGCGCCACTGCAGATTAAATGCGCCTGATTTTTTTGAATGAGGCCCAAACAGCCTTTGGAATAAGGTCTTGAAACATCACCGGGATAAGCAAAAACATCCCGGTTATAATCTGCAGCCAAAGAAGCGGTAATGAGTGAACCGCCTTTTTCCCCGCTTTCAACAACAATAGTAGCGTCAGTTAAACCGGCCACGATTCGGTTCCGCATGGGAAAATGCGGAGGCTCCGGTTTCTGTGAGGGAATGAATTCACTGATAATTCCACCCGTTTCCAACATGCGCTCTGCAATCTTCCGGTGTTCACTCGGATACATTTTTGCCAGACCATGTCCCAAAACGCCCCAGGTAGACAAGTTGTGTTTTAGCGCTTCCTGATGTGCATAAATATCAATTCCATAAGCCATTCCGCTTACGATTGTAACATTGTGAGCGGCCAGGCTTTCAATCAATTCGTGAGTGAGTGCTTTGCCATATTCTGTTGCATGGCGTGTGCCAACAATGGAAACAAGTTTGGGAGGATTCCAGTCGATATTTCCCTTAGTGTAAAGCAACAAGGGCGCATCTGCGCATTGTTTCAATCTTCGCGGATATTCTTTTTCGGTAAAGAAAACGGTTTTTCCACCCACCCGATTTAATTCCTGGAGCACTTTATCAGCTTCCGTTAAAGCATTCAACCTCAACTTCATGGAAACGAAATCGGCGGGAATGCCCGGAATTTTTGCCAGGTTCAATCGTTTTTCCGTGAAGAAATCCTCCAGATCATTGAAATGAGAAACGATCACTCGTGCTCTTCGACTTCCGATACCACTTAAAAAGGTAAGTGCAATTTGATGATGAATAGTTGTAAAATTCAATTTTTTGGTACTTTGGTCTCTTGAATATAAGAAAAAACACCCGTATGAAACAAGTGCTGCTCCTACTTTTTTTGCTTCCATTTTCACTTTTTTCTCAAGAAATAGTCGGAACGGTAACGGACGTGGAAACAAAGGAACCTATTCCTTTTGCTTACTTGGAAATAGAAGGAAAAGTGGCCGCTACGACCAATGAAAACGGGGAGTTTATCTTTAACATCGCCTCATTTCCGACAACCTGCATCATCACTGCAACGGATTATTATCCGGATACTATAACGATTGTTTCCAATCGCATTGAAGCAATCCGATTAAAACCTTTAGTCTCGGTTCAGGATATCGGACCGGTAGTGGTGGCTGCATCACGAAGAAGGCAGTCCGTAGAGGAATTGACTATTTCACTCGACATCATCAAACCGGAATTAATAGCCAATAAAGGAATCACGGATTTGGAACAGGCTGTTGACCAGGTTCCGGGAGCTTACACCATGGATGGCCAGGTAAGTATTCGCGGGGGAAGTGGATTTACTTACGGAGCAGGAAGCCGGGTTTTGGTGCTATGGAATGAAATCCCACTTCTTTCTGCTGATGTGGGAGATGCCAAATGGAATTCCATTCCGATTGAAAATGCCCAGCAAATTGAAGTGATCAAAGGAGCTTCTTCCGTGTTGTACGGCTCAGGAGCCCTGAACGGAATGATTTCCCTGATTGAACGCGAACCGACCGAAAAAGCAAGTCTGAATGTGCAGGTGCAGGGCGGAGCTTATGATAATCCGAAACGAGCTGGTTTGAAATGGTGGAGTAAGAATCCCCAATTTTACCAGGGAGATGTGACATTCTCCAAGCAATTCGGGCGTTTTGGATTAACACTTGGAGCTTACGGATTTACCAATGATGGTTACCGTCAGGGAGAAACCGAAGATCGCGGCCGATTTAACGGAACAATCAGCTACAGACCGAAAAAGATTAAGAATTTCAAAGCTTCATTGGGTTGGAATGCGCAATTGCAAAAAGCCGGGAACTTTATTATCTGGGAAAGTGACTCGTTGGGGTATCAGCCTTTTGGTGGTGCAGATACCAGCGTTGCAGGTTCAAGCCTCACATACAATCGCGGAGTCCGTGTGTCCGTAGATCCGAGCGTCAAATACGTAGATAAGTTTGGAAACAAGCATCAGTTGAGAGGAAGGCTTTACTTCATCGACAATAAAAATTACACCAATCTTTCTCAAAGCTCCAAATCCGAGGTTTGGTATGGCGATTACCAATTTCAGCGCGGCTGGAACAATAATTCATGGGTATTGACCACCGGAGTTACAGCCATCGCGAATAAAGTGACATCTTATTTGTTCGGTGATCACAATTCCCTGAACGGAGCACTTTATTTGCAGGGAGAAAAAAACTGGAAGAAAGTAAATATCGTTGCCGGAATTCGCGGGGAATATTTTGAACAAGATGGAAGACAAGGAGATTCGTACTACTATTTCGGAAAAGATTCCACCACGAAGATTCCCATCCGACCGATCCTTAGAGCAGGAATTCATTATGCCGTTCTGAAACACACGCATTTACGTGCTTCTTTTGGGCAGGGAGTTCGCTACCCGAGCGTTGCGGAAAGATATACAACTACTTCGGTTGGGGGCTTGTTGATTTTTGCTAATCCGCAATTGAAACCCGAAACAGGTTGGGCTGCCGAATTTGGTGTGAAGCAAGGAGTGAAGCTCGGAAAATGGAGAGGATTTGTGGATGTTGCTGCATTTATCAACCACTATGACAATATGATGGAGTTTACTTTCGGTTTTTACAAACCGGATTCTATTCCCATCAGTTTCAACCCAAATAATCCGGGATTCTACAAAAACTGGTTCGGCTTCCGTGCTCAGAATGCGGAATCGGCTGACATAGCAGGAGCCGAGATTTCGATTTCAGGAGAAGGAACAATCGGACCGATCCGGGTTTTAGCCCTATTGGGTTATACTTACATGGACCCAATTTCTAAAAACCGTGATTCTGCTTATCGTTCTACTTTTTCAGATACTTCTTCCAACATGTTGAAATACCGTTTCAATCATTTGGCCAAAGCAGATCTTCAATTGGAGTGGAAGGGAATCAGTATCGGTGGATCAATGCGTTTTAACAGCTACATGAAAAACATTGATGCAATTTTTGAGAACGGATTTTTAGGCCAGGAAATTCTTCCGGGCTTGAAAGATTACCGGGAAAAAAATAATGGTGGATCACTGGTTTTCGATGCACGAATCGGTTACTGCTACAAAGAGAAGTACAAAGTTGCGTTTATCGTCAACAACCTTGCAAATACGGAGTACATGACACGCCCCGGAGATATCCAGGCACCACGATCGTTCATGGTGCAGTTGAGTTACAAACTGTAGCTAATTCAAAATTCAAAAGGTAGAATGCAAAAGGCGATTAGACTTTAGAGCTATTTATTAGTTTCGAAAAACTGTATAATAACTTTTGCTTTTGCCTTCCCAACAACAGAAGCCAGGCTTTCTTCGTTTTGTTCCTTCACACGCTTCACAGATTTGAAGGTACGGATCAGGTCCTGAACGGTTTTCTCACCGATTCCCGGAATGGTTTCCAGTTCGTTGTTCAGTGCACTTTTGCTTCGGCGGTTGCGGTGGTGCGTAATTCCGAAGCGGTGAGCTTCATTTCGCAAGTGTTGAATTACTTTCAGGGTTTCGGAGCGTTTATCGAGGTAAAGCGGTAAGCTGTCGCCGGGATAAAACAATTCTTCCAAACGTTTCGCAATTCCGATAATGGCAATCTTACCGCGCAGATCTAATTTTTCCAACGCTTCCAACGCTGCGCCCAATTGTCCTTTTCCACCATCGATGATAATCAATTGCGGCAGTGGCTGCTCTTCTTCCAAAAGTCTTCGGTATCTGCGGAAAACCGCTTCCCGCATGGTGGCAAAATCATCCGGTCCTTCAACAGTCTGTACGTTGAAATGCCGGTAATCCTTCTTGCTTGGTTTGGCATCTTTAAATACCACGCAGGCCGAAACCGGATTCGTTCCCTGGATATTTGAGTTATCGAAACATTCAATGTGCACCGGAAGTTCCTTCAATCGCAAATCGGTTTTCATGGTTTCCAAAATGCGGTTGGTGTGTTTTTCCGGATCCTTGATCTTCTCCTGTTTGATCTTCTCCATGCGGTAAGACCTGGCATTTCGCAAGGAAAGATCAATCAATGCTTTTTTATCGCCGCGCTGCGGGGCAAAGAACCGCACACCCTCCATTTCCCAGTCAACGTCTGTTTCGACCAAAATTTCTTTCGCCGGGCTTTGGAAGCGTTCACGCAGTTCCGGAAGAACAAACGTAATGATATCCGCCTGCGTTTCATCCAGTTTTCGCTTCACTTCCACGGTAATTCCGTGAATGATCGCTCCGTGATTAATAACCAGGTAATTCACAAAAACAAGGTCGTTGTCTTCCACCATGGAAACCACATCTACCTGGTGAATCGTTGGGGAAACCACCGTTGATTTGGCCTTGTATTTTTCCAGGATCTCAATCCGGGTTTTGATATCATGTGCTTCTTCAAAACGGAAATCTTCAGAAGCCTGGATCATCAGTTGTTTTAAATTCTGAATGACGCTGTATATATTTCCCTTCAGGATTCCTTCGATCTGTTCGATCATTCCGTTGTATTCTGCTGCGGCTTGTTTTCCTTCACACGGGCCTTTACACTTCCCTATATGATATTCCAAACAAACCTTGTAGGAGCTTTTTTCAATTTTATTTGCAGCCAGGTCCAATGCACAAGTTCTCAAAGGGAACATTTCGCGGATCAAATCCAGCAGCGTATGCATGATCCTGCCGCTCGGATAAGGTCCGTAATAGCGGGAACCGTCCTTCACCAAAATGCGTGTGGAAAAAACGCGGGGAAAAGGTTCTTTTTTGACACAGATCCAGGGATATGTTTTGTCGTCTTTTAACTGGATATTGTATTTCGGAAGGTATTTCTTGATGAGGTTGTTTTCCAGCAGCAGCGCATCCATTTCCGTATTAACGACAATGTACTGGATGTCGGCAATCTTCTTTACGAGCAGATATGTTTTTGCATGCTCGTGGGTCTTTTTGAAGTAGGAAGAAACCCGTTTTTTCAGGTTTTTAGCTTTTCCCACATAAAGAATCGTCCCGTTTTTATCGAAATATTGGTACACTCCCGGTTTTTCAGGCAGTGTTTTCAGTTTTAATCCAATATCCATTTTTTTGTCCTCCACTATGTAAAGTTAAACAAGAAGTATTGAAATAGAGAACTTGTTCTGGTTATAAATGATTGATTGAAGCCTAAAGTTTTGGGAATTAATCTATTTTTGTATAAATGTGATGGATATGAGAAGAGTGATTGTTTTTTCTTTATTGCTGGTTGCCGGCGCAGCTTTTTTGAAGAGTTGTAACGGATCCAAAAAATTGGGATCGGGAATTAATCTTTTCCCGGTTGAACAAGATCGTCAGCTGGGAGCGCAGGTAGCTGCTGAAATTGATGGAAATCCGAAGGAATATCCTTTATTGGATTCAGCTTCAAACAGAGAAGTTTATCAGTACTTGTATAAAATCCGGAACACGATTTTGAATTCAGGTCAGGTGAAACACAAAAGTGATTTTGCCTGGAGATTGCGCATTATTAAAGACGATAGTACTTTGAATGCCTTTTGTACGCCCGGCGGATACATTTATGTATACACGGGAATCTTAAAATATTTAGATAACGAAGCACAATTGGCCGGGGTTTTGGGTCACGAGATAGCACATGCGGATTTGCGTCATTCTACCCGTCAAATGACCCAGATGTACGGAGTTCAGACACTACTTGCAATTGTGGCAGGAAATTACCAGCAATTGGCACAGATTACTGCCGGATTGGTTGGTTTGAAATTCTCCCGGAATCACGAATCGGAAGCGGATAAAGGTTCGGTAACTTATCTTTGCCCAACGGTTTACCAGGCGGATGGCGGTGCCGGCTTCTTTGAAAAGATAAATGCTGCCGGCGGATCCCGCACTCCGGAATTTTTGAGTACGCATCCAAATCCTGAAAATAGGATTGAAGCATTCAGAAACTATAAAATTGAAATGGCCTGCCAGGGAGTGAATGATTTTACTTCAGAGTATAAAAAGATCATAGCCAAATTACCTTAAACACATTTATGCAGTTATTTCTCGGAAACGGAACTTATATTTTAACAAATGAAGGAATAGATTGTTCTATTCCATTGGAAGGAACGGATGAAAATGTTCGTGCCTGGTATGTTTCACCACCTGTCATTGAACCTGTTCGTGAAAACGGGTGGATTGGAGCTGTTGCAGAAGGCGGAAGTGTGAATTTCCGCAACATCCAATTCAATCCGCATGGTCATGGAACACATACGGAATGTTTGGGGCACATTACTTCCGAAGTTCATTCTGTGAATGGAGTCATTGATAAACTGCTTTATTCGGCAGCCCTGATTACTGCAATACCTGAAATTCGCTTGCAGGAAGATGGAACTGTTGATCGTGTGGTAACTGCCTCCACGATTTCTTCTCAATTGGAAGGATTGAAAAGTGAAGCTTTGGTGATCCGGACACTTCCAAATGAGGAAGAAAAAAAACACCTCAATTATTCGGATATGAACCCGGCTTACTGCGATGTAGATATTTTGCCGATCCTGGATCAATTGGGCGTAACTCATTTATTGATTGACACACCGTCCGTAGATCGTGAAAAAGATAACGGCGAGTTGGCATTCCACCACGCTTTTTGGGGCGTTCCGAATGATCAGCGCTTCGACAGAACGATTACGGAAATGATTTATATTTCGGATGAGATTCCGGATGGAGAGTACATGTTAAATCTTCAAACGGCACCGTTCGTAAATGATGCAACACCAAGCAGACCGGTTTTGTTTCCGCTTCATCGGAATGCGGAGGATTAAAAAAACTATATTTGCTTATAAATTAAAAAATGGCGCTATTTTTGGTGTCTCAAAAACGACAAATTTTTTACACATGAAACGAATTTTTGCTTTTGCTGTTTTGACTCTTCTTCTTGCAAGTTGTGCTCAAAAAATTCCTTACACAGAACAGGTAAAACAGGATTTTGATCTATCACCGGAGAACATGACGAAGGTTCAGTTTTATACTTCTTCGAACATTATCCTGGAGAAAAGCCAGTCATCCGGAAACCAGGGAACGGGAAGTTCAGGGGAATTGGTTGTAAGTTCATCAAAAACACAAGACCGGATCATTATTCCTACAAATACAAGAGGAGTTTTTGAAAAGATAGGACCAAATAACGAAGTAGTTGTTCGTTTTGAAGTTGGTTCAGGTCGTGTAGTAAAGTTTGCAACACGCGCAACTCAAACAAGCGGAAAATACTACCTGGTTGCTGATTGGAAAAACAATGGCGGAACCATGGAGTACGGAGGTGAAACTTATACGATTGCTTCCGGTGGAAGCAGCGCATTTTTACAGGTTCGTTTGAAAAAACTTCAGAAAACAAAACGTAAAGACCGCGTTGTTAAAGGAATGAAAGTTTAATTCCACATAGATAAGAATTTGGGAACGGGAACACAATTTGTGTTCCCGTTTCTTTTTAACTTTACAGCAATGAATTTTTTGATCGATAATTACGCCGTTTGGAAAGCCCTGCACATCATTTTTGTGGTGAGCTGGTTTGCCGGATTGTTCTATATGGTGCGTTTGTTTATCTATCACACCGAATCCAATACAAGACCGGAGGATGAAAAGCGGATTTTGCAGGGACAGTTCAATATCATGCAAAACAGGTTGTGGTATATCATCACAACTCCTGCTATGATCGGGACGGTTGTTTTCGGAACCCTGATGCTTGTTGCAAATCCGGCGCTTTTGAAAATGCCCTGGATGCATATCAAATTGACTTTCGTAGCGATTCTTTTGGTTTATCATTTCATTTCCCAGGGAATCATGAATCGTTTGAAAAACGGCTCTTCCAAATGGACTTCCGGGCATTTGCGTATTTGGAACGAAGTAGCAACATTATTGCTGGTTGCCATCGTCTTCCTGGTTATTATGAAAACAAGCCTTGGCTGGCTTGGCGGTGTGATCGGGTTCTTTGGAGTTGGAATTGCACTGATGCTGGGGATAAAGCTGTATAAAAAGCTGCGGAAGAACTGAATTGTTTTTGGAACGGATTCCGAAGATTTAAATCCAAAAAAGAATAACTTTACAAAAAGACTTGAAATGACTTACGAAAATATTCTCGTGTCCCAAAACGGGCACATCCAAACAATCACAATCAATCGCCCGAATCAATTAAATGCATTGAATAAACAGACCATTACGGAGTTGAATTATGCGTTGAGTGCAGCGAATGAAGACAAAGGAACTGGAGTTGTGATTCTTACCGGATCAGGCGAGAAAGCATTTGTTGCAGGAGCAGATATCAAAGAGTTTGCAGATTTTTCGATTGAAAAGGGTCGTGAGTTGGCAGCGCAGGGACAACAATTGTTGTTTTCGTTTATTGAAAATATGACTACGCCTGTAATTGCTGCAGTAAACGGTTTTGCATTGGGTGGTGGATTGGAGTTGGCCATGGCTTCTCATATCCGTATTGCTTCGGCAAATGCAAAAATGGGCCTTCCTGAAGTTTCCCTGGGAGTAATTCCGGGATATGGAGGAACACAGCGTTTGACACAATTGGTTGGACGAGGAAAAGCAAATGAGCTGATCTTCACGGCGGGAATGATCTCAGCTGACGATGCAAAAGCCTGGGGATTGGTCAATCATGTTTGTGCTCCGGAAGAATTGCTTGACCTGGCAAATGAATTGGCGGCAAAAATTTTGAAGAATTCAGGATCGGCAATCGCATCGGCAATTCGTGCGGTGAATGCCTTGTATTCGGAAGGCGGACAAAAAGGATTTGACAAAGAAGTGGAAGAGTTCGGCCTGTGTTTCGGAACTGCTGATTTCAAAGAAGGAACCACAGCATTCATTGAAAAAAGAAAACCAAATTTCAGAGCGTAATTGAATCCGCTTAAAAAACTATTAGGGCAAACAGCTGTTTACGGGTTATCTACCATTTTGGGGAGAACCCTGAACTATTTATTGGTGCCGCTTTATGTTTGGGCTTTTAAAGACCCTTCAGATTATGGCGTCATTTCTCAGCTTTATGCTTTTGTAGCGTTTTTAATGGTTCTGCTCACTTTTGGAATGGAAACATCTTATTTTCGTTTCATTCAGGATCACGAAGATCGACAGCAGGTTTTTCGGAATAGTTTTCTTACGGTAATTATTCTAAATGTGCTGTTTTTCCTGGGAATGATTTTTTTGAACCAGGGAGTAGCAAATCTCTTATTGTTCAGTGAACATCCTGGGTATATCATTCTGATGTGCGCAATAGTGGTCATAGATGCAACTTCCAGCTTACCGATGGCTAAGTTGAGATCAGAAGAAAACGCCCGAAAATTTGCAACTATTCAGTTTACTTCTATAGGAGTAAATATCTTTTTGAATGTCATTTTTCTGACATTGTTTTTTGATGCTGAAGAACCAAGTAAAGGAGTCATTTATATTCTTGTAGCTAATCTTTTATCCAGCCTTGTAAAGCCGATTATGCTTTATAAGGATTTTATGGAAATTAGATTTAAGATCAATACTGCTCTGTTAAGGAAAATGATGGTATATGCTATTCCAATTGTAATAGCTGGTTTTGCAGGGATCATTAATGAGACAATTGACCGAATCATGCTCAAGCAAATGCTGTATGATCCGGAAAATGGGGTCACGGCAAAAATGGCGGATGCAGAAATTGGTATTTACAGTGCATGCTACAAATTGGCAATGCTCGTTACTATTTTGCTTCAGGCATATCGGTATGCCGCTGAACCATTCTTCTTCAACCAAATGAAGAACCAGGATCGAAACAAGTTGTACATCAAATTGATGAACTACTTTGTTGCGATTGTTTGTCTTGTTTTTTTGGTCGTTTCATTAAATCTGGACATTTTCAAATATTTTATCGCAAACAAAAAGTATTGGTCAGGATTGGATGTTGTTCCGGTACTTCTTTTGGCAAATGTGTTTTTGGGAATTTACTTCAATCAAAGTATCTGGTATAAACTCACGAATCAAACCAAGTACGGAGCTTATATCTCGATCATGGGTGCCGTTTTGACCATTGCTATTAATTACCTGTTTATCCCGCAATATGGATTTAGAGCCAGTGCCTGGGCCACCTTGATCGTTTATGCCTTCCAAATGGTGGTTTCCTATTTGTGGGGACAAAAACACTTCCCAATCAAATACAATCTCCGGAAATTCTTCCTTTACCTGGGCTTAAGTATCCTGGTTTATTTTGTTTCTACCTGGATCCCTTACGGGGAGCATTCAGTCGTCCGCTTTGCATTGAATAACGGGATGATCATCTTATTCATTTACATTGTGATGTCCGTAGAAGGAGTGAAACTTTCAGCATTGCGCAGAAAATAAAAAATCCCATCCACCGAAGCGAATGGGATTGAATCGAGTTCAAAATAGTTACTTCATTACTTTTACCGTCTTGGATGAATTTTCTCCCGAAAGAACCATGAAATAAGTTCCGGACGAAAGACTTTCCAATTGGTCCAGTTTTACCATTTCCGAATTCAAAGCATGCATTTCTGAAAGAACACGCCCGTTAATATCAACCAGTTTGATGGATTGGATTACACCGTCTCTGTTATCAATAGAAATCGAGTTTGTAAAAGGATTCGGGTAGATCGAGATGTTATCGAGGGCATTTTCAGTGACATTCAATGTGGACATCCAAACCTGTGATCCGTCGAAGTAAACCACCTGTTCGATCTTGAAGAAGTCATTCCCGGATTTGTTCGGACAATAAACAGAGATTGTCAGGTTGTAATATCCCGGATTTCCAATCAATGCCAATGTATCGCTGATGTAAATGGTATCCGTTGGAGAATAAACCGCCCATGTTACATACAAACTTTGAGTGCTTGAATTGTAAACCGCCTGGTACAAAGATGCTGAGTCAATTGCAGTATAATCGATGATGCAATTGGTTACCAAATCCGTATACAAGGTATCGTTGATCGGTCCGTTCGGATAAGGATTGTTGTTGTAAGTAGAAGAAGAATCTGCAATCACAAAGTTCACAGTTGTAGAATCGCTCATTGCATCCCATACCGAAACAGAATAAATTCCTGCACAAAGGTTTGATAGTGAATTAGTGATTTCTCCGGTGCTCCATTCAATGGTATAAGGAGCAATTCCTCCGCTGGGGGAAACTGAAGCAGAACCGCTGCAGTTGTTTGTTAGATCATCCGTTGATGCCAGGTTTGCAGCAAGCGGATTTGTAACCGGCGCAGAATCTCCTACTAGTGCTGATCCCGTGAAAGTACATCCGTTTGCGTCTGTACATGTTAAAGTGTAAGTTCCATCACAAAGATTTGAGTTCACTTGTGTGGTTATACCCGTGCTCCACATAAAAACATAGGGAGCAGTTCCGTTAATCGGGCTGCATGTAGCTGTTCCGTCACAGACTGCCGGGGCTGATGTTGGCGTAGTTGAAAAAGTTCCTGTGAACTGGGTACAGCTTATAATGGTAAAATTGAGGGTAACAGAATCTGTAGCGTCATAAATAGTTACCGAGTAAGTTCCAATACACAAATTGCTAATAGAACTGGTAGTTGCACCGGTATTCCAAAGGTAATTATAAGATCCTCCTGTTCCACCCGTTGGGGCAAGAGTGGCAGATCCCATACAAGTACCCGTGAAATCATTTACTATCGTTAAATTAGGAACAATGGGAGTCTGTAGAGAAGAATCAGTAACCGCAACTGTTGCAACTGCTGAACAACCATTTGCATCTACAACGGTAACCGTATAAGTTCCGGGACATAAATTAGGTATCGGTAACTGTCCCATTTGAACACCTCCCGACACGGTATAAGTGTAAGAACCTGTTGCACCTGTTACTGCAAACTGAAGAGTTCCGTCGCAATTTCCGGGAGTACAATTTGTTACGGATGCCGAAACAGCGATATTCGAGCAAGGATTGGTGATTGTAAAATATAAGCTGGCAGTATCCTGGTTTGCATCCTGGATAATAACGAAATAAGATCCGGCACAAAGATTAGTGATCGAACTGGTTGTTTCACCCGTGCTCCACATGTATGAGTAACCTCCTGCTCCACCGGTTGGGGCGGCGGAAGCTGTTCCGGAACAGTTGAACATGTTGTCATTGGTAGTTGTCACATTGGGTAAAATCGGAGCAGATCCTAAATCAATGATTATTGTGGGTTCTACTCTTACACACCCATTTGCATCCAAACATATTATCATATGAGATCCTGCACAAATACTGTCGAAAAAATTGGAAGACTGAGTAAATACATTGTCAAATTCGTATGTAAATGGAGCAGTTCCACCAATGGCGTTAAAGGTGATCGTTCCGTCACATGCTGCAGAGTTAGCAGAATTAGTAGAAGAAAGAGTGCTCGTAAAATTAGTACACGGATCTGTGATTGTTACAGTGGCACTTACTTCGCAGCCCGCTATATCTGCACATGTTACTGAGTATGTTCCGGGGCAAAGATTATTCAACGTTCCATACATCACTGTTCCCGGAATAGTTGACCATTCCCAGGTAAGCGGACCTGGTCCGTTAGTCGGGATGAAAGAAATGTATCCGTCACAGTTTCCGTTTGTACAGTTTGTTACGGAAGGAGTAGCGGTAAAGTAAGAACAGGGATCGGTGATTGTGAAAGAAATGGTTTGCGTAAAGCCTGCCGAATCAAGTTGCAGGTAATAATCTCCGGCGCATAAGTTTGAAATGCTTTGTCCACTGGATGGAATAAACGTGTTGGTGTCCTCCGCATACCACGTCCATGTACAGTTACTGAAGTTAGCAGCATCAGAAAAATTTGCAGTTCCGTCGCAAGAAATAGGGGTGGTAGCGTTGGTGGTAACAATATTTTGAGCGGTACTTAGGTTTAATCCTGTTAATGCAATAAACGCAAAAACAATCGAGTAGAGGTGTTTCATAAGTTTAAGTTTGGCCCAAAACTAACTGATTATAAGCAAACCTGCAACTCTTTTGCGATTATTGCGTATATAAGGTGTGATTTTCATAACTTTGTGACATGTTGACAGTTGAACAGCTTATCGGTGATTTATTATTACAGCACAATTGTGTGATCGTTCCTTCATTCGGAGGTTTTGTTGCACAGCGTACGTCTGCAAAAATTGATTCGGCGAAGGGAGTCATCATTCCACCAAAGAAATCTGTGCTTTTCAATAAACAATTGATCAACAATGATGGTTTATTGATTGCGGCACTTTCCCGGGCAAATTCAGTTCCGTATTCAGAAGCTGCTGAAGAAGTTCAGGCGCATATCAATGAATGGGAAGCAAGACTCCAGATGGGTGGAAGAATTACGATTGATCGTGTTGGAAACCTGTTTTACGACCAGGAACGGAATTTGTGTTTTGAACAAGACCGTTTCTACAATTTGTTGCTGGAATCATTCGGATTGAGTTCCGTACATTTTGTATCCGTTGCCGATGCTGAAGCAAAGGAATCACACCAGGCTATTTTGCATGTTGTGAAAGCGGTCGAAATGGAGCAGAAACAACTCGTACCAACTTCAGAACCTTCTTTTGTTTTGAAAGAAGAACCAATTATTCCTGTTTTGGAAGTGGTTCACGAAGAACATATTCAGCAAACTGCGCTTCCGTTTAAAAAGAAGCCGAACACGTGGAGATATGTGGCAGCGGCCTGTTTACTACCCATTGCATTTTATTCCTTTTGGCTTCCTGTAAAAACGGATGTGCTGGAATCAGGAGTGATTTCTCTTTCTGATTTTAACCCGTTCCATTCAAGCAAACAGGGAACATATACACTTCCGGAAACGAATTATTCTTTTCAGAAAAGAGCAGCGAAGAAACAGTTGGAGAATTTACCCGCTAACGTTGAAACCTTTTCGTATGAAATGGATGAAGATACGTATGTACCGGTTTCTCTGAATAAGAAAAAGGCAGCTGTTGCAGAACAAGTTGCTGAAGAACCCGAAGTGAAGCAGCCGGAAGTTGTGGATCCACCAAAATCAAATCCAAGTCAGACAACTCCAAAAGGAGGTCAGATCATTGTTGGAAGTTATTCCGATAAAAAGAACGCGGAAGATTTGATCAAATTGTTGGAATCAAACGGAATGACCGGTCAGATTGTGGAAACGAATGGAAAGATTCGCGTTACTGCCGGAAATGCATCTCAGTTTTCTCAATTGGAGCCTAAGCTGAAAGGGTTAGGAATTGCTCCGTGGATCTTAAAATAAATTGAAACTTCGACTCCGCTCAGTTTCCTTGACCAAAATGGTCATTGAGCGAAGTCGAAATGCAATTTTAAACTGTCTTAGCCTGCAAGCGCTTTTTCCAAAAAATATGCGAGACAGCTAAAACTCCTAAAAAGATTAGCGGGGAAATAATGTTCGCTGCAGGATCTCCTATAGAAGCGTGCAAAATACTTGCTGAAATCAAAGTAATTCCAAAACCTGCATAAGCCCATTCTTTGATCGATCGGTTAAAAAAAGGAATCAGAAGCACCAAAGCTCCCATCATTTTTGCGATTCCCAATTCGATGCGAAAAGCATCCTGGAATCCCATTTTTTTAAATCCTGCACCAACTTCAGGTGATGTGAAATACATGGTTGCTGAGAAAAGCATTAGGGCTGAAAATATGCCTGTCGTTATCCAATAAATTGTGTTGTTCTTTTTCATTTGTACATTTTTGGCAAAGCTAAGCGATAGTAAGTTTATTTTTTACCTATATTTCCTTTTGGAAACTAGTTTCCATGAAGAAACTAGCTATGAAATCAGTTGATTAACGCCGTATTTTTGTATCATGGTAATGAAAAAGAAACTAATTCACGAGCCGGCAGCTTGTGCAGGAAGAATGCTTGCGATCAGAGACACGCTGGAGTTGCTTTCCGGGAAATGGAAAATTCAGATCATTGGAACACTGATTTTCGAGAACTCCATGAAGTTTATGGAATTGAAACGAAATATTCCCGGAATAGGTGCCAAGATGCTTTCCAAGGAATTGCATGAACTGGAAATCAATCAGTTGATCACAAGAACGGTTTGCGATACAAAGCCCGTAACAGTGGAATATAAAATAACGCCGTATGGATTAACATTGTCACCGATAATTGGAGAATTGGCAACCTGGGGAGCGAATCACCGGAAACACTTATTCAGCAAAAGCTGATTGGAATTAACCTGAGTTCGGTTTTTAGTTCAGATGAATGTTCTTGAAAATAACACGGCATTCACAAGTTCCACCGCCTTTCTTGTTTTTGTCAACTTCGGTGAATACGTAGTTCGTATCGCTGTTTAGATTTCTGTTGACAAACAATAAAGTGTCGGCAGCTCTTCCGCTGATGGAATCTACATACATTCTGCACGGCTGAAACAGGTCCATGTTCTTATGTCCGTTTCTTTCAAGTATAATGACCTCACTTTTCTTAGCGACCAAGAAACTATCAACTGTGAAAAAGACGGTTGCCGCAGAATCCGAGCGTTCGTAAACCCGAATCCAGACATCGTAATCAGAATCATTTTGAATAACCTGATTGTATTTTACACTTGGGTCTTTGCAGGAAGCAAGAATTAAAAGGAGTGCGATAAGGGGTAGAATACTCTTCATGCTCCAAAGGTATGAAATTCAGGAATTAGAATCCAAAAAAATGAATCTGTTCAAATGTTCAAATGTTCAAATGTTCAAATGTTTCAACTTTTAACTCTTTGAACAATTTTGAACCCGGTTTACCGGTTTGAACTTCTAGAACCGGATCGTTACACCGACCATTGCCTGGAAACCCTGAGTTGGGTAATTGTACCATCTCTTGTATCGTTGAGCAGCTACGTTGTTCAGATTAATAAATCCGGAAACGCGTTTGTTATAGCGATACTCCAAACCAATATTAGCATCTGCCAGGAAGCCCAATTTATACCCGAATTGCAGGTTTTCTTCCAATACATCTTCTCCCGCAGCAAAAACCTTAGCTCTTCTTCCACCTTCAAAATTGGCATCAACTGTTAGAATGAATTTGTCATACAAGTTGTAAGTTCCTCTTAATACAATTTGATATTGGGGCAGGTTCCAGGCGAAAATGTTGTTTTTAGCATTGTAAGAATAATATCTTCCAATCACGTCAATTTTCACCTTTTCTTTCAATTGGTAATAGATCGATCCCTCAATCTTGGTAATGTTCATCGTGTCGTAGATCACATTGAAGCGGTTTCTGCCCGAATAAACCGTGTCGGTAACAAATAGCGCTTTGCCCTTTACATGCGAAAAACTTGCAAAAACATTGAAGCCGATCCGTTTGGACAGCGTTCCTTTGATTCCCACATATCCGTCGGCAGCTTTGTGTTCATTTTGCAGCCAAACATTCGACAGGGAAAATTCGTTCTCGTCGGTGATGCGTTTGAATGTTTGCTGTGTCAAGCCTCCTGTTACACCAGCGTAAGGAATCAGGATATCATTGAACAGGGAATATTTTACTTCGGCAACCGGGTAAAGGTATACCTTGTTTTTTGTTCCAAAACTTGCCGTCAGATCCACACCAATTTTCGCTTTCAGTTTGCGGTTTTTAGAATACGTGCTGATACTCGGCTTCAGGCTGATGATCGTGTTTTTATTTTCCAAACCGGTATTCAGGAAGCCCGGCATGGTATCGTTCAGAACGCCATATTTGTAAGAGTTGTGAAGAATGTCCAGGTCGGCCGCAAAAATTTCATTCCCCCACTTATACTCACCACCGGCACGAATCGCAAAGAAATTCTCACGGGCATTCCAGTCTTTCAACGAATCGACTTTTGGTTTTCGGTCGCTGAATCGGCGGTATTCCAACCCAATCTTCCAATTCAATCCTAAACTGTCATTTTGATGAGAGTGGAATCCACCTTTCAAACCGAAAGTGTTAAAGCGTTGTGCAATGCTGTCTTTATCCGCATCCTCGTTCGGGAAACCGTAGAAATGAAGTCCCTGGTTGCGGTAATAAGATTCAACATCCCAACTGTATTTCTTTTCATTCACACCTACAAATGCCCGGGCGTTGGTTCTATCGAAATTTGCCGGAGCAACGTGGCGCATTTTCCCGAAAGAGCTTAAATGCTGAATGCTTCCGCCATAATTCATTTTCCGGTTGCGGCCGTTGTTGTAATAAACTTCAGCCAAAGGCATCAATAAAGAACCAATTCCAATGCGTGCGTATCCGTTGTACAATTGCGGCAGCTTTTGCTGTAAATTCACTTTCGCAGGTTCAATCTTTGGAATATCAAACGTGGGTTCGTAATTGATGGAAAGCAAAGGATAGGAAGTAGTTGGAATCGGGAAAACCGTATCCAGTACTTTTGGCTGTGAATTCAAACGGCTTGCAGTTTCCACAGTTCTTTTCCCTGTAGCGCTAATATCTACATCAGTACCACCGCCTTGTCCGAAAACGGGTGAAAATGTTCCGGTAAACAGGGCTGTTAAAGCCGATAATATATATGTACTTCTATTCATTATTTCCCTGTTTTTTCGTCCACTTCAATGACCGTTGGATCACTTGGATTGGTCAATGTTTTTGGTTGTGTTTTCAACTGCATGATCTCATTGTACAATTCGCCTGCTTCCTGCTGAATTCCGTCATCTTTTACCGGGTAATGATCGATAACAGACTTGATGGTGTTTTCTGCCTGGAAAAGGTCTTTTTTCTGAAGCAATACTTTTGTCTGCAGGATCAACCCTTTAGCGATCCAGAAATCGTAACCCGGTTTCATTTTCAGTAATTCACGGATCAGCGTTTCAGTTTTTGTATAATCAGCCTGTTCAAAAGCATTTACAGCGAGCGTATATTTAGATTCTGCCGCCCAAACAGTGGTTGCGTTCTTGACTACATAATCCAAAGACAATTGTGCTTCCGAATAACGCTTCTCTTTGGAAAGCGAAATCCCTTTGATGTATTCAGCTTCCAGTTTCAACTGCGTGGTTTGCTGTACACCCAATACTTTTTGAGCGTATTCAACTGCATTTGCAAAATTCTCCAGTAAGAAATGACAGCGCATCAAACCGATTCGTGCATTGTTCAGATATTCCGGGTTGGAACTCACTTCTTCCGTTCGCTTGTAATAAGGAAGAGCGGCTTCTTTCTGCGTTCCGTTGAAAAGGAATTTGGCCGTTCGCACCGAAGCGATTTCCGTATAATCGTCATTCGGACCGGCAAGTGTGATTTTGTAAATCGCAACGGCATCTGATTCTTTTTTCAGACGATACAAAGCATCTGCTTTCTGGTTCATCGCATCGCGGTAGAATTTCCCGTTCGGATATTTGTTCAAATATTTATCGAATTCTGTAATAGCACTATTCCATTCTGATTTTTCGTACTGATCAAATCCAAGACGGTAGTATTCATCCTCCACTTGTGTACCAATAGAATCGGCACAAGGATATTTTCCGGCCATTGCCTCTATTTTATTCAGCAATCTCTGGGCACGATAAACGGCAACCAATGAACTTACTTCGCGCTCACAGATCGTATCATTTACCGTAAATTCATTTAAAACTTTCGTATAGTAGGTTTCCGCCTGGTTGTAGTTGTCGCGTTTGAAAGCAATATCACCCAAATAATGGTAAGCGTCTTTCACCAGGTTGCTTGTCGGGTAATCAGAAATGATCTGCTTGTAATAACGTTCGGATTTATCCAGGTTTCCCTGCTCGAAATGGGCGCGGGCAATGTCTACGATTGCACGCTGCATGTAGCGCGATTTCGGATAATTGTTGATCAGGTCCGTTAAACTTTGGATCCTGTCATTCTGCTTACCCATGAAATTATAGACGCGGGCCATGTAGTACAATGCCTGATCGTCGTAACCTGCTTTTAAATTGTAGGCCGCTTTGTAATTATCGATGGCATTTTTATTAGTACCCTCATCTGCATTTTGAACGCGGTAATATTCGTCACCCAAACGCATGTATGCATCCGCTTTTTTGTGATTGTCCGTTAGATTTGGCTGTTTCAAATAATCTCTGAAAGTTGTTTCAACTTGTTTGTATTCTCCCAAAGCCAGGTAAGCATAGCCTTTGTTGTAAACAGCATCATTGCGTAATCCACTCATTTGTGAACCTGCCATTCCCAGGAATTGCGTGTACTTTTTAATTGCTTCCGAATAATGTTTGGAATAGAATTCAGCATCGGCAGTCCAGTAGGTCGCCTGCGCACTAATTTCCGGACTGATGGGATATTTCTCTACCAATTGAAAAGCGGTAATGGCATTTGCATATTCGGATTTCTGGAACAATTCAACTCCGCGGTTGAAGGCAATCAATTGATAGGCAGACTTGAGTTTAATGTCTTTATTGGTCAACTGGTCCAAAGATTCCAGGGCTTTCTGGTAATTTTTGGTCGAAGTATAAACATTCACCAAATATTGGTATATAACCGATTTGCGTTTGGAATCCGGGTATTTCTCCAGGTACAATTTAAATGCTTCAACTGCTTCGTCATAGGCATTCATGTCCAGTTTGTAGGAAAGCAAAGCATAATTGTACAAAGCATCTTCCTGGATCATTTTGTCCATATCCAGCTGACTTGCTGCTTCGAAAGCAGTTCGTGCATAAACCAGTTCGCCCAGGTTGGTGTAACATTCCCCGGCATGATACAAGGCGATTTGCCCCAGTACATCTTTTTCACGTGCTACGCGGTCGAAGTATTTCACGGCTTTCGTACAATTCGATGTGCGTGAATAAGCCAGCGCCAATGCGTAATCATCATCGCGGGTAGTATTTGACTTCGAGTTGTACAATTCCAGGTAAGGAAGCGCTTCATCGTATTTTTCCAGGTGGAAATAACTGTCACCGATAATGTGGCTGATCTCAACCTGTTCAGCCGGTTTCAAACTGTCGACCTTGCCTGGTGCAAAATCAACTACTTCCTGGTATTTGTGCTGGATGTAGTAAATCTGGGTAATGTAATAGGGAACTACGCGATTGAAGCGATTGTCGGACAGGAGTTTTTCGAAACCTTCCAAAGCCGTTTGGTATGAGCTGTCCAGGTAACAGATATGGGAATAGTAATACAAACTGGGCGCTCCGTACTGACTGGTTGAATCTTTTACCTCGTAGAATGCCAGTTTTGATTCGGGATAGTTCTTTTCATCGAAGTAAGCATAACCCAATTTGAAGTAATATTCTTCCTGGTTTTCTTTATCAACCGTAGACCGGTTTAGTTGTTTGAAGTATTGAATCGCTCTTTTGTAGTCCTTTTTTTGATAATGATAACGACCTATTTGGAAGAGAATATTGCTTCGGTAAATGCTTTCCGGATATTCCCGGTTGAAGGTTTCCAGTAAATCGATGGCGTCATTATTGAATAGTTCTAAAGCTGAAAGACCTTCATAATATAAGGCTTTCACATAGTAAGGATCGTTCCTGGAACCCTTGTAATCAGTGATAAACAGTCGAAATTCCTTGCGCGCTGCGCTGTATTGTTCTTTCTCATACAGATCTTCTGCTTTGTAGAATCCACTGAGTGGAGAATGGTACTTCTCACTTGCCTGGGACCAGGCCGAAGAGCTTGCAACAAGTAGAAAAAAGATAAAAATAAAACGCATTACAACTATTTTAAGAACATAAAAATAAGTAGTACCCGAGGGAGAATGGGGGCGTGAGTGTAAAAGTTTTAAACGTATAACTGTTAAGAGATAATCTCGTTACACGGGAATTTTACGAATTGGAATCGTGAAATTTACATTCCAGATTGTTCAAAGAGTTCAATGGTTCAAAAGGTTTAAAAACAGCTGAAATCATTTTGAACGTTTTAACTTTTGGAACAATTGAACTTCCATTTTAAAACAAGAACTGGAATCGCCGGTGTCTTAAATAGATCTCACATTAAAAACTCAAAAGGGTGGAGAAAGTTATTCGCATTCAAAACGGACGAATTGACCAGCTGGGTCAGACGGTTCTCGATAACATCAATTTCGAGGTGGAATCGGATGAACTGGTTTTTTTAATTGGAAAAACGGGTTCGGGGAAAAGTAGTTTATTGAAAGTGCTCTATGGAGAATTGGAACTGAGTGAAGGTTCGGGCTCTATGGTGGAATACGACCTGAAGCGGCTTTCCAAAAGGCAGATTCCAAATCTTCGCCGAAAATTGGGAGTTGTTTTCCAGGATTTCCAATTACTGTCTGACCGTTCGATCTACGACAACCTGCGTTTTATAATGAAAGCTACCGGCTGGAAAGACAAGCGGGAAATGGATAACCGTATCCGTACCGTTTTATCGATGGTTGGACTGGAAGGAAAAGAGCAGATCCAGCCGCACCGGCTTTCCGGTGGAGAGCAGCAGCGTGTTGCTATTGCGCGTGCACTGATCAATCACCCGAAAGTGATCATTGCAGATGAGCCGACAGGAAACCTGGACCCGGAAACATCCACGGAGATCATGCACCTGATCGTTGCCGTTGCGAAAGAAGAAAAAGCAGCAGTAATCATGGCTACACATGATATGTCTTTGATCGAGAAATTCCCGGGAAGGGTTTATAAAGTGGAAAACAGAGAGATGAAAGCATTGGATATGATGAACAGATTTGATCCGTTCCAGCCGTTGTTTGATTGACGAAAGTTTCGTTTCATTAAGAGGATTTTCTAGCTTTCCCCCTTTGGAGGGGGATAAAGGGGGAGGAATTATTTATCTGGAATAAATCCATCAATTAGTTCTTTCGCATCCTTAAGCATTTTTCGATTCTCCTCCTTAGATAGCCATGTCATTATTTTTGCACCGAAAGATAGAAACCAGTTCTTTTTATTTAAAATAGCACTTTGACTTTTAAGTTTTTGAAGTTCCGAATGTAACTCATCAACTCTTTTCTCAAGTTTGTTTTTATCATCTATTTCAGCTTCTAGCTTTTCACGAAATTCCTTTTCTAAATCTGTTAAACGTTGATCTAGCGTTGTAATTTCTTCTGGACTGAAATATTCTTCCGAAATGGATTCATACTTTTCCTTAAATTTTTGGATCTCCTCCTCTAATTGGTTAATTCTTCGTAGTTCTGGTTTCAAAGTTAGTTCTATCCATAAGCTATTTTGCCATTCACTAATTTTAGCCAGTAAAGTTTGTTTACCTTCGAAATTTATTCGTTCTACCTCCGAGATTTTACCAGGTCTCATACTTCCCGAAAATTCATAAGCTTGGTATTCTATATCCTTATGTTTTGTAGTAAAAGGCATAGAAGTTTCTTTTTCAGTTCTTATTAATTTGGAGATACTGTCTGGGACAATAACTTCAAAAAAATAGGATTGATCGAATTGGTATATTATTTTTAAGTTTTTCGTTCCTCTTTGTATTTCAAAGTCAGTACTGCTTAAATAGTAGTTTTGATCCAATATATTTTTAATCTCAATTAGAATAGTGTTCTTAATCATTTTTTATAATTATTAGGAAGATTTTCAAATATAGTATTTTGCAATTAATATCCTCCCCCTTTATCCCCCTCCAAAGGGGGAGATTAGAAACCTATTTCTTCAAGGACTGTTTTCAGTCTTTCCACTCCAAATTCCTCCTCCAATTCCTGCAATCGGTTTTCAGAAACGGAATTTTCCGCCAGCACGGATTTTAGTTTATCTGCCAAAGGCAAAACCGGATCCCAAATTTCGCAATGTTTCTCCAAAGCGGGTGTTCCAATCATTTCTTTGGTTGCAATACACGGTTTTCCCGTTAGTAAAGCACGGATCACTTTCAATTTGATCCCGCTCGATTTAAATCCGATCACTAAATGCAGCGAACAGCTTCGCATCAAATCATTCAATTCGGCATCACTTGGATTTGGGATGCATTTCCAGCATTGTGCTTCGATTTTTTTGACAAGACCAGCCGGTGGGTTTTTCCCGGCAATCACAAGCGGAAGATCAATTTTGTTGGTTTTGTTTTCACGAATTAACCTGTCAATTGCTTCCTGGTTTTCTGCCACCGATAAATTGCCATGGAAAAGCGCGAATGTTTCTCCTTCCAATGGCTCCAGAACAAGATCCGAATTGATTGTAACAGGCAGATAATAGGCCTGGAAACCTAAATCAGTATAATAAGCCTGATCGGTTTCCGAAATGCACAAAAGCGCTGCTTTTTTCAGTTGATTTTCATGCTTCCGGAGTTTTCTTGCCTCCATACCAAAGAACAAACGCTCGGAAGTGGTTTTAGCACCTTTTGCCAGGTCCCGGTAATACTGCCACTCAATGTTGTGCATGCGGACAGCAACTTTCCGATCTGATTTAAGTAATTCCTTCATCCAAAAAGTCGAATGCTGACCCTCCAGTAAAACCGGAAAATCATCTTCCAGCAAGCGATTCAACAGTGCTTGCGAGTTCCGGCTTTTTACAATGAAAGGAAGATTTGAAAGAACAGATCTCATGCCGATTTTTCGATCGTAGTAATAAATCTGGTCTGCAATTTCTGAAAAGTCGTGATCTCTTCCTCTGCCATATTCATAGCAGTGAAGAATGACCGAATAACCTAATTGTTTCAGCCCTTTGGCTCTAAGGTAAACGTCCAGAACTCCGCCATAATCCGGGGGAAATGGAACGTCAAAAGAAACAACGTGGATTTTGTTATTCATGGACTTTCGGATAGAATTCATTTAATTGCTGTACTTCCACTTCCCAGTTTTCTTTACCAGCCGCAATTTTACAATTGTTTTTCCAAAGGGCCATCAATTCCGGATTATCAAGAATACGCTGAATTTGAAGGGCAAGTTGCTTCGGTTCAAAATCGGTTACAATTTCTCCAAGTTGATAGGTCTTTACAAGTTTTGCAACTTCCACCAAATCGGAACAAATAATAGGTGTTGAAGTATGCATGTAGTCGAAAATCTTATTGGGAAGTGAAAACAAATAGTTCGGATTTGTAGGCTGATCGAAACTTAATCCTAAGTCGGCTTGCTGCGTAAACTGGAGTAATTCTGCATATGGACGCTTTCCAAAGAAGAAAACTTTTTCCTGCCAGTTTTCGGTTTTCACCAACTCTTTCATTTCCGGAATGATATCGCCGTCACCAACAATAATCAAGATCGCATTCTCCAAAAATGGCATCATCCGAATGGCTTCTTCTACACCTCTGTCGACATTCAATCCTGCTCCCTGCATAATTAAAACGTGCTTTCCTTCCTGGATTCCCAGTTCTTTTTTGGAACGAATATGCACCGGATTCCAAAGAGGAGAAACATTCCGGACAACTTTCAGGTTGATGCCATATTTTTCCCGGTATTTTTCAGCGATGGAATGATTAACGGTACTTACAAAAGAAAGTTTTGGAAAAATGAAGCGCTCAATCCGTTCCCAAACAGCTTTTACTTTCGGGCGGCTGATCAACTCCGGAACTTCGGTAAAATATTCGTGGGAGTCATAAACCAGCTTTGTCCTTTTCAGTTTCGAAACCAGGTAATTCGGAAGTAAAGTATCGAGGTCATTCGAAACCAAAATACTGGAAGAACGAAACAGCAGGAACCAAAATAAGCGAAAATTGAACCAGGCATAGAACAGCGCTCCTTTTTCGAAGAACATCCGGAAACGTTTGGTGTGATAAGTCCGTTCTTCCATTTTCTGACTGGACTTAAGCGTGCGCCCAACCAGTAAAACATCGTACCCGCGGCTTTCAATAAACGAACAAACCTTATGAACACGCTGATCGGTATTCAAATCATTGATAACACTAACAATAACCCTTGGTTTCTTCAATCTATAGTTTTACGATTCGTGCAATGCGTTGAATGGTTCCGTCTGAAATTCGAATCTGGTAACTTCCTTTTGCCACAGAACTTAAATTGAAAACGCCGATACTTCCGGAGATATTGTTCTGAGTTTGGATCACTTTCCCGGTCATGTCCAGCAATTCGATGGAAAGCAGTTCACTTGCTATTCCCGAAAGATCCACCTTCACTTCATCCGTTGCGGGATTCGGGTAAATGTTGATACCTTCCAGGTGATTTTGCTCCAGCCCAAGGGAATTGGAAAGAACGATGTTGTAATCTTCTACTTCACCATAGTTTGTATTTCCGCAAGGTTGAATAGGTCCTTCTCCCCCTTGAGTTGGGTTAAACACAATACGTGTGCGCATCTTCACGATTCCGGTTACGGCATTGGAAGGAACGGTAAAATTGAAAACCAGCGAAGATCCTGCAGCGATGGATACGAAAGCAACCCGCTCACTGGCATCGTCAAAGTCGAAATCGCTGTTGAAATCAATCCAGGCAGCAATTTCATCACCGATATAAGCACTTCCCGGCTGTCCGCCGCTAATTTGAGGAATAATAGAGATTTCGTAAGACTGACCTTTGATCAGCGTAGTACTTAGATTGTAATTCGTGTAATTGTTACACGCTGTTTCGTTGTTGATAGTTTCCAAAACCACTTTTTGGATGAACTCATCACAATACGTAGATGTTGCCGTACAAGGAGATGTTGCCGTAGTTACGTAAATGTAATCTGTTTTTAATTCCGAATCAGATCCGGCAGCATTCGAAGCAGTTAATTCAACGGTATAGTATCCGCCAACCGTAAAAGTAACCTGTGGATTTTGAGAATTTGCATTCGTTCCACCGGTGTAAGACCAACCTGTTGCCGGAGTAATCACCCAAGACCAGGAAGTTGGAGTTCCGGTAGATTGATCTGTAAATTGGGAAGTTCCCCCAACACTTACAGTTGTTGGGTTTGCAACGAATTGTGCAACGGGTAGAGTAGGTGTAACCGCACAAGGAGCAGCTAATCCGGCAAGTGAAGTTGCGCCCGTATTAACCGGGTCAAGCCATGGTTTTAAGCGTGCGTTTGCAGTCGTTCCGTTTTGGTCCCAATCCGTATAAAATTTTCCGTATAAATCGTGTTTGTCCGGTCCGGTTCCTGGTCCGGCACCATTTGTTGTGCAGGCAGAGGCACCACCCGAAAGTTGTCCGACAATTCTTCCCGAAGTATTAAAAATTGGAGAACCGGAAGATCCGCCTTCTGTTACACCATGACCATTTGCAGTGGTTTCCCAGAAGACTTTCCAGTGTGCATTGAGCGCACCACCGTTGTAAGTTTCACTTGTTAAAGTCTCCGCATAGGTAGAAATTTTCTTCGCACTTCCGGCCGGATGATGAATTCCGACTCCGCTTCCGGAAGCGTTATTCGATCTATCCCAACCCGCATAATATACATCGTAAGAAGCAGGAGGTTGTGCACTCAATTCTACCAGGTAAAAATCAGAACCTGCAACTTCATATTGATCCGGCGGATTGTTCAAAGTTCCGTTTCCG
The DNA here is from genome assembly GCA_965650365.1 of uncultured Fluviicola sp. GTDB lineage: Bacteria > Bacteroidota > Bacteroidia > Flavobacteriales_D > Crocinitomicaceae > Fluviicola. The sequence goes on along the minus strand of CBFGOJ010000015.1, from coordinate 29,750 downwards.
GAAGAAGCCCTTACGGTTCCACCCGTCATTGTTTTAGTTCCTTTCGAAGGATCGTTATAATTAGCTGATCCGGGAGCGCAGGTCGTTTTCTGGTATTTCCAGTACCAAACCCATGTTGCGATTGATTGTCCGGCTATGCGTTCTCCACAATGCCAGGCAGTCAGAATGTAAGGTTTGCAGTTATTGGAAGTATTGTTGATCGTTGCGGCCGAACAAACAAAAGTGGAACTTCCGTCATTAAAAGTATAATGAACCACGGAATTGATTTGGTTCGCCCAGTAGTTTCCTTCCGAACAGGCAACGTCTACTTCACAGCTGGATGCTTTTTCGTGTTGATCTTTATCTGTGATAAAAGCATTTATGTGCTCTTCCACCCCGCGGTAGAAATAAACCACTTCATGGATGTGGAAAACCGGAGCTTCCTGGACCCAGGATGGCGCGCTGTATTCGAGGTATAATTTTTCTCCCTGTACCATTTCCATAGCCTGGAAATCATCCGTTGCAGAAGTATAAGCTCCCAAAACCTGTAAGCCGTTTTCGTTGGTTGCAAATAGTTTTCCACCGGCAGGAATCTGAACAGCTTCTGAGAAATACAATCCAAGTGCCCGGGCATCTTTCCCGGCAATGATCAATCTCCAGACTTTTGTACCATCAGGCAATAAAGTCCACGATCCCGAATTACTTGTAGTAATAGAAACGGGAACATTCAGCCCTACCCGATAAGCACCTTTTGAATCATTTGCAGCGTCTTCATTCTTTGCAGCAGCTATATTGGGTTTGCTAAGAGTATAAACTGAAGGAGCATATTGGAATGGAGCAATCCCGGTAGTAGTTACTTTTTGCAACCCTATCGGAAGTCCGCCTTCACTTACCTGTGCATTTAATGCTGCGCCAAGAGACATGAAAATGCCGAGCATTAAAAGATATTTTAGCATTGTGCTTATATTTATGTGTAGTTTTCTCAAAATTACACTCTTTTAACACAAGATACCAACTTGAAAACGCTTTTTTATTGAAGTTTGTCATATGAATAAGGTTTTAGTGATCGAAGACGAACAAAGTCTGCTCGAAATAATCCAGTTTAACCTCGAATTAGAAGGCTATTCTGTGACCACTGTCAACAATGGCAGAGAGGCTTTGGGGATGAAAACGGAATTGGATCACTACGACCTGGTGATTTTGGATGTGATGCTGCCGGAAGTGAGCGGATTGGATATTTGCAGGGCTTTTAGAGAAGTATCTGCTGTTCCGATCATTTTTGTTTCGGCAAAAGGAAATACCATTGACCGGATTGCCGGATTGAAATTGGGAGCAAATGACTATCTGGCGAAACCTTTCGATTTGGAAGAATTTATCCTGCGTTGTTCCATCCTGGTGCAGCCCAATAAAAAACAGGTGAACCTTCCTTCCGAAATGAAAATAGGGAATTACCGGGTCCTTACGTCTTCATTTGAAGTAGAAAGCCTGATTTCAGGAAAAAAACAGGAATTAAGCAAACGCGAAATGGAATTGATCCAGTTATTCTTTTCACGAAAGGATGAGGTGGTTTCCCGCGATGAAATCCTGAATACTCTTTGGACGAACGACCAGTTTCCAACCGGAAGAACCATCGATAATTACATCCTGAGTTTTCGCAAATTGTTTGAAGAAGATCCCAAGAATCCGCAATTTTTTCATTCCATCCGCGGAGTTGGATATAAATTTACGGTACCCGATTAATCCTATCTTTGCAACATGGTTGTAGAACTTGACAGAGAAATAACAGAAGAGAAAAGACTGCGTTACGACAAAGCCTATTTGAGAATGGCTCAAACCTGGGCGGAATTATCACATTGCGAACGCAAAAAAGTGGGTGCGCTCATAGTGCGTGACGGGAGAATTATTTCGGATGGTTATAACGGAACACCTGCAGGATTTCCAAATTGCTGTGAAAATCAACAGGGAGAAACCGAATGGTATGTGCTGCACGCAGAAGCGAATGCTATTTTGAAAGTAGCGCGTTCCACGAACGATTGCAGTGATGCAACGCTGTTTATTACCTTGTCGCCATGCAAGGATTGCAGCAAACTGGTCCTTCAGGCCGGAATTACACGAGTTGTTTACATGACCGAATATAAAGACACCATGGGCGTTGATTTCTTAAGAAGCGCAGGTGTTGAAGTTGTCCATATCTCAGACCCCAACGAATGAATAGAAAATATGCCTTTATCTACCCGGTTTTATTAATGGCCTTTTTGGCTATTGGTGTGTTACTGGGTTCCCGCCTGAATCAAACCGCGCCTCAGCAGGATGCGGGATCTTACTCCAAAATGCAGGAGATAATCGGTTTGCTGGACAGGGAATATGTCGATTCAATTGAAAGCAAAAAGTTGTTCGAAAAAACGATTTCGGACATGCTTCACGAACTGGATCCGCATTCGAACTACATTCCCTATGAGGAACTGAGTGCTGTGAAAGAGCAGGTGAACGGGAACTTCGGCGGGATCGGGATTCGTTTTGCGATTATCCGCGACACACTTTGTGTAACGAATGTGATTCCCAGTTCTCCTTCTTTTAGAATGGGAGTTTTGGCAGGAGATAAAATACTGATGATCGATGGAAAAAATGTAGCCAAAAAGAAAATCAAGAACGAGGATGTGCTGGGAAAACTGAAAGGCGAACCGAATACGGAAGTTAAAGTTCAGCTTTACCGCAATAAAAAGAAACTCGATAAGACCATTACACGTGGGGTTATTCCGCTTGCTTCCATTGTTTGTGCCCAGATGCTGGATGAAAAAACCGGTTACATCCGACTGGATAATTTCTCGCTCTCAAGTGCGGAAGAATTCAGTTATGCAGCGAATAAGCTCAAGGAAAAAGGAATGAAGAAATTAATCTTTGACCTGAGAGACAATGGAGGCGGAGTTTTGGACGGAGCGGTGAAAATTGCCGATGAGTTTTTACCGGAAGGTCGAAAAATTGTCATCATCAAAGGAAAAAAATTCCTGAATACTACGCGTTATGCACGATCAGGAGGAATATTGGAAAAAACAGAGCTGGTTGTCCTGATCAATGAAAACTCGGCTTCAGCTTCTGAAATTGTTGCAGGTGCTATCCAGGATAACGATCGCGGAATGATCATCGGAAGAAGATCTTTTGGAAAAGGATTGGTTCAGCAGGATTTCCCGCTCATGGACAAAAGTGACCTGAGATTGACCATTGCCAGGTATTACACTCCTTCCGGGCGCTGTATCCAGAAACCTTTTGGCGAAAGCTATGAGGATTATTACCACAGCAATGATAAAAGAAGAGACAACGGTGAATACTTTTCTCCGGATTCTTCGGTTTTCAAAAATGCAAACAAGTTTAAGACGTATAAAGGAAGAATCGTTTACGACGGTGGTGGAATCAGCCCGGATATCTTTGTGCCCTTAGACACATCAAATTCCACGATCTATTATTTGACCCTTCGTTATTCGGGGGTATTCCAGCAGGTTGCTTTTGATTTTGTGGCAAATAAACGAAATAACTGGTCTTCCATCCAGGAATTCAACAAAACATTTGAGGCTCCGAAGCCACTGATCCAAAAATTGATTGCGGAAGGTGAGAAATTAAAGATTCCATACAATGCTTCTGATTTTGCACGAAGTGAAGAATTGATCAGGCACGCCATGAAAGCAGAGATTGCCCGTCAGCTGTTTATTGAAGAAGGCTACTTTTTCGTGGTTGGTTCCTCTGACAAGGAAGTTCAGAAAGCGCTTGCTTATCTGAAGAAACATTAAATCGAAATTCGACTAATTGATAAATCCCTCAGTTCATTGATTGAATTGGGGGATTGCTTTTTATAAACGTCTAATTGCTCAAAAAGTAGTATTTTCAAACCATCAATCAGTGAACATGAAGTATCTCCAATTAGGTGCTGTAAAAAGAGAAAATCCGAACCTGCAATTTCCGCTTTCCGAAGATCAACGGGAAGAGTTCCTGGAAACATTCAAAAAATGTTTTCCGGACGCATCAGAAATGGACCAGGTGCAATTTTTAAGCATTTGCTCCAGTCCGAAAGGAAACATATTTGCTTCATGGACGGAAGAAAATTCCAGTTTGATCAAGACTCTGAAGAACCGGGATTTCTCCGAATTGTTTATCGATACATCAAAACTACAGGAACACGCGCTTTTTGAAGAATACAAGGGGTTTATCGAATTGTATCTTTTCCCGATTTTCACCGCTCAATTTTCATCCGTTTCTGCTAAGAATATCCATTTTTTAATGAGCTATTCCGTTTTGCTGCCCGATTATCAGCAAAACCTGGTTCAGGATTCTTTGTCGGATTGGATCTTCAAACAGAAAGAAGAATTGAGTTTGGTAACGAATAAAGCACGAAAAGATACGGACCTGCATCGCCTGGTTGATTCATTTCTGAGTACGAATATGATCACTGCGCTTGACCTATTGAATGTGAACCATTACCGGGTGAAAACGCAATTGCTGGAGTTCTTTATGAGTTTGGCTTATCACCCGAAAAGTTCCACGCGATTCCTGGTGTTTTTGACCAATAAATTATTGGAGATCCATTTTACGGAGGAGCACAAAAAGCAGCTGAGCAATTTCGGGACGGATGTCAAAAAAGGAAAAATCGTGGTAGAATCAACCCGCGTTCCCTGGCTGCGTTTGAGTTTAGTGATCTTAATCTTACTGGTGTGCGTTGGTGGAATTATTGCCATATTCTTCGTAGAAGCTGATCCTGAAACGGACATGCTGCAGGAGAAAACCGCTTACATGGAATTCAGCAAGGAAGAACGTTTGAAATTGGATTCCCTGATTTCGAAAGTCAAGAGTGAGGACCGCACATTCAACAATTCACAATTAGATTCCGATCTGCCGTTTGTGGGCGTTGACCTGGTGAAGAAACGCAGGTGGAACAATACACTTTTCAATGAGTTGTACCAAAGCTGGGCCAACAGCGATTCTGTTCCTTTCACCAGGTTCTTTACGCAGGGAAAATCATTCGGGAAACCTTATGTGAAGACCAAAGACCTGGATAGAAAAGCGGGAAATATAGCAGTAGAATTACACAATGAAACAGATCGGATGATTTTGATCGTTGTTTTTCAAAACAATAAGAAAGAACCGCTTTACACCGAGTATTTAGAAGCAAAAACGCTAACCGAATGGAAGATCAATGCGGGAGAATACATTTTTGTCTTACCGGGCAATAAAATTCCATCCAATGCAAAGTTCGGGGATCTTCCGTTTAGAGAATTGGACACACATTTCTTTGAGAACCTCGGAATTGCTTATCGGGTAGACAATATCAATGGAAAACGCATCAAACTGGTTTGGGAAAACCTGGGAAATAATGAATCGTATTTGGTGGATTTGTCAGGAGCTTTGGTGAAAGAGTAATGTTCAAATGTTCAAATGTTCAAATGTTCAAATGTTCAAATGTTCAAATTGAACTGTTAAACGCTTTGAACCTTTTGAACTTGGGTAAAAAAAGAAGAGAGACCGGAAATAAGATCTCTCTTCACACGCTACCTAACTAAACCTAACTACTACTACTTATACTCTTCTAACGCAGTGTTTTTGCTTTTGGTACATGTGAAGGGTGTAATTAACGTCTTTTAACGAATGAATTAGTTCTATTCTTCTGATTTAGAATGAAATCGATAAATATCGATATCTGTCCTTGTTTGAGTTCGGTATAGAAATTTCCTGTATCTCCTTTTCGAAATGATTCTGTTAAATGATTCCAAGTTGATCTGTGAGAATTCGAGGATCGAGATTTTCTCCTGTCAGTTCAAAATAGACGGATGAATTTGCTTGCAAGATTTGTAGTTTAGTTGATCTTAAAAATTGTCTTGGCAATTTACTTTTTTTCGGTAAACCAAAAGTTACTAAAAACAACAAGAGAGAAGCAGGCGCTCCTCTCTTGTTCCAACCTAAACTACTACTACTTATGAAAACTAACCTCTAAACTCATTACAAATAATGTACCAAAGTATTTATCTGTTTATGAACTTAGCGTATACAAAGATAACGGACACATTTCGATTTTGTTTCATAACTAAGTTCTTTTTAACATTAATTGGAAATCGGGAAATTTACTGAAATAGGCACTTAAGATAAGATTTCATGTATCTTTGACGACGAATTATAAGTTATCCTCTCTGAAGGCATGAAAGTTATCGATCATTTAAACGCAGCGAAAGACACGCTATTTTCATTTGAAATTCTCCCTCCGTTAAAAGGAGCGAATATTCAATCCATTTACGACGGCATTGACCCCTTGATGGAATTCAAACCGAAATACATTAATGTAACCTATCATCGGGAAGAATTCATTTACAAAGAACGCGAGAAAGGACTTCTTGAAAAGATCGCCATTCGTAAAAGACCCGGAACAGTTGGAATCTGTGCCGCAATCATGAATAAGTATGATATAGATGCTGTTCCCCATTTAATTTGCGGGGGATTTTCCCAGGAAGAAACTGAAAACGCATTAATCGACCTGCAGTTCCTTGGAATTGATAATGTATTGGCTTTGCGCGGTGATTCCATCAAAACAGAATCTACATTCAAACCGGATCCGGAAGGACATAAATACGCGGTTGAGCTGATCAACCAAATTGCAGAAATGAACAAAGGGAATTATTTGGTAGATGATATTCAATTGGCTCCAACGAATTTCTGTATCGGTGCAGCGGGTTACCCGGAAAAGCATTTCGAAGCAATGAACCTGAGCACAGACTTGCATTATTTGAAAGCAAAAGTGGATGCAGGTGCGGAATATATTGTTACCCAGATGTTCTTCAACAATCAAAAGTATTTCGAGTTCGTGGATGCTTGCCGGGCTATTGGAATTACGGTTCCGATCATTCCGGGAATCAAGCCTATTACGACTTTGAACCACATTTCTTTCCTTCCGAAAGTGTTCCATATTGATCTTCCGGAGGATTTGAGCAAGGACCTGATTAAGTGCAAAAGCAACAAAGAGGTTTTTGAAGTAGGTGTTGCATGGGGCATCCATCAATCACAAGAATTAAAGAAAGCAAACGTACCGGTAATTCATTATTATACTATGTCGACCTCTGAAAGCGTTAAGACGATAGCAGAGAAAATATTCTAACTATGAAAAAATCACTTTTAAGCCTCCTTTTTTTAAGCGTAAGCCTTGTTGGGCTTTCCCAGGCAAAGTTTCCACCCTTGAAGCTGACCAATGCTTTAGTTGTTAGTCATTTGAACAAAGAAGCAGACCAGTTTTCTTTGGAAATTGCAATCTCGGATGTTCTTTCAAAATCAAACGTTAAGAATACCGTTGCATTGAACGTATTGAAAGCTGGTGGAGATCCGCAGGTTTTAATGACAGATTCTCTGACACAGATATTAAAAGGAAAAGGGATCAATACCTTGATGCTGGTTTCAGTGCGCGGTTTTGACAACCGATTCAGAGCATCAAGCGGGAATATGACGCTGGCGGAAGATCTGGCGGCTGATAACCTGTTTCCAATTTACAAAGAAGATATCGTTTCCGTAACCTTTGAGTTCCATTTCTACAGAGACGGAAAATTGGTTTATACCGATTTGTTGAAGATCGGCGGAGCCGGCTCACGTGATAAGGTCTTGAAAAAATTACGCAAGAAATTGGCAAAAAAGGTTGAAAAAGACTGGAAGTAAAAAACCTAAAAGTTTTTTTTAAAAGGTGGCTTTTCCGAAACTCGGATTAAGCCACCTTTTTAGTTACTTATAAAAAGTCAAAGTTCCCGTCAGGGCGCCATTATTGGCAAACGCTCCAACATTTCCGCTGGTGAAAAAACCAGGATTTGTTTCTGGATAAAGCGTGATTCCGGCAAGATTTACGGTAATTTTATTTCCGGTTACCACCATTGTTAAAGTACCTGAAGCTGTTGTGGAATGCCACTCGGTAAGCGTATCTCCATTTATTTCGGTAATGTTCATAGTGATATGTGCCGGGTCAGTGTCGGATCCATCCTCTACTAAAGTATAACTTGTTGTCTGAGCCGGAAGTTCCGAAATATTAAAGAATGTGGAGAAAGTTCTGAGGTTGTTCGAAGAATGGTTTGCTCCGATGTAATTTGTTCCTGCTGCCGTTGCCCATCCACATGGCCCGTTTAATTGGTAGACTTCACCAGCTGGCATTGTCAGTGTAATAGCTGCATGGCCCTCTTCTGTGACTGGTGTTGGAGTTGGATTCGAAGTTGGTTTCTTTTCGTCTTTTTTGCAAGACATCAGGAGTCCGGCTGAGAATGCGATAAAAATAAGGAATTTCATAATTTGAGAATTTTATTGATTACTACTACTATACAAAAGTCGTACTTCAGCTAACGAAGATCAACGGCGAATAGACGAACAACACGATTAATAGACAAACAGCAGGAAAATGTGCTGATTTTCAACTAAATTTGGTTAAAACCGCTTCGTGATGAAATTGAACTGTGTTGTTGTGGATGATGATGAGTTGGACAGATTAATGGTGCTTTCCTGCCTGAGGAATTATCCGGAAATCCAGGTGCTTGAAGTATTTGGTTCTCCATTGGAAGCATTGGATTTTCTGAAGGAGAATCCGGTCGACATTCTATTTCTGGATATTGATATGCCTGAAATGAGCGGCATTGAGCTGCGGAAACAAATTGCTCAATCAGCTATTTGCATTTTCATCACCTCACATCCGGAGCACGCGGTGGAAAGTTTTGAAGTGGATACTCTTGATTTTTTGATTAAACCGCTCAAAGCAGATCGTTTCAAGCTCACCATCGAACGCATTCGGGACTATTTGGAGATCCGCCAGAAAGCCGCACTCTTAGAATCAAGTTTAGGTGGGGATATGATTGTGGTGAAAGAAGGCCATACCCAAACTAAAATCAAGCTGCATTCTATTTATTCCCTTCAGGCAATGAAGGATTACACACTTATTTTCACCACTGATAAGCGCCATTGTGTGCTGGGTTCTTTAGGGAATTTATTGAAGGAAACAGAATTTCAGTCCTTCGCACGGATCCATAGAAGTTACGCCGTAAATCCAATTTATATTGAAAGTGTTACATCACAGGAAGTGATTTTGAAAAACGAACAGATTCTTCCTCTTGGGAGAGGTTACAAAGAAACCCTGAACCTGCTTTCATGATGCGCTTGCTGCCCCTTTTATTCCTATTGGGCGTTGGGTTTGCTTATGGGCAAAAGGCACCGGACTTAACGAAATTTTCAACCAAAAAAGAACGTTTACATGCCTGGGCGCAATATTGTGATGCGCTGATTGCCAAGGAAGAATACTCCAAACTTCGAACGGCTGGGAAAAGAGGGCTTGGCATGACGAATGAATCGGATTATGAATACCTTTCCTTGTTTTCATTTTACACGGGAATAACCTTCAATTATGGAGTGGAAACAGATTCTGCAGTATTTTATATGGAGAAATCCGAAAAATTTGCCCGGAAAGCACAAAACTCCAAACGCACCATCGAAGCATTATATCAATTGCATTATATCTATGGGGCATATGGCAAAACCGAAAAAAGAGAACGCGTCATTGCAGCCTTTGAAGAAATCAGTGATACAACCCTTGATCTGAAATCAAAAGCGGAAATCTATTCCGTAATTGGTGATTATTATATGAATTTAGGGCAATATGAAACCGGTTTATCGAACATGTTGAATGGTATTAAGGCCCGAAGGTTGGTTTTGTCGAAAGGAAACGCAACAGATTCTACCAACTTAGGTGTTCAATTAATTGTTGTTGGTGAGTTGTATATCGGACTGAAAAAATATGATTTAGCCATCGACTATCTGACGGAAAGCACTGCTTTTGTGAAAGATTATAAGGCAGCAACAGCACATATCTACAAAGATTTCATCGAATGTTATTGTGCCAAAAAACAAATTAGGAAGGCCAGAAATGCCTATTCGGATCTGCAGAAATTGGTGAAGAATGAAACTGAAATCACGTGTTGGTCCATCCTGATAGAAGGTGATTTGATTTTGTCGAAATATTACAATGATCAAAAGGATAAGGAAAATGCACTTTTCTTCGCCAACCATGCTAAAGAGTTAGCTCCAAGGTATGCAGATGCATTTTTGAAAGCCCAGATTGATGTGACACTCGGATTGATCTATCTCAAGCAAAAGGAGTATGCCAAAGCGTTGGTGTTTCTAAAGGCTGCTGAGCCAACAACTGCTGAAGATGATCCGGAGTTGAATGCACAGTTGAACCAAGCTCTTGCCGAAACCTATAGTGGTTTGGGGGAATGGAAGCAAGCCTTCCATTATCAAAAGGAATATGCAAAACTTCAGGACCATTTAGCTGTTGAAAAATCGAAAAAGAACCTCGCAGAAATGGAAGCACGTTATCAAAATGAGCGCAAACAGAGTGAGATCAATAAATTATCGGCAAGAGATACGATCAATCAATTAAAGATCGAAGAAGCAAGTCAACAACGCCTTTATTTACTCTTAGTAATTGCTGCTGTTTTGATAATCGGGATCCTGTTTTTTGTACAAAGCAGAAACCGCAAACAACATAATTTACAATTGCAGTTACTGAATGAGGAATTGAAGAAAATGGATGCAAATAAAACCCGTTTCTTCAGTATTATCAATCACGATTTGCGGAGTCCTGTTGCCAACCTGATTCACTTCCTGCAGCTGCAAAAAGAAAGTCCGGATTTATTGGACGAAGCAACCCGGAAGCGTCTTGAAAATAAGACCATGGAAGGTGCTGAAAATCTATTGCGGTCCATGGAAGATATGCTCCTGTGGAGTAAGGGGCAAATGCAGCAATTTAAACCTACACTGGAAAAATTAAGAATCGGGGAGGTTTTTTCTGAACTGGAAATCTACTTTAGGCAAGACTCGGAAATAAGATTATTGGTCGATAAGAGAAGCGATGTCATTCTTTTCACAGACCGTAATTACCTGCTCACCATTTTGAGAAACCTGACTTCAAACGCTATCAAAGCTTTGGATCAAGTGGAAACACCAACCATTCATTGGACAGTTGCTGAAACGGGGATTTCCACTGTTTTAACCATTGAGGATAACGGTACCGGAGCTGAAAAGAGTCGTTTCAAAGCCTTGTATGATTCTTCTGAAGTTGTTGGAATAAAAACAGGTTTGGGATTACACCTGATTCGCGATCTGGCACAAGCAATTGATTGTAAAGTCGAAGTGAATACAGAAGGAGTTTCCGGAACAAAAATCTCTTTGATCTTCTCCAATTCCGGTCGTTCGTCTATTTAAATGGTCGTTTGGCGATTCGTGTTCAATTCATCTCATAAACTGATCCACCTTTGTTTCATAAATCACAGTTATTATGAAGCAAGAAAGCAGAATCATTACATTTATTATTATCGGACTTGGAGTGGCTTTTGGTCTTACCCTCAGCTCTTGTAAAAAAGCAGAGACCGGCCCGACAGGAAAAAACGGGGCAGACGGAAACGCAAATGTGTACAGCACAGGTCCGGTGAATTTAGATTCTCTTTGGGTATACAATTCCGGAGATGATTTCTATTTGGCAACCTTAACATCATCTGCAATCACCCAGGAAGTAGTAGATAACGGGCTTGTTATGGCTTATCTGAAATTCGGAAATACCGGATGGTTTGCTTTACCTATTTCAAACTTATTTGTTCCGGACGATGTCTTTGCTTTTGAAATTGCAGCCGGGCAAGTAAAATTTCACTACCTGGATAACAATGGTTCAACAACGACGGCAGACGTAAGTAACTTCGGGATTTTAGTTAGAGTGGTTATTATTCCTGCTCAACTTAAAAAACCGAATGTTGACCACTTGAATTACAATGAAGTAACAGCGGCTTATAACCTATAAATAAAGCGATATGAAACAGATAATCCGATCAATCACCACGGCAGCAATTTTGACATTGCTTGTTACTTTGACATTCAGCTCCTGTAAAAAAGTAGAGAAGGGACCTGCAGGACCTGCTGGTCCACCGGGAGCTACCGGGGCAACCGGAAATACAGGCGCAACAGGAGAAAGCGGACCGGAAGCAAAAACATACAATGTGCAGTTTACGTATGGTGCAGGCGAAACCTACAGAGAATTTTATGGCGTAACGGATTATGAACCCAATGATGCACTCTTAATGTATCTTGTCTATGAGGGTGCAGGCGGCGGAACTTATTGCACTCCCATTTCGGCAACCATCTATGGAATTGATTACTTGACTGTCTATTTAGAGAATAGCGGAGTGGTTTCGTTCAGTACGTTTGCGGCCGGAACATATTCCAGCCCATGGTCTTCTGATGAGATTGTACGTTACAAGATCGTCCACATTAAAAGCAGCGGGTTGGTGAAACATCCGGATGTAGATCTAAGCAATTATGAAGAAGTAAAAGCAGCCTATAATTTGTAAGAAGCGTTGATGCATCTGAAGCAAGGGTTCGATCTGTCTATTTCGAACCTTTTGCTAGTTTATTTTTTGCTAATTCCAATGCTGACTGCACTAGTTCATTCCCCGGATCCTGGATGAGGTAATAGTCAAAATCAGTTAAGGCATTTACATATTGCCCTGTTTTCAGGTAAGATAAACCACGTTTTTCGTAGAGTTCAATATCGTATTTGGAATACGGCGCAGCCAATGAAAACAAACGAATGGCTTCCTGGAATTCTCCCTTTTCAAAAGCTTCCATGGCTTCTTGTTTCAAGGTCATAAATCCGGATTCGCGAGCTGCTTTTGCTGTTTTGATCTTTAGAAACTGGGTGATTTCCTGCAATTGATTTTCGGTAATGGCTGCTTTCCCAATCTCAACCAATTCATCAAACTCCTCGTCAAATTCAGAACAGGCACTCTTCACATCGAATTGGTAGAACTTCTCCATGGAAGGAACATTGGTAGTTGACCAAAAAGTTTGCACCAGGATTTGGTTCGGTGAAAATTTCAATAATTGAAACAAGTAATACAACGAATCTTTACGAAAGTAAAAGTACGTTCCGATTGGTAATATTTCCAGGGCAGATTTCATAGCGGAAAGATACTAAAATCAGAAACCTCTTCCAATTCTTGTGCCGATTGAAACTCCGAAATAATGAAACCGTTCATAGGATTGATAGTAGTAAGAGCTTGTGCGAGTATCTTTCCGGGTGCCATATTCAATGCCCATAGCAAATCGGCTAATATTGAACTTGATTTCATAAACAACACCCAAACCGAATTCGCCAATGCCACTGGAAAGTTGTCCGTTGAAAATATATGCAACGTGAACACCCGGTTCCATGGAAGCCCTTTCATTGAACTTAATGTGTTTGACTAAACCTAGTTGCGGTGGAATAATATGGAGGTAAGAATTACCAAAGTCTGAAGTAATACCAATGCGGAGGTAGGTAAGACGAATAATCATCGGATGATCTCCTTTTCCAAGGTAAAAGTTGTTCCCAACCCGGATGCTGGTAATAATTCCGTATTCATCTTGTGGGTTTGTACCGTGGTCACGCATAATCCCCGCTCCAAGAATACCATCGAAAAAAAACCGGTTCAATCCACGGGATGCCAGCTTAGAGTCTTCCTTTCGGGGAGAGTTTTCAACTTTTTGATTCTCGTATCTTCTTTGAAGATCTCCGGCTTGAGAAAGAGCGTTCAGACTGCAGATCAAGCTGAATAAAAGAATCGTTTTCATGTTAATTTTGGTTGAAAGGTTTCAGCCAATATAGTAAAGATCAATTCATGATCCTATCCAAAGCAGAGATAAATTTCTGTGCCGCCGTTTCTAATATTTCATCAGTATGCGCCTGAGAAATGAAACCAACTTCGTATCCGCTTGGACCCATGTAGAATCCTTCTTCCAATAATGCACGGTGCAGATGTTTGAAGCCTGTCATATCCGGATTGATCTCTTCAGCTGAGCGAATGTGTTTCGAATTATCAAAGGAAATCCAGAAAATGGATCCGATGGTTACTAATTCGAATGCGTACCCTTTTGCTTTTGCGTGTGAGTTGATCCGGTCGGTAAACAAACGAGTTCTGCGTTCCTGGTCTTCATAGAATCCGGGTTTGCTTAATTCGGTCAGTTGCGCAAGTCCTGCTGCCATTGCAACCGGGTTTCCGGACAATGTTCCTGCCTGATAAACCGGTCCGTCGGGAGCTACACAAGCCATGATTTCGGTTTTGGCGCCGTAAGCTCCCACAGGCAAACCACCACCGATGATTTTTCCGTAAGTCACCAGATCCGGAGTAATTCCATAGTATTCGGCAGCACCTGAAAATGCCACGCGGAAACCAGAAATAACCTCGTCGAAGAACAACAGTGAGCCGTATTTTGTACAGGTTTCACGCAGTTCTTTCAGGAACTCCAGTTCTTGCAATAACAAACCGTTATTTGCAGGGATAGGTTCAATAATCACGCAGGCAATTTCTTTCCCGAATTCTTCAAAACACGTTTGCAAAGCTTTCGAATCATTCAAAGGAAGAACCAGTGTTTCATTTGCAAAAGCTTCCGGAACTCCTGCGCTGGAAGTGTTTCCGAAAGTGACCAAACCTGAACCGGCTTTTACCAATAAGGAATCACTGTGACCGTGGTAACAACCTTCGAATTTTACGATCTTATTTCTTCCGGTATAACCTCTTGCCAGGCGAAGTGCCGACATTACAGCTTCGGTACCTGAACTTGTAAAACGGATTTTATCAATGAACGGATTTTTTGAAAGGATCAGCTCTGCCAGTTGGTTCTCCAAGCGCGTTGGTGCTCCGAAACTTGCACCATTTCCTAGAGCGGCAACAATTCCCGCATATACTTTCGGATGATTGTGGCCTAAGATCAATGGCCCCCAGCTTCCGCAAAAATCAATGAACTCATTATCATCTTCGTCCCAAATGAAAGCACCGTCTCCTTTTTTGATGAATAAAGGAGAGCCTTCAACAGATTTAAATGCTCTGACCGGCGAATTCACTCCTCCCGGGAAGTAATTTTTCGCCTTTTCGTAAAGTGCTTCGGAGTTTGATCTGTTGAGTTTATTTGCTGCCATTGCGCCGTCGATTTTAGTTTGGTGCAAAATTACGAATTCGATTGGAAGGCTCGACCGAAAAGAGATGGAATTTCCAAAGGAATGATAAACCGCAAAGAGTGGAAGAGCGCAAAGGGATTCAGGAAAATTTGCGCACTTTTTTTCTTTACGGTTAAATTTTGAGAGAATGAAGTGCTGTGCAGGGTTGTTTGTTGATGCGGAGGTTAAAAAAAGGGGAAGTTTGGTTATATTTGACACAGTTTTTTACCCGTTCCCAATAGAACAATCGATATATCAGATGAAATACGAATTTACTCCTGAGTTTGCGGCTCAAATGGATGCTTCAGATCCATTAAAATCTTACAGAGACCGCTTTCATTTTCCAACTTTCACTAAGAATCCTGTGAGATATTTCACCGGGAATTCTTTGGGTTTACAACCGAAGACGGTTCGTGAAAAAGTAAACCTGGAATTAGATGACTGGGCAAAATGGGGAGTAGAAGGACATTTCCACGGCACAAATCCGTGGTTTAAGTATCATGAATTCCTGACAGATGCTTCCGCAAGAGTGGTGGGTGCTTTGCCAAAAGAAGTAGTAGTAACGCATTCCCTGACAACAAATCTTCATTTGTTGATGGTTTCTTTCTATCAACCGAAAGGAACCAGGACCAAAATTTTGTGTGAAGCAAAGGCTTTCCCAAGTGATTTGTATGCTTTGGAATCCCAGGTGCGTTTTCATGGTTTGGATCCGGAAATGGATATGGTAGGAATGAGTCCGAGAGAAGGAGAGCAAACCTTGAGAGACGAAGATATTTTGGCTAAAATCCTTGAATTGGGAGATTCTTTGGCTTTGGTCATGTTTGGCGGAGTGAATTATTACACCGGGCAATTGCTGGATATGGAAGCAATCACTAAAGCAGGTAAAGGAGTTGGAGCGATGGTTGGTTTTGATTTAGCGCATGCTGCAGGAAATATCCCGGTTAAATTACACGATTGGGGAGTGGATTTTGCTGCGTGGTGTTCCTATAAATATTTGAATTCTAGCCCGGGCGGAGTTTCCGGAATGTTCGTCCATGAAAAACATGCAAAGAATCCCAAACTTCCTCGATTTGCAGGATGGTGGGGATACGATAAAAGCACGCGTTTTCAAATGGAGCCGGGCTTTGTTCCGATGGAAGGAGCAGAAGGCTGGCAGTTGAGTAATGCGCCGGTACTGGGAATGGCCGCTCATTGGGCATCCCTGGAGATTTTTGATGAGGTTGGAATGGACAAACTGAAAGCAAAAAGCGAGTTATTGACCGGTTATTTGGAGTTTATTTTGGATGGATTATCCGAAAAGTATGCAGAAAAATGCCGTTTTGAAATCATTACACCAAAAGAACCAAAACGCAGAGGAGCTCAGTTGTCTATCCTGGTCCATGGAAAAGGAAAACAAATCTTTGATGCAATCTCTGAAAAAGGAGTGGTAGCAGATTGGAGAGAACCAAACGTGATCCGTGTTGCGCCCGTTCCGTTGTATAACTCTTTTGAGGATGTTTATTTTCTTGGGAAGTATTTGGAGGAAGCGATTTTAGAGCAGTAGAAATGAGTAGAATTTAACCACAAAGGCACAAGGGCACGACGGGATTTGTTGGATTATTTGATACAATGAATAATTATTTTTTCCTTATTGTATAATGAGATGTTTTTGACTAACTTAAATAGAGTTAACCAAGAAAAGATCATTAAATGACTGAAAATGAGATTGCTGAAATTGTGTTTAAATGTGGGTTAAAAGTGCATCGTTCACTTGGGCCAGGATTATTGGAGTCAGCTTATGAAGCCTGTTTGGCATATGAACTTGAACAGTATGATATCGAAGTAGTGAGGCAAAAATCATTACCACTATTTTACGAAGGTGTTCAGCTGGATGTTGGCTATAGATTAGATATAATTATTAACGGAAAAGTAGTTGTGGAAGTAAAGGCAGTAAATGAATTGGCCGGAGTTTTTAAAGCACAAGTATTGACATATTTAAAATTAACGGGTTGCAAATTGGGGTTGTTGATTAATTTCAACTCAGAACTTTTTAAAACGGGATTCAAACGTGTTGTGAATGGATCTTTAGAAAATTAAAAGAGCTCTTTGTGCCCTTGTGCCTTCGTGGTAAATTAGAAAATGATAGTATGAAAAAAATAGCAGTAGTAGGAGCAGGTCTTGTAGGAAGTTTACAAGCCATTTTACTGGCACAGAAAGGATACCAGGTTTCCGTATTTGAGAGAAGACCTGACTTGAGAAAAGCAACTTTGGTAGGCGGAAAGTCGATCAATCTCGCACTTTCAGACCGTGGATGGAAAGCACTTGAAATTGCCGGGATTGGGGAAGACATTCGCAAGATCGCTATTCCGATGTACAATCGTTGTATGCATGCATTGGACGGGACACTGACGTATCAGCCATACGGGGTGAACAACGAAGCAATCTATTCGGTTTCACGCGGCGGATTGAACCAAAAATTGATGAACCTGGCAGATAACTACTCAAATATTGAATACTTCTTTGACCGAAAATGTTTGGACGTCAACCTGAAAACAAATACACTTTCTTTTCAAAACGAACAAACAAAAGAAGTCGAACTGTTTGAATCAGACAAGATCTTTGCAACAGATGGTGCATTTTCTGCAGTTCGCATGCGCATGCAGAAATCCATGACTTTCGATTATTCTCAAAAATACCTGGATCATGGCTACAAGGAATTGGTGATTCCGGCGAATGAAGACGGAAGTCATAAATTGGATAAGAATTGTCTGCATATCTGGCCGAGAGGTGAGTTTATGATGATTGCACTAGCAAACCTGGATGGAAGTTTTACTTGTACCTTATTCTTCCCGATGGAAGGAGAAATTTCCTTTGACACACTTCAAACACGTGAGCAGGTTGCTGCCTTTTTTGATAAAACGTTCCCGGATGCCGTGGAAATGATGCCGACTTTGCTGGATGATTATTTCGAGAATCCGACCAGTTCACTGATCATGGTCCGCTGTGAACCGTGGAACTACAAAGACAATATCGTTTTGCTCGGAGATGCAGCACACGCCATCGTTCCGTTCTACGGACAAGGGATGAATTGCGGATTTGAAGATTGTACCGTTTTCAACGAAATGTACGACGAAAGCAAGGGCGACTGGAGCGGTTTACTGAATCGTTTTTCAGACCAGCGCGTTCCGGATGCGAATGCAATCCTGGACCTGGCTTTGGATAATTATGTGGAAATGCGGGATAAAACCGCAGATCCTGAATTCCTATTACAGAAAAAGATCGAAGGGAAGTTTTCGAGATTACACCCGGATAAATGGACGCCGCTTTATTCTCAGGTAACATTCAGCAATACGCGTTACAGCGATGCACTGAAGAACGGACGGAAACAAGATGCCCTGATGCAGCAAATCCTGAAGATTGAAAACATCCATGAAAAATGGGACGAACCGTTCGTTATGGAAAAAATGTTGGAACTTATTTCGTAACGAATCGGAAAACTTTAGATATTTAAATAAAATTAGACCATGAAATTTGTTGCTTGTATTTTGTTCATTACGATCGCCGGACTTTCGTTTGGTCAATCCCGGAATCTGAAAGGGAACAGCCGGAAGGACTTTTTTGGCGGAGCTCGTGATTACCGGCAGTTGACAAAGGATGGGATCCAGATTTCTTTGGGACCGAATTTTACCTTCACCAATCCGAAAATAACGGAATACTCCGGAATAGATGGAAATGGCCGGCCGGTTACAGCTTTCGTTGATCCGATCGGAAAACCGGGTGCTTTTATTGAAATAGGTGCGGCACATTACCGCCTGAAATCTTCCCGCATTTTAGCTGCTATCTATAAAAAACGCGGAGATAAAGGAGAGATCAAATGGATTGGTGCAAATTTGTTTCACCGCCTGGATTGGGGGTTGGGATTTAATTACATTGGTGGAAGTGAACGCACACGTTTTGAATTGACAACTCCTTCCGGTACTTCGGTTGACGAAACTACAGGTTCTTTTTACAACGGTTATGTTACAGCACGTGTAACGATCGATCGATTCACCAAGATTGCAGAAGGCTGGCATTTGGAAACAGGTTTGGGATTCAATTTTCTGTTTAATGCACTTCCTGCTCCCAAAGCACCTTATACCGCAACCATTGCCGAGGTTAAATTCCAACAGGATTTTATGGCGCAATTTCACCTGCATTTAGGGTTTACAAGAACCATTCGTCGTGGAGATTATCTGACTTTCGGATTCATTGTCCCGGCTATCGGGATTTATGAACCGAACAAAGCACGACCAACCATTCAATGGTTTTCAAGCAATTATTGGCCGATTCAATTACAAATTCGTTGGATCCATCACTTCACCAAAAAATCAAACGGTTGTAACACGGGTACGCCGGAAGACCGCAAGAGAAATAATGAATACATGCAAAACCGTTAATAACCAGTTCATGAGAAGATTTTATTACTTAAGCTCCTGCGATACCTGTCAAAAAATCCTGAAAGGGTTGAACCTGCCAAAAGATGTGGAACTGATTGATATCAAACAAACCAATATTGATGCAAAAACACTCGACTGGTTAAAAGAAAAAGTGGGTTCTTATGAAGGAATGTTTTCCAAACGAGCCATGAAATTTCGTTCACAAGGATTGCATGAAATGAATCTGACGGAAGCAGATTACCGCAAATACATGTTGGAAGAATATACGTTTTTGAAGCGTCCTTTCGTTATTTATGATGAAAACATCTGGATTGGAAATGCCAGGAAGGAAGTGGAAGCCGCACAAGCTTTTTTTGCAGGCAACAAGTAATTCTTTTAAAAGAACTTCATTCGGGTGTTTAGGATCGAACTCCTGTAATCGTCCAGCTTTTCATCGTTATTACGCTGAATGAACTTGCGGATAAATTTATGTGTGCCTTTCCCCATTTTGAAATCCAGTTCATCTCCGAAGATAGGAACGATGCTCAGAAATTGAACGGTATTTTCATGTATTTTCAAAGGGCTCAGTTCTTTCTGAAGCAGGATCGGATCCATAAACATGAAATATTCCTGTTTCATCAGGTTAGAGATTGGAACTTCGGGATTTGCCGTAGGAATAGTGTGTCCGGGACCATACCAGGTATTTTTATCCCTTACAAAGCGCTCCAGTTTATAGATCCAGGAATAGATCCAGGAAGAATTCGGATTGGAATAATCTTCGAAATCCCAATAAGTAGGTAAACAAAAGTAGATTTCATTAAACTCCCGCCCTTTCCATTTTTCAAGTACAGGCATTTTGTATTCCGAAAGACCGGCAGTCATAACTACTGTTACAGGAACATCCAATTCCAGGAATAAAAGGATTAATTCCTGTTCATTGTGTAAAGGATTTTGGATTGGTTTTACGCGGTGTGCTCCAAAACGATTTTCTAATGCCTTTCTAAGTTCCATAGCAACAAATATAATGCATCTGGCTTGCTTTCCGGAAGTCTGTGCAATAAAAAAGGGGCCGAAGCCCCTTCACCGGTTATTGGTTTGTAGAATTATTTCGCTTTAAAGAAATGATCTATTTCTGATTTGCGAATCGTCATATCATTTCCTTCAATTTTTGAGATGTTAAAAATGATAGACTTCTTTTGGTTGGGACCGTAAAATAAAAATAAGTCGATTTTATCGTCGTATTGCGTGCTTAACCACTTTCCTTCCATTTCAATGAAATCAGTCATGTTATTGTGATCATACCAACGACCTGTAAAAGTTTCGTCGTCTTTCAGATCAAAATAAATAGTATTGATCCCTAATATTTTGTCTTTATCCGGACCGAAACCATCCACTTTAACAAGTGTCCACTTTTTGACAAGTCTGTCATCAATCTTCGAGTTTGAACAAGCGGAAAGGACTAAAAAAAAGAGCCCGAATAGTAAGTAAATAAATCTGATCTTCATAATTCTTCAAAGCGGGGTGCTTGGGTAAAACTAAGCTTTCTGATAAGAGTACCAACTACTTTTATGGGAGAATGTATTTAAGCAAATTTTGAGTGAGTAATTGTCCGATTTGACTGTGCAATTTACTTATGCTTTCCTAGTATTTAGTGAATATCCTAAAGAGATTCCTTCAGAGAATTCCAAAAACCGGCGTCAGACAAAACTGCACCTTGTTCGATCAGTTGGTGAATTTCCTGTTCTCTTGGATGGTTGTAATTCTTCTTACTGGTAAAGAAGGAAAGATCGGCTGGTGCATTGATGAGCGCATGATGAATCCCTTCAATGGTGGAAAGATCCGCAGAAGAATCCGATTTCTTTTGAATGGCGATAAGTTCCTGTTCCTGTTCGCCGAAATGAAACACCAGGCAGGAATCCGGAGTCCGGTGCTCCAGGAATTTCACTTTCTCATAAACTGTTTGTAATACCTGGTCAGAAAACAGCTCCACCAACTCCATTGCTTTTTGAGGCTCTTCCTGGTTCAATTTGGCCCATTCTTCTCCATGGATGCCATTTATAATCAGGAAAGCTTTTAAATCTCCTTCCAGGTGCTGCAATTCTTCGTCGGATAAAATGCGGTATTTCATACCACAAAGTTAGCGTTCCCTTACAAATTGGCGTACTCGAATTTTTAATTTGGAGTATCCATCGGGATAATCAAGCAGGAAACATGCAGTAGAAAACACCTAAAATGGTACCTTTGCGATGATGCAGAAAAAAGGTGTTGCCATTCTCGGTTCTACAGGTTCTATCGGAACGCAGGCTCTGGAAGTAATTCGGTCTTACCCGGACAAATTCGATTTACAGGTCATTACAGCCCAGTCGAATGCGAAACTTTTGATTGAACAGGCGAAGCAATTTCAGCCAAATGCGGTTGTGATAGGTGATGAGGATAAATACCAGGAAGTGAAGGATGGGCTTTTTTCGGAAGATATTCACGTTTATGCAGGAAGCCAGGCGCTTTGTCAGGTAGTTGAATTTCACGAAGTGAATGTGGTATTGACTGCACTGGTAGGTTACGCCGGACTTCGACCAACACTTGCAGCAATCGAAGCGGGGAAGGACATTGCATTGGCGAACAAAGAAACATTGGTTGTGGCGGGCGAATTGGTAACTGCCAGGGCACGTGCCAAAGGGATCAACATCTATCCGGTAGATTCGGAACATTCTGCTATTTTTCAATGTTTGGTGGGCGAATTCCACAATCCGCTTGAAAAAATCTACCTCACAGCATCGGGCGGACCATTCAGAGGCTGGAAATCAGACGCATTGAAATCCGTAACACCGGCACAGGCATTGAAACATCCGAATTGGTCGATGGGTGCCAAGATCACCATTGATTCCGCATCGATGATGAATAAAGGGTTGGAGGTTATTGAAGCAAAATGGCTTTTCGGACTAAAAACCGAACAAATCGATACAATTATTCACCCCCAATCGATTGTCCATTCGCTGGTACAATTCCGCGATGGAAGTATGAAAGCACAAATGGGACTTCCTAATATGAAATTGCCCATCCAGTTTGCATTGACATACCCGGAACGTTTGGAAACTGATTTTCCGCGTTTCAACTTTATGGATTATCCGCAGCTTACTTTTGAAAAAGCAGATACAGATACTTTCCGGAACCTGAAGTTGGCCTATGATGCTTTGGAAAAGAGTGGAACAGCCGCTTGTGCCTTGAATGCCGCAAATGAAATTTCCGTTCAACTTTTTCTGGAAGAAAAAATAGGATTTTTAGATATTGCACGGATTAACGAAAAAGTGATGCTGGAAACTCCTTTTATTGTCTCACCCAGCTATGAAGATTATGTAGAGACTGATCGTATTGCACGGGAGTTTGCGCTTAAGTTATTGTAAGATAAGTCCAGAAAACCACAAGATAACGGACTATTTTTCCCAAACACATCAAACCCATCGTCAGCCAAAAAGGTGTTCGGTAAATTCCAAGTACGATCAATAGAGGATCGCCGATAATCGGGACCCAGGAAATCAACGCTGTCCAAAAACCGAAACGCTGCACCAGGGACTCACTTCTTAAAAGCTGTTTTTTGCTAAGGATTTTTCTTCCGTAATAGCCTAACACGTAATTGGTACTTCCGCCCAAACAGTTTCCCAAACTTGCAACCACTAAAACAGAAAGCGGTGAATAATTCCCGGAATTGAGAAAGAAGAGAAGTGTTGCTTCAGAAGGAAACGGAACAATGGTTGATGCCAGGAAACACATCAAAAACAAACCAATTAAACCCCATTCAATCATCATATTCAAGCCTGTGTATAAAAAAAATGGGGACCCTAAAGTCCCCATTTCATTTCTTTTCCGATAGTTATCGGGGAAGAATTATTTCTTAACGATACGTTTTGTTGTTGTCTCGTTACCAACAGTCAATGTTACATTGTAGATTCCAGCCTGGAAGCTTGTACCATCGATAGCGATAGTTTGAGTACCAGCAGCCATTTGAGAAGCAGGAACTGTTGCAACAGTACGTCCTGAAAGATCAGTAACAACAGCAGAAACTGAAGCATCAGCTTTCAAGTTGAATTTAACTTCAGTTGTTCCAGCAAATGGGTTAGGGTATACACTAACGTTAATTGCAGAAGTCATTTCTTTAATTCCTGTGTAATCGTTGAAATCCAAACGAACAACCGGAGCTTCAACTTTGTCTCCGTCAGAAGCTAAACCGATAGCGTTTGTTCCACCGTCGTTGTAACCCATTGTGTTACCAGCAATAATGCTACCAGCAAATGCGATTGGAACTTCAGCACCATTGTATGTACCAGCTGTTACCAGGTAAAGACCTCCGGTAGTTAATTGCGGAAGGTTAGGGAAGTAACACATAATCAGGTTTCCAAAGTCTGGAGCAGCAATCTCGTGATCTTCGTCAGATCTGTCGATATAATCAAATGCTTCTGTAGTTGCATTCCACTTATAGATTGAAGCGTAAACAGATAAACCGATATAATCAGCTTGTTGAGAAGCACTTACATTTCCGATACCAATTTGAACTGCACCTACGTTGTCGTTCGCGAAAATTTCGAACAAAGTTCCGATTTGAGGATCTCCTGTTTGAGTTTGCCATCCGTTGAAACTTCCTGTAATTGAGTTAGGACCTGTGTAGGAATCAACTGCAAAAACGTTGTTTGAAACTGCAAACGGTGTAGTGATTGTATCATCAATATTGAAATCAAGGATACTATCAGACAATACTGTGTATTTGAAGTTGTATGTTCCAACAGTTGAAGGAATTGTGAATCCGCTTGCGAAATCGATATCCAATGAATCGTTTGCGAATGGCATGATGTCTCCTTCAGCACTTGTTTGAGTATATGCACCTGAAGTTACATTGAAGCTAATCGGTTGTGTTGCAGATCCAACATTTTCGATTTCAGCACCAAATGAAATTTTTCCGGCAACAGCAGCTTGAGCAGTAGGCATGATTGTAGCTGTCAGGTTTTGAGTTCCGTAAGCATAATATGCATCTGTCAATTTGATATTGTTTTCGTATCCTTCGATTACCTCGAAGTTGTCGATTGCCCAACCGTATCCACTACCGAAGTTATTGTCAGCAGTTAAAGACTCCCAACGAACGCGGATTTTTCCTTGAGTTACTCCAGGACCGATTAAGAAATCGGTTGTTAAAACATTTCTTAAAGTTGGACCGTTTCCAACAGCTGCTGTATTTACTTGCTTAGAGAATGCCCAAGTAGCACCGTTATCCGTACTAACTTCTACAAACACTAAATCGTGGTTAAAACGACGGTAGATTTGATTGAAGCTTACAGAGATAACTTCTGAAGCAGACAAATCGATAGTTGTTGTTGACATCCAAGCATTTTGGAGTCCAACCGGACCTGCAAGAAGGTATTGAATACCGTCAAAAAACGCCATCGGTGCAGTTAGACCAGTAGTTGTACCTGTAAGGTAATTTGTAAAGTTTGTCGGATATCCTCCGATTTGGAAAGCACCTTGTACACCCGTACCGGTATTCCCCATAGTCCAATCTGCAGCATTCGAAAAATTACTTGACCAGATTAGATCTCCTCCATTTTTTTCAACGGAACCATCATTAACCAATTCTGATTTCGTTGTTGTAATGTTTAATGGTTTCTTTTGAACAAAGCTTTTGTTTACCTGTGCTGATGAAATACCAGCAACAAATAAAGCAGAAGCTAAAAGTGTAATTTGTTTTTTCATGTTTTCTTTAATTTACGAAGTTCTAAATTTAATGATTTGACCCATAAAAGGCCAGTTTATTTATTAAACGGTGCTAATTACCAAACGAACGGTAATTGCTGTCCTTTAGGAAAGGTAATTTTTCACGCAATTGAGCCATTTCATGGTAGCTAACACTTATCTTCATGACGCTTTCGGAATTGGAAAGGTTGGAAAGTTCTTCCCCCAAAAGATTAATTAATTTGCTTTGGCCGTTGTAAGATATCCCCAAATTATCTGTGCCTACACGGTTCACACCGGCAACATAGCATTGATTTTCAATCGCTCTAGCCGGAAGCAGTGCCGACCAATGCTGAATTCTTCTCTCGGGCCAGTTTGCAACATACAGTAAAAGATCGTAAGCCGGTGAGCCGTCAATCTCCCCGTTTCGGCAATTTTCAGGGAAACGCAGATCGTAACAAATTTGCAGGTTGATTTTCCATCCCAAATAATCTACGATCACTTCTTTAGATCCGGCAGTAAAATGTATGGGCTCTTCCGCCATGCCGAATAATTTTCGTTTGTCGTAATAAGTGATGGTTCCGTTGGGTGCTGCAAAGATTCCCCGGTTGTAGTATTTTCCGCCTTCTTCAATAATAAGCGAAGTGTAGAATGCTGCATTTTTTTCTGCTGCTTGCTTTTTCAACCAGGAAATACCGGAACTATCTTCCATTTTTTCTGCCAGTTCTTTCACGTTCATGGAAAATCCCGTTTGGAACATTTCGGGTAGAAGAATCAAATCTGTTTCGGAAACGGATTTCAGCAATTCTTCGTAATGAACCAGGTTGGCCGTTTTGTCTTCCCAGATCTGATCTGCCTGTACCAATGTTATTCTTAAATCTTGCATAATCTTTCTGCTGCGTGGATAAGTGTATCATCTGTTTTTGCAAAACAAAAACGAATGGTGTGGTAATCGTTCAAATCGGCGTAAAAAACGGATAAAGGGATTGCAGCAACTCCAATGTCTTTGACCAGCCATTCGCAAAATGAAACGTCCGGAAGATCTGAAATGGCTTTGTATCTGACCGTTTGAAAATAAGTCCCTTCACTGGGAAGAAACTCAAATTTACTTTTAGCCATGAGTTCTTTGAAACGATCTCGTTTGTCCTGGTAAAACCCGCCTAAGTTTGTTACATCGGTAGTTGAAATATAATCCGCCAATGTTTTTTGAGCAACGCTGTTTACAGAAAAAACCAGGAACTGATGCACTTTTTTGATCTCTTTCAGGATGTATTCCGGAGCAATCAGGTAACCGACTTTCCATCCTGTTAAATGAAAGGTTTTACCGAAGGATGAAACAATAACGCTTCTATTTCGCAAAATTTCATGGTGATGTGCTGAAAAATGCGATTTTTCAAAGGTGATGAATTCATAGACTTCATCTGATAGAAGGATCAGATTGGGATGATCGGTCATGACTTGTACCAATGCATCGAAATCTTCCTGCTCCATCATTTTGCCTGAAGGATTATGCGGATTATTTAGAATCAAAACGCGAGTTTTTTGATTCACCGTCTGACGCAATTCACGCCAGTCAATCGTGAAATCTTCCCGCATAGCAATGTGAATTGGTTTCCCGCCCGCTAGATGAACAGCCGGACTGTAACAATCATACGAAGGATCAATAATCACTACTTCATCACCGGGATGGACCAATGCCTGAAGCGCAGCAAAAATTCCCTGTGTAGCTCCGGCAGTTACCAAAATCTCCGTCGATGGAATCACTTCTCTTTTATAAACACGGTGAATCATCTCTGCAATTCCTTCCAGCAAAGCAGGCAAACCTGCCATCGGGGCATATTGATGTACATTTTCGGAACTGTTCTTTGCCAGGAGTTCCTCAATCAGGGGGTCAATTGGAAAATTTGGAAATCCCTGCGAGAGGTTAATGGCCTGATACTGATTTGCCATTTGGCTCATGGTTGTAAAGATCGTGGTTCCTACTTTTGGAAGTTTTGTTTGCATGGGCTACATTTGTTTGCAATTAACAAAGTAAATCATTCCTTGATTATAAGATGCCTAAAACCGGTATATTTTAACAGGAAGCCTTTTAAAAACAAACCGGATGAAACTTCGACTTTTAGCTGTTCTTGGATTCCTTTGCCTCATGACTACCTCCTGCAGCGAGGATTCTATTTGTGATTGTATTGATGCAGGGGAAAAATTTAATCAATTTACTCAAAAACAATTGGATAATCCCGGCGCAAATATTGACACAAAAGAATTCAAACGCCTGAAGGATGACAAAGTGAAAAAATGCGCAGAATTCCAGAAAATGGGCGGTCCCGAAATGCTGGAAAGAAAAGCAAGTTGTAAGTAAGGCACCACAATCGCTTTTACCTGAATTTCAAGCCGGAAACGGATTTGGATTCCATTCTTGCAGGGCTATCGAAACCTTCTGATTTTCCTTAACAAATATTCCGCAGAAATCGAAATAATAAAACGCGAATTTCGCTATCTTTGCACCTGCTTACCAGTTAAGGTAGGTTTCAAAAAATCGAATGGAATTTTTATGAGTGCATTTTCATCCCGTCACATTGGACCTGATTCAGCTGAAAAATCTGAAATGTTAGCTGCAATTGGTGTTAAATCAATTCAAGAATTAGTAGATAAAACCATCCCTTCACATATCCGTTTATCGGGAGAACTGAAGATCGATGCTGCTTTGAGCGAGCAGGAATATCTGCAGCACATCACGGCGTTGGGTGCTCAAAATAAAGTATACAAGTCTTTCATCGGTTTAGGATACAGCGAAACAATCGTTCCTTCCGTGATTTTACGTAACGTATTGGAGAATCCGGGATGGTACACGGCATATACTCCTTACCAGGCTGAAATTTCTCAAGGACGTTTAGAGGCTTTGTTGAATTTCCAGACCATGGTTTTGGAATTATCAGGAATGGAAATTGCAAACGCATCTTTGTTGGATGAAGGAACAGCTGCTTCCGAAGCAATGATCTTATTCTGGAATTCACGTTCCCGCCAGGAAGTAAAAGACGGCGTAAACAAATTCTTCATTTCCAAAAATGCATTCCCTCAAACAAAGGAAGTTGTTTTAGGAAGAGCTTTGAACCTTGGAATTGAATTGGTGGAAGGTGATGAAACAACATTCACAAACGACGGAACCTATTTCGGTGCGATTCTTCAATACCCGGATGTTCACGGAACGATTACGGATCTGGAAGGATTTATCGGACGCAATAACGGATTGAAAACTGCAGTTGCTGCCGATATTCTTTCATTGGTAGTATTGAAATCACCGGGATCATTGGGAGCTGACGTAGTTTTCGGTTCTTCCCAGCGTTTCGGGGTTCCGATGGGTTACGGAGGACCTCACGCAGCATTTTTCGCAGCAAAAGACGAATACAAACGTTCCATGCCGGGCCGTATCATCGGTGTATCGAAAGATGCGGACGACAACATGGCTTTGCGTATGGCTTTGCAAACACGCGAACAGCACATTAAAAGAGATAAAGCAACATCCAATATTTGTACGGCTCAGGCATTACTGGCAGTTATGGCTTCCATGTATGCAGTATATCATGGTCCGACAGGGATGAAGGAGATTGCAAACCATGTAAATGGATTGGCTTCTGCAACAGCAAACGGATTGAAAGCTGCAGGAATTGAAATTGGTTCCGATTCTTTCTTCGACACTGTTTGGGTGAAAGGAGTGGATTCTGCAAAAATCAAAGCTGCGGCTGAAGCAAACCAAATGAACTTCCGCATCATCAATGCTTCCGAACTGACAATCAGTTTCGGTGAACCACATACAATGGAAGATGTAGCAACGATCTTATCGATCTTTGGTGTTTCGACTCCGCTCAACGACCAAAAGAATTCACTTACTGCAGCAAGCTTAAGAACAGACGCAGTATTCACACACGCCACTTTCAACAAACATCATTCTGAATCCAAAATGATGCGTTATTTGAAGCGTTTGGAAAACAAAGACCTTTCATTGGTGCACTCTATGATTCCATTGGGATCTTGTACCATGAAGTTGAATGCAGCATCCGAGTTGATTCCGATTACGAATCCTCAGTTTGCAAATATGCACCCTTTTGCTCCGGTTGACCAGGCAGCTGGTTACCACGCTATGTTCCGTCAGTTGGAAAAAGATTTGTGTGAATCCACAGGATTTGCAGCCATGTCTTTACAACCGAATTCAGGAGCGCAGGGTGAGTACGCCGGATTGATGGTGATCAAAGCATACCACGAGAGTAGAGGAGACAAGCAGCGTACAAAAATGATCATTCCTTCATCGGCACATGGAACAAACCCAGCTTCTGCAGTTATGGCAGGAATGGAAGTGGTTGTTACAGGTTGTGACGAGAACGGGAACATTAATATCGACGAATTAAGAACTGTTGCGAACCAAATCGGGAACGAACTGGCAGGATTGATGGTGACTTATCCTTCAACTCACGGAGTTTACGAAGAAGGGATCCGCGAAATCACATCGATCATCCACGAAAACGGTGGACAGGTTTATATGGACGGAGCAAACATGAACGCACAGGTTGGATTAACAAATCCGGGAAATATCGGTGCAGACGTTTGTCACCTGAACTTACACAAAACATTTGCAATTCCTCACGGAGGTGGTG
>CBFGOJ010000014.1:0-91902 GCA_965650365.1 uncultured Fluviicola sp. | reverse complement strand
ATAGTTCAATAGTTCAATATAGATTTCCTTAAACACCATTGAACCCTTTGAACCCTTTGAACCCTTTGAACCCTTTGAACCCTTTGAACATTTTTAACTCATTGAACCCTTGTTTATCCTCCCCAATCGCAATTTGATTCAGGGTCCGCACAATTAAACTGCAGGGCTGGTTCTTCTTTATCTCGCTCAATGGATTGTTTGAGAAGCAGGATTCTATGCGCTTCCGGGTAAGACAAGATCTTTGTTTTTAAAATGCGGTTTATTTCTGCAAGAACAACAGGTTTTGGAGCCATGTAAATGCGGTGTTCCATGTCATTGATAACTTGTTCACGCAGCGTTAGAAGGTCTTTTTTGAATAGATCACTTTTTTTGATTACAGCGAATGAGCCGCTCAGGAATTTATAGTTATTGCTGTCACCCAAAAGTGAACCGCCACCGTAATCCCAGGTACGTTCGAAAAAAGTGAGCCATCCCGGTTCGTGTCTTCCTTCTTCTCCCTCTGCAAGGATTTTTAAAGCCATGAAATCATCATCTGCTTTTCCTTTCGTATAAAGTGCCAGTTTTTGCAGGTCCAGGAAACTGTAGTCCATCACGAATTCGGTGCATTCTGCCATACAGGAAGAACGGTAGGCAAATGATTTATTGATGAAACTAAGAGCTTCCATTCCTGAATATCCATCGGGGTATTTTTTGGACACCGCTTTTTCAATGTCCTCAAAAACTTTCTTTCCGGAATGATAGACACGTGCAAAATCCTGATCTGTTTGAACAAATGCGAGTGAATCCAAATAAGCTCTCATGGATTCTACGGTCTTTTTGGGTAGAACCACATTTAATTTCCTGATCTGGGCCGGTGTAAAGTTATAGACAACCGGATTTCGTTTCGGAACGGTATCTACAACCTGTTTTTCGGTTTTGTCTGCAACAACTGCTTTTTCAGATTCGGTCTTCCCGGAATCTTCTTTAGTTGAATTATTTGAACAAGCAGCAATAAAGCAGATTGAAAAACAGAATACGAGTTGTTTCATAAGATCAAGTTAAAAATATCAATCTAAAATACATTATTTTTAAATTTGAGATCATAAAATGATCCATCATTCGTTAGATAGAGATGAATAAATTGGTAAAGCACTTCAAGTCCTTATTTCTTGCACTTCTGTGTGTGATTTTTGTATTGCCTGCCAATGCTTCCAAAAGTTCGTCCAAAAGTCCGGAATTTTTTATTATCGATTCCTGGTTGAGTGGTTTTTTTGTAGGCCTGGCGAAAACTAAGGAGAAAAGATGGAAAGGTGCCTGGAAAAGAGCCAATGAAACTGCTAAAAATGATTTGCGCATTTGGGGTGGATTATTTGTGTCCGATACGAATTCAAGTTCCGGAAAACGCTTTCTGGAAGTCGGTTCCAGGTTGACTTACCAGGGCCCGCAAACGGGAATTGGGTTTTTTATGGCCCATTACTATAATACAGTGCTTTGCAAAGTGAATAAAGTTCATTACGCCAATGGAAGTACTTTGCTGAATATGAATGTGGGCTGGACAGGAATTTGTTTTGGAAATTATATCCTGGCAAAAAAAAACTGTCTTCCTGATCCGGATAACCGCATTTTTCAGCACGAATACGGGCACTATTTACAAAGTAAGCGAATGGGATTTGCTTATTTGATCCGTGTTGGACTTCCTGCAATTATGAGCAAGGGAAATCACGATGCACATCCGGTGGAAGTGGATTGCAACCGGGAAGGATTTTTATATTTCAACCGCATAAAACCGACTTTTCAGAATGATTCGGCCTATTACGATAAAAAAGGATGGGACTTTTTGTACAATCCCTTTCCGGATACGCTAGGAGTGAGAAAAACCATTGGAAAGAATACCTTTCAATACCTGAACTACCGGGATTCTCTGGATCGTCAGAAAATAGAATCTTTGAAAGTAAGAGCGAAATGGTTTGATTATGCAGGCTGGTTTGCTTTTCCTGCCCCGGCAATTATTGGGATTTGCAACGCTTCTAACTACAATAAGGAGCAGTTAAAGCCGAAAGAAGTTCCATTGAATGCGGTAGATTCTACGCCTACGCCTGCCGGACATTGATTCAGATTTTTCCTGTGATATCATAGGCCAGATAGCCGAACATTTCTTTTAATAAACCGTGCCAGTCATTCATGGTGCTAACATCCGGAACAATGATTTCATCAAAAGCATAGGAACGTTTGGGTCCTGTGTACAAATCTGTAGAATAGGTATCACAATCTACACCTGCTTTTTTGAAACACGCTCTTGCCCGTCGCATGTGTTTCCCGGAAGTAACCAAAAGAACAGCGTTTGAATTCGGGAACAGACGATCCAGGATTTTCTTGGATTCGACGGCATTTTCATAGGTGTTCTTTGACTTTGTTTCGGTAATGATCACATGCTCAGGAATTCCCCAGTGAACGAGGATTTCTTTTAATTGAGATGCTTCATGTAAACCTTTGTCAAGGATATAACCATGATCACCGGTAATTAAAATACGATCAATCTTTCCGGCTTTGTAAAGTGAAATGGTTTGCCAGATTCGGTCAATACCTCTTCTTGGGCTTAATACTTTCAGATCGTTATTGTATTCTGCCATTCCTGTTAGAACAACTGCAACATCATAATGCCCGACGGATGAAGGTGGCGTTCCGAAAACTTCCCACTGCCGGCAAAATTCTTTAAACACAAAGGTATTGCTGAAAAACAAGGCAATAAACACGGCTGCATATTTTGCTCTTTTTGCCCGAACAGCTTTTTTTGAGAAGAAAGCAAAGTACAGGGAGATCAACAGCCAGGTAAAAGGGCTGATTGTAAAGAGTAATATTTTAGAAAGAATGAAAAACATGGATTCCAAAAATAAAAAAATCCCGAAGCAGATCTCGCAATCGCTTCGGGATATTTCAAAAGAATGAGTTGATTATCGGATTAAGTGAACAAAAGTTTGTCCTTCTATCACTTTGTCTCCTTTAACACTGTAGATTTTATAATTCACAAAGTAAACACCATCAGCAGAAAGAGTTCCGTCTACTTTTCCATCCCACTTAGGATTCATTCCTGAGCCCTGGAAAATTGGATTTCCCCAACGGTTTACCACCTCGAACTCAACATTTGAATAGTTTGTAATTACAAACTCAAAGAAGTCGTTATCTCCGTCACCATTCGGTGTGAAAATGTTTGGAATGTTGAAGATCGGTTCAGGGTAACTACAAGATCCGTCGTTTGCTACTGCAGTTGGGTCGTAGTTAATAGCCAGTGGATCCGTACATCCGCAAGTTTGAACAGAAACAGTTACATAAGCTGTATCCGAACAGTTACTTGCATCATATGCAACCAACATGATAACAGCATCACCGGTGTAAGTATGTTGGTGAGAGTTCATGTCATTTTCGTTGATAATTGTACCGTCACCAAAATCCCAGGTGTAATGCGTAGAGTTCTGACTATTGTTTTGGAATGAGACATCAAAAGGCACACATCCTGATAATGGATTAGCATTGATCATTGCTATCGGAGGATTTTTGATATCTACAAAGACACTGTCAAAATCCGAACAAACATCATCAGTTACCAGGAAGTAGTACCATCCCGGAGAACGATTTGTCCAAACTGTAGAATTAATGAAGCTAGGATTTGTTGCTCCCGGACCATTCCATTTGTACATCGGTTGGTTCATCACAGCTGTAAGTCCTGAAACGTATGCAACAACCGCTCCGTCATTGATACAGGCACTTACATCGTATGGAACGAGCGAGTCGATATTCAGTTTTTTATTGACGACGAGTATGACACTGTCGTTCCTAAAGAATCCACAGCCGTCGGTTATCGTGACATTATAAGTTATCGAATCATGTTCTGCACCACCGGTAGATAAGATCTGCGGGTTATTCGTACTTGGAATCGTTGTCCAGTTTACAGAATATGGAGGAATTGCTCCTGCGATATTGGTAACCTGAACGGAAGGGTTTGTTGTAGGACAGTAAGAATACGCGAAATCCTGTAAGTTGTAAGTCAGGATATCATCAAACAAGTGGATCGTTACAGGAAGAGAAGTACACTGGTAGTTCCCTGCTGTATCGTAAACATCACAAGTAAATGTTGTATCACCGTAAGGTACAACCCAATAGTTTGTAGTATCACCCATTCCGTTGCTCCAGTCTAAGACTGCAGTTGCACCACACGGAGCTCCTGTTGCATTGATAAAGATGTTATCCAATCCCCAGTTATCACAACAAGTACCCGAAGAGTTTGGCTGGTTCCAGCGAAAACGTGTATTTGCTGTTTGCGCTCCTGCCGGAATATTTACGTTAAAAGTACTCCAGGTTGTAAATGGAGTAGCTCCAAAAGCAACACTTGTTGAACTTGTTGAAATAGTTGTCATAATCGTTCCATCAGGAACATAGTAAAAAATAGTATTCCAGGTTACTCCGCCGTCATTACTGTATTCCAAAGCAACACCTTCGTCCATTTCATCCGGCCCCTCACATGGAACAGGCCCGCCTTGTACGGCATAAACCATGTCAAATGTGATGAAACCTCCACAGCTGATATCGAAATCTGATGTAGTAATATTTGGTACACCAACAGCTGTTGATGCCCAGTAATATGCTGTTCCCGTAGGATTTGGACCACAAGGAGCACTAAATGTTGTAGCTCCTGCAGCAGTCCATCCTGGAGGAAGTGCTGCACCGTTAAAGTTAAACGACTGATTCGCGTTGATTAAGTTTGCAACTGCAACTACATGAACTGAATCTCCCGGACAGATTGTTGTGTCTGATGGGGTGATTGTAATCGAACATGTATTTGGCTGAGCATAAGCACTAAAAGATCCGATTAATGCTACGAAAAGAGTAATTATTAAATGCTTCATCTCTTAAAAATTTACAATTAGGTTTTCGATAGCTACTGCAACCGGTTTCCACGATAATTTGTTATTCGGATTGAACAACAATACGGAAGTAGGGCAGTTTCCTGAATCGTATTTTCCTTCAACCGTTTGGTTGGCAGGAACCTCAACTAATTTTCTTCCTTCCTGGCTGTTTCCGCAGTTGACACATCCTTCATTGTAATGAGCCGCTAAATTGTAAAGCAATTTTACAGGCTTGTTATTGGTGTTTTCTAATTTTACCAATAGAAATGTAAACGGTTGTTTACCTTCAATAACAGTTGCCTTTTCTTCTTTCAGGTAAAACTTCACTCCCTTCACTTCTTTGTAAAAAGTCCATTCCGGAGTTATCGCATCTACAGGCAGTCTTTCCTGGGAAATCGCAGTGTTCATGCAGAACATGATCCCAACAAAAAACAATGTCAGTTTCACTGCAACATTTATTTTTCTCATATCACAAATTTTGTTTCTTGAATTCTAAACGAATTTATTAATTCATAAGTTGCGTGAAGGTAGGCATTATTTGAAAAATTGGTTGTTTTAACAAGTGTATTCTGTTAAAATATCATGAATTTGGATGGTATTGTTAGAACTCTAAAGAATAACTGGAAAATAACACACTCTAAGGATCAGTTATTTATGTCCTTCAAACAGGATTGAATGGTTGGGAATTCAAATTCGAATTGCTCCTGCAATAAATTTTCAGGAAGCACATACCGACTTTTTAAAATCAATTCTGTTTCAGTTCCTATGAGAACAGCTCCTAATTTTAACATCCATTTGGGTTGATTGATGTAATAACGAATGTTCAAACTGTTTCTCAGTTCCTTTTGGAAAACCTGATTTCGAACCGGATTCGGAGCCCCAAGGTTATAAATACTGAACGTATGCTCCTTTTCAAACAGGAAGAAAAGCGCTCTGCAGAAATCCTGAATGTGGATCCAGCTTACAAATTGATTGCCGGGTCCCATTTTTCCACCAAGCCCGAAATAAGCAAGTTTTTTCAAGACCGGGTAAACTCCGCCGTTTTTGCCCAGAACGATCGTTGAACGCAATAGAATCTGCCGGGTTGGGAGATCACTGAATGCAAAGAATGCTTTTTCCCAGGCCCTGCAGACATTGACAGAAAATCCCTGCCCAATGATCCCGTTTTCCTCTGTATTCGCTTTTTCCAGCGAATGTTCATAAATTGTTGCACTGGCGCAATTTATCCAGCAGGCGGGCTTTTGCTTGCAATCCTCAATTGCTTCACCGATAATGCGCGTACTGTCCAAACGTGAAGCAAAAATGGCCGCTTTGTTTTCTTCTGTGTACCTGCAGTTGACAGATTT
Source organism: uncultured Fluviicola sp. (assembly GCA_965650365.1). Classification (GTDB taxonomy): domain Bacteria; phylum Bacteroidota; class Bacteroidia; order Flavobacteriales_D; family Crocinitomicaceae; genus Fluviicola. The sequence continues at coordinate 85,676 of CBFGOJ010000014.1, read as the reverse complement.
TCCTGCAAGATTAATAACCAAATCTGCTCCTTCCAGGTGAAGTGCCCAGTCTCCCAGTGTTTTACCATCCCAGAGAACCTGCTGCGTTTGAGGAGGTAAATGGGGAATGGGTTTGCGGGAAATTGCAACGAGTTCATAGTCTTTTTGATATGCGGCGACATAATCAATAATGGATCTGCCGATAAATCCGTTTGCTGCAAAGAGGACAATTTTTTTCATGAGGGGAAGTTTAAAGTTGGAAAACAAATGGGTAGATCAATACTCTGAAAAGAATCCAGCTGATAGTCAGTTTCCAGGTCCAGTCTTTCAGGTTGATCCTTCTTTTGTGCTCATAGAACATGAATGCAAGTGTTGCACCGAAAGCGATAATTGCCAAAAAACCGGTTTCTATTCCTGCGAAACTGACTAATTGAAGAACCAGGCCGAAAAATAAAAGGATCAAAGAACCTAAAAATGAAGTGAAAGCAAGATGGCCTAAGTAATCATAACTGTTCTCTTGTCGGAATAATCGAAATGCGATCCACTGAAAGAACAATTGTGCTCCAAGCAGAATGCCATCATTTGCAGGATTATTAACCAGGTATTCAGAGAGAAAGTGATGAAAGAACCAATTCACATTCAGATAAGTAAGAAAACTGATCAGAGCAATAAAGATAATACGCCAGGGAACAGATTTTACCGGTTCGCAATTACATGCAAGGTCCCTTTTTGGGGCAGGAGCAACAATACGTCTGTTATAACTGATGAATAGATAAAGGATTTTCAGCAGCCAGTTGATCGGCTTGAAGTTTCCGAGAACAGCTATGATTTTAAACCGGTTTCCGAGAATGGCTACCAATCCGTCGATTCCATAAAGGACCTGCTTTGTTTGATGATTTACGCAGGCAATTTTTGTTTGGGCGATCTTTGTATCCACTTCATTGGGATGCAGAACAACATAGTGATTGTAAGAAATCCGGCCGGTTGTGGGAAGAAGGCCATACTTGACGAATAAACGGGTGTACCAGCGGCACAGCGGACAATCTTCGTCGTAGAGCAGTGAAATATTTTCCATGATATTTTTATTTATTATTAATTCAAAACTTTCAATATATTTTGAAAATAAAAATCAAAAAAAAGGAAAAACCTTTTTACTTGAATAAATTCAAAATTTTCCCGAAGAAAACATGCTCATCAGCTTTCATTAATGTGCTCGACAGCGAATCCAAACGGCTTACCAAACGTTCTATGTTTTCAATGGTAGCAACGAAGGAAATGGATTCGTAAGATTGTTCCACTTTTTTGAGTTCAGCCAAATGCTGCTGCAAAGGTTCCAGCTCTCTTCGTTTGCGCTCTTTTACAATCCGTTTTGCCACTTCCCACATATCTTTTTCTGCGCGGAAATATTCCTTCCGATCTCCGGCAATGCTTTCTTTATAAATCAGGTTCCAATTCGCCAGTTCCCGGATATTCATATTGGCATTTCCCCTGGAAATAGAAAGACGGTCCATAATTTCTTCCGTGCAAAGCGGACTGTCGCTTACAATCAATAAGGCGTGAACCTGTGCCATCGAACGATTAATTCCCCATTGAGTTCCGAAGTTTCCCCATGTTTGAATGAATTGCTGTTTGGCTTGTTCTAATTCCATGAATCAAATATAACCAATATTTTCAATAATAATTGAAAACTGAGAATTAATTCTTCAAAATCCTCAAAGTCTGTTGCTTGCCGTTTTGTGTGACTAGTAAATGATACATTCCCAGAGCATATTCAGCCAGAGAAATGAATGTGGAATTCGTGTGACCTTTTGTAAAAAGTAAGCGCCCGTCCGAAGAATAAAGATTTAAAATCGCTTCGCCAGGAAGTGTAATTTGGACTTCATCTGTTGCTGGATTTGGAAAAGCACCGATGGTTAATAATTCCAAATCATTTAATCCGAGAGTTGCGTTAATAATTCCAATGGCTTCCAGGTCAAATCCTCCGGATTCAAACGGAGTAGGATAGGGATCATTGATCACCGTTCCGAATTGATCTGTTGTAGTATGATCTGAAATTGCTCCGATTACATCAATGATTCTGACAAATTGCACGGCTGATTTATTCAAATCCGGATCATTTGGAAGATCACTCAAATCAAAAGGAGTTCCGTACCCAATGCGGTATTTTCCAGCCAGGTTATCGATCATTCTGCAATCGGTGTAGGTAGAATTTGAAGCTTGTGCAGCGGTCGGAACTTCAGTGGTAGATGGAAAGCGGAAAAAATGAATCCCGTCAGAACTCACTTCCACATGTGCCATTTCAATGTAATTATCGGCAAATCCATTTTCAAAAATCGCAAAATCAACTCCCGGACCATCCGTAATAAATTGATTGAAACTCAAAGTTGCTACACCACTGTCTCCCAAAGAAAGTACATCTGTAAGGGAGCCGGTTGCCGGACCCAATGCATTAGTAAGATTTCCAAAGCTTGCTCTATTGGATCCGCCGAAAGTTGCAGTTGTGTCTGCAATATCGATGAACCCCCGAGTAACCGTTCCGCCGGTTGCCCAGCCAACAAAACACGAACTGTCTTTTTTGATAGCATTGGTACCAGCATTCCCCGGAGCCGGGTGGAAGCTTTGGGCATGTGAAATTGCCGGAAATAATACCAGGAAGAAAAGGAACTTATTCATAAATTAAAATGCTTGTTGGGTTTAGTCCCACGTTATAACTTGTTTCAAAAATGCCGTTCGCAGAAAATACGTGAACCTGTCCGGTTACTGTATAGTTCTTGGCGTCGAGGCAGTAAATTTTATTAGTGATATTAGAATACTGAACACCGTATAAAGTTTGGATTCCTGAAGTTGAAATGTATTCCGGATTAGTGATTGTTTCTGTAATCGGATTAAAGAGTGCTATTTTATTGTCTCCCGAACCGAAATCATGGTACGAAATCAGGAGGTTTGCATTGAAACTTGAAATACCGCTTGCATCAAATGAAAAAGATTGCTCCAAGGTATTTGTTGCGGCATTGATTCGGTGCATGCGTGAAGGAATGGAAGCATAATCACCGCGTGTGATCACGTAAACGTCTCCGTTCGAATCTGCCTGAATAGATCCCGGATTTTTACCAACAGTAATACGTGTAATTTCCTGCATGCTTCCCAAATCGATCACAGAAACCGTACTGTCTACATTCGGGAAATTCAATCCGCCGGAATTAGCTACAAATAATTTTCCGTTGCTGATTGTGAGTCCTTCCGGATTTGCACCTACAGGAATTCGGTTGGTAATTGTCAGTGATGCGGTATCCAATACATCTACAAAACCGTCGTAACAGGTAATGTAGGCTTTTGACCCGTTGAAAGTAATGTAGCGCGGCTGCTTGGGAGTTCCGTTGGCAATCATGGAGATCTGACTGATGCTGTTACCATTGGAAGCATTCAATATTTCGACCGTACTGGAAACATTGACAATGATGTAGATCTTTCCGCCGTATTTTTTCATGTCATTTCCGGTGTCTCCCAATGAACGATTTGTTTTTTGCTCAAAGAAATTACCCGTATAGGAATTGTCTGAATAATTGAACCAGCCGAGTGAAGCGTTATTCTGTTGAAAAAGCCCTTCATTTAGAACCAGCATTCCGTGTTGAAGCGTTTCGGGAGCTTCCGGTTCGGGAGCTTTCTTCTTTTTGCAGGAAAATGCAAGAAGTGCAAGGAATAGTATCGGAAGAATTTTATAGCGCATATTGAAGTCTGATATTAAAATGAGTTCCGGGCATTACAAAGTAATTGATGTAAGCGTATTGTTTGTTAGCAATATTATTAACGGTCAAACGAAGTGTTAGTTCGCTGTTCTTTATTTTTTGCGTGTAAGCTGCTCCTGCATCGAATAACCAATAGCCTTCAAGCAGGTTGGAAGGAATGTTCTGGTTCAGGGCATAGCGCTCTCCCAAATAAGAGGTCAAAACGAAGAAACTCAGTTTCTTCCACGAATAATCCAGTTCCAAACTTCCGGAATGTAAAGGAGAGTAACTTAAAACGTGACGATAAGTAGGACCGGCCGGGTCGCTCAAATCCTGTGTGTATTGAAAAGTATAATTAATGCGGGCTCCCAGCGTATGGTTTTGAATTTTCTTTTGAATGAATTCGGTAAACTCAACTCCCATTGCGTCTGATATTCCAATATTCTGAATGCTCCAGATGAACAGGTTTTTGGTCGGAATAGCCAAAATCTTATCGTAAACATAAGAATAGAAGGGCTGAATCATTGTTTGAGAAATTCCTTTTTTGAATGGAAGTGTTAAATCGTACCGAAGTGAAGCAATGTGGGCTTTTTCAGTTCTGAGTTTTGTGTTCCCGATTTGCTGATAGTACAATTCGTTGAAAGAAGGTTGTCTGCATGTGTAACGGTAAACGAGGCCGATCTTGTTTTTGCTTCCCAGGTCGAAACTCCAGGAAACAGCAGGTAATAAATTCCATTGGCTTTGAACGAGGGTATCCCGTTTTTCAAAAATGCCCTGCGCGCCAACCTGCATTAAAATTTTCCCGATTGCTTTCCATTCGATTCCCAGGATGCTTTCCGAGCTAGTTCTATATGGACTAACAGCCAGCGATTTCCCCTGTAATTGTTCGGAAATTAAAGAACTTCCTACCAAAATTTCAAGTTTTTCGGTAATGGAATAGGCTGCCTGCGATTGAATGTCGAATTGATTGGAGTAATACCGTGAATCCAAATAACCTTGTAAATTGAGATAGGTTGAATCCAGGTACTGAAGATTGTTTTTTTGATAATTCACCGAAGAAAAAACCTCCCAGCGATTCTTTTTGAATTGATGGTTCAATGATCCGCTCAGACCATAGCCATTTAAATATTGTGCGGCATTGCTGTTGTAAAAAATAACGGCACCTGCCAGGTCTTTTTGGTAATCGTTACCGGAAATCCGTAATTGGAACCGGTTGTATTGATTGGGTGAAAATTGGGTCGAAAGTGTTCCGAAGTATTCCAGCAGGCTGTTGTTTACTCTTCGGTCTTTAATGGTTGTGTTGCCGTTCAGGTAGGAAAATGGATAAGAACCGCCGTAAGAACGGATTTTCCCGGTTAAAGTTCCTGCCCATTTTTTGGATCTTTTCTGGAGCATCAAATAGCCTTCGTATTGATCGAAAGAACCTGCTTGAGCACCAAGAATAAGATTCCGCGTGTTTGTCCCAACATACGAATGAACTGATTCTACATTGACAACTACTCCGGCCAGTTTTGCATGAATTGGAATTTGAGTGCGGGTAGGAGAAAGGGTGATTAATTCCAGTTTTTCGATAAAATCTACCGGAAAAGAACTTAAGTCGGCCTGGCCGCTTTGTGTGGTTGAAACAGAAGAATGATCCTGGACCAATGCGGTATGTCCGGCGCCCAAACTTCTGAAACTAACCGTTTTCAAACCGCCAACATCACCGTAATTCTTGATTTGAAGCCCCGGAAGCAAACTCAGGATTTGTCCCAGGTCATTTGCTAGTTTGTTTTGAATTTTATCGGTAGACAATTCAACCTGGATACTATTCTCCTTGTCATTGCCCGGTGAAATAACAACTTCTTCAATCGGTTTAACCTCCTGCCCGAAAACCGGACAAGAGGTTAGAATCAACAGGGTTGGTATGGAAAATTTTAAAATCAATTAGATTTTGCTGATGCGTGTTCTTGCAATTCCTTCCGAAGTAAGTGTCTCAACAATATAGGTTCCGGATTGAAGATCACTTAAATCAATCTCCTGGTTTCCGTTGGTTGTTTGCGATCTTACCAATTCACCTGCCAAAGAGTAAACGGAAATCTCTCCGCTTCCTGACTTCACAGTCATTTTACCAGTGGTGGGATTTGGATAAACGTCTTGTTTCGCAAGGCTCAATTTGTTCACAGAAGCAGTTCCGTAAGTGATGTTATCCAATGCAAAGTATGCCGGAGTATTGATTCCCCAGTTACCAATATCAGAAGATTCCAATTCAAACTCCAGGAATTGAACTTCTCCTAAAGAAGTCAGGTCAACAGTTTGCCATGTATTTAGGATATAATCCTCCATGTTATTTGCAAAACGAAAATCAGCCAAATAGAAAACAACCGTATCGGTAACCGCACTTTGAGCATCTCTACCAACGATCAATAAACGGAAAAAGTCTTCACCGTTCGTTCCATCCGGATTTCCGTCAGCACCGTTAACAGAACCAAATACTTTACCGAAAGCATCTCCGTCACGCATGGAAAGAGCTGCATAAGTTGAGTTTGTCAATTGAATACTGCCGATTACTTTCTCAGTTCCGAAATCAATGGATGAACTACCGTAATTAACAGAATAGTTTGCACTTCCGTTTCCACCGTTTCCGGTAAAAGCAGAAAAGTCGTTGGTGTAACCTGCTGTAGTAACATCGTTCGTGTTGGAATAAATGAATCCGCCGGACCAGTAACCGGTGTAGCTGTTTTCAAAATAAACACCTCCCGAAGTAAATCCGCCGCTGGAATCAGAACCGCTCCAATAGGAGTTTGGAGTTAGTGTCAGGTCGTCAAAAGTAACAACCGTTTGTGCTTGTGTGAATTGGATGCAGAACACACTAACTGCGAGTAACATTTTTTTCATTGCTTAAAGCATTTAATAAATTAATAAAAGCAAATGAAAAAATCAGAGGAATAAGAACAAACTGAAGGAAGCGATTCCCTCATTTCGAACTCGACTTTAATCTGAAGTCTTCATTCAATATTTGTTCAAGGCAGGTATTCTGACTTCTCTCCGGTTACTTCTCCTTCCCATTCCGCCGTGGCGGATCAGTGGACTTATTGAAGACCGTTTAATAAGAGTTACAGCTGCAGATACAGTCTCGGATTCACACCGAATTCCCTATTATCTCTTGTAAACTATTACAATCGAACCTAAAACTGGCGCAAAGGTAACCATTTATTTTAAATAGAAAATTGCAGATTTAGGGGCGTAGATTTTATACTCCTACATCTAAAAAAACCTTCTTCACATTCACCTTTTAATAAGTTTCAATTCCTAATTCGAAAAAAAGATTATTTTTGCAACGCTTAAATAAATTTTCAAATGGCAGGAACTACCAGTTTTAATGATATTAAACGTCAATTCAAAGAGAATAAAAAACTTCGTTTGATCACTTTTGCAGTGATTGGATTAATTGTTGGAATTCTTGGATACATTCTTTACAAGCAATTCGTTTACGCTCCGGCTAACCAAAAAGCGAATGAAGGTTATTACCGCGGCTTGAATTTAGCAGCGAAAGATTCAGTAGATGCTGCAATCACCGAGTTGGAACCGTTCGTTAAAAAGAATGACGGATATCAGGGAGGAGAAATTGCTGAATTTACGTTAGCTCGTCAGTACATGTCCAAAGGTGATTTCAAGAAAGCTTTGAAATTATTGGAAGGTGTGAAATTGAAAGATACTTACGGACCTGCAATGGCGCTTGGCTTACAAGGAGATTGTAACAGTGAATTAGGTAAGTACAAAGATGCGATGGAACTTTATGTGGATGCAGCTGATGCAGATGAGAACGAGTGGACAACTCCAACTTATTTGTTCAAAGCAGCTCAGGTAGCAGAAGAAATCAAAGATTTTGCAAAAGCGAAAGAACTTTACGAAAGAATTAATCAGGATTACTACATGTTCGGTCAACAAAAATCGATTGACAAATACATTGCCAGAGTATCCAATAAATAATCAGAAACGTGGCTACAAGTTTAAAAAACTTATCAGCGTTCGATCAAGATACAATTCCAAACGGTGCCGATTTTTCAATCGGCATTGTTGTTTCTGAATGGAACGGTCATATTACTTCCAAATTGTTGGAAGGAGCTATGGAAACACTTCTGAATGCAGGAGTGAAGGAATCAAATATTCATGTGAAACAAGTTCCCGGAGCATTTGAATTGCCTTTGGGAGCGCAGTGGCTGGCTCAAAACGACCAGATCGACGGAGTAATTGCTATTGGCGTGGTAATCCAGGGAGAAACCAGGCATTTTGATTTTGTTTGTTCCGGAACTACACAGGGAATTGTGGATGTAACACTGAAATACAACAAGCCGGTTGGCTTTTGTTTGTTGACAGACAATACCGAACAGCAATCCATTGATCGTGCAGGCGGAAAACACGGGAACAAAGGTGTGGAAGCAGCCGTAACTGTTTTGCGAATGATCGAATTAAAGAAAGAATTATGAATTAAAAAGGGGTTTCGACTCCGCTCAACCACCTTTTGTAAATTGGAAGGACACTGAGCGTAGTCGAAGTGCCATTTTGCATTTTGAATTTGAAATGACATTAATCAAATCTATTTCAGGAATCAGGGGAACGATCGGAGGTGCTCCGGGAGATAACTTAACACCCATTGACGCAGTTCAGTTTGCTGCTGCTTACGGAACCTGGTTGAAATCAGTTTCCGATACAGGTAAATTGAAAGTAGTAGTGGGAAGAGATGCCCGTCTTTCCGGTGAAATGATCTCCACACTGGTTATTCAAACCCTGGTTGGATTAGGAATTGAAGTGATTGACTTGGGATTGTCTACAACCCCAACGGTTGAAATGGCTGTTCCTTACCACCAGGCAAACGGAGGTATTATTTTGACAGCTTCTCACAATCCGAAACAATGGAATGCTTTGAAATTGTTGAACAGCAAAGGAGAATTTATTTCCGGTGCTGAAGGAGAGTTGTTGTTGAAAATTGCTGTTGACGGAAGTTTTACTTTTGCTGAAGTGGATGATTTGGGGAAAGTTATCAGCGATACAGAAGCAATTGAAAGACATATTGAAGAAATCTGCAAATTGTCTGATGTAGATATTCCGGCAATCAAAAACGCGAATTTCAAGGTCGTTGTTGACGCTGTGAATTCTACAGGAGGAATTTCGGTTCCGCAATTGCTTCGCAAGATCGGGGTAACAGATATCGTTGAAATGTATTGCGACCCAACCGGTCATTTTCCACACAATCCGGAGCCTTTGAAAGAACATTTGGTAGAGTTATCTGCTCGTGTGGTTTCGGAAGGGGCGCATGTGGGAATTACGGTAGATCCGGATGTGGATCGTTTGGCTTTGGTAAACGAAGACGGATCGATGTTTGGTGAAGAATACACGCTGGTAGCCGTTTCCGAATACATCCTTTCGAAGAGAAAAGGAGCTACGGTTTCCAATTTAAGTTCCACCAGAGCTTTGAGAGACATTACCGAAGAAGTTGGTTGTGACTATCACGCTTCGGCAGTTGGCGAAGTGAATGTAGTGGTGAAAATGAAAGAAACCAACGCAGTGATCGGCGGCGAAGGAAACGGTGGGATTATTTACCCGGATTTACATTACGGACGCGACTCATTAGTTGGAATTGCCCTGTTCTTATCGCATTTGGCCCAGAAGAAAATGAGTATGACAGCACTTCGGGCTTCTTACCCGAACTACGAAATGGCTAAAAAGAAAATTGACCTGACTCCGGGAATTGACGTAGATTCAATTTTGGTGAAAATGGCCGATAAATACAAAAACGAAGAAGTGGATACAGTTGACGGTGTAAAGATTTACATCGGGAAAGAATGGGTTCATCTGCGTAAAAGTAATACGGAGCCAATCATTCGCGTTTATACGGAAAGTAAGGATGCACAGGCAGCTTCTGATTTGGCAGACCGAATAATTGGTGAAATCAAAGGATTGATCTAGGATTATGAAATAACTGCTGTTCCTGATTTTATTACTTGCGAATTCGTTTTCTTTCTATGCTCAGGAGGAAACGGAAACTATTGCTGTGGATTCGTATAACTTTGGTCCCTTTCTGTCCGGAGTGAGTAGAGCTATATACAACAGTTCAATCGCTCAATGATACCTTTTAAACAATTCTAACCCACCTTTTGAACCAATTTTAATTCCGGCAGTACTTGAGGAAAATTGATTCCTATGAAAAGAGTACTTATTGTCCTATTGGCGATTCTCCCAAGTTTCCAATCACTTGCAGCCAACGACAAAGAGATTATTAAATCTTCCGTTAGTGAAGTAACCGTCTACACCAGCGGCGCGCAAATTTATCGAAAAGCAAACTTCAATGTAAAACCCGGAATTACCGAACTGATCGTTGAAGGAGTAAGTCCGAATATCGATCCGAAAAGTTTACAGGTAAAAGCCTTTGGGAACGTGGTCCTGATCGATTCCAAGTACCAGATTTATTATCCGGAACCTGAAAAAGTAAAATTGGAAGGGCTTCCTTTGAAAATCCGCAAGGATATCAACCTGCTGCAGGATTCGATCAATAATATCCAATTTGATATCAAAGAAATCCAGGATGAAATCGATGTACTGAACACTTCTAAAACCATTCTTTCCAACAACGGAGCCATTCGCGGGCAGGGGAAAGTAAATGATTCTATTCAACTGTTGAAACAGGCAATAGACTATTACCAGTTGAAAATGAATGAGATCAACAAAAAATTGCAGGTTCTGAACAGAAGAATGAAATCGAAAAACTCGACCATGCAGGATATGAATAATCGATTGACAGATCTTCAGAATTACCAGTCTTCAAATACACCAAAGGTTCCCGAAGGTCCAATTCATAGAATTATTGTTACGCTGCAGTCTAAAGAAGTGGTTGCAGGAAGATTAGCTATTTCTTATTTGGCTTCAGGAGCTTCCTGGATTCCAACTTACGATATTCGCAGCGAAATCTCTTCCGGTAAAGTAAATCTGACCTATAAAGCAAATATCCAGCAAAATACAGGTGAAAACTGGAATGACGTGCAATTGACTTTGTCAACGAATGATCCTTACCAAAACAAGATCAAACCGGATTTACATCCCTGGTACGTGGATTATTACAATTTGGGAGCTGTAAACGGAAGGTATAATAGTTACGGCCTTAGCGCAGTTCCTTCCGTTCAGGCCGAAAAAAAGGCAACTGCTGATTCTGAAATATACCTGGAAGAAAGCGAAACAGCAGCTAATTTCACAACGGTTATCAACCGTGTTTTGTCTGCGGAATATAAAATTGATCTGCCATATACGATTGAAAGCAGTGATGAAAGTCATTTGGTTTTGGTTAGAAACGTGGATTTGACGGCAAACTACCGGTATTATACCGTTCCTAAAATTGATCCGGGAGTTTTCCTTGTAGCTGAAGTATTGAAACTGGAAGATCTGCAATTGGTTCCTGCCAGTGCAAATATTTTCTTCGACGGAACATATATCGGTGAAACTTACATTGATCCGACGACCATGAACGATACTTTGAAACTGAGTCTAGGAAAAGATCCGAACATTATTGCGAAACGAATTATCCTGAAAAAAGATTTCAAGGAAAAAGTAATCGGGAACGACATTGAACGCACGTATTCCTATGAGATTTCACTTAAAAACCTGAAAGCAAATACAGTTGAAGTGGTTATTGAGGATCAAATTCCTGTAACCACTAACGGACAAATCGTTATAGAAGCGATCAACACGGGTAAAGCAAATTATGATAAAACGACAGGAAAACTAACGTGGATACTGGATTTAAAGACCAAAGCCACGGATAAAATGACCTACTCGTTTAAGATCAAATATCCGAAAGATCAAAATGTCATCCTTCAATAATTGTTTTGTAGTTTGAAACAAGTCCCTCAGTTTGCCGGCTGGGGGATTTTTTGTTTCAAATGTTCAAATGTTCAAATTGAACTGTTCAACTTTTTGAACTCATCTATCGCTTCCGGATCATAAGAGAAGAATAAATTCGCCCATATTATCTTTGAAAGCGCATAAAGATAAGGGCTCAGGAAAAGAGAAAGTCCGGAGATGACCGCTATTTGAACAAAGACATTCGAATTCGGGAAAAACAAATGGATACTGATCCAACAAGCTACAAAAAGCCCAACTCCCAAACCGTAGGAAATATACATTGCTCCATAGTAAAAGCCAACTTCTTTTTCGTATTTCAATCCGCAGCTAGGGCAGTATTTATAAGTCTGGCCAATATTTTTCATGGAATATGGGTGGGAAAGATAGAAATCTCCCTCCTGGCATCTGGGGCACTTCATTTTGAAAACACTGTAAACTCTGGATCCTTTTCCCGCTAACACTTTGATGCAAATTTGAAACTCCTGCAAAGGTAGAAACACCAATCCGAAGAAAAGGTGATGGGGATCAGTTTTTAATTATTTTTCTGAAAAATCATTTTTTTTTGAAACCTTTTGATGCATCTCCCGTTAAGGGATAATAACGGATCAATTATTAACATCTACAGGTTAAGGGGAAGAGGCTAAGTGCAGTTGCATTTGGCCTTTTTCTTTTCAAAATATTTTTAGGCCGGAGTGATTTTAAATCTAATTTTGGTTGTTAAAAAAACGGACTATTCCATAAGAATCAGTACATTGGGAGAGCTAAAACAAAAAAATGAAAAAAACGCTCCTCTTTTGTTCCGTTTTGTTCGGATCATTTATTTCCCACGCTCAAAATTTCCAGCTAAACTCCGAAGATTCAAAAGCTATCAAACTCACTCAGCAGTTTGAAGCAAAAGACTTTGAATTCAAAGAAATTAATGGACAAACAATGATTGATTTCTCCAGGTCATTCAAAGTTTTGTCCCAGGAAAAAGGAGCTCCGGCCCTTCCTTTATTTCACACAACTATTCAGCTTCCTGCAACAGGAGATCCTGAAGTTGAAGTGACCTACGACGCCGTTACGGTTTTTGACAATGTATTGGTTGCGCCTTCAAAAGGTGTGATCAAAAGAAATGTAGAACCTGGTTCGATAGCTTACTCTTTTGGAACTGCTTATTCGACCAATGAATTTTATCCGGCTTCTTCAGTGAACCTGAAAACTCCGTTTATCTGGAGAGCAATGCGCGGTGTGGTTGTGGAAGTTTCTCCATACCAATACAATCCGGTTACCAAAAAATTGGTTGTTTATACCGGGATTCACATCAAAGTGAAAACCAATACACAGCTTGCAGGTGAAAATGAACTGAATGGTCAAACTGATCCGATCATGCAGTCTGCACAGCAAAAATTCGTTTTAAACCCGAAATCGGAAAAATATTCCCCGATGGAAGAGAACGGAAGCATGTTGGTTATCGCGGATCCTGCTCTAATGGACGAAATTACGCCACTGGTAAATTGGAAAAATCAAAAAGGAATTCGTTCCGTATTGGTCTCAACAGCAGTTGCAGGAACTACCGACACAGATATTCGCGCATACATTCAAAACTATTACACCTCCCATCCCGAATTGACTTATCTTTTATTGATCGGGGATCATGATGAGATTCCGGCCCACACTTATGGGATGTCTGGCGGTGAAAACTTGTTTTCAGACTCTTATTACGGACAATTAACAGGAAGTGATTATTACCCGGAAATTTTTGTAGGTCGTTTTTCAGGAACTGCAGCGAATATTACAACAATGGTTGACCGAACACTGGAGTACGAGAAAAATCCGATGACAGGCGACTGGATGGAGAGAGCAATTGGCCTGGGATCCAACGAAGGTGACGGAATTGGTAACGACGGTGAACCCGATTGGCAGCATTTGAGAAATATCCGTACCGTTTTGATGAATTACGGTTATACTTCAGTTTCGGAGTTTTACGATGGTTCACATGGCGGAGAGGATGCAGGCGGAAGTCCGAATTCCGGGACCATTTTGCCGGTAGTTAACAGTGGAATTGGTTTGTTTAACTACACCGGACATGGTGATGTGAACCTTTGCGTTACCGGGAATTTCCAAAGCACACATGTCAACCAGGCAACGAATAACGGAAAATATCCTTTTGTCATTTCAGTAGCTTGCAACAACGGAACATTTACTTCCGGAACATGTATTTCCGAAACCTGGACACGTGCAACCAAAAACGGATCACCTTCCGGAGCAATCGGAGCAGCAGGCTCTTCAATTTTAATGGCTTGGGCAGAACCAATGCAGACACAAGATGAAATGGCGGCGATTATTGGCGAAACTTATCCGAATAATCACAAAACCACATTGGGGGGATTGTTCTATAATTCTCAAATGTCGATGCTGGAAGAGTATCCTTCAGGCAGCGGAGTTGAAGTCATGCAGACCTGGATTTTGTTCGGGGATCCTTCCGCTCAGTTCAGAAACAAGCAAACATTACCGCTTACGGTAACACATCCCGATAATGTTCCGCTGAATGTATCCAATATTATAACAAACTGTTCCGTAGACGGAGCCTTGGTGGCGATTTCTCAGAATAACATATTATTAGGTACTGCTATAGCTTCCGGCGGACATGCTGAAATTAGCATTCCTGCTTTAACTACAAATGATTATCTGATTGTGACCGCAACGAAACAAAATCATGCAACTTATCAGAATACGATTCAGGTTGCAAACGGTCCGCTTGGATTAACTGATTTGGAGTTGGAATTTACTGTTTATCCAAATCCTGCAAATGATGCATTGAACCTGGTAGTTTCAAATGGAACGGCAGAAACGGTACGAATCATTGGTTTGGATGGAAAAGTAGTATTTACGCATTTTTTAGATGGAAATAGTCAAACAATAAATACTTCTTCTATTCAGTCGGGATCTTATATTTTTGAGATTACTTCAGGAGCTGGAAACGTACGTAAGAGCGTACAAATCTTACATTAAACCTTCTAAATAAGCAGGATTCGCACTAGTGTGAATTGGCGAATGAACGAATTGACGATCGGGAATAAGATCAAATAAATAGGAGAAAGACCTTCCGGATATTGGGAGGTCTTTTTTTGTCATTACTTTTGACCCATGAAAGAATTGGATGTTTTGGTGATTGGGGCAGGAGCTGCAGGCTGTTTTTCAGCCATAAAAGCTTCGGAACACTTCAAGCATGCAAAAATTGCAATCCTGGAAAGAAGTTCCAAACCATTGGCAAAAGTCAAGATATCCGGTGGCGGCAGATGTAACGTAACGAACGTTATTTCGGAACCGGAAGAATTATCGAAGCATTATCCGCGTGGTGAGCGCTTTCTGAAAAAAGCCTTCTACCAGTTTTCGAGTTCCGATATGAAAGCATGGCTGGAAAGTAAAAACGTTCCGCTCAAATTGTATTCCGACGGATGTTATTTTCCATTAAGTAACGATTCTCAAACTATCATTGACTGCTTTTTGAACGAACTAAAGAAAAATGAGGTCGAATTGCTCCTCAATCAGCGGGTTGAATCGGTGAAGAAGGTTGATTCCGGTTTGTTTGAAGTACAAACCCCTGAAGAAACCTTTTATTCCAAAGCAGTGATCGTCACCACCGGCGGACAACCCAAAATATCCGGGTTTGAATTATTGAAAAATTTCGATTTAAAGATCATTTCGCCAGTTCCGTCCTTGTTTACATTCAATATGCCGAATGAACCTATCAAAGAATTGATGGGAATCGTGCAGGAAAATGCATTGGTGAAAATAATCGGTGAGAAGTGGCTCTCGAATGGGCCTTTATTGATTACACATTGGGGAATGAGTGGCCCGGCAGTATTAAAATCGTCTGCATTTGGTGCCCGAATTTTTGAATCGAAAGGGTATAAATCTCAAATCGCGGTTAATTGGACAGGCGAGGAGGATCAGGGAATCGTTCGTGAAGCAATTCTGGAATTCGTGAAATCCAATAAATTAGTTGTAAATACGCCACTTTATGCCGTTAAATCGAGATTATGGACGTACCTTGTTGAGAAGGCGGGAATTCCGGCTCAATTCAAATGTTCCGAATTAACGGTTAAACATCAGAATAAGTTATTGGAAGTTTTGGTGAATGATTTGTATGCCATGGAAGGAAAAACAACATTTAAGGAGGAGTTCGTAACCGCCGGTGGTGTTGATTTGAATGAGATCAATGTGCAGACGATGGAGGCAAAGAAAGTTCCCGGGCTGTTTTTTGCAGGCGAAACCCTGGATATTGATGGTGTTACCGGTGGATTTAACTTCCAGGCTGCCTGGACAACTGCTGCAATTGCAGGTAAGAATGTATTACAAAATAAGTAGAAAATGATTCGATTGATGTGTGTACTAATTGCTGGATTTCTAGTTGCTTCTTGCCAAACTTCTAAAAAAGCCACAGCAGAACAGCCAAAGACTGATCCGGCTAAAGAAACTTCTCAAACAACGGGAGCTGCCACTGAGAATTACACCCTGGGAGAAGTACAATTACTCGATTGCGGAGCAGTCATTCAATTTACTTCCAATGAAAAGAAAACGATTTGTGCACCAACGAATTTGGATCCGAAATTCCAGGTCGACAAACTGCGTTTAAAGCTGAAGTTTAAAGTTCTGGACCAAAAGGCCACAACTTGTTCGGAGTTCCCTGCAATTGAAATTGAAGAAGCATTTGCAGTGCGTTAATTACAATTGGTCCATCAAAACACGGTACAATTCAATCATCGCTTCAATATCCTTTTTGTAAACCTTTTCTTTGGGAGTATGCACATGGTCTTCCGGCGCACCGATAAAGCACCAGTCGATAGGCAAATCTGATTTCTGAAGAACCGATCCGTCACTTCCTCCGGCAGATTCTACTTCCAATTGATATTTAACTCCGGATTCTTTTGCAATGGTAAGAATTTTATTCAGGTACTTTCTTCGCGGAAGCATACTGTCGCGCATGGAAACCGCAACACCGCCTTTATGTACCACACCATGAGTAACCCAGGTGATATCGCAGATCAAGGCCTGGAAAACGTCATAATTGTTCATCAGGTATTTAGCACAGGCACCAACCGAATTTCCACCATGTTCTTCATAAGTAGAAAAAACAATAGCTCCGTTTTCCAGTGTTTCGGCCAATTGAAGTGCCACAAAAACTCCCAAACGATTATCCATGTAGGGAGATTGAATGTATTCCTTCGTCTCTTTAAAATCGGGTTTGAAAGAAAGTAAGGTTCCGCGATCAATTGTTCTGTCACCGGATAATTGCAAACGCTGCTGATTGTATTCGTTCTCAAAGATCATTAATTCACCTTCTACTTCTCCTTGTGAGTCGTTTCCAACCAGTAGTGTCCCGTCGATATTCATCGGCCCGCCAACGCGTATCAATTCGTTTTCATAACCCACAGAATAGCCAATCGTGTCCATATGAGCATAAACTGCCGTGCGCGGATTGCCAAAAACAAGGATCATGGCGTCCTGGAATCCGATTCCGTCGATAATATGAGGTTTAGACTTCCATTGTCCCTGGTTTCGAAGGACGTATTCTTTTATAAATGATTTAATGCGTGATTCATCACTTGCAACTCCCTGAACACTGATTAGTTCCTGAAGTAATTGGCTATTGGATAATTCCATGATTTTCTATTCTGATATGTTTTTCTTCGGGTAGAAGGATATTTAATTCTTCAATTTGTTCCAGCAGTTTCATTTCTGAGACCGGAAGCTCAATACTTAGCTTACAAGATAATTGAAAATCCTGATTAATGATTTTCGCCGGGCTGTTTTTTAGCAGGGACATGACCTGCGGCATTTCATCATAGCCATAACACAAAGTAATCAAAACCTGATCTTCCTGTTCAATGATTTGCGCACTTTCCAAAGCTTCTTTGGCCGCAGTCCGGTAAGCATTGATCAGTCCGCCAACACCCAGATTTACTCCGCCGTAATAACGTACAACGGCAATTAGAATGTTTGTGAGATCGAACGATTGTATTTGTCCCAGGATTGGTGCTCCGGCAGAATTGGAAGGTTCTCCGTCGTCACTTGCGCGGTATTTCTTCTTGTCGCTTCCCAGTCTGAATGCAGAACACACGTGAACTGCCTGGTAATGTTCCTTCCGAAGGCGTTGAATGTGTTCCTTGATTTCTTCTTCTTTTTTGCAGGGAATAGCAAATGCCAGAAACTTGGATCCTTTTTCTTTGTAGAATCCTTCACTTTGTGCTGTGATTGTTTTGAATTTGCTTTCAGGCATTTGATTGCAAAGGTACTAAGAATAGGTGTTTAGAACTTAATTTATGGAAAAGCTGAGGAGTTTATTTTAAACGAAACATTGTTTAATACATTGAAAAATAGGATTTTACATTTAAATCTGTTCACAAATTTATAAACAAGTAAATTTATAAATTCTCGAATTCGGAATTTATTTTATGTCTTTAAGAGGAGAGAATTTGTGAGAGTCTTTGGGAACACCCATACCCGATAGTTATCAGGATGGTAATTCCTAAATTTCCAAATTCCCGAAGGTTTTTCTTATAAACAAAAATGGCCTCCGTTTCGGGAAGCCATTCAGTATTATTGGATTGTTAATTTCTTTTCCAAATCCTCCAGGTAAACCCGGAATTGTTTGTCTGTTTCAGAAAGGTTGATAACCGTTCTGCAAGCGTGTAATACCGTTGCATGGTCTTTTCCGCCGCAATGAGCTCCAATACTAGCCAAAGACGATTTAGTCATCTTCTTGGAGAAATACATGGAGATCTGGCGAGCCTGAACTACTTCACGTTTCCGCGTTTTCGATTTCAACATCTCAATTGGTAAGTCGAAGTAATCACAAACCACTTTCTGGATATAGTCGATAGAAACTTCACGAGCAGTATTCTTCACGAACTTGTCGATCATTTGTTTCGCCAAATCAAGCGTAATTGCTTTTTTGTTCAATGAAGCCTGGGCAAGCAATGAAGTCATCGCTCCTTCCATTTCACGAATGTTCGTGTTGATACTGTAAGCAAGGTACTCAACCACTTCACGAGGAAGTTCGATGCCGCTGCCATACATTTTCTTCTCCATGATAGCAATACGTGTTTCCAGATCCGGAGTAGAAAGGTCTGCAGACAGTCCCCACTTGAAGCGGGATAATAAACGCTGCTCCATTCCCTGCATTTCAACCGGCGGTTTATCCGAAGTTAAAATGATTTGTTTTCCATTTTGGTGCAAATGGTTGAAAATATGGAAGAATACGTCTTGTGTCTTTTCTTTTCCGGAGAAGAATTGAACATCATCAATGATCAATACGTCGATCATTTGATAGAAGTGAATGAAGTCATTCGTAGTTTGATTACGAACGGCGTCGATAAACTGATGAGCAAATTTCTCAGAACTTACGTAAAGCACTGTTTTATTCGGGAATTGATTTTTAACACCGATTCCGATTGAATGAGCTAAGTGCGTTTTACCCAATCCAACACCACCATAAATCAATAGTGGATTGAAGGCAGTTCCGCCGGGCTTATTTGCTACGGCATAACCTGCAGAGCGAGCCAGTCGGTTGCAATCTCCTTCTACAAAATTCTCGAATGAATATGCAGGATTCAGATTTGAATCAACGTTTACCTTTTTCAATCCCGGAATAATAAACGGGTTTTTAATCGGGTTATCGCTGATATTCATAGGCATATTTACCGGAGCATTCTTCACAGACTTCTTGTCGGAAGTAGGAAGTTTAACCGTGTAAGGATTTGAATTGCTGGCAGAATTTTCCATAACAATACTGTACTCCAAATGTCCTTCCTGTCCGAGCTCTTTTTTAATTACTTTTTTCAACAAAGTAATGTAATGCTCTTCCAACCATTCGTAAAAAAAGTGAGATGGAACTTGTATTGTCAGAATGTTGTTCTCGAGCTTTACGGGGACAATCGGCTCAAACCAAGTTTTGTATGCTTGGATTGGCAGATTATCTTTGATAACTTTCAGACAGGAATTCCAAATAGCGTCATGGTTGGCACTCATTTAGCAAGGGTATTTTAAAAGTTTATAATAATATGTTAATAAAAAAATAATCGGCGTAATAGATTCATAGCTTAAGTGTTAAGCCGCTGAATTTTTCAGAGAGCAAATATTCTCATAAAAAAGTGAAAAAAAAAGTTGTTTGGGTATTGATTATTTGAAATGTTTTGCTTTGTATTGAAGTAATGCTTTAATATCATCTTTCAATTTTCTTAAAACCGACTGATTGTTCGATGAATATCTAAATTTCATAGCTAAATGTTAAAATATACTATTTAAATGAAAATACTCACCTCTTCCAAAGGTACGAAATTACATTGCAATAACAGGGAATTAATACCGGAAAAATATACTTTTTAATGCGTTCATTTTCTAACTAAAAATGTGGAAAATAGTTACGACATTTAGCGTGATTTATTTAGACTTGAAATTTCATGAAAACTTCCTTTGAATTCCCTGCAAAAGTGCGTGTGAGATATGGTGAGACCGATCAGATGGGCTATTGTTATTATGGGAATTATGCCGCGTATTTTGAAGTTGGACGGGTAGAAGCGCTTCGTTCATTAGGGATGAGTTATCGGGAATTGGAAGAAAGTGGGGTGATGCTTCCTGTGAGTCATTTTGAAGTGGACTATTTCAAACCAGCATTGTATGATGATGAATTAACCATTGTTACTGCGATTACAGAATTGAAAGGTCCGCGTTTGTTTTTTGAATACACGCTTTATAATCAAAAGGAGGAATGCCTGAGTAAGGCTAAAACAACCCTGGTTTTTGTTTCAAAGGAAACGATGCGGCCAATTGCTCCTCCGGCTGCTTTTGTGGAACTAATGGAAAAGTATCATGCTTGAATCGACTTACTTTAAACTGCAGTTGCCGGAAGAATCTCACCTGAAAGCCTGGTTAACGGAAAGAGGTGGTGAAATTCGAATTGGTCAGAACATGTTGTTCCGCGGAAAAACGGACAGTTGGAAAGAAAAGAAGTTTCACGTGCTTGGCATTAAAGAGGATGTTGGACCAAGATTAAACGCTGGAAAGGGCGGATCAGAAGCTGCTTTTGAGGCCTTCATTCCCCGTTTTTTGGGAGTGCAGTCTAACCAGTTTTTAAACGGCAATTCGATTTGCATTCACGGTTTTGTTGATTCCAAAGAATCAATTGACGCCATTTCTAATAAGCATGTGGATGATTTGGACTATTTGGTTTCTGCATGGGTAAAGGAAGTGGTGGATTGCGGAGGTGTTCCGATCGTAATAGGTGGCGGACATAATAATGCTTATCCGATCATAAAAGGAGTTTCTGAATCTAAAAGCCTGGCAATATCTGTGGTGAATTTGGATCCGCATGCCGATACGCGTGCAATGGAAGGAAGACATTCGGGAAATCCGTTTTCTTATGCCTACGAATATGGTTTTTTAGGTCATTATTCCGTTTTGGGTTTGCACGAATCGTATAACAACCAATTTATCCTGGATCATTTGCAGGAGATGAAGGCGTTTTTCACTTTTTATGAATCCTGGTTGGAAAAGCCGTTTAAGTTCCAGGCTGACATTGATAAAGTTTACGATACACATTTTCAAACAGTAATGGGGGTGGAGCTGGATATGGATTCCATTGCCTTTATGCCTTCAAGTGCGTTTACTCCCTCCGGAATCACGGTGGATCAGGCGCGGATCTATATACGAAAAATGGCAACTCTTGAAAAAGTGTGCTACCTGCATTTGCCTGAAGCGGCCCCAAAAAATGAAACCGAGGAAATTATTGTTGGAAAAACACTCACGTATTTAGTGACAGATTTTGTGAAAGAGTATCAGAAATCCCATCATTAATTCGTAATATTGAGTTGTGACTGCACTCCGTAATATTACCTCCAACACATTTCAATTCGTAAGGGTATTTTTTCCTTTCGTTTTATTTGTACATCACTTAAAGCATAACCTGCTCGGATTTTTCTATTGGGTCTTTTTCTTTTTGTTGATTTCAGACAGGGTTGGAGTAGGTTTCGGATTGTCTTACTTGTTTTTGTCGCCGGAATACCAGGGAAATACCAGTTTTTTCTCTTTCCTGCTGCTTGGTTTCTCCTTCGGTGGATTAACTATGGCATTTCATTCGTATTCCTACATGCGACTGGCTTCCCGCTTTCCATTCCTGGCAATGGTTAACAAGCCTTTTGTGCGGTTCTGTATCAATAACAGCGTTATTCCAACTGCTTTCGTCGTGTTTTTCATTATTCGGATTGTTCGTTTTCAGCGGATGGAAGAATTTGAATCCTGGCTCAATATCTTCTTCTTTGTATCCGGGCTTCTGGTGGGCTTCTTTCTTTTTGTGGGAGTTGCACTGCTTTATTTCTTCCCGATCAATAAAAACTTGTTTGAACTGAAGCGTTACGATGAAGATCAATCGGTACGTACTTCGCGCTGGCTGCGATTTGGGAAAAGAAACAGGGTGAAAGTGAACCGGGCGAACCGGCAAAAGTTGTATTGGTACATCGGAAGAGGTTTGCGGGTTCAGCAATGCCGATCTACAAAACATTATGCACAGTCACTGCTTCAGTCGGTTTTTGATCAGAATCGTATTTCTACCACCATTTTCGAGATCACCACCATTATTACCTTTATTCTGATCGGTCTTTTTGGCGGGAAAACCTTCCTGGATGTGCCTGCAGGTGTGAGCGTGGTTCTGCTTCTTACAATTATCCTGATGCTGTTAAGCGCACTTCTTTCCTGGTTGCGTGTTTGGGCTTATCCGGTGTTGATTTTGTGTTTTTTGTTGATGAACTATTTGTCCAAAACGGTGGATATGTTCAAGTTCCAGACCCAGGCTTACGGTTTGTCCTATGACGAGCCGGCACTTTATACGGATTCCACGATCTATTGTATGAGTAAAGATGCTGCTGCTCGCAAAAATGATTACGATGATTACATTTCCTATCTGGAAAACTGGAAGAAACAAACCGGCGAAGAAAAACCGCTTTTGGTGGTTGTAAACACTTCCGGTGGGGGTTCGCGCAGTGCTTCCTGGGTTTTTCAGGTGCTGCGGATGTGTGATTCAATGAGCAATTTTAAGTCATCAAAACACATTGCAATGATGACCGGTGCTTCCGGTGGAACAGTTGGCGCGTCCTATTATCGTTCACTCTTGCTGGAGCAGTATCAAACGAAAAAAGTAAACTTCCACGATAAGAAGTATTTCGAAGAAATCTCGCAGGATCTCTTGAATAAATTGTCATTTGCAGCTTCTACCAACGACCTTTTTTTTCGGTATCAATCCACTTTCGAGGATTCGGAGTATAGCTATGATCGTGCAATGGCTTTTGAATCGGATTTGAATGAAAATACGGGTCAGCGATTGAATAAGCCTTTGAGGTATTACCGCTCGTATGAAAAGCAGGGAATCATTCCGAACCTGATTTTAACACCATCTGTTGTAAATGATGCAAGACGGATCATGATTTCATCTCTCGGGTTGAGCTTTTTGATGGATTCAGCATCACCTGCGCCGGAAACCAATCATGTACAGGAGAATATTGATCTGCACCTGTTGTTGAAAAAACAGCATTCGGAAAAATTGCGCCTGTCTTCCGCGTTACGGATGAATGCATCTTTCCCCTATGTACTTCCGATGACGAGTTTGCCTACGGTTCCGGAGATCCAGTTGATGGATGCTGGTGCAAGGGATAATTTCGGTACAAAAATTACTGTTCAGTGGTTGATGCGGTTGGAATCTTGGATTAGTAAAAATACACGCGGAGTAGTGATCTTGCAGATTCGTGACAATAAAAGGATCATGTATAACGAGGAGGCACGTT
Source organism: uncultured Fluviicola sp. (assembly GCA_965650365.1). Taxonomy (GTDB): domain Bacteria; phylum Bacteroidota; class Bacteroidia; order Flavobacteriales_D; family Crocinitomicaceae; genus Fluviicola. The sequence continues at coordinate 62,278 of CBFGOJ010000014.1, read as the reverse complement.
CGTTCGGACTTTTTAATAAATTCACAGCACCGATTTCCAATGTGTTTACCAATTTCCCAAGAATCCAGGATTACGATCAGGATGAATTACTTCATCTGATTATGGATAAATACGACGTGCCGATTGAAACAGTTAATCTGAGTTTGAGAGAACGGCAAAAAGACCGAATCAGTCTTTCCTGGCATTTAACGCAGCATGAAAAATTAAAAGTTCTTTCTGCAATCCGGCGTTCGTCTAATGTGAAGGAATTCGAGCGGTATTGCGGTTTGATTCAAAATTCAAAATAGAATCAGAAGCAGGCATTGTTTTTTTTTTTTTTGAATTTTAGATTTTGAATTTTAGATTTTGAATTTTAGATTTTGAATTTTAGATTTTGAATTTTAGATTTTGAATTATTGCATTAATCATGGTCCCATTTCCGTTTTGTTGATCCCGGAGTTGTAACGATTTTCCATCCCTTTGCTTTTGCTTCTTTGAATAGAAATTTCCGTAGTTTCCGCGGGTAAATGAATTTCCAGGTCATGCGGCTTCGGGATAGGTCTTTGGTGACGTCTGCCAGTGACAGTAGATGATAACAGGCAGCTGCGCATCTCATTCCGAAAAAAGCGTACGGATAAGGTCCTTCCTTTAAAAATGGTTTGGCATCCTTTAGTAGTTTTTGCTTCTGGACAGGTGTGACAGGGATGAAGATTCGACAGGTTTTAGTAGTGTCGCAGTAAAATGTCCGGTAAAAACTCTTTTTGCCGGAGATGAGGTAATTTCCGGTGTCGGAATTGATATTGGTTGCAGCAACACGTCCGCCCGGAACAAAATGCATGATGCTGTCTTTACCGATCTTCAATCCGATATGTCCGCCCAGTTTCCCTCCAAACCAATGTCTTTCGTCTTTTGCTTTCGGTTTGGAACCGTAGATAACTTCCACAACCAATGTGTCTGTTTGCGAAATTGCCAGGAGTGGGAATAATAGTAAAACGGTAACTAGCGATTTCATGTAGTTTTTTTAGTGATGGTACAATTCTTTTAAAGATCAGTTCAAAAAGATTTTTCTTCTGTTCTGATAATTGATTTATATGTCCTAAAGCTCCATTCAAAATTCATACCCAATTCGTAATTTGGAATTCGCAATTTGGAATTAAAATGATTATTTTCGTTAGATGTCAGAAGTAGCACAACTTTACAAGTACAATCTGGATACTTATTCCCTGGAGAAGAATTCGGAGGATCATTTTGCTGAAAACTTCAATCCCTTTGAAGATATGAATTCGACCTATTGGTTGAATTTTCATTCCATGAAGAACAAAGAGGCGATCATGAAGTTGTGCAATAAGTTGTGTATCGATAAACTGCTCCAGGAAGATTTGTTTGCGGAAACGAAGCGTACGCGCCTGGAGGAATACACGGATTATGTTTTTTTTAGTATTATTTCTGCGCTTCCGAAAGAAGGAGCGAACCATTATGACCTACAGAAGGAACGGATTAGTTTCATAATCGGGGATAATTACCTGATATCTTTCCAGGACAAACCTTCCGATCACTTTCCAACTGTTCGTGAGCGGATTGAATACAAAAGAGGAAAGGTTCGGTATAAAGGCCCGGATTTTCTCTTATTTCGCATGCTGGAGTCGATTATCGATAATTACACGGAAGTAGTCGAAGAAATTTCTGTTAATATTGAAACATTAGATAAAATTGTACTTCGCAACCCGAAAAGTGAAGTGCTTCGCAGAATAGAATGGGAAAAAAGAAAATTGCTCGACCTGCGCAAAATTGTCTTCCCGATGAAAGAATTAATGGGGCAATTGGATCGGGTGGAAAATGAAATGATTATCGAAGATAATATTCATTATTTCAGAGAGTTAAAAGATACCTGTTTCAGTTTGATTGATGAAATCGAATCTCAAAAGCAGATGCTGGAAGGGATTGCGAATTTGTACTATGCAATCCAGGGGCAGCGGATGAATGAAGTGATGAAAGTACTCACAGTTACCAGCGCTATTTTCATTCCTCTAACATTCATTGTGGGAGTTTACGGGATGAATTTCGAAAATATGCCCGAACTGAAATCCAGGAACGGATATTTTGCGATTTGGGGAGTGATGATTCTGATTACGGCTGTTCTGGTGTTTATTTTCTGGAAAAGAGGCTGGCTGAAACGCAACGATTAAGCCTGGTCGATCAGTTCGTTGGCATACAGCATAAACCGTGATTCTTCCAGTAAACGATAGAGATTCATCCATTCTTTGTGCGTGAATGCCAGTATCATTTTGGAATTATCGGTATGCATGTAGATTTTTTCGTTGGATTCTCTTTTCTCAGTACAATGCATTGCATGAATGTTTTGCACCTGATCTGTAAAACGGATAAACTCCTCGTAGGAAAGAATGAGAACGACATTGCCGAAACCTAAATGGAATTGTTCGCAGTTTTTGCACTGAATGAGACACCCGTAGGAATTGTTGCTGATTGTTTTGTACTGACACATACTGATTGTTTTGAGGTAAAATTATTAGTTAGAATCATTCTAAACAATACCCAAAAAACGGTATAATTTCCAGCTGCGAAATTAACCTTGCAACGTTCATAACTCGTAATAAATCGTGGTTTAAACAACTCATTCTGTGACTATCTTTGATAACTTGCATAGAATCCGTTATTATGGCTGAAAATCAATATACTGAAGACAATATACGATCTCTGGACTGGAAGGAGCATATTCGCCTGCGACCTGGTATGTACATCGGGAAATTGGGAGATGGAGCTTCTGCTGACGACGGGATCTATATTTTGGTGAAAGAGATTGTCGATAATTCCGTTGACGAGTTTGTCATGGGGAATGGAAAACGCATCGATATCAAAGTGAAAGACGGGAAAGTCTCCGTTCGTGATTACGGACGTGGAATTCCTCTGGGGAAAGTAATTGAATGTGTTTCTCAGATCAATACGGGTGGAAAATACGATTCAAAAGCCTTTAAAAAATCCGTTGGACTAAACGGGGTTGGAACCAAGGCTGTAAATGCTTTGAGCGAATACTTCATGGTTTATTCCGTAAGAGATGGCGAGAAGAAACAAGTGGTCTTCTCTCGTGGAGAATTGACGGAAGATTTGCCTTTGGAAAAAACAACTGAAGTAAACGGAACTTATTTTGAGTTTATCCCGGACGAATCCATTTTTAAGAAATTCGCTTTCAAAATGCCTTACCTCATTAAGATGTTTTGGAATTACTGTTACTTAAACCGCGGATTAGCGATTTATTTCAACGGTGAAAAATACCAGTCCAAAGACGGATTGAAAGATTTGCTGGAAGACAATATGGATGGCGATCCTTTGTATCCGATTATCCACCTGGAAGGCGACGACATTGAAGTAGCGTTTACGCACGGAAAGACTTACGGGGAGGATTATTATTCTTTCGTAAACGGTCAGCATACCACTCAGGGTGGAACGCATCAAAGTGCATTCCGGGAATCCATTGCAAAAGTCATTCGTGATTTCTACAAAAAAGACTACGATGCTTCGGATATTCGTCAGTCAATTGTTGCTGCAATTGCGGTAAAAGTGATTGAGCCGGTATTTGAATCGCAAACCAAAACGAAACTGGGTTCCCAGGAAATTGAGCCGGATGGAAAGTCCATGCGTGCTTTTATCAATGATTTCCTGAAGGATAAACTGGATAATTACCTGCACCGCCATCCGGATGTTGCGGATACCCTGGAAAAGAAGATCAAGCAGTCCGAACGTGAGCGAAAAGAACTCTCCGGGATTCGTAAACTGGCGCGCGACAGGGCTAAAAAAGCAAGTTTGCACAATAAGAAATTGCGTGATTGCCGGGTTCACTTAACCGATTTGAAAGACGAGAAGCGTGAGTTCACAACGTTGTTTATTACCGAGGGAGACTCTGCAAGTGGATCGATCACGAAATCACGTGATGTCAATACGCAAGCCGTGTTTTCTTTGCGCGGTAAGCCCTTGAATTGTTATGGACTTACCAAAAAAGTAGTATACGAGAACGAAGAGTTCAACCTTGTACAGGCAGCTTTGGATATCGAAGAAGATATGGACAACCTGCGCTACAACAACATTGTGATCGCAACCGATGCCGATGTTGATGGAATGCACATTCGTTTACTGCTATTGACATTCTTCCTGCAGTTCTTCCCGGATTTGGTGAAACGAAATCACGTTTACGTGTTGCAGACACCCTTGTTCCGTGTACGAAACAAGAAAAAGACCATTTACTGTTATTCCGAAGAAGAGCGTAGAAATGCGATAGCAGAATTAGGAAAGAATCCTGAGATTACCCGATTTAAAGGATTGGGAGAAATTTCTCCGGATGAGTTCAAGCATTTTATCGGTGATGATATCCGATTAGAGCCCGTTCTTTTAACAAAAGATGCTTCCATCGATTCGATCTTGTCTTACTTCATGGGGAAAAACACCCCGGAACGACAGGATTTCATTATCGAGAACCTGCGTGTAGAGAAAGACGATACGAAGCATGTGGATTTGGAAGATTCCGATTCAGATGATGACAATATAGAACCAATAGAACAAGCTTCTTAAATATGAGTGAAGACGAAATTGGACCGGTAGATCCGGAGAATGGTCCCGATAGCAATCGGGATGAAAACGAAGGCGGAGAAGAAGAAGCTTCTTTCGGAATAGATGATCACAAACACGTAGATGAAAATATTGTTCCGCTTAGCGGTTTGTATGAGAACTGGTTCCTGGATTATGCTTCGTATGTAATCCTTGAGCGGGCTGTTCCTTCTTTGCACGATGGATTTAAACCCGTTCAGCGAAGAATTCTGCATTCCATGAAGGAATTGGATGACGGACGCTACAACAAAGTGGCGAATGTCATTGGAAATACCATGAAGTATCACCCTCACGGTGATGCGTCGATTGGTGATGCTTTGGTTCAGCTTGGACAAAAAGAATTGCTGATCGACTGCCAGGGAAACTGGGGAAATACACTTACCGGTGACGGGGCAGCAGCTCCGCGTTATATCGAAGCACGACTTTCCAAGTTTGCCAGCCACGTGGTTTTCAATCCGAAGACTACCAAATGGCTTTTGAGCTACGACGGACGAAATAAAGAGCCGGATAATTTACCGGTTAAATTCCCAATCCTGCTTGCGCAGGGAGCAGAAGGAATTGCAGTGGGAATGGCATGTAAGATCCTTCCACACAATTTCATCGAATTGATCGATCAGTCGATTAACCATCTGCGTGGAAAGAAAATTGAGATCTTCCCGGATTTCCTGAATGGTGGAATGGCCGATTTTACCAATTACAATGACGGACTGAGAGGCGGAAAGGTCCGTGTTCGCGCAAAAATTAAAAAGGTCGACAATAAAACCCTGATGATCAATGAAGTGCCTTTCGGATGTAATACAGGTTCATTGATTGAAAGTATTATCAAGGCAAACGATAAAGGGAAGATCAAGGTCAAGAAGATTGAAGACAATACGGCTGCTGAAGCAGAGATTGTGATTCATTTGGCTCCGGGAGTTTCACCCGATAAAACGATTGATGCTTTATACGCCTTTACAGATTGTGAGGTTTCTATTTCGCCGAATGCTTCTGTGATTGATGGTGATACCCCGCGATTTATGGGGGTATCGGAGATTCTAAAGGTCAATACCGATAATACGCTGACTCTATTGAGACGAGAGTTGGAAATTCGTTTAATGGAATTGGAATCACAATGGCATTTCTCTACTTTGGAAAAGATCTTCATCCGTGAAGAGATGTACATCGACTTTAAGTTGTATTCCGATAAGGAGGGCTTGTACAATTACATGTATAAACGTTTTGAGAAATTCAAGAAGCAGTTTATCCGTGAAATCGTAGATGAAGATTTACAGCGTTTGACGCAAATTCCAATGATTCGTATTACACGTTTCGATTCCGACAAAGCAGAAGATGTTATTGCGAAGCTGGAAGCTGAAATGGAAGAGGTAAAGAAGCATTTGGCGAATCTGGTTGAATATGCAATCGACTATTTCAAAGACCTGAAGAAACGCTTTGGAGCAGGAAAGGAACGCAGAACAGAAATGAAAGTGTTCGATAACATTGCCGCTTCGAAAGTGATTATTGCCAATCGTAAGTTATATGTGGATATTGAAGAAGGATTCATTGGCTGGGGTTTAAAAAAGACCGAAGCAGTCAACGATTGTTCCGAAATTGATGACATTATCGTATTCTTCGACACCGGGAAATTCATTGTTACCAAAGTTTCGGAAAAGAAATTCGTTGGGAAAGGAATTGTTCATGCCGATGTCTGGAAGAAAGGTGATAAGCGAACGATTTACCACGTAATGTACCAGGATGGTGCCGGTGGTGCTTGTATGATGAAACGCTTCTTCGTGAATTCCGTAACTCGTGATACGGAATACGATCTGACACGTGGAATCAAAGGATCGAAACTCTTGTATTTCTCCGTACATCCGAATGGAGAGCGCGAAGTTGTTACAGTAATGCTTCGTCCAAGACCGCATTTGAAACGCTTACGTTGGGATGTGGATTTAGGAGATCTTTTGATTAAAGGTCGCCAGTCTGCCGGAAACCGCGTTACCAAAGAAATTGTTCAGAAGATTACGCAAAAAGAAGTTGGAGGATCAACGCTTGCGGCACGTAAGATTTGGTACGATACCGTTGTAGGTCGATTGAACGACGAGGGAAGAGGAAAATTCCTGGGCTCTTTCAAAGGAGAAGACCGCATTCTGACACTGTACAAAAACGGTGATTACCGACTTTCAACCTTTGATTTGGCAAACCATTTCGATGAAGATATGGTTCACATTGAAAAATGGGTTCCGGACAGACCAATTTCTGCGGTTTACTTTGATGGAGAGAAAGAAATGCATTACGTGAAGCGCTTTACCTGTGAAATTACTACAGACAAGCGTGTTTCCTACATTTCTGAGACAGAAGGTTCCTACCTGGATTGTGTATCAACAGCATTCAATCCGATTGTGCGCATCGTTTACAACAAGTTATTGAAGGAAACGAAAAACCTTCCGGACAATGAAGTGGCTTTGGCGGATTTCATTGATGTGAAGGGAATGAAAGCACAAGGAAATCAGTTGACAAAGCTAAAAGTAAAAGAAGTAGTTCTGACGCATGAAATTGAAGGCTCCGAGCCATGGCCTGATGAAGAGCCGTTGGATTTGGAAATCGACAATGAATCTGAAGAAGCAGATGCAGATGCTCCTGATTCGGAAGGAGGAGATGATAATCCGACAATAGAATGGGATTTGACAAAAGGATCAGATGATCCGGATGATCAGCCAACATTGTTTTAAATAAAATAAAAATCTTTGTAGGGACGCGATGTTTCGCGTCCCTTTTTGTTTAAATAATACCAAAAGGTATTATACCATTCGGTAAAAATCTGTATCTTTAGGTAAAACCAATTCACGATGCAGGAAATTTATTCGCCATTCATTTTCGGAAATACAGTAAGCACTCAGGGGTATACCAACCGGGAAGAAGAAGCGCTTCGTTTGAAACAAAATCTCCTGGGCGGTATCAATACAATCCTGATCTCGCCGCGTCGCTGGGGAAAATCTTCTTTGGTAGAGCGTGTACTGCTGGATATAAACAAATCGGATAAGAACTGCAAAACTATCCTGCTCGATCTCTTTACGGTCAATAATGAAGTCGAATTCTTTGAATTGTTTACCCGCGAAGTGATCAAAGCAACGTCTACGAAATGGGAAGATTGGGTGCGTGATACCAAGAACTTTCTGTCGCACCTGGTGCCCACCGTTCATGTGGGAGTAAACCCGCATCTGGATTTCACGGTTAAATACGAGCATGAAAAAGTACGGGAATTTGCAGATGAAATTTTGAATCTCCCGGAACGAATAGCTATGGAGAAGGGAATTCGTCTGGTGATTTGCCTGGATGAGTTTCAAAACCTGACAAACCTGGTGGAATACGAACCGCTGGAAAAGAAAATGCGGGCAATCTGGCAGCGGCAAAAATTGGTTTCTTACTGTTTGTTCGGAAGTAAACGACACATGCTGGAAGCAATTTTCAATAATCCTTCCAAACCGTTTTACCGCTTTGGCGACCTGATGCTGCTTCCCAAGATCAAAGAAGAAGCGTGGGTGAAGTTTATTCAATCCAGTTTCCGGAAAACAGGTAAGCAGATCACAAAGGAAGTTGCAACGATGATTCCCCAACTGATGAAAAACCATTCCTGGTATGTACAGCAATTGTCACATTATGTCTGGAATCAAAGTCGTTCCGGGAAAACAGTGGATAAGCAACTTGTTCAAAACGCCTTTTCCGAACTCATCTTTGCCAATCAGCCTTTGTACCAGCGGGAAATTGAAGGAATGAGCAGTACGCAGATTAATTTACTGAAAGCCATTTACCAGAGAGAAAAACAACTGACAGCCTCTGCTGTTATGCGGACTTATGCCCTTGGAACTCCAAGAAATGTTTCCAAGAATCGCTTAATCCTGGAAGGCCGTGATATGATCATTAAAGATGAAAATGGAATTTACGAGTTTTTAGACCCGGCTTTTGAATGGTGGTTTGGGAAACAGTATTTTCAGGTTTTATGGAATATTTTTGAATAAACCAATTCAAAAAACGTCATCCGTTCCAGATGACGTTTTCTCTATCTTTGAAGAAATGATTTTAAGCAAAACCAACTAAAGATGAATAGAATGAAAAAATACAGCATGACTATAATTATAGCTTTTATGCTAATGTTTACCTGCAAGGCACAAACACAACGCAATTACGATAATGCTACCGGTTTTGTGTTTGGGAACATTAAATTTAATATGTCGTACGCAACAGCAAAATTCTTTTTATTAGATGCTCCGGAAGATTATCAAGAAGAAGAAAGAATTTTTTTATCAGTAAAGGAATTTGACAGTAAGCTATGGGACATGTTAATTAGTGACACAGTGAAAATAGGTTTCTACAATAAAAAATTGAATAAACTGATTTTCACTATCGATCCCCAAAATCTGAATACAGACAGGATTACCAAAGAGTTTTCAAAAGCGCCGGAAACCTTAACGGAAGAATGGGCTTATTGGGTAAAAGGAAACTATGTGTTGGATATTACCATTGATCCTGTGACAGGGAAAAAAATAATTCAGTTGGAATATATGGGCTGGTAATTGGATAATTCAAATGTTCAAAATTGAACTGTTTAAACTCTTTGAACTATTGAACGTGTTCTTTTCTTCCCAAACGCTTCATGTGCCTGAAGTGAGAACCCAATGCTTTTCCCGTACTGTCATAAGAATAGTAATCCACTCCAAATTCTGCACAGGTTTTCGCTACGATCTTTTGAATTGCAGGATAATGTACGTGAGAGATCCTGGGGAACAAATGATGCTCCACCTGGAAATTCAATCCGCCGACTAACCAGCTTACTACTTTATTATCTACCGCAAAATCACTGGTAGTTGCTAACTGGTGGACAGCCCACTCATTCTCTACCATTAAAGATTCATCTTCAGCATGCTCAAACTCTACATTTTCTACCACGTGAGCCAATTGGAATACAAATGACATAGTCATTCCAAGCATCATGTGCATGAGGGTAAAACCAAGAATTGTCCAGCCAATTCCCCAAACAAATGAAGGAAGCACCAAATACAATCCGAAATAAATAATCCGGGTGGTCCAGAACATCACATGATCAATCGGTTTCATTTTACCCACTTCAATAGTGAAACGGTTCCCCATGATGTAATCCTGAAAATCCTTTACCAGTACCCAATAAATAGTTGAAATAGCGTATAGAAAAGTCAAATAAATATGCTGAAAACGATGTGCTTTATAATGTGGCTGGGATTCACTCATTCTTAAGAATGGAGTTTTGGAAATATCATCGTCAATTCCGTCAATATTCGTGTAAGTATGGTGGACCAGGTTGTGCTTCTGCTTCCACATAAAAGCATCACTTCCCAAAGCATTCATGGACAGGCCAAAGAAATAATTGACTTTTTGATTGCTGGAAAAAGCATCGTGGTTAGCATCGTGCATGATATTGAAACCAACCAACGCCTGAACAAATCCCAATGATGCTGATAAAAGCAGTGCTAAATAACCCGGAATGGGCAATAATAGGATCGAACAATAAATCGCAATGTAAGTGGTGATAATGATGGTTGTTTTTAGATACAATTTCCAATTCCCGGACGTTTCCAGTTTATTCTCGTCAAAATAATTCTGAACTGATTTTCTCAGTGTTGAAAAGAACTCGCCCTGCGGTTTAGAAAATTGAACTTTTTTCAAGTGTTTCCGGTTTTAATACAAGGCAAAGTTACAAAATAAAAGTGTTCGTTTCGAAGAAAGGATCGGGTGGATCAATGATTCACACACGTTTGCAGACGATCTTCTGTTTTTTTAACCTGAATATTTATTTATCTTTGTTGCTCCCGGGATGATTTCTCTCCTGCGACTGCAAATGAGGAAAGGATGATTGCTCTCCGTGACGAGCGATAGTAGCTTTAAAAAAGATTATTATGGTAACACAAGAGAAATTGTCATCGGAAGAATTGATGCAGTTGGAAGATCGTTACGGAGCGCACAATTACCACCCGCTTCCGGTTGTTCTTTCAAAAGGAGAAGGAGTTTATGTTTGGGATGTAGAGGGGAAAAAATATTTCGATTTCCTATCAGCGTATTCAGCGGTAAATCAAGGACATTGCCACCCGAGAATCGTGAAAGCATTAACCGATCAGGCGCAAACACTAACTCTTACATCACGTGCTTTCTACAACGACACTTTAGGTGTGTACGAGAAATTTGTAGCAGAATATTTTGGTTTCGACAAAGTGCTTCCTATGAACACGGGAGCAGAAGCCGTTGAAACAGCGATCAAAATTGCCCGTAAATGGGGATACGAAAAGAAAGGTGTTGCTGAAAATCAGGCACAGATTATTGTTTGTGAACAGAACTTCCACGGAAGAACAACCACCATTATTTCATTTTCCAGCGATCCGGATGCAAATTCCAACTTTGGACCATTCACTCCCGGATTTATCCGGATTCCTTACAACGACTTGGATGCTTTGGCAGAAGCTGTTAAACAACCAAATGTTATAGGGTTCCTGGTAGAACCGATCCAGGGAGAAGCAGGTGTTTATGTTCCGGATGAAGGCTATTTGGCAGGAGCAAAAGAATTGTGTTCTAAGAATAACGTGTTGTTTATTGCAGATGAGGTTCAGACAGGAATTGCACGTACCGGGAAATTATTGGCCGTTGATCACGAAAATGTGAAGCCGGATATTTTAATTCTTGGAAAAGCTATTTCCGGTGGAGTTTATCCCGTTTCTGCCGTTTTTGCTAATGACGAGATTATGATGGTCATCAAACCCGGACAACACGGATCTACTTTCGGAGGAAATCCTTTGGCTGCTAAAGTTGCAATTGCTGCTTTGGAAGTTGTTACAGACGAAAACCTGGCAGAGAACTCAGAGCGTTTAGGGAAAATATTCCGTGCAGAAATGAACCGCATCATTGAAAAAACAGACCTGATACTGAAAGTTCGCGGGAAAGGATTGTTGAATGCAATCATTGTAAACGATACGGAAGAAAGCAAAACTGCCTGGAATCTATGCGTAGCATTGAAAGATAATGGCTTATTGGCAAAACCAACTCACGGAAATATTATTCGCTTTGCACCACCATTGGTGATGACGGAAGAGCAGTTGATGGATTGTGTTGCAATCATCGAAAAGACAATCTTAAACTTCAAAAAATAGTAAGTATTCCTTTGTTGAATAAATAATTATAAAATCCTTCGTTGTCGCGAGGGATTTTTTTTTGAGTCTGACTATCTTCGACAAAAAATACGGATATGCTATTGATTCTTATTATTTCTCTGTCTGTTGCCATTCTTGTTCCTATCATCGCTGTTATTGCGATTAAGAACGGACTTATAGCAAAAGAGAACCAGGTTGAAAATGCTTTTGCATCCGTGGATGTGATGCTGAAGAAACGTTTTGATCTGATTCCTCAGCTGACTTCCTGCGTGAGCGGATACATGACCCATGAAAAAGAATTGCTGGAAAAACTGACCGCGTTAAGATCCGGTTCCAGGGATACAGAAGCCCTGGCACAGGGAAATCAGGAACTTCAAAGCCAATTCAGCCAGTTTTTGATAAAAGCAGAAGCCTATCCGGATTTAAAAGCAAGCGAACAATTTATGATGCTGCAAAGAAGTATGAACGAAATGGAAGAGCAATTGGCCGCTTCAAGAAGAACATACAATATGTCGATTGAAATCTTCAATAATGCAGTGCTTCAGTTTCCTTCTTCCGTGATCGCCGGACGAAATAATATGACCAAAAAAGAATACCTGAAATTCAACGATTAAGCCATGGAAATCAATTTTACACAACTTCAGGCAGAACTAATCGCCGGAGATCTGGGAGTTCTGGAAGCTGAAAGAAAAATATATGTCAAAAAGTTTTGGAAAGGCTTCCTGATCTTCCTGGCGCTTTTTGTAGGAGTTCCTTTAACAATCTACATTGTCAATCCGGATTCCATGATAATAGCATTGATTGCAGGCGGGGTGATTCTGATTATCGCCTCCATTTTCATGGCAATCAGTCACAATCGATTTTACAAGCATTTCAAAGAGCAGTTTAAAGGGAAAGTGATTCCTGCCGTAGTGAAATTTGTAGATGATCGTTTGGAATATGATCCGCATAGAAGTTTAATGCATCAATATACCGAAAGCCGTATTTTTACACGCAGAGCTGATCGTTACAAAGCGGAAGACACCATTTCCGGAAAATTTGAGTCTACGGATTTTGCATTCGGGGAAATCCATACGGAATACAAACAGGTAACCACAGACAGCAAAGGAAATCGCCGGGAAAGCTGGCATACCATCTTCAAAGGAATGTTGTTTGTGAGTGATTTCCACAAGAATTTCCAGGGTGAAACAATGATAGATGTTGATACGATGGAGCGTTTCCTGGGAAAATTAGGACGTAAATTCCAGCAATGGAATCCGAGCAGGCCCGGAAATTTAGTGAAGCTGGAAAACCCGGAATTTGAAAAGAAATTTGCCGTTTACAGCACCGATGAACAGGAATGCCGCTACATTCTAACGCCTTCCATGATGGAAAGATTATTGGAAATGACGAAACGGATCAACTTCAAGGTTGCAATTTCATTTAGAAATAACCAGGTTTATATCGCTGTTTTCAATAATATGGACTTGTTCGAACCATCCGTTTTCGGAAGCTTGCTGAAAGAAGAAGATTACCGCATTATCATCAACATGATGAAACTCATGACCGGAATTATTGAAGATTTAAACCTCAATACCAGAATCTGGACCAAAGAATAATCGATTTAGTAAAGGAATTTCTTGTCTCCCCCTTTGGAGGGAGACTAAGGGGGAGGATATTTCTGACGACTTTTGAGTCTTCAATGCCTCGCATTCACTATATTTGAACACACAAAACAGAATCAATTTGGCAACAAAAATAAAATTTGGAACAGATGGTTGGAGAGCAATCATCGCAGATGAATTTACAGTTGAAAACGTAGCAAGAGTAGCATACGCAACTGCTCAATGGCTCAAGAAGTCCGACTGGAATTCTAAAATTGCATTGGGGCATGACTGCCGTTTTGCAGGTGAACTTTTTACTGAAATTGCTGCTAAAGTGTTTTTGCATGAAGGAATGGAGGTACTGATGTCGAAAGGATTTGTTTCTACACCGATGATTTCCCTCGCTGCAAATCAATTGGGATGTGGATTAGGAGTAATTGTTACCGCAAGTCACAATCCGCCTTCTTACAACGGTTATAAGTTGAAAGCGCATTACGGCGGTCCTTTAACTCCTGAGTTGGTTCAGGAAATCGAAGACATTATTCCGGATTCACTTCCGTTCGATTATGCATCTGTTGATTTAGCTTCATTTGAGAAATCCGGAAAATTGGAAATTGTAGATTTTGAAACGCGGTATGTAGAGCATATTGAAAAGAATTTCGACCTGGAAGCAATTCGCAAATCCGGATTAAACCTGGTTTACGACGCGATGTACGGATCCGGGCAAAATGTGATCAGACGTATTTTACCCGATGTTCAATTGCTTCATTGCGATTACAATCCTTCTTTCATGGGGCAGGCACCGGAACCGATCCAGAAGAACCTGCAGGAATTGGAACAATACATCAAATCAAAAGGGAATATACACTGTGCTTTGGCTACAGACGGTGATGCAGACCGTATTGGTTTGTATAACGGAAAAGGTGAATTCATTGATTCTCACCACATCATTTTATTGCTGCTTCAGTATTTGGTGAGCAATAAAGGCCTGAGCGGGAAAGTGGTTACTGCATTCAGTACAACTCCGAGAGTAAAAAAGCTGGCGGAACACTATGGACTGGAATACGAAGTAGTGAAGATCGGTTTCAAATACATTGCCGGGATCATGGTAGATGAAGATGTATTGATAGGAGGCGAGGAATCTGGTGGAATTGCTGTAAAAGGACATATTCCGGAGCGTGATGGAATCTGGATGGGACTGATTATTTGGGAATACATGGCAAAATCCGGAAAAACATTGGATCAGCTGATTGACGAAGTATACGCGATCGTCGGACCATTTAAGTTCGAAAGAAATGATTTGCACCTTACCGAAGACAAGAAGCAGGCAATTGTTGCAAAATGTCAGAATAACGAATTTAAAAGCTTTGGAAAATACACCGTTGATTCTGTTGGAACGATTGACGGATGGAAGTTCTTCTTTGATGATAACCGCTGGATGATGATCCGCGCATCAGGAACAGAGCCCGTTTTGAGAACTTATGCAGAAGCTCCGACACTCGAAGAAGTGAGGGAGATTTTAAAGATAACCGAACAAACAATCTGCAATTAAAATAGAAATCCCCGATCAGTTTTGATCGGGGATTTTTTTATTAATGGTGTCCGTGTCCTCTTCCGTGACCATGTCCATGTCCATGACCATGTCCGGGATGATGATCGTGACCATGTCCACGCTCTTTCACAACAATCACACGCTCTTCCACATAAACCGGTTGCGGTTCCGGCCTGGAGTTAATTTCGAAATGAAAACTCACATTTGGTTTCGGTCTGCTGTCAACTCTTACTCTAGCTTGTGCTGTCCTGGGAACAGGTGCGGGAGTTCGGTATGCAACATAAGTTCGCCGGTGCTCCACATTGTAATAATACGGATGAACGGAAGCAATTTGAAGTTCAACCCTCGGGGCGTCCGAATAAGCAAAAGCAACATATCTTCCCGGGATATGTGAAACAGGTTTCCAATAACTTCTTTCCCACACGAAATAAGTGCTTTCTACCGGATCGTAATAAACGTTTTGTCTCGGATAATAATAGTAATGATGCTTTTTGGGTGGATGATTGTGCCAATGGCCCGGACGTGCATATAAACCACCGCTGATGCTTAGCATTAAGCATAACATAAAAAAACGAGCGAATAATTTCTTTGAATTTTTCATGACTATAGTGTATTATGATTTGCAGTATTCCCTTCCCAAGAGTCCTGCCATTTTTTAAAGAATGAAACTCTGTGAACCGTTTTGACTTGAAAAACAAGTGTTTTGGAAGAACAATAAATGGATAATGAGTTTCTCCGAATTGAAAATTTATTTCAAATCGAATTGTTAATTTTCAAATTGAAATAATAGAAGAAAGGATATCATTCGCAATTCAGGCTCCCGATACTTTATCGGGAAGAGAATTCGCATTAGAATGATTACTTTTGGATAGATCATTCGCACGCATAAATTATGGCAGGTTCTGTTTTTGGAAATTTAGTTCGCTTAAGCACTTTTGGAGAATCACACGGCAAAGCAATAGGTGGTATCCTGGAAGGAATTCCTGCCGGTTTCTCCCTTGACCTGGATGAACTCCAAAAAGAACTGGATCGGAGAAGACCGGGGCAATCGGCCATCGTCACACAGCGAAAAGAATCGGATAAAGTGCAATTTCTGTCCGGCATTTTTGAAGGAAAGACCCTGGGAACACCAATTGGCTTCCTGGTGGAAAATGAAGATCAGAGATCTGCTGATTACAACGAACTTCAAAAAGCATTCAGACCTTCACATGCCGATTTTACCTATCAGCAAAAATACGGCATCAGGGATTACCGCGGTGGCGGACGTTCTTCTGCACGGGAAACCGTTTCACGAGTAGTTGCCGGAGCAATTGCCAAACAGGTATTGGCGCAGCAGGGAATTCGGATCGATGCTTTTGTGGACCAGATCGGTTCCTTGAAATGGCTCGGAGAATGGAATTCTGCATTGAAATCTATCAGTGAATCAACCATTGTGCGTGTTCCCTCTGTAGAAATGGCCGCTGAAATGGAAGAATTGATTCGCGAAGTGAGAAAAGACGGTGACACAATTGGCGGGAGCATTCGCTGCGTGATTGAAGGTGTCCCTGCAGGGATCGGCGAACCTGTTTTTGATAAATTACATGCCGAATTGGGAAAAGCAATGCTTTCTATCAATGCGGTTAAAGGTTTTGAGATCGGTTCCGGTTTTGATGCTGTTTCCATGAGAGGTTCTCAGCACAACGATTTGTTTTCAACAGATGGGAAGACGAGGACGAATCATTCAGGTGGAATCCAGGGTGGTATTTCCAACGGAATGCCGATCGATTTCAGAGTAGCATTCAAACCTGTAGCAACCATTATGCAGGAACAGCAAACAATCAATGAATCCTTTGAATCAGTTTCTTTAAGCGGTAAAGGAAGACACGATCCTTGTGTTGTTCCGAGAGCCGTTCCGATTGTAGAATGTATGGCTTCACTGGTCATCCTTGATTACCTGTTAATTCAAAAAGCTTATCACTAAATGAAACAGGGTTTGGAAAAAAAACTGGCCAAGAGAACTCCGTGTTTTTAAATTGAAATAGCTTGAAAAAAAACTCCTGTTTTTAACGTAAAATAAGAGCAAATTCCATGGTTTTTTGCTTAGTATTTGTTAAATTCAGGGGCATGGAACGAAAAAGAATAGTCATCATAGGTGGTGGCTTTGCGGGATTGAATCTCGCCCGTAAATTGGCTAAGTCCGATTGTGAAATTGTCCTGGTGGATAAACAGAACCACCACATGTTTCAACCCTTGTTTTATCAGGTTGCGAGTGCACGCCTGGAACCTTCCAATATCTCCTTTCCATTCAGGGCCATTTTCAGGCGCAGGAAAAATGTAGATTTCCGATACGCTACCGTAAACCGTATTCGTCCGGAAGATAATGTCGTGGAAACTTCCATGGGAGAAATCACCTATGACGAACTGGTTATTGCAACAGGATGCAAAACGAACTTTTTTGGAGATCCGGAACTGGAAAAAAACACGTTGGCTATGAAAACGACCCAGCAAACTATCCACATTCGGAACACAATCCTTTCTAAGTTTGAAAAGATCATGTTTGCGAATACGCAGCAGGAAAAAGATGAGTTGATGAACCTGGTTATTGTAGGTGCAGGACCAACAGGTGTGGAACTTTCAGGCGCGTTCGTAGAAATGAAAACAAAGGTTCTGCCACATGATTATCCGCATTACGATTTCTCCAAATTGAGAATTGTTTTGCTGGAAGGAAGCCCGAATACGCTAAATGCCATGAGTGATAAGTCCAGAACATGGTCTCGTAAATATTTAGAGAAAATGGGAGTAGACGTCAGAACTTCAACCGTTGTTTCTTCTTATGACGGACACAATCTGACTTTGAAGAACGGAGAAACGATTCCTACACAAACGGTTATTTGGGCTGCGGGTGTTCAGGGAAATGTGCTTCCGGGTCTTGAAAAAGCAACGATGGTAAGAGCGCGTTACACAGTCGACAGAAACTCTTTGGTTAAAGGTTACAGCAATGTCTATGCTATTGGAGATATTTCCTACATGGAAACTGAGAAATATCCGCAAGGTCATCCACAATTAGCGAATGTAGCAATCAACCAGGGGAAAATACTGGCAAATAACTTTCGTGCGCGCTGGTCAGGACGAAAAATGACACCTTTTGAGTACAAAGATAAAGGAACAATGGCTACCGTTGGAAAATTCAAAGCAGTAGTTGAACTGCCGAATTTCAAGTTCCAGGGTTATTTTGCCTGGATGGTTTGGATGGCGCTTCACCTGATGCTGATTCTAAGTATTCGAAACAAGATTGCAGTATTTTTCAACTGGGCCTGGAGATTCATTACCGGAGACACTTCTTTACGTTTAATCCTGCGGGACGAACGCGACAGGGAATTGACCCGGAGAAACGATTAAAATTCAGTATAAAAAGGTGACTGAATGCTTACGCTAAAGCTTCAGCACAAGCGTAGCGGAGTCGAAGTCACCTTTTATTTATTGTTTTACAATTCTCACAGTCTCTTTAAACTCTTTCGATTGAACGATAACCAGGTACAAACCACTTGGCAGATCATTCAGATCAATTACCTGGCGGAAAGTTCCACGTGCTATCTTTCCCGAATGAATTTCCCGGATAAATTTCCCGCTGGTGTCGTATAGATTAATCTGCATCCGTTCTTTTTCAGGTGCCTGGATTTCCAGTGTGGTACTTTCAACCGCCGGATTTGGAAAAGCGAGTGCTTTGAATTCAGTTGGATAAGGAACGCCGTTTTCATCTAGTTCCGTAGATGTTTGCTCCAAAAAATCCCGATGAACACTCGTGATTGCAGAGCCTCCGCCAAGGACAAGACGTTCCGATTCAATGATTTCTTCTTTTTCAAGTGGGGGAGCTTCCTGGATGTATGGTCGTTCATATGCCCCCATAATATAAGATTCTATTTCGATTAATTCAACAGCAGGAGGCACGAAACCAATGACGCTGGGTTCTCCCATTAGTGTAGTTTCCATTTTATCTGCCTGGTGAGAGGCAATATTGTACGCAATTTGCTGTACGGATTCAATTTTTTGCTGATCTTTTTCATCTTCGCAGCTGAAAAGCGCAAGCCCGAAAACGATCAATAAAGCAGCGATAAACAATTGTTGCGGATTTCTTTTCTTTTCTAAGATCCAGGCGTTGAATTCACTGTTTAATTGGCGTTCCTGGCGCACAGTCATGCGAACACAAAGCGATTCGCCACTTAGTTCCAGCATAGTGGATTTGATTTCGTTCACGGATTTCGTACTGAAATCATGGACCTGTTTGGCACACTTCTGACAAAAAGCTCCTTTTTCAGTGGGAGTCATTCCGTTCCAGTTTTCAGAACAAGGCGTTTCAATTCCAAAATTTTTCATAGCAGTTCAAATGGGTTTGTAATTTGTTGTCGGTAAGTAAGATGGAAGCTAAAAGGAATTTCCATAAATTCTCTTAAAAAGATTTAAAGGTTCGGGAATCATTGATTAAAATGTAGTGGAATGGAATTGAATCGAATCCAAAATGCTAACTTTGAGAGCAAATTCGTAAAACATGATCCAACGCATTCAAACCGTATACTTTTTAATAGCAGCTATTCTTGTTGCAACAACACTTTTCGGAACAGATTTGTTTTCTTTTCACCAGGTTAAAAATATTCATGCTTCAGCCTATGCATTAGTAAGTGGAGATTGGGCTACGAAGAATGAAGTACTTAGAAAATTGGATTTTTGGATGCTTTCCCTGGTGCAGATTATTTTTGCTCTGATGATCATTTTCTCCTTCAAAATGCGCCATCGCCAGATTTTCTTAGGTTGGATTTTATTGGTATTGAATCTTTTAAGTTCCGTTTGGATCCTGTTAGGAGCAAGTGTTCACTCCACAGAATGTCTTAAGTGCCCGGAACCGGCAACGAATTTATCTTTTGGTATTGTCTTCTATCTGCACGCTGCAGCATTTATTTTTATATTCCTTGGAATCCGCGGAGTCCGTAAAGACAAAAAGATGATTGATTCGTTGAATAGGCTTCGATAATCAATTAAAAAATAGACGCAGGGGCAGAAAATTTTCCGCCCCTACGTTTTTAAATAGCTATCTTTGTGCCGTCGCTGACCTTGCTCTGCCGAAGTGGCTACACAAAGGCAAGAGCTTTAGCCCAAGCGTTGCACCTCAAAAAACAACAAACAGCATGAATTTTCTTTCCGTTGAAAACCTGACGAAATCTTTTGGAGATCGCGTAATCTTCTCAGACGTTACTTTCGGAATTGACCAGGGAGACAAAGTGGCTATCGTAGCCAAAAACGGGAATGGAAAAACAACTTTACTGCGTTGTTTGATGAACCTGGAACAATACGATTCCGGTCGTGTTGTATACAGAAATGATCTGCGCGTTGCATTTATGCAGCAGACAGAAACACTGGACGAATCTCATACGATCCTGGAGGCCGTTTTTTCACACGACCTGCCGGAATTACAAATCGTTAAGAAATACAACCAGGCGCTTCGTGAAGGAAACGAAGAAGCAATTCATGCATGTTACGAAGAATTGACGGAATTGAACGCCTGGGACATGGAAGTGAAAGTCAACCAGATTCTTTCTGTTCTGAAATTGAACGATACCAGTTTATTGGTTGGAAGCCTTTCCGGTGGACAAAAGAAACGCGTTGCTCTTGCCCAGGTTTTGGTGGCAGAAGCAGATTTCCTGATCCTGGATGAGCCTACAAATCACCTGGATTTAGACATGATCGAATGGCTGGAAGAATACCTTTCCAAATCGAAATCTACGATCTTAATGGTAACTCACGACCGCTATTTCTTAGAAGTTGTGTGCGATACGATCTATGAACTGGAAGATAAAACGATCTATAAATACAAAGGGAATTTCTCCTACTATTTAGAGAAAAAAGCAGAGCGACAGGATCAATTACAATCTACCATTGATAAAGCACGCAATACCTTTAAAAAAGAGCTGGATTGGATCCGCAGACAGCCCAAAGCGCGTGGAACGAAACAGAAGGCGCGCGTTGATAATTTCCAGGATGTAAAGAAAGTAGCCAGTCAGCGCATTGACGACGACGAAATTGATATCCCGGTAAAGATGGAGCGTTTGGGTTCCAAGATCCTGGAACTGCATAAAATCGGGAAATCTTACGGTGATAAAGTCATTTTAGAGAACTTCTCTTACAATTTTCAGCGCAAAGAACGACTGGGAATCGTTGGTAACAACGGAACAGGTAAATCTACTTTCCTGAACATCATTCAAAGCAGGGAAGAGGTTGATAAGGGAAAAGTGGTAACCGGTGAAACCGTGCTTTTTGGATATTACAGCCAGGATCTGATCAAAGTTAGTGAAGACAAAAAAGTAATCGACGTGATTCGCGATATCGCTGAATTCATTCCGTTGGAAAAAGGAAAGCAACTTTCTGCTGCGCAATTCCTGGAGAAGTTCCTGTTTCCGCGACACATGCACTACAACTTTGTACACAAGCTGAGTGGTGGAGAAAAAAGACGTCTGAAATTGATGACCGTTCTAATGTCCAATCCGAATTTCCTAATCCTGGATGAACCTACAAACGATTTGGACATCTTCGTAATGAGTGTTCTCGAAGATTATTTGAGAACCTTCGAAGGCTGTTTGATCGTTGTTTCTCACGACCGTTACTTCATGGATAAAATGGTTGATCACCTCTTTGTTTTTGAAGGACAGGGAGCAATCAAAGACATTATCGGGAATTATACCGAATTCAGAAAGCAAACTGCAGCCGATTACAAAAAGGAGAAGCAGGCAGACGATAAACCGGTTGAAGTAGTAAAGGTGAAGCAGATCTCGGAAGAAGCTCCGAAAGAGAAACGGAAACTGTCATTCAAAGAAAAAAGTGAGTTTGATCAGATCGAAAAGGATTTGGAGCGCCTGGAAGAAGAAAAAAACAAGTGGACAAATGTACTTTCCGATTCAACTGCAAGTACAGAAAAATTAATCGAAGCCGGAGAAAAACTAAATTCCATTGTTTCAGATATCGATGAGAAAACAGAACGCTGGATCGAATTGTCTGAGTTCGCTTAAACTGTTAAGTATTCAGCGAACAACCAGTTTCTGAACACCGCGTTCGTTTGTGTTTTCAATTTCCACGAAGTAAATTCCTGATCTCAAATCAGTAATACGGATTTCTGATTCCAGGGAGTGTTTTCCGGTCCAAACCGCATGGCCAATTGCATTTCGGAGAACAATGTTACAATCGGAATAAGCTGAACGAACCAAAACATACTCAGAGGCCGGATTTGGTTCAATAGTAAAAGTTAGGGATTTTTGTTCCGGAATTCCCAATTCATCAAAAGTTTGAGCACCGCAGCCATTGGTTGATTTGAATCCGTAATCCGGATCGTTTACGATATTATTCCCGAAAACAGTCAGATCTGAAGCAGAGGCTGTAAGCGACATTTGGCGTGCAGGCGAGCAATCCAAGCTAAAGGTCCAGGCCAGCCAGCTGATGTTTCGTGAACACGCTTCATTCAAAATAATCGGGTATAAGGCGGAAAGATCATTAATGCCGCATTCTCCCGGATTTGATCCGTCCTGGTTTGAAGCTACTTCCCCCAAAATAAAACAAACATCGGTGTTTTGAGCTTCGGTCAGTTTGGTTTGTACCTGGGCAAGCGTATTTGCATAGCCATACCAATAAGCATGTGAGGAAAAAATCAGGTTGTGGCGCGAATCACTTTGGTTCATTTCTTCTGCAATGGATAATAATTCGGTAGAAGACTGCCCACAGTCCGGAGCATCGATCATAATTGGAACATGCACACCTGCTTGGCGAAGCTGATTAACAGCTGCCGAATAATTGGTTTTGAAAATAGTTAACTCGGAAGCAGGCGATCCTGTCCAGCGCACAAAATCAAACTCATTTGCCAGGTTGATGATTAAATGTGATTTATTGGTTTCGATCAGTGCAAGTACATTCGGGTCCGTCCAGAAATTCATGACCGTGGAATCGAAATAAGCCCAATTGTCTTTACAGGTAATGTACGAATCGTCATGAATGCTGAGAATGGGGATCATTTTCTTTGAAATGCAATAAGCGATAATATTGCTTAAATGTCCGTTGGTTACATATCCGTCAACTGTTCCGGGAGTTCCGTTGCTTGGAGGACCAGGAATATCACGCCAGTTTTGTCCGTCTGTATACCAGGGAATTCGGATCGCATTTGCACCCGTGTTCGCCACTTCATCAATGTAAGCCTGATAGCCGGCCGGATCAGCCAGTGAAATATCTCCCTGGTTTATCAACCCGTAGTTAACCCCGCGAAGAATAATGGATTGTCCGTTGGTTAATGTGAGGTTTTTACCTACAACTTGTAAAGTGGTTTGTTGAGATTCAGCCTGAAAAGTGCATGCAATTGCCAACAGAAGAATTGTAACGTGTTTTTTCATGTTCAACTTGTTCTAAATAATAAGTCAGTTCAAAAATTTCTTTCAGGCGACAGTTAAGTTACTGAAAATTCACGCACAAACCTTAATTATTTCAATATCCTGTTTATTTTTAAATAAAGGTTTAAATTATTTTTAGATAAGACTAAAAAATAGTTTTATATTTGCTTAAAATAATTTTTGTGCGAAATCTGCTTTTATTTATTTTCTTAAGTGCTGCTTACTTTTCGATGAGTCAAAATCAATCAACCGCTTCGGATTCATTGAGAACCGCAGCTGATTCACTCCGTGAAATCGAAGAAGTAACGGTTACAGGAAGCCGCTTGGCTCAATCCAAAAAGAACAGCGTTATTTCAGTTTCTACCATAGACCAAAAATTATTCAGAGCTATTTCTGCGTCTACTATTTCGGATGCATTAAAGTTTTCTCCGGGAATCCGCATGGAAACGAATTGTCAGACTTGTAACTATACGCAAGTCAGAATGAATGGTTTGGGCGGTTCATATTCTCAAATTTTAATCAATGGAAGACCGTTATTTTCATCCTTAATGGGCTTGTATGGCCTGGAGCAGATTCCAACGAATATTGTTGACAGAATCGAGGTTGTGAACGGTGGTGGATCAGTTTTGTACGGTTCCAACGCCATTGCAGGAACAATCAACATTATCACCAAACATCCGGAATACAATTTCATCGAAGTTTCTGATAAAGTGTCACTAATTCCCAAAGGACCGGTGGAACAAGCGATTCAGTTAAATGGAGCTTTTGTCTCCAAATCTAAGAAAAGCGGCTTTCTTTTCTCCGGTATGAATAAAGTCCGTGATGGTTATGACCGCAACAATGACGGGTTTACAGAAATTCCGCGGGTAAACAGCTCTTTATTAGGGATTAACGCATTTCAGAACATAGGCAGATCGATTGAATTGCATGCAGATTTTTGGATCCTGCACGAACAGCGCCAGGGCGGGCAATTGTGGAATGGAGATCCGCAGCAGGCAGAGCAAAGTGAATTCAGAAATCAGGTTACAAGCATCGGACAATTTTCCGGAATTTGGAAATCACGGAATAAAAAGTGGAACGTTCAGGCATATACCGGCTATCAAAAAACAAACAGAAATCATTATACAGGTCTCGATCATGCAGAAGCGTGGGGAAAACCCAATAACATCACGCTGCAGTCCGGTGTTCAATTTGGATTTACACAAAGATTCGGTACAAAAAGCAAATCTACACTCATAGGCGGTGTAGAACATTATTACGATGCGATCCGGGATGAGATCCGAGGCTATGATTATTCCATCGACCAGAACATTACACAGTTTGCCGGATTCCTGCAGGATCAGTTTGATTTGGGTGAGAAATGGTTATTTGTAGCCGGAGTTCGAACCACCAATCACTCCAAGGTTCAGAATTTGATTGTAACTCCTAGAGCGGCTCTTTTATTCAAAGCGAATGGGCAATGGCAGTTTCGGCTGTCTTACGGTAACGGATTTAAAGCTCCGCAGGTTTTTGAAACCGATATGCACATTGCCTTCGCGAACGGTGGAATTTCTCAGATCCGCGTAGATAAAGAGTTGAAAAGCGAAAAATCTCACGCCTATTCTGCCCAGGTAAATTGGAGCAGAAGAAGAAAGAAGATGCTTTATTCGTCGGAGTTAACGCTATTCCACACACAATTGCTGCATTCCTTTGTTTTGAATGAAATTCCCAGTTCTGATCCGGATAAAACACTG
The DNA here is from genome assembly GCA_965650365.1 of uncultured Fluviicola sp. GTDB lineage: Bacteria > Bacteroidota > Bacteroidia > Flavobacteriales_D > Crocinitomicaceae > Fluviicola. The sequence continues at coordinate 37,267 of CBFGOJ010000014.1, read as the reverse complement.
TTGCTGCGAACAAATGGTTCCAATGCAGAAGTAAGCGGTTTGAGTGAATCGGTTCGTTTGCGCTGGGATAAGTATATACAGGTGGATTTGAATGTGACTTACCAGGAATCACGCTTTACGGAAGCACAGCAATGGTCGTTGGAAGTGGAACCGGTGAAAGCTTTCCTAAGAACGCCAAATCTTTATGGTTCTTCAACTGTTTCTATCTTCCCGGAAGGCAGTTGGTCCGGATCTTTTAGTTGCGTGTACACCGGAAGCATGCTGGTTCCTCATTTCGGAGGTGCACCGGAATTGGATCACGATGTGCTTCTGAAAACAAACTCCTTTTTTGATGTGGGAATCAGAGCAGAACACGCCATTCATATTCATAAATTGGAGCAAACAGTACGTATTGGTCTCGGAATCCAGAATTTATTCGACAGCTACCAAAGTGATTTTGATACTTCCAAATTCCGCGACAGTAATTTTGTGTACGGACCACCAAAGCCAAGAACTGTTTTCGTGGATTTAAAATGGGTGATAGGGGGAAAGCATTAATTCATGGTAGGCGCGCGATTCACAGTAGGTACGCGATTAATCGCGTGCCTACCATATTTTCCCATCAAATCCTGACCCCGATCACACAAACGTCATCCACCTGTTCCAATTCGCCTTTCCAGTTTTCAAAGGTGTTTTCCAGGTACTCTTTTTGTTCTTGCATTGGCCTGTTGTGAATAGCAAGAATGGAATCCTTGAATTGTTTGTATTTGAATTTCTTCCCGTTCTGACCTCCGAATTGATCGGCATAGCCATCTGTAAACAGGTAAATCGTTGTTTTTGGTTCCAAAATAATGGAATGCGTGCTAAACGGCTTTTCCTCCGCGTACTTTCCAATCGGCTGCTTGTCGGGTTTCCATTCGGTAATTTCATTGCTTCCCGCCGGAACCAGCCACAACGGATTATTCGCTCCTGACCAAAGTAATTCACGTGTTTTGACATTTAGACAACCCAAACTGATGTCCATTCCGTCTTTCACATTTTCTACACTTTTGTTGAAGGTCGAAATAACCAATTCACGTGTTTTGTCAAGAATCTTTCCTGGTTCTACCAGGTTGAACTCCAAAACAGATCGGTTTAGTGCATTACAGCAGATTACACTTACCATAGCACCCGGCACGCCATGTCCTGTACAATCAGCTGCTGCAAAGAACAAGTATTCTTCCGGACCTGTTCCATTTACAACCGTATGCTGCTCAAGCCAGTAAAAATCCCCGGCAACAATATCTTTGGGTTTGTAAAGAATGAAACTTTCCGGTAAAGTTTGGTGCCAATAATCGACAGCCGGTAAAATAGCATCCTGCAGTCGTTTTGCATAAGTGATGGAATCTAAGATCTCCCGGTTTTTGTATTCCAAACTGTCCTTTTGCTCTTCTACCAGGCTTTTTTGTTCCAGGATGATCTTATTTGCCTTGTTTTTTTGCTTTAATGAGCGGAAGAGTAAGAATCCGAGCCCAATGAAAACAACCATGCTTGCTGCGAAGAAGTATTTTTGAATCTTTTCACTTTCGAGTTGTTTGGTCTGATTTTCAAACTTGATCTGGTTCTTTTCAGTTTCGTATTTCTTGCTCAATTCTGAAAGTTGATGCGCATTTTCCAGGGAGAAGATAGAGTCTTTGATAGCAATGTATGTCTTTAAAACACCAAATGCCGCCAGATCATTTCCCATTGCATGATGCAGATTTGCCAAATGCATGTGGGTGGCCATGGTGTTCGCATTGTAAATATTGTTCGAATTTTTAATACTTGCTTCAAAAAGAGGAAGTGCTTTCGAATATTGTTTTTGAAAGTAATAAGCCAATCCTAAGTTGTCTGTCCAGGTAATTCCTTTGGAGGCGGTGCCTAGAATAGCAATAGCTTTCTCATAATATTCGATGGCTTTTTCGTAATTCTTCTGCTTCATGAAAATATTGGCATAGTTCCCGTAAACGTTCGGATCAACAACACCCATCTGATTCATGACATCCATGGCTTTTTTGATGTAGACTGTTGCCGAGTCCAATTGATTTTTAAACTCATAACAGATACTGAGGTTTTGATAAATGATCAATTGTCCCTGTGGGAAATTATTCTTGATGAATACTTTATTGGAAGCCTGGAATTTTTCAATAGCTTCATCATTGCGTTTCAAATCGCGGTAAAGGATCCCGATATTGGCTTCGCTTTTCGCGACTCCCATTTCATCAGGCACTTTTTTGTAGTAGCGGATCGAAAGCAGGTAGTTTTCAATCGATTTAGGGGTGTTTCCCGCTTCGTCCATCAGAATCCCCAGGTTTTTGTATGCCAAAGCAATTCCCGGATTGTATTTTAGTTTTTTAGCCAGTTTAACATTCCCCAGAAGTAATTTTTCCATGGGTTTTGGATGGGTATATTTGAACGACCAGGAAATATCATTTTGGAAGATGACTTTGTTGGTATCATCTTTCATTTTTGAACAAACTGTTAGGATCGAATCGAGTTGTTTGTCTGTTTGTGAGTAGGAAAATGGATGCAGTAGAATGAATAGTAGTGCAAGAACGAGTCCGTTTTGTTTCATAAGTTTGGGTAGTGCTAAAAGTAATTCGAACTAAAATTAGTAAAAACCTTTTTTAATTGAGGCAATTTCCATTTTTGAGAGAAAGTTTTATAATATCGGTTTAAATGTGTGAGATTTTTTACTTTTAGAAATAAAAACAATGATCTCCCGAATTATCCTTTTAGTGGTTCTTTTCCAATCGTCTGCTCTATTTGCCCAGGTTTCTGATGAAGAAATGGAAAAGCTGAAAATCAAATGGCGTGTTGATTTGAGAGAAAAAGGCCACGAATTGGCTTTGAAGAGTTCCAATGAAGGAATGAGTGAGTTTTCGGATTCGATTCAGCGCCTGTTCCTGGAAGATACTTTTGTAGTGGAAAATTTGTACCACAACCAAGTCAATAAAGACATCACCAATTTGGGAATGAATAAAGCGGCACTTGCGGGTGCTTCCGAATATGAAGCGTTGATTGCTAAATATTACCAGATTCTTTTGTCAAAAATGAAACCGGACGACCAGGAATTACTTATTTCCTGGCACAATGAGTGGAAAATACTCCTGGAAAAAGAACGTGCTTTGATCGGCAAATTGATGCAGGAAGAATACAGCGGCGGCGGAAGCATTCAGTCACTGACCTACACAAGCCGGCTGATGCGCTCTCAAAAAGACCATGCAGTCCAACTCATTGATTACCTCACACATTTAATCTGATCCATGAAAAATAGTTTGATTATCTTCTTTTTAGGATTCTTTTCTGCGTATTCACAAGCGCAATTGAAGCCGGGATACGATAAAAATGAAGCAGCCGAATTGCTGAAAGTGAATTTTCGTTTTGTAGATTCTTTGAGATGGGATTCATTACCCGGACCGGAGCGTTTTGAGTTCAAATACCGTTCTCCGGTACTCGGTTTCGACAATAAATGGGATTATTGGGAAGATAAAGCAGGAGTAGGAGTGTTGTCTTTGCGTGGTACAACTAATAATCCTACAAGCTGGGGAGCGAATTTCTATGCCGGAATGGTTCCCGCAAAAGGATGGATTAAAACCAGTGAAAAAGACACTTTCTATTATGAATTATCCAAAGATCCGAAAGCATTGGTACATGTTGGCTGGACAACTTCACTGGGGTGTTTGTGGAAAGATATGGATTCACTGCTATTTGCAAAAATCGACCAGGGAAAGAAGGAGTTTTACATCACCGGGCACAGCCAGGGTGGAGCATTGGCTTATTTGCTGACAGCACATTTACTGATCATGCAGGAAAATGGAATCATCCCGTCGGATGTTCGTTTCAAAACGTATTGCAGCGCAGCACCTAAACCAGGTAATTTGTATTTCGCTTATTACTATGAAAAAATGACCCAGAACGGCTGGGCTTACAATACCGTAAATGCTTTGGATTGGGTTCCGGAATCTCCGTTCTCTATTCAGACGGTGAATGATTTTGTGGCCATCAATCCTTTCCAGGACGCGAAGAAAGCCATCCGAAAACTGCCGTTCTTCCCGCAGCTGGTGGTGATGAGCATGTACAGGAAGATGGACCGCCCTTCCAAAAAAACGCAAAAAAGTTTTGAAAAGAACCTGGGGAAGAGAATAGGGAAACTGCTGACCAGGAGCCTGAAAGGTTTCGAGCCGCCCGAACTGGTTCATTCATCGGCGTTTACACGCTGTGGGAATTACATTGTTTTGTACCCCGATGTGGACTATTTTAAGAAGTATCCGCAGGATCCGAAAGCTAAATTCATGAACCATCAGCTGGAACCTTATTTGTTCATGATTGATAAGTTACCTGAATAATGCTATATTTGGGTAACACTATTTTACGACTCGCTTGATGCTATTCACTTTACCGCTGAAACCTCATTTCTTTTAAAGAAGAACTATCCGTTTTTGTTGACCAACGAAGGATCTGTCTTGTACGGATATATTTCGATGTGTGGTTTAGTTTCAGTTGAACTGTAACGAGTAAAAATGAATTAGAAACGAATTAGAAAAATTATGAAGAGTGTTCGATTTTCAGAGACTCAGAAATTCAGACAATGGTGGCTGTGGTTTCTTTTTGCAGGAATTAAAGGAGTAATGGGATTTTTCATTGTAACACAAGTGTTATTCGGAAAGCCTTTTGGAAGCAGCATAGTGGACAATGCCGCTTTGCTGATCGGTTTTTTATTTATGCTGATCCTCTCACTTCTGTTCTTTATTATGAAATTGGAAACACGCATTTCAGATACCGGAATTGCGGTCCGGTTTTACCCAATCCAGTTAAAGTTCCGAAACTACAAATGGGAAGACCTGCAGGAAGTTTATATCCGGGAATATTCTCCAATAGGTGAATACGGCGGCTGGGGAATCCGTTACAGTTTTATAGGGAAGGGCAGAGCATTTAATGTTTCAGGAAGAATGGGCTTACAGCTTGTTTTCAAAGACGGAAGAAAATTGCTGATCGGAACTTCTAAACCGGAAGATTTGATGCAGGTTTTGTCTATTTTGGGGCGCTGATTTCATGTTTTTACCCGGGTTTTGTGTACATTCAAATAATTAAACATATAAACCGAAAACATGCGTTCTTCCTTATTGCCTGAAATATTCTTCGATGAATCATTGGATTCTTCAGAAATGGAATTATTCCAAAATCAGTATTTGCGGGCGATTCTTAAATATCAAAACGAACATTTAAACCTGCTTGTTTTGGATTGTTGTAAACAAATGAATCCGAATCTGTCAAATCTGACAGAAATGGTGCGAAAACGATTTATCAGACAAACGATTCAAAACAATCAGGCTTTGCGAAATCAATGTATTGGTTTGATTGTGAGCTTTTTGGAGTTAAACCAATTTTCCTGGTATTTAGATCACAAATCAGATTGCAATAAACGAATTCTCCAACTGGTTGAAAAACGTGTTCTCGGAGATTAAACCGCGGTTAATTGATTTCAACCGTTTCTCCCAAAAACTTGGAGTCAATTCCAAAAACAATATCCCAAAAGACTTTCATGCGGGCAAAGCGTTCGCGGACTTTGGTTTTAAAACCACCCATTTTGGCAACGTCCCGGGCGTTATATCCATAAACAGTCATCCCGAAATGTTCTCCCAAATAGATTGCGCGTTCGTTGTGAAAACGCTGTGAGACCACAATCACTTCTTTCTGACCGAATACTTTCAGGGCGCGTTCCATGGAATCCAGGGTTCTGAAACCTGCATAATCAAGGAAAATATGGCTCGAAGGAATTCCTGCGGCTACCAGTGCGTTTTTCATGTCGGTCGGTTCGTCGTAAGTGGTGATGCTATTGTCGCCGCTTACCAGGATGAATTCCACTTTTCCGGCCCGGTATAATTCAACTGCTGCCTTTATCCGGTAAGAAAAGTAAAGGTTGTCATTCCCGTGTTTGTTCGTCCGGGAAGTTCCCAGTACAAGCGCAACTTTTACTGTCGGGCACTCACTCACCCGGTCAAAGATCTTTCCTTCCGCATTGGATTCGATGGCCCAATTGGCACCGAAAAACCAGAAAAGCCCGAAAAGGAAACAAATTGAAAGTGTTCGTTTAATGATTTTCGCCCAGTTGCGTTTGCGTTTCATGCTGTCAGATTGTGGGACAAAAATAGTTGATTCCTATAAATAGTGAGGCAAAACACCAAAATGACAGTAGGCGCGCGATTAATCGCGCGCCTACTGTACACCTAAAACTAAACTACTCTATGAAAAAATTATGATTTTATTTCGATTTCCTCTTCCTGGGAAATTGGTTTTCTAAATACTATTTTACCATCGAAGATATCCATGACAACCGTCAGTGAAGTATCCAGTGTCCCGGCAAGTAATGCTTTGGATAATTCATTCAATACTTGCTTCTGGATCACGCGTTTCACCGGCCTTGCCCCGAAATGCGGATCGTAACCTGCTTCCACCAAATGTGCTTTGGCTTCTTCGGTCATGAACATTTTGATTCCTTTTTCAAGCAGCATGGTTTTCAACTGGTCCAGCTGTAATTGGACGATCTGCTTCACATAACGCTTGTTTAACGGAGTGAAGATGATCGTTTCGTCAATACGGTTCAAAAATTCGGGTCTGATCGTTTGTTTCAACAACTCGAGTACTTTGAACTTCGCTTTTTCCATGGCATCGTGCAGGTTTTCTTCCTTCACGCCTTCGAAACTTTCCTGGATCAAATGAGACCCGAGGTTCGAAGTCATGATGATGATCGTATTTTTGAAATTCACGGTTCTTCCTTTGTTATCGGTCAAACGTCCGTCATCCAAAACTTGCAGTAAGATGTTGAATACGTCCGGATGTGCTTTTTCAATTTCATCCAGTAAAACGATGGAATAAGGTCGTCTGCGAACAGCTTCTGTCAATTGTCCACCTTCGTCATAACCCACGTATCCCGGAGGCGCTCCAACTAAACGGCTTACACTGTGTTTTTCCTGGTATTCCGACATATCGATGCGAGTCATTGCATTTTCATCGTTGAACAGGAAGTCCGCCAATGCTTTTGCCAATTCTGTTTTACCAACACCCGTTGGGCCCAGGAAAATGAATGAACCGATTGGTTTTCGCATATCCTGTAAACCTGCGCGGCTTCTTCTCACGGCATCCGAAAGTGCTTCGATTGCTTCTTCCTGACCAACAACCCGTTTCCCCAATTCGTCTTCCAGTCGAAGTAATTTGGAAACCTCGCTTTCGATCATTTTATTCACCGGAATTCCAGTCCATTTTGAAACGACATCTGCAATTTCTTCCGCGTCCACTTCTTCCTTGATCAGTTTGGAATTTGCCTGTAATTCGACCAGTTTTCTCTTCCCTTCTTCCAGTTGGATTTCCGCTTCCTTGATTCTTCCGTAACGAATTTCAGCTACTTTTCCATAATCTCCGGAACGTTCCGCCTGGTCAGCTTCCAGTTTCAGGTGTTCAATGATTTCTTTTGTCTTTTGGACTCCTTCAACAATGTCTTTTTCAGCCTGCCATTTCGCGTTGAAAGCGTTGCGCTGTTCTTCCAAACCAGCCAGTTCTTTTCCCAAGACTTCCAGTTTTTTGGTGTCGTTTTCACGCTTGATTGCTTCACGTTCGATTTCCAGCTGCATAATTCTGCGGTCCAGCTCATCCAGTTCCTCCGGTTTTGAATTGATTTCCATGCGAAGTTTGGAAGCTGCTTCGTCAATTAAGTCGATTGCTTTATCCGGTAAATGACGCTCTGTAATATAGCGCTGAGACAATTCGACGGCAGCAATGATCGCTGCATCTTTGATCAGTACTTTGTGGTGATTTTCATACTTGTCCTTAATTCCGCGTAAGATCGAAATGGCATCTTCCGTATCCGGCTCATCCACCAAAACCGGCTGGAATCGACGCACTAAAGCTTTGTCTTTCTCAAAATATTTTTGGTATTCATTCAGAGTTGTTGCTCCAACCGCTCTCAGTTCACCACGGGCCAAAGCGGGTTTTAGAATGTTTGCAGCATCCATAGCACCTTCACCTCCGCCACCAGCCCCAACAAGGGTGTGGATTTCGTCAATGAACAGGATGATTTCGCCATCCGCGCTCGTTACCTCTTTTACAACAGATTTCAACCGTTCTTCGAATTCTCCTTTATACTTGGCACCGGCGATCAAAGCACCCATGTCGAGACTGTAAACAATCTTGGATTTCAGGTTTTCCGGCACGTCACCATCAATAATTCGATGTGCAATTCCTTCTGCGATGGCTGTTTTACCAACTCCCGGTTCACCAATCAGGATCGGATTGTTTTTCGTTCTTCGTGTAAGGATCTGAAGTACCCGACGAATTTCATCGTCACGACCAATTACAGGGTCTAATTTCCCTGCTTTAGCCAATTCATTCAGGTTCTTTGCATATTTTTCCAACGATTTGTAAGTACCTTCTTGCTGATTGGAAGTGATTTTCTCTCCGTTTCTTAATTCCATAATGTCTTTTATAACCTTTTTCTTGTCGAGTTTTGCGTCACGTAATAATTGCCCGATCTGGTCTTTTGAATCGATCAAAGCCAGGAAAAGCATTTCTATTGTAGCATATTCATCGCCGTTTTCTTTGGCAATTTTCAAGGCTAATTGCAATGTATCCTGCGCTTTTGGCGAAAGATAAATTTGTGCTCCGGAAACTTTACTTTGACTTTCAAGAATTCGGTCTAAAGCCAGTTCTATATTTTTAGGGTTTACCTGCGATTGTTTGAATAAATAGGGAACTACATCCAAATCTTTCAGAAAAATTCCTTTTAGTAAATGTGCATTCTCGATAGCCTGATGCCCTTCTGTTTGAGCATAGTCCTGCGCTGCCTGAATGACTTCCTGAGTTTTTATGGTAAATTGATTGCTATCCATTTTTGTTAATTTCCTTTTGTTTGTCAAATCATGAACCAAACCATTTCCCGACTCTTTTTCAAGACAAAAAGGCAGTTTAAAAAAATCAGCACCGACAAAATGACATTTCACACCAAAGAAAAGAAACGATTTTTAATAGTAATTTAGCCAAAAATTGCCGGGATGTCTAAAATCAAAAGAACTTACAAAAAACTCTATCCGTATTTTGTGGATGTCTGGCAATACATTGCAATCATTGTGATTTTCATTATTGCGGCAATCTTCATATTGTAAAACACCATCGGATAAATATTTGGGCCTTTTGGAGGTATTGCCAATTCGCCAGATTCGTTACTTTTGTTCAAAAGTTTAAACGTTGGAAAATCAACTCGAATTATCAATAGTCGTCCCTTTATTCAATGAAGCAGAATCTTTACCGGAGCTTCATGCATGGATCAAACGCGTATTGAACGATCATAAATTGTCTTATGAAGTCATTTTCATTGACGATGGAAGCAAGGACGGTTCCTGGAAAGTGATTGAATCTTTGAAACTGATTGACTCTAATGTTCGCGGGATTAAATTCCAGCGCAATTACGGAAAATCTGCCGCATTACATACCGGATTCGAGGCTGCTTTAGGTAAAGTGGTCGTAACGATGGATGCTGATCTGCAGGATTCGCCCGACGAACTTCCGGAATTGCATCGAATGATCACAGAAGATGATTTCGACGTGGTTTCGGGATGGAAGAAAAAACGCTACGATCCGATTACGAAAACAATTCCTACCAAATTATACAATTGGGCAGCGCGCCGCATGACCGGAATTCATTTACATGATTTCAACTGCGGACTAAAAGCCTATAAAAATGCGGTCGTAAAAAGTATTGAGCTTTATGGGGATATGCACAGGTATATTCCACCACTGGCTAAATTTGCAGGGTTCAACAAGATAGGTGAAAAGGTGGTTATTCACCAGGCCAGAAAATACGGAACCACGAAGTTTGGATTGAATCGCTTTTTGAATGGGCCTCTTGATTTGATGACGATGGTTTTCATGGGGAAATTTGGGAAAAAGCCCATGCATTTTTTTGGTGCGATGGGTGTTTTACTTTTCATCATCGGGTTTGGAATCACTATTTACCTGGCAATTGACAAGCTGTTTGTTCATTCAACAGCCATTAAATTGGCTGACCGCACAGAATTTTTCATTGCTCTTACTGCGATGATCATGGGAGTTCAGTTTTTCCTGGCGGGATTTTTAGCCGAGATGGTTGGGAGAAATTCATCTACAAGAAATCATTACCTGATAGAAACTGAAATCTAAGAGCCCCATGAATAACTGGCATTTGGATCAATCATGGACACTTTTCCTGGATAGAGACGGAGTTATCAATGAACGGATTATGGATGACTATGTGAAACGAACGGATGAATTTAGTTTACTTCCGGGAGTTGCCCGTGCCGTATCAACCGCCAATAAACTGTTTTCGCATGTTTTTGTGGTTACGAATCAACAGGGAATAGGCAAAGGTTTAATGACCGAGCGTAACCTTTTGGATATTCACGCTTATTGTAGTGAATTACTTGAAGTTGAAAACGGGCACATTGATCACTATTATTTCGCTCCGAATTTAGCTTCCGAAAATTCAGATTTGAGAAAACCAAATTCGGGAATGGCACTTTTGGCCAAACAGGAATTTCCAGCCATTGACTTCAAAAAATCAATCATGGTCGGGGATTCGGATTCAGATATCGAATTTGGCAGGAAACTTGGAATGAAAACGGTGTTTATCAGTTACGTAAAAGGCTTTAAACACCAAACTGCTGATTTAACCTGTGATTCCCTGGAATCATTTATAAATTTATTGGATTATGATAACTAGAATTCTTTTTATTGGGTTGTTTTTTATCGCTCCGCAGCTTTGGGGACAAACCGTTAATCAAAAAGATACGCAGGGAAGAAAACAGGGAGCCTGGCAGAAAACCTACCCTAAATCGCGTGCTTTTGAATACAAAGGACAATTCAAAGACGATAAGCCTGTTGGGACTTTCTATTATTACTATGCTTCCACAAAGAAAAAAGCGATTGTTACTCACGATGTGAAAACGGGTCGTTCTTCTTCCGTCATGTACCACGAAAACGGTGTTTTGATGGCGAAAGGAATTTTTAGAAACCAGGAGAAAGACAGTGTTTGGGAATATTACGGACCTTCCGGAAGATTGAGCACAAAAGAAACGTATTCGAATGGAAAACTGAACGGAAACCAAACCGTGTACTACATTTTTGAAGATCCGATGGACAAGCGTGTGGTGGTTGCAAAAGTAACGCCTTACAAGATGGGAGTGATCAGCGGCGATGTTATTGAGTACTTTGATACGGGCATCGTAAAGAGCAAAGTAACCTACATCAACGGTAAAAAAGAAGGTATTGCCGTAACGAATCATCCGAATGGAAAAGTAATGATTACGGAACGCTTTAAAGGAGGAATTCAGCATGGCTGGCAATCGGCACACGACCAATCCGGTAAAGAAACCGGCAAACAGTATTACCGTTTTGGGAAACGCATTGAAGGCAAGGAACTGGAAGCTCATCTAAAGCAGTGTAAAGCAAAAGGAATCAATCCAAACGGCTGATTCTTCAATAAGACCTCCCTTTTAAATAATTCATTTCAACGGAAGCTTCTTTTTTTGTAATTTCAAAACGTGAAAAAAAGCCTCATTTCTTCTATTGCCGGATCAATTGTTTTAGTGATCTCCATGATGTTTTTGTCTAATTCCTGTAAAAAGGACGACGAAACGTTTTATATGGGCTATGATTATTTCCCGTTGAATGAAGGACATTACATCATTTATTCCGTTCGGGAAGTCTATGTGGATCAGCAGGTCCAACTCAGAGACACTTTCGATTATTTCATAAAAACCGAGATCGGTGCAGAGATTATTGATAATTCCGGACGAACAGCCCGTGAGTTTAATCGGTATTACGGCACAAGTGCAAATGGCCCGTGGACTATTCACGATGTTTGGACTGCGATTAATGATGGTTCCCGGGCTGAACTGGTGGAAGAAAATAACCGGATTATCAAACTCGTTTTCGCTCCAAGTGAAGATGACGAATGGAATATGAATGCTTTCAATGAACTTGATCCCCTGGATTGTTATTACTCCAATATTCATGGACCTTACACGCTTGGAGGGATTGATTTTTCAGCAACAGTTACCGTGGAGCAGGAAGATTTTTCTTCCTTTATTGATTCCCGCAGAAAATACGAGGTTTATGCCAAAGGTATTGGCATGGTTCACAAATACTTCCGTGATTTTATCATCAATAATGGGAACCCTTCTAATCTGAAAAAAGGACGCTTATTGGAAATGCGTATGCTGTCTTCCGGAGGCTAAAGGACACACGTTCGTAAATTAATTTTAATTTTGTCTGCAAACCATTTGTAATGCTATTTTCAGAAGTTAAGCAAGATTGTACATTTTTCAGGGGAAATATTCCATGTAAACCAAACAAAACGGATGGTTCGGTTTGTCCCACGTGCACTCATTACACTCCGATTAGCAAACGAATTCTGATCATTAAACTGGGAGCACTTGGAGATGTGATCCGAACGACTCCCTTACTTGTCAAATATCGGGAACTTTACCCGAATTGCCACATTACCTGGCTCACTCAGTCTCCGGAGGTATTGCCTTCCAACGAGATTGATGTGATCCTGAAGCCCGAAGCCTTTTCTTTATTTTTGATTGAAAATTCGAAGTTTGATATTGCCATCAACCTGGATAAGGAATTGGAAGCATGTTTGCTGCTGACGAAAACGGATGCGGCAGAAAAATATGGCTATGCCTTTGATAAAGGTGAAATTGTTCCTGCAACTCCGGCTGCCGAACATAAGATCATGACCGGTTTCTTTGATGAATTGTCTCAGAACAATACCAAGAGTTACCTGGAAGAAATCTTTGAGATTTGCCACCAATCCTTCAATATGGAGCCTTATTTGATTCGTAAGAATAAGGAACTGACAGCTAAATGGAGTGAGACGATCAATGGTCTTGCAGAAGGGAAACAGGTTATTGGATTGAATACCGGATGCGGACCCAGATGGAATACCCGTTTGTGGCCGATGGATTATTGGGAAAGACTGGCTGATCAGTTGAGAGAATTGGGATTTTTCCCGGTTTTCCTGGGTGGAAGTCTGGAACACGATAAGAACACGATCATGGCTCAGAAGACCAACGTGTATTATCCCGGACACTTTTCTTTGGAAGAATTTATCGCATTGACGGATAGTTGTAAAATCATTGTAACACAGGTTTCCATGATGATGCACATTGCTACCGCACTTCAAAAAGAATTGATCCTGATGAACAATATTTTCAACCGCCATGAATTTGAATTGTACGGTCGGGGAGAAATAGTAGAGCCTTCCAAAGGGTGTGTTTGCTACTACGGAAATTCATGCGTGAAGGGAGAATCCTGCATGCACGACTTGCTGCCTGAGCAATTGGTTGAGGTGATCAGCAAACGATATTTATAATCAATGAAAATAGCATTTCTATCCACTTTCTTTCCTTTTAGAGGAGGAATTGCCCAATTTAATGCAAGTCTTTACCGGGCATTTGAAAAGAAAAATACGATCAAAGCCTTTACTTTCAAAAGACAATACCCGAATATTCTTTTCCCGGGAGAAACGCAATACGTCACGGAAAAAGATATCGTAGATAAAATCCCGGCGGTGCAGCTTTTAGATACGGTCAATCCGGCAAGTTACGCCAAAACTGCCCGGCAAATCAAGCAATTCAACCCGGATGTGTTGATCATGAAATATTGGATGACTTTTTTCGCTCCTTCATTGGGGTGGGTTTCCAAACGAGTTAAAAGCGCTAAGAAGATAGTCATCCTGGATAACCTGATCCCACACGAAAAACGATTTTTTGATACGGCATTCAACCGCTTCTTTTTAAAGCAGATCGATGGTTTTGTGGTGATGTCGGATAAAGTATTGAAAGACTTACTGATCTCAAAACCCGGTGCAAAGTATATCCGCCTGGATCATCCGCTTTATGATCATTTCGGACCTGTAAAAACAAAAGGTGAAGCTTGTAAGGAATTGGATTTGGATCCGGAAAAGAGATACGTACTCTTTTTTGGCTTTATCCGCGATTACAAAGGACTTGATCTGTTGATTGAAGCATTCAAAACCGTTGATCCCGAACTTCATTTGATCATTGCCGGTGAAGTTTATGGAAGTTTTGACAAATACGGGAAGCAATTAGAGGAATCAGGTATCAAAGACCGTGTTCATTTGTTCAATCATTACATCTCTGACGCCGAAGTTTCCAGCTTTTTCTCGGTTTCCGAGGTTTGCGTGCTTCCTTATAAAAGTGCTACTCAAAGTGGAATTACGGCTATTTCCTATCATTTTGACCTACCCATAATCGCTACAGATGTGGGCGGCTTGAAAGAAACCATTATTGACGGAGAAACAGGAGTGATTGTGAAAGAAATTTCCAGTAAAGCCATTTCAGAAGCAATCGGTACTTATTTTAAAGGAAATTCGAAAACTTTTTATTTTGAAGCTATTCAGAAATATAAAAAAGAGAATTCCTGGGAGACCTTCTCAGATAAAATGCTCGATTTTATTGAAGATTTAAAGTAATCACTAAAAATTTAGCAGACTCTTCGGGCTATTTTTAGGCGCAATCGGGATTTTTTTTCCACAGGTTTGAACAATCATGGCAGTTTTTATCCTAAAGTGTATATATTTGCGACCTTAAAATACAATCAATCAAAATGCGTAATAAAGGATTTTTCTGGTTTTTAACGGTTTTGCTTACTGGAGTATGTATATATCAATTATCATTTACTTGGGTAGCAATCGACGTTGAAAACGATGCTGAACGTGAGGCACTGGTACTAGTTGACGAATTAAAAGAAAAGGCAAAAGCTCCTGGTAACGATAGTAACATCGTTATTTTGTCAAATGGAACCAAAATTGATTTCAATACACCGGAAGCATTTGAACTGGCTAAAGCTGCAATGATCAACCAGGTGTTGAGTGAAAAAGCAGAGAAAGCTGTTTACCCGGTTATCGGATCTAAATTTAAAGATGTTAAAGCGCGCTCATTGGCGTTTGGTTTGGATCTTGTGGGTGGTATGAGTGTAACAATGGAGATTGATGTTCCGGCGTTCGTTAAATCCTATGCCCGCAGTGAAAGAGATTTGAAGTTCAAAGTTCCTTTTGATGCAGCTTATACAATTCACACTACTAAAGGAGGAGATTTCATTGATTTGTTCATTGAAAAATTCGAAGAGAAGAACAAAAATGAAAAGCTTGTTCGTCAATTGAATATTTCTGAAGTAAAAGAATTGTCTTACAACTCTTCAAACTCAGATGTTGCTTCCTACTTCCATGATAAGATCGCAAGTTCCATGGACGGTGTAGAGCAGATTATGAGTAAGCGTATCAACCAGTTTGGTGTTGCGCAGCCGAATATTCAAAAAGAGTCCCGTAAGAATCGATTATACATTGAGCTTCCGGGAGTTCAGGATGAGGCAACTGTTGCTAAGAAATTACAATCAACTGCAAACCTGGAATTTTACGAAACATATGCTTTGGCTGAAATTCAAACAGGACTTTCCAATGCGAACGTGATTTCAAGAAACCCTGAAATTAAGAAAGCTGCTGCTGACTCAACAACAACAGGTGACTCAACCAACGTTGATACATCAAAAGCTGCTCCTGTTAAGCCAATCAAGTCACTTTCTTTGAAATCGACAGGCGCAGGAGCTAAAAAAGGCTTATTTGAATACCTGAAAATAGAACCAGGATACGGAATGCCTACTGCAGCTGCAGAAGACAGAGACGAAATTGATGAAATTTTGAAGCGCTCCGACATTATCACATTGTTCCCTCCGAATTTGAAATTCATGTGGGGCGCAAACCTGGAAGATATTGGGAATGGTAAAAAAGGATATGTACTTTATGCTGTAAGAGTTCCGGAAGGTGGGAAAGCACTTGTCGGAGGTGAAGATGTTAAGTCTTCTGTTCGTTCATTCAATCAGCAAACCTTACAAACTACGGTAAGTGTAACTATGTCCATTGATGGATCATCCAAATGGGCTGATATGACTAAAAGAAACGTTGGTCGCTCGGTTGCAATTACAATGGATAACGTGGTTTACTCTGCGCCGGTTGTAAATGATGAAATCAGTGGTGGAAGTACAGAGATCTCTGGTAATTTCAGTATTGCAGAAGCAGATGATCTTTCCGGATTATTGAACGGAGGTTCACTTCCTGCTCCTTGTATTATCAAGCAGCAAACTAAAGTAGGACCAACAATCGGTAAGGAAAACTCTGAAGCTGGCTTGGTTTCATTCGCATTCGCATTCCTTGCGGTATTTATTTACATGTATTTCTATTACGGAAAAGGAGGTTTGGTAGCAAACATCGCTTTAGCAATTAACGTAATTTTGATCTTTGGTTGTTTGGCTTCTTTCGGAGCAGTATTGACATTGGCAGGTATCGCAGGTATCGTATTAACAATTGGTACGGCGGTCGATGCGAACATCCTGATCTTCGAGCGTATTAAAGAAGAAAATGCATTAGGGAAAACTTCGGAAGAAGCGGTGAACATCGGTTTCATAAAAGCATTGCCTTCTATTATTGATGCGAACGTAACTCACTTATTGGTAGCAATGATCCTTAAGATCTTCGGAACAGGAGAGATCGAGTCTTTTGCAACAACATTGATCGTGGGTATTTTCACATCTGTTTTCTCTGCAATCATTATCTCCAAGCTGATCATTACATCTTCATTGGAGAAAGGAAAAAAAGTTTCTTTCAGTACGAAGTATACACACAACATGTTCTCCAACTTCCATTTCGACTGGATTGGTAAGCGTAAATATTTCTACATCTTCTCAATCACGGTTACTATTCTTGGAATTGCTGCTTTTGCAACAAGAGGATTGAAGCAAAGTGTTGAATTTACCGGAGGTAGAACCTTTGGTGTGAAAATGGAGAAGCCGGCAGATATCGAAACGGTAAGAACGGCTATGGAATCTGTTTTCATTGAAAAGAACGGTGAAAAATCAAATGTGGAGATCAAAACGAAATCCAATGCTTACAATGTTGAGATCACTACAAACTACTTATTGGCTGATGCATCTGCAACTGCTAAAGTAGAAGAGAAGATGAAAGAAGGGTTTAAGAAGATCAAAGAAAAATCCGGAGAAATCCAGGTGACAGATACCCGTTCGATCTCGGCTTCGGTTTCGGAAGAAATGTGGTCTTCTGCAACACTTTCCATTACTTTGGCTTTGATTGCGATTTTTGCATACATCTTCATCCGATTCGGTCAGTGGCAGTATTCATTAGGAGCAATCTTAGGATTGGCACATGACGTTGTCTTCGTTCTTTCTGTATTCTCATTACTTCACGGATTCTTACCATTCAGTTTGGATGTGAACCAGGCGTTCATTGCAGCAATCCTGACGGTAATCGGTTACTCGATGAATGACACGGTCATTGTATTCGACCGTATTCGTGAGAGCCTGAACTTTGATAAGAACCAGCACGAAGCGAAAGAAGTGATCAATGAAGCATTGAACAAAACCCTGAGTCGTACATTCAATACATCCATGATCTTGTTTGTGGTATTGTTGATCATGTTCATTTTCGGTGGACCGGCAATTAAAGGGTTCTTGTTCGCACTATTGGTTGGTGTTGTAATCGGAACATATTCTTCCTTGTGTGTAGCTACACCAATTTTGGTTGACTTCACGAAGTCTTTCAGGATCAAGGAAAAAAAGAAATAATCAGACTTAAATAGTTGAGAACGGCCGATCAATAGATCGGCCGTTTTTTTTGTGGTGTTTTTTACAACCTTTTAAAGAGAGTTCAATCAGAAAGGAAAGGCATTTCGACTACGCTCAATGACCTTTACGGGATATCTTATCGTTTTTATAACAAATAAGGTGACTGAATGCTTACGCCATAGCTACAGCATGGGCGCAGCGGAGTCGAAGGCAACTTTTTAACTTGTAAAACACACGCCATGATAATCATCGTTTCACTCGTTCTTGCGCTTTTGGTTGGGAACGTTTTAATTCAACGGAAGGATTAAATTTGTAGTGATCAGTCGCGACTGATCACTACGGATTTCATTTTATCCTCCGTAAGGGATTTTAATAGTTTCGGAATTCTTTCGCAGGTAATAGCGCAGAATTGTTCGGGCATCTTTATCTTCCGGGTGCAAATCTATAAATCGCAGCCAGTTTCTGTGAGCTTGCTTTAAGGTGTAATAAGGAACAAATCCAAAACCGCGATAGGAGCCATTTTCAATCCAGATCACGCTCTTTTCACGTTTATCCCGACCATTTTCAACAATAAAAAAGTTATCGTCGTCAAAAGTCAGCAAATTGATCAATTCGTTTACACGTTCGTTATAAGATTCTGGGTTTTCTGTTCCAACACAAGCTCCGTGGCATTTTCGTACCTGGTAGCCGAAACAACTGCTGCTGCTTTTTTCAAGACTGCACAATTTCTGACACAACTGATGTTTTTCAACCAAGCCGAAAATATAATCGTTTGCCTCACGCTTGGTAGTAAATGTCGTAATCGGTGCGCTATTGGTTTTACTGATCTTGTCTACATAAAGCTGTAAATAACCGGCCTGGTCTTCGTAATCAAATAAACCATAGGCAAAAGTGCTTTTTCGAAGAGCCCTGTTATACTGAGGTTTGTGGACTTTGATCAATTCTGATTCAAACAATAAGGCAATCAGTTCCGAGCCGGTCAATTCAAATTCGATCCGGGCAATTTCCTGGCGCATAACGGATCCTTTGAGCGTTTTTACGTTCTTTAAATGCTGTTCGATGCGTTTTTTGATGTGCTTGCTCTTCCCAATATAAATCAATTGATTGGTATCGTTATAGAACTTGTAAACTCCGGGTTTATTCGGAATTTCTTCCAGTATCTCCAAATCCAGGTTCGGATGTAAAATTTTTGGATTTACTTCTTCCTGTATAAATGTTTGCAATCCTTTGGAATCTGTTTGATGCAAAAGTGTGAATAAATGAGCCGTGGCTTCAGCATCACCACTGGCACGGTGCCTGTTTTGCAGGTTGATACCGAGTGCTTTTGTGAGTTTCCCCAGGCTGTATGATTCATGATTGGGAATCACATACCTGGAAGCTCTTACCGTACACAAGTGGGCTTTACGGTAATCGTAGCCCAATAATTTAAACTCATGGCGAATGATTCCGTAATCAAAACCTACGTTGTGAGCGACGAAAATACAATCTTCCGTAAATTCAATGATTTGTTTGGCGATCTCGTAGAATTTCGGTGAATCAACAACCATTCTGTCGTGAATTCCTGTCAGTTTTGAAATAAACTCTGGAATTGGCATCTCCGGATTAACCAGTGTTGCGAAAGAATCGATTATCTCGATTCCGTCGTGCTTGTATATAGCGATTTCAGTAATCTTAGAAGATTTTGTGGACCCACCGGTTGTTTCGATATCTACAATTGCGTATTTCACGGCACAAATTTACGGAATTTTTAGTGCTTCGTTTGTCAATTGAATGTCGTTGCAACAGAAATTAACTAATAGTCCCTGAATAATCCTTAAATTTGTAGAAAATTAGAACAAAATGGCAAATAAGAGAGTAATCAAAAAGCAATTGAACGGAATGATCATTGACGTTTTGGATGAGTGTTTTTCAATCCAATTATATAACGAATCTAAAACTGAGGCTACAGAGAAGTTGATCAACGAAGCATTGAATTTTGCAGATGATGTTTTGACTAAGATTCATGAATCTAAAACGAAGAAAGATTTCCCTGCTATTCGTCAAATGATGGAAGATAAAGGTGTTTATTTCGTGGAGGAATTGAACGGTTTGCAATAAGATTTAACTGATTAAATAGTGAACGAACCTGGATGTAATGTCCGGGTTTTCTTTTTTTTTGTGGCTTCGACTTCGCTCAGCCACCGGAATAATATAAGGAGACTGAGCGGAGTCGAAGGCTACTTTAGGAATTTCCGCATCCACAAATCACAGGCAAAATGCCCCGAATCGCCATAAGGTTTATCCAGGTATTCAAATCCTAAATATTCATACAAACCTACCGCGACGTGCAACTCCGGAAGTGTTTCCAAATAAATCTCAGTGTTTCCTTCCAAAATCGCTGCTTCAATGGATTTTTCCATCAGCTGTTTTCCCAAACCCACATTCCGGTGACTTTTAGCCACATACAATTTCACTAATTCAACGCATCCTTCCGGCAATCCTTTGGTGGGATAAATACCGCATCCGCCTACAATAATTCCATCTTCTTTCGCGATGAAATAATGTGACCGGTCTGTTTTGAATAACTCAAACAAATGATCTGTTGTTGGATCCGTGAAAACCGTTCCGGGTTTGTTTGCCCCGAATTCTGTCAGCACTTCTCGAATTAACAGAGCAATTGCAGCATTGTCCGATTCTTGGATGGGTTGGATAGAAATCATGCGCGGAAATAACGTTTTAAGTTCAATAAAGGCTTTTCAAAATAACGATAGGAAAGAACTGACAAAAGACTATTTGATACCAGCAGGATGAAGAAATACAAAACAAAGGATGCCGCATGCTGATTCCAATGCAGGGATGCGAACGTACTGCAGATATAATAGATGAGCAGGCTGTGAAACAAATAAAAGCCGTAAGTCAATTTTCCTGCCCGTTCGAAATAAGGAATTCTATCGGCTTTAAAGAACGAGTTTTGAGATTTCAATTGCTCGATCAATACAAAGGCAAAAAATGTTCCGGAGATCAATCTTTCAACTGCAATTAGTCTTCCGGGAAGAATTTTGTGTGCCGTAAAAAGGAACCCGATCCCAAGCAGGTAAATCAAACTGATCTGCCATTTTTTCAACCGTTCAATGAATGGAACCGACTCTTTTTCGAAAACGAGAGTTGCGAGTAATCCGCCGATGCCCATGTCGGAAATAACGCTCATGGTGTGATAATACAGGTAGGATTGATTCCCGGCATAGTAAATCCTGAAAGCGAATGAACAGCCGATTATCAGCAAAAAGAAGGTTTGAAACGAACGAATTGTTTTCCACCTGAAAAGCCCGATAATCAATGCCCAGCCAATGTAAAACTGTTCTTCAATACTAACGCTCCAGGTTGCGGTGAGAAAATTTAAAGAATCCCGGCTGCCGTTAATGATTTCATCAAAATTAGAGAGGAATAAGCCGTAGCGCCAGAATTCATGAACGGTTTGAATGCCAAAAGGAAGATAAGGGAAAATAAAAAATCCAAATAAAACGATTACGAAATAAAGCGGCCAGAGTCTTAGAATCCGACGGATCAAGAAGAATCCGACATGGATTTTTCCCCGTTCTCTCAATTCTTTCAGCAATAAAAAAGTAATAAGAAATCCACTGAGCACAAAGAACAGATTCACCCCGTAATGTCCGATGGAAGTCAGTTTGCGAAGAGCCATAAACGGAGCGGATTCGAAAAAATCGCCCCAAACTTCCCGGTTAATGGTAAAAGCGTGAAACAGGAAGACCATGAAAGCGCCGATGAACCGCAATCCATTCAGGTTTTCAAAGTGAATTTTTTCTTGTTTCATTGTCCGCTGTTTGGGAAAGTGTTCAAATGTAGTCATTATATACTATTGCTTTTTCTAGTACATTTGCAGAAAATTTACAGATTCATGGCATACGACGTAGCAATTATCGGTGGTGGAATAGTAGGTGCAGCGACACTTTACAAAATGCAAAAGCGTTATCCGGATTTAGCAATTGTTTTGATTGAGAAAGAAGCGAAACTGGCGGATCATCAAACAGGTAATAATTCCGGAGTTATTCACAGCGGATTGTACTACAAGCCAGGCTCTTTGAAAGCTAAAAACTGCGTTGCCGGTCGACATGAATTAGTAGCATTTGCCAAAGAACACAACGTTGCACACGATGTATGCGGTAAAGTGGTGGTTGCCGTAGATCAATCGGAATTGTCCAATATGGATAAAATCTTCCAGAATGGTTTGGCCAATAACACGGAAGGAATCGAAATGATCGATGCAAAACGCGTCAAAGAAATTGAACCCTACGTGGAAAGTATCGGTGGTATTTGGGTTCCTTGTACCGGAATTATTGATTTTCGCGGAGCTACGGAGAAAATGGCGGAAATAGCCCTTTCCATGCAGCCCAAAAGCGCTATGAAATTAAATCATGAAGTAATTGGGATCGAACGTTCGGCTGAAAAGACGATTGTAGCAACCAACAAAGGAACTATTGAAGCGAAATATCTGATCTTCTGTGGTGGACTTCAGGCAGATCGCCTGGCTAAAAAGGACGGCGTAAAACTGAAAGAGAAAGTAGTTGGTTTCCGTGGAGATTATTATGAATTGACAGAGGAAGCGAAACATAAAGTAAAAAACCTGATTTACCCGGTTCCAAATCCGGATTTCCCGTTCCTAGGAGTTCACTTTACCCGAATGACGAACGGGGAGATCGAATGTGGCCCGAATGCTGTATTCACTTTTAAACGTGAGGGCTACGGGAAGACAGATTTCTCGATGAAAGATACTTTTGATGCTTTAACCTATAAAGGAACCTGGAAATTGTTCTTCAAAAACATGAAATTCGGGATCGATGAATACCGCAGAGCCTTTTCAAAGCGCTTATTCCTGAAAACATTGCAGCGTATTATCCCTTCCTTAACAATGGAAGACATTCATCCGGGAAGAGCAGGAGTGAGGGCGCTTCTATTGGCTGAGGACGGAGATACCAGAGATGATTTCCGTTTCGAATTCCACGAGAACTCCATTCATGTATTGAATGCACCTTCTCCGGCAGCAACTGCATCACTGGCAATCGGTGGGCAGATTGTAGACGAAGCTGAAAAGCATTTTGGCTGGAAGTAATAATCATTCATAGTATAAAAAGCAGGGGCAGTCTACCGCGGCGGATTCTGCCCCTGCTTTTAAAGATCGATTAATTCCGTAATATACCGTTTTACTCATAACATCTCCATCACCTAAACTTTTTGTAATAATAATTGCCATTATGCTTGCATAATTCACAAATTATTATAAATTTGTTATCGTTCCTCTGAACAAAAACTGAAACTCTTAATAGTCCCATTTTCTAATCGGACTTCCAACAAGCCTTAATATTCGACTAGAACAGTAGAATTGTAACCAGCTCTTGCGTTTTGATAAAATAGACTGACTTTTAAGTCACAAGGGGAGTCTTTAAAATAGATGACTCGACTAAAATTATTGTTGATGAATTATTATTAAAACACATATCTATTACACTATTTGGATACTCAAATAGACTACTGTTTAGTCGCAAAAGGAGTCTTTAAAAAAGATGACTCGGCTAAAATTACTATTGACGAATTATTAAAACACGCATCTATTAACAAACATTTGTCTACTAATGTAGACCAATGACTACTAACTGTTAGATTATGAAAAGGGATCTGTTAAAATGGACCAAAAGTATCGCTGCATGCGTTCTTTTTAGTTCGACAGCGTTTTCACAGGAGGAGCTTTCGCTCATTACCACTCCACAATTAAAAATATCTTATGTGCGAGGGGACTGTGACGTTGAAATTGGGAAACAAGCTTATCAATTTGCTTTTTTAAAAATTGAGAACCTGACAAATAATGCTTTGCATGTCGGATTTAATATAGTCACTCAATTCGCTGAAGGCTGTGCCGGATGCAATGGCAGTGACGAAACACTCTACTATGTTAGTTTGTCGCCAAACCAGGTTTATTCAGCTTCGTGCGGGTCTGATGACAAAACTAAAGTCTACTTACGTAATCCCAATTTTTCGGGAGCATGGAATTTCCAGGAACTACGAATTGAAAATTTGATCGTCGAGTAATTCAGCCTCGCTGAACGAAGACTATTGATCGCTTCTTCTTATTCATTTATTACGACTTACTATGAAAGCAACATTACTTGTAATGTGTATGCTCAGTATTCTAACTGGGTATTCACAAACGTGCCAGGTCTCGATCGCTGGACCCAATCCATTAACAGTGTGTCCGGGAACTGTCGTTACGCTAACGGCTGCCGGAACAGTAACACAGGCAAACCAGGCCTTTGATTTTAACAACAATGCACTTCCTGCAGGCTGGTCAACTTCCGGAGCGGCAAACTATGGTGTTTTGTGTGGGCCATCAATGGACAATACGCCTTATTTTTGGGCGTCAACAGCGGTTGGAACACCAAACATAACCAGTGCCAGTTTCGACGTTTGTTCCGGTGGAACGCTCGATTTTGAAATGAGATACGCGGTGCAGGGCGGACCTGTTCCTTGCGAAGGTCCGGACGAACAAGATGAAGGTGTTTCCATCCAATACAGTTTGGACGGTGGAGCAACCTGGGTGGAGTTTGTTTATTTCAGTCCATGGGGATTCCAGTTGGGAGCGAATCCTGGTGGAAATGCTTCTATTAACGGAGCAACAGCTTATACAAATTGGAGTCCATTCTCCATTCCAATTCCTGCAGCCGCCGCAACAACAAATACAATATTTCGATGGATTCAGTTGAATTCTTCCGGTAACTGTTGCGACAACTGGGGATTGGATAACATTTTCATCAACGCAGGTCCTTGTTTAACAACCAATATTGGGTGGGATATTCCGGGAAGTAATACACCATCTTCCAATACGGTAACCATTCCGGTTTTCAGCGATACGGTTTTCGTGGCTGGGTTATACGACAATAACGGTGTTCTTTTATGCCAGTCCGCACCTATTACAGTAAACGTTTTCACTCCGATGATTAATGGCGGACCGGACCAAACGGTTTGTGCAGGTCAGAATGTAACTCTTGCGGGAACAATCGGATCAAATTTTACTTGGGATAACGGAGTAACAGACGGCGTTGCTTTTGCTGCAGCTGCCACACAAAATTATACCGTAACCGGAACAGATGCAAACGGGTGTTTGGCTACAGATCAGGTGCTCGTTACAGTCAATCCTTCCAATCCTTACACGGTCACTTATCCGAATCCGGATTATTGCATGGATGCAGCAGATCCTGCGCCAACACTTTCAACTGCTGTTGCAGGAACCTACAGTGTTGCTCCTGCAACGGTTACCATTAACCCAAATACCGGTGTGATCGATTTGTCAACAAGTACAACCACAACCTCTCAATTGTACACCATTTCGTTTACTCCTTCAGTGCCCTGTTATGGTGTAATAACCACTCAGCTAACTATCAATGCGCTGCCAACGGTTGATGCAGGAGTTGATGCTGCTATGTGTGCCGGAGATCAAATGATGATGCTGGCAACCGGAAATGCAGTGAATTATATCTGGGGGGCGAATGTACCTAATGGAACAATGGTTACTCCGGCTGTGACAACAAGTTACACTGCTACAGGGACCAGCGCTGCCGGATGTACCAATACGGATATCAGAACATTGACCATAAATCCAATGCCTACAGCCGTAATTTCAGGTGATGCAATTGTTTGTCTGAACGATGCGCAGCCAATAGTTACTTTTACCGGTGCAAATGCAACAGCACCTTACACTTTTAATTATTCATACAATGGTGGAGCGGCTGTTCAGATCGTATCGAATGCTGCCGGAGTAGCTACCATTCCGATTCCGACCAACGTAGCAGGCAATCATCAGTATAGTTTGATAAGTGTTCAGGATGCAGGCGCAACAGGCTGTTTGAATCTGCAGCAGGGGGTAGTGAATGTAGTGGTAAACGACCTTCCCACTGCTTCCTTAACCGGAGATGCAACGATCTGTCAGTTTTCGAATCAGCCACAGGTAACTTTTACCGGGGGAAATACAGTTGGACCTTACACATTTACTTATACAATGAATGGAGTTCAACAAACGATCAGCACTTTAAATGGTTCCAATATTGTGACGATAACAGTACCGTCAAATACAGTTGGAAACTTCGTATACACACTGCAGAGTGTGCAGGATGGCTCTTCAACAGTTTGTACAGCAAATCAGGCAGGTGTGGCAACTATTATCGTTAATCCATTGCCAAACGCAACTATTTCAGGAGATACCAGCTTATGTCTGAATGAAACTCAGCCGATTGTAGTCTTTAACGGGACGAATGGAGTTTCCCCGTTTACATTTACTTATTCAATCAATAGCGGGGCTCCGCAGACACTCGTTTCAGCTTCCGGACAATCTACTATTTCGGTTCCGACAAACATTTCAGGGGATTATAATTACCAATTGATATCCGTGCAGGAAGGTTCTGTCTCCATGTGTTCGAATTTAGTTGGAACCAATGTCCTGGTAAGAGTTTGGGATTTACCTGTTGTTTCTGCAGGAGTTGATCATTCTGTTTGTGAAGGTTTCTCAACTACTTTATCCGGACAAGGTGCTGTGAGCTATGTATGGGATAATTCTGTAATTGATGGCGTTGCATTTCAACCTCAAAGCACATTGAATTATACAGTTGTTGGAACGGATGCAAATGGTTGTACAAATACGGATATTATTCAGGTGATTTTTGTTCCGACTCCACAGGTCGATTTTTCTGCAACAGAAGTAGCAGGTTGTTCTCCTTTGCTTACGAAGCTTACAAACTTGTCGACAGGAAATTTGAATAACTGTCAATGGACGCTTTCAAACGGAGATCAATACAACAGTTGTGGTACTGTTGACCTGGAATTGTGGGAACCCGGTTGTTACGATGTAACGCTGACTGTTTCAACTCCGGAAGGATGTACCAATACAGGAACTAAACCAACATTCTTATGCGTATATCCAAATCCGATTGCAGGTTTCGATATGACACCAACAGAATTGGAGACTTCGAATACTTTCGTGAATTTCTTCAATAGTTCTTATGGTGCAGACACTTATTCCTGGAATTTCTCAGACGGATCGGGTGGAAGTACTGCTGAAAATCCAACACACGTTTTCCCGGATGAAGAATCTGCTACTTATGAAGTGCATTTAATTGCCATAAGTGTCGATGGCTGTAGAGATTCTATTTCCCAAACAGTTCACGTCGGAGAAGATTTGATTTATTATGTTCCGAATGCGTTTTCACCGGACGGTGATGAATTTAACAATGTCTTCAAGCCCGTTTTAACTACCGGATTTGATGTGAACAGCTATCATTTGTCCATTTTCAACCGATGGGGAGAACTCATTTTTGAATCGTTGAATTACGAAGAAGGTTGGGATGGCACTTATCACGATAAGCAACTCCTGGACGGCACCTATATCTGGAAAATTAAAGTAAAATACAAATCGAGTGATAAAAAGAAGGAACTAGACGGCCATGTTACCTTGCTGAAATAGTAAAAACCTAAACGCTATTCACAAAAATCGCCTTCAGTTTATGCTGGAGGCGATTTTCGTTTATGAGAAAACCAATTCAATTTTTTCAGCGTATTTTTGGGCAAAGCAAAATTTAGTATGAAAATTCTTATTTCTCCTGCAAAATCGATCAACGAAAACTGTCAATTCCCAAAATTTGATTTCACACAGCCTGCATTTTCTAAAGAAGCAAAATCTTTAGTTGGAAAGCTGAAAAAGATGAAAGCGAAGAATATTATGGAATTGATGCATGTTTCAAAAGACATTGCTGAATTGAATGTGAATAGAAATAAATCCTGGCATTTGTCTTCCGAACCAACGGATGACGTGAAACCCGCGGCTTTTTTGTTTACCGGTGAAGTTTATAAAGGATTGGATGCTGAAACCCTTTCTCCAAAAGAACTGGAGAAAGCACAGAAAGATTTGCGTATCCTATCAGGAATGTACGGCTTGTTGAAACCAATGGATTTGATACATCCGTATCGTTTGGAAATGGGAACACGCCTGGAGATCAAAGAAGGAGTGACAGGTTTGTACCAGTTTTGGGGAGATAAATTGACAAAATCACTCTTGAAAGAAACAGAAAAGGGAGAAGCGATTATTAACCTGGCTTCTGCAGAGTATAACCGGGCAATTTTGTGGAAGAAAATCAAAAATCCGGTGGTTACTCCAGTCTTTAAAGAGTTTAAAAACGGAGAATACAAAGTGATTATGATCTTTGCAAAACATGCTCGCGGAGTAATGGCGAGATATATTATTCAAAATGAACTGACTAAAACGGAAGACTTGAAGGGTTACAACGTGGACGGCTATTCATTTGATGAAAAGCAGTCTTCGGATTCCGAATGGGTTTTTGTTAGGTAATTGATAAAATCAAGCAACAACGTTTTATTTAAACTCATTTAACGAGTAATTCTTAACAATTCCGTACTGAAAACTTACCTTTGTAAAGGCTGGTAAAGTAAGATCTTTGCTTATCCTTGCCTTTAAGTAAACTCACCCAATGGAACAAATTAGTGTTTTTGATATTTTCAAGATCGGAGTAGGTCCTTCGAGCTCTCATACAATGGGACCCTGGAGAGCAGCACAGCAATTTATCAATTTGTATAAAGTAAATCCCGGGATCAAAGAAATCAAACGGATTCATGTAGATCTATATGGTTCTTTAGCCAAAACAGGAAAAGGACACGGAACAGATATTGCTGTTCTTTTGGGATTGATGGGAGAAGATCCAGTTACAATTGCTGTCAATACGATCGACCCGAAATTTGAAAAGGTCCATCAAACAAAAACACTGGAAATCTGTGGGGAACAAGTCATTACTTTTGAGCCTGAAACGGATTTGATCTTCCATTTTGATAAGTCGCTGCCGGGGCATCCGAATGCTTTGACTTTGACAGTAACGATGATGGACGGATCACAGGAATCACATACTTATTATTCCATTGGCGGCGGATTTGTTGTAAAGGAGGGCGAAGAAACCACTTTTTCTGACGATTCTGTTAGCAGTTTGCCTTTTCCTATCGAAACCGCAGCAGATCTGAAAAGATATTGTGACGAGCAGGGAGTGGGGATTTCTGAAATCGTGATGCGAAACGAATTGACCTGGAGATCACAGGAAGAAACCATAGCCGGCTGCCTGGAAATCTGGAACGTCATGCGCGATTGCGTTTACAGAGGTGTGAATACGGAAGGAACACTTCCCGGAGGTTTGAATGTGAAGCGGAGAGCTTACGAAATGAGTCGAAGATTACTTAATGGAATTGCCTGCAAAGACTCCAAAGATTTCATCAAACAGATCCAGTCCACCAGTAATATTTTTCAAAACACATTGAATTGGGTGAGTTGTTTTGCGCTTTCCGTGAATGAAGAAAATGCGGCATTCGGCAGAGTTGTTACCGCTCCTACAAATGGTGCTTCAGGAGTGATTCCGGCGGTTTTGATGTATTATGTCTGCTTTGCCGGCGGAACGGACGAGAAAGACATTGTGCGTTTCATGACAGTTGCTGCCGAAATCGGAAGTATTTTCAAAAAACGCTCTACAATCTCTGCTGCAATGGGTGGTTGCCAGGCTGAAATCGGAGTTTCATCCGCAATGGCCGCTGCTGCTCTGACAGAATGTTTGGGAGGAAATTCGGACCAGGCAATGATGGCAGCAGAAATAGCTATGGAACACCATTTAGGATTGACCTGCGACCCGATTGGCGGTTTGGTACAGATTCCATGTATTGAGCGCAACACAATGGGCGCAATTAAAGCTATTACGGCCTGTCAGTTGGCTTTACAGGGAGATCCCGATACCGCAAAAGTTTCATTGGACGGAGTTATCAAAACCATGTGGGAAACCGCTTTGGACATGAATTCAAAATACAAGGAAACTTCCGATGGCGGATTGGCGACGAATATTTCGGTGAATATTTCAGAGTGCTAGATAGTTCAAAAGTTAAACCGTTCAAATGTTCAAAACTGTTTAAGTTAAGTGATAGTTTGAGCCATTGAACTTTTGAACCAATTGAACTTTTTTTCAAGGAAATTTGCTTTTATCGAAATCTTTTAAGAATATTTGCCCCGTAATTCTAAGCGAGAATACAAATAGTTTATACAGAAGAGGCGAGAGACGGACTTTTTGACCCTCTGGCAACCAACTTTAAGTTCTTCCGAATAGTTCGGACGGATTGGAAAACCGGTGCCAACTTCCGAGTTTGATACAAAGTGTATCCGACGAATATAAAATGGTGTTATGAAAAGTGCAAACAATTACATTCCAAATCTTCTTCCGAACCTTCGGATAACTTCTTTCAATTTTACTTCTGATCAAATGTGTTGTTGTTGCTGTTAATTCTTCAGTCAACTCAGTTTTTCATTTACAACACATTTTTACATGTCAACAAATTATTCGGTTCGCGAAAGCGAAAAGGGATTTCATCCGGTACAGCATATTTATTCACTCGGTTCTGAATTCCTTTTAGAATCAGGAAAAAAACTATCCAATCTTTCACTGGCTTATCAAACCTGGGGAACTTTGAATGCAGATCGTTCAAACGTGGTTTGGGTTTGTCATGCATTGACAGGAAATCACCGCGTACAGGAATGGTGGGGCGATTTATTCGGTGAAGGGAAATGTTTTGATCCGGAAGATTATTTCATTGCAGCGGTAAATGTTCCCGGAAGTGCTTACGGATCAACTGGTCCGCTGAGCGAAGAATTACCGGCTGAAGAACAGTTTGATTCCTTCCCGGTTCTCACTATTCGAGATATGGCTGCGTGTTTGGAACTGGTTCGCAAAGAATTGAAAATAGAACGGATCCACGTGCTGATCGGTGCATCTTTAGGAGGCCAGCAGCTGCTGGAATGGTCTTTACTGATTCCTGGTAA
The DNA here is from genome assembly GCA_965650365.1 of uncultured Fluviicola sp. GTDB lineage: Bacteria > Bacteroidota > Bacteroidia > Flavobacteriales_D > Crocinitomicaceae > Fluviicola. The sequence goes on along the minus strand of CBFGOJ010000014.1, from coordinate 6,684 downwards.
AGTAGATCACATCATTCCCATTGCAACAAATGTGAAGCATTCGCCATTCGGAATTGCTTTTAACGAAGCCCAACGCATGGCCATCCAGGCCGACCCGACATACTACAGCAAAGAGCAAAACGGAGGTGAAGCAGGTTTGAAAGCAGCAAGAGCAATCGGGATGTTGAGTTATCGAAGCTATCAAGGGTACAAGATCACTCAAAGTGAAGAAAATCACGAGGTGTTTGACGATTTCAAGGCAAGTTCTTATCAGAAATACCAGGGAGAAAAACTGGCAAAACGCTTCAATGCCTTCAGTTATTGGATTTTGTCAAAAGCAATGGATTCACACAACGTATTCCGGGAAAGGGACGAAAAGGTTTTTGAGCAATGCATCATGCCTGCTCTCGTAATCGGAATTGATTCAGATCTTTTATTCCCGATCTCAGAACAGGAAGAACTCGCAGAGAAGCTGCCGAACTCCAAACTCATTCGTTTACAGTCCGATTTTGGTCACGATGGATTCCTGGTAGAAACAGCAACATTAACCACCCACATTAAACAATTTTTAAAAAGTAACTAAGATGAAAAAACAACTCACAATAGGATTATTCGGTTTCGGATGTGTAGGAACGGGATTGTATGAAGTATTAAACAGAACGACCTTGCTTCAGGCATCCATCAAACACATCGTGATCAAAGATTTAAGTAAAAAACGCATCATTGATTCAAACTACTTCAGCACGGATGCGGATCGCATTTTGAACGATGAAGAAATAAACGTAGTTGTGGAACTGATCAACGATTCCGAAGCGGCGTATGAAATTGTAACCCGAGCATTGAGATCCGGGAAACACGTGGTTTCTGCCAATAAAAAACTGATTGCTTATTACCTGGATGAATTGGTTTCCCTGGCAAAAGAGAACAATGTTTCTTTCCTGTATGAAGCATCTGTGGGTGGTTCTATCCCAATTATCAGGAACCTGGAAGAGTATTACAACAACGATTCGCTTTCCAATATCAACGGAATTGTAAACGGTACCACGAATTACATCCTTACAAAAACCGGGGAAGGTGAATCCTTTGATGATGCATTGAAGAATGCTCAGGATCTTGGTTTTGCCGAATTAGATCCAACGTCCGATGTGGATGGTTTTGACGCAAAATACAAGCTGGTTTTATTATTGAAACACGCTTTCGGATTTACTGCAAAGCAGGATGAGGTTTGGAATTACGGAATCCGTCAGTTGAAGGACTGGGACGCCGTTTATGCCCGTGAAAAAGGATTGAAGATCAAATTACTGGCTTTCGGAACGCGGATCAATAACCAGGTCATTGGTTTTGTAGCCCCGCATTTAATTCCGAACAATCATTTTGCATTCAATGTGGAGAATGAGTTCAACGCGGTAGTTGTAGAAGCATTGTTTTCCGATAAACAGTTATTCCTGGGTAAAGGTGCGGGAAGTCATCCAACTGCGAGTGCGGTCCTTTCGGATATTTCGGCTTTGCAATTCGATTACGCTTATGAATACAAGAAGTCGAAAACGGAAGAAGTTTTGAATTTTGAGAACAATTTCTCCCTGAAAATCTATTTGAGTGCAACAACACAAGAAAAGTTGGATCAGATTGAATTCATCGAAACATTGGAAACGTATTCCGGGCAGTCTCATAGCTACAAAATTGGATTTATCTCGTCCAAAGAGCTTCAGAAACAAAACTGGAATGATGCTTCTGATTATTTCCTGGCTGTTATTCCGGAAAGTGTTTCCCTGGATGATCAGTCTCAATTTTCAGCTTCTGAGTCCACTCAATTAATAGAAGAATTGACATGAAATTAAACTTAAAACTGACCGAAGCTCCTTTTGTACTGGAAGTGAGCAATGAATCCGGAAGTATTTTGAAAATGGATGCTTCCGAGAAAATTGGCGGAAAGAACAAAGGCCTGCGACCCATGGAAGTATTGGCAAGTTCTCTGGCCGGCTGCATGTCGATCGACACCTTGTTGATCCTGCAAAAACAACGGCAGAACGTAACTTTCTATGAAGTGACTATTGAAGCAAGTAGAAAGGATGCAGTTCCTGCTTCATTTGAGACCATTCACCTGGTATTCTCATTCAACAAAGAAGTGGATTTGGAAAAAGCTAAGGCAGCGGTTAAACTAAGCCATGAAAAATATTGTTCCGTTTCCGCATCCTTAAGTCCGCAAATAAACATTCAAACCGAAGTCAGACAGTTAGTATGAATAATTACAGAAACGAAACATTAGCAATTCGCATACAAAATGAGCGCTCGCAGGAAGCTGAGCATAGTGTTCCTTTATACCTCACATCCAGTTACGTATTTGACGATGCGGAGCAGATGCGTGCAGCTTTTTCAGACGAGATCGAAGCAAATATTTATTCGCGCTATTCCAATCCGAACGTAGACGAATTACTTGAAAAAATAGCGATTTTGGAAGCCGGAGAAGCAGCTTGGGCTACAGCAACAGGAATGGCTGCGGTTTTTACCACTTTTGCGGCTTTGCTTCAGAACGGAGATCACATTGTTTCTTCCAAATCTGTTTTTGGGTCTACGCATCAGTTATTCGTAAATATTCTCCCGAAATGGGGAATTACAACTACCTACGTGGACGCAATCGATTACGAAGGCTACGAAAAAGCGATCAAACCCGAAACGAAGATCGTGTACATCGAAACACCTTCCAATCCCGGTTTAGACATTATCGATATCAAAAGATTGGCGAAAATCTGTCAGGCAAAAAACGTTTTGCTGGTTGTAGACAATTGCTTTGCAACGCCGGTTTTACAGCAGCCTATTAAACTGGGAGCAGATATTGTCATTCATTCTGCTACCAAATACATCGATGGACAGGGAAGAGTTATGGGCGGATTGATCGTTTCCACCAAAGCAATCATTGCTCAAATCCAGGGATTCGCGCGTCACAGCGGCCCGGCTTTATCTCCATTCAATGCATGGATTCTTTCCAAATCACTGGAAACATTGCATCTGAGAATGGAAAAACACTGCTCACAGGCATATGAGATCGCCAAACGTTTAGAGCAAATTCAGCAGGTTGAATGGGTGAAATACCCGTTTTTGGATTCGCATCCGCAACAGGCAATTGCCAAAGACCAAATGAAATACGGTGGTGGAATTGTGACCTTTCAAATCAAAGGCGGTTTGGAAGCAGGACGCAGGTTCCTCGATAAATTGAATTTATTTTCCTTAACACCCAATTTGGGCGACAGCCGAAGCATTGCAACACATCCGGCATCCACAACACACAGTAAACTAAAACCGGAAGAGCGTGAAGCAGTTGGCATTTCAGACGGGTTGGTGCGCTTAAGCATCGGATTGGAACATCCGGAAGATATTTGGGAAGATATTGAACAGGCATTGAAATAATTTCAAATTACCAATGTGAAATTACATGTACGTACGCGATGCATCGCGTACCAATCATAATTGAATTCTGATAACTTTGCTTGATGCAAATCGAAATCATCCCGTATTCTCCGGAATTAAAAGAGCACCTTAAAACCCTTAACTACGAGTGGCTGGAGGAATATTTCCATATCGAAGAAGGAGACAGGCTTTCACTTTCCAATCCGCAGGAATACATTCTGGATAAAGGAGGTTTTATCTTCTTTGCGAAAAAGGGTGAAGAGATAATCGGAACTGCTTCCCTGTTAAAAAAGACCGGACCCATTTTTGAATTGGGGAAAATGGCCGTTGCCAAAAATGCCCGCGGATTGGGTGTCGGGAAATTATTGATGGATCATTGCCTGGAATTTGCGAAACAAAAACAGATCGAAAAACTCATTTTATATTCCAATACGATCCTGGCGCCGGCCATTCATTTGTATCGAAAATATGGATTCGTGGAAATTGAATTGGAACGCGGAGTGTATGAACGAGGGAACATTAAAATGGAAAAAAGGCTTTTTGAATGAGAAGAAGAACGGAATAAATTCCACCGGGATCGATTCCGGATTATTTCGCTATTGACAGTGCTTTTTTTGCAATTCCCTTCCTTCTATATCACCCAATTTATAAGCATTCTCAAAATCACTGCAGGCTTCTTCTTTTTTCAATAAGCGAACATAGATCTCGCCCCGATAAATGTAAATACTGGATTTAGGCACATCATCATACTTCAACGCTTTTGTAAACAAATCAATTGCTTCGTTGAAATTTCCAAGATTTGCCTGGGCTACTCCCGAAAGAGTGATATTTAATGCATTGGGAGAAATCGAAATGGATTTGTTAAATGCCTTGAATGCTTCTTCATATTTTGCGGTACGAAGATAAACTTCCCCCAAAATTCCATAGGCGTCCTGAATAGTTGAATCCAGGGAAATGGAAATCAATAAATCGCTGACGGCTTCATCATACCTGGCTAATTCTTTTTTACACAGACCGCGATCCAAATAGTTTTCTCCATCGGTCTTGTCAAGTGATATAGCTTTGGTGTATGTCAAAATTGCCGTTTCAATATCTCCGTATAAACTGTAAACATGAGCAAGTTGGCCAAAAGCATCCGCTTGCGTAGAGTCACACTTCACAGCAATAAGCAAATCATTCATGGCTAAAGCTAATTCATCCAGTTCCTTATACGAACTTCCCCTGAGAGCATATGCTTTGCAATCATTAGTGTTGGATTCGATAAGTTTCGACGCCAATTCAATAGATTTTTTGTAATCGCCTTCATCGTAGCTTTTTCTACTTTGTTCATAAGTGGAACTCTGAGAAAATGAATTCAAAACCGTAAAAAGTGATAGAAGTAAGCAGGTAAATTTCATAGTAATTGATTGCGTATTGGTAATAGAAAAAGTTGTTCGGTTTTCGCTTACTAAGGTAAAAAAAATAAAATGGAACATAAGAATCCTTTCATTTTAAGGAGCTCTAAACGATGAATCAACCAATTTTTGGAAACCATTCGTAATTCGTAATTCGGCATTCATAATTATGAATTATCTTTGCACCAAATTAATTAAGCATGTCACAAGATATTCAAGCAGTTAGCTATTGTATTGGTTTAAGCGTTGCAGATAGTTTAATGCAGCAAGATTTAGGTGGAATTGATCCGGCGGTTATGGCGGAAGCAATTTCAGATGTTTTTCAAGGGAAAACAATGAAGTATTCACCTGAAGAAGCGAACGGGATCATTCAAAAATATATCCAGGAAACCAGCGCTTCAAAATTTGAAGCAGTTAAAACAGAGGGAGAATCTTTCCTTGCTGAAAACGAGAAAAAAGAAGGAGTTACAACAACTGCTTCCGGTCTGCAATACGAAGTCGTAGAATTGGGTACCGGACCAAAACCAACAAGTACCGATACGGTAAATGTTCATTATCACGGAACTTTGATCGACGGAACTGTTTTTGATAGTTCAATCACCAGAGGAATTCCTGCAACTTTCGGAGTGCACCAGGTAATTAAAGGCTGGACAGAAGCTTTGCAATTGATGCCTGTTGGATCTAAATACCGTTTGTACATTCCGCAAGAACTTGCTTACGGAGCACAACCGCATCCGGGTGGAGCAATTCAGCCGTTTATGGCGCTTATTTTTGATGTGGAATTATTGGGAATTGAAAACAATTAAGATGAAAAAAATGATCCTGGCCTCCCTGCTTCTGGCAGTTACATTTGCATGCGGAGATGATAAAGAAACTGGAAAAGTATTGCCTTTAGATACACCAAAACAACGTATTTCCTACCTGATGGGAGCTGATAATGCAGCACAATTGCTGCAGGACCCGAATTTTGCGAAATACGACAAAGATCAAATTTTGAAAGGATTTGAAGCCGGTTTGGAAAATGAGAAAGCATTCGATCCGGCTTGTCAGACAACCATTCAGAATCTATTGGGAGAAGGTCAGCAGGAATTCAATGAGAAGTATGTAAAAGATGCGTCTTTATGTATTGGTAAATTCATCGGAGGAATGTTTAAAACAAGCTGGGTACAGGCAAAATCTTACAACGAATTTGATAAAGAGTATTTGGTTTACGGTTTTAGCCTTGGATTGGAGAAAAAAGATACCCTGATCAAAAAGGAATTGAAAGATCAGATGCTGAAAGACTTTATGGTAAAGGTCAATACACGTGTGATGGAACAAGTTACCAAGAAGGAAACAGTATTCTTTGCTAAAATCAAGCAGATTGCCGGTATTCAGGAATTACCCAACGGTTTGTACCTGGAAACGGTCCAGGCAGGAACAGGAGGAAGTCCTACAGCCACAAGTGATGTGAAAGCTCATTATGTATTGATGAATACAGAAGGGGCAACTTTGCAATCGTCTTTGGAAGGACCGCAGATTCCGGTATTTAACCTTGGAAGCGTAATCCCGGGCTGGACAGTTGGTATTCCATACATGAAAAAAGGAGGGAAATACAAATTGTACGTTCCTCAAAACATGGCTTACGGAAAAGATTCTCCGGATCCGAATACCATTCCGCCATTCTCAACATTGGTTTTCTATGTGGAACTGATTGATTTCGGCCCAATGGGAACGATTAAATAAGAGAAAGCACTGCTTTCGATAATTAGTCTGCGTTAGCAGAGTAATAACAAGTAATTGAACTAGTAGAAAAATCCTCTTCGTTTCGGAGAGGATTTTTTTTACTCCGGGATTTCTACTTTCTCGTTGAATAGTTCAAATGTTCAAATGTTCAAATGTTCAAATGTTCAAATGTTCAAATGTT